>NZ_SPKO01000025.1:0-48284 GCF_023127795.1 Pseudomonas sp. W2Jun17 | reverse complement strand
TACGGGCACACCGAGCCTAAGCGAGGTGCCGAGTGGTGGGGCAAGAGCGTTTGGGTTACTTCTGCGCTTTTCAAAAGTGACCCACTGTAAAAGCGGAACCCTAAGTGGCCGTTACCGCAGGAATGGATATGTACTCGGTATAACTGTGTCGGCTGTCAGGCCGCCTTCGCGAGCAAGCCCGCTCCCACAGGGGATGGTATTTCAAATCAGGAAATGGTGCTGCGCTCAGGAAGCTTTTGGCGCTGCACTACCCAGTAATCCACCAGCTCGCGCAACTGTGATAGCTCCACCGGCTTGGCCATATGCCCGTCCATGCCGGCCTGGCGTGCGCGTTCTTTATGTTCCGAAAGAATATGCGCCGTGAGCGCTACCACCGGCGTGCGTACGCGTTGGTGGCTGACTTCCCACGCGCGCAGCTGCTGCGTGGCAGAGAATCCATCGAGGACTGGCATTTCACAATCCATCAACACCAGGTCATAGCGCTGGGCCTTCATCGCTTGCAGGGCTTCTTCGCCGTTGCTGGCGGTGTCCGGGTTGAGGTTGAGTTTGCCGAGCATGCCGCGAATCACTTTGGTGGAGATGCTGTTGTCTTCGGCTACCAGGATGCGGAAATCGCTCGGCACGGTCACCGCCACCGGCGCGCTGGGGGCGGGGCGTGGAATGGCTGCGCCTTTGCTGCGTTGAGCCAGTTCGTCGGCCAGGGTCGTCTTGAGCGTATAACCGGCCACGGGTTTGGCGAGGATGCGCTTGATCCCGCAGTTGCGCGCGATGATCTTGCTCGGCGCATTGCTGATACCGGTGAGCATGATCAGCAGGATGTCGTGGTTCAGGCTCGGGTCTTCCTTGATCTTCGCCGCCAGTTGCATGCCGGTCATGCCCGGCATGTTCTGGTCCAGCAGCACCACGTCGAAGTAATCGCGCAGGTGTGCCTTGGTGCGCAGCAGCGCCAGGGCCTCCTTGCCGGACGGCACGGCGCTGACATTCAGGCCCCAGGCCGAACATTGCTGCACCAGTACTTTGCGGCAGGTGTCGTTGTCGTCCACCACCAGCACGCGGGCGTCCTTGAGCGGGCCGTCGAGATCCGACGTCGGGTGCTCCAGGCGCTCCGGGTCCAGCGGCAGGGTCAGCCACAAGGTACTGCCCTGATGGCTGCCACTCTTGATACCGAATTCGCCGTTCATCAGCAGGATCAACTGGCGGGCAATGACCAGGCCCAGGTGACCGCTCAGGCGTGTCGCCGAGAGGAAGTTCTTGCTGTGCAGTTCGCTGTGCAGCAGCGCGTCGCGTTCGGCGGCTTCCATCGGCACGCCGCTGTCCTGCACGGCAATGCGCAAACGGGGCTTGGTGCTGCGCTCGTCGAGGGCCACGACGATCAGCACTTCGCCTTCATCGGTCTTGTGCAGGGCGTTCTCCAGCAGGCTCAACAACGCCTGGCGCAGGCGCGTCGGGTCGCCGCTGATCACGCGTGGCACCTGGGGCTGGATAAAGCTGATCAGCTCGACATTCTGCTGCTCGGCCTTGGCGCGAAAGATACTCAGGCAGTCGTCGATCAACGCGTTGAGGTCGAACTGCACATCATCGAGTTCGATCTGCCCGGACTCCAGCTTGGAAATGTCGAGAATCTCGTTGATCAGGGTGAGCAGCTCGTTACCGGCGCTGTGGATGGTCTGCACGTAGTCGCGCTGCTTCACCGACAGCGGCGTACCCAATAGCAGTTCGGTCATGCCCAGCACGCCGTTCATGGGCGTGCGGATTTCATGGCTGATCTTCGCCAGGAACTCGGCCTTGGCGGCGATTTCGGCGTTGCTGGCGGCCAGGTCGCGGCTCAGGCTGAAGCGCGTTTCGACAATCGCGCGCTGGCGTTCGCCCAGGGCCAGGCTCATCAACAGGCCGCTGAGGCAGATGAAACCCAGCAGGGTGACGATCAGGCCCTGCGGCGCCACCAGGGTGAGGCCGAGCAGGGCGGGAAGAATGATCAGTGTGCCAATGTTGAACACCACCATCGCCGCCACGAACAGACGCGCCGGGCGGTAGCCTTTTTGCCAGTGGTAGGCCGAGACAAACAACATGCTCAGGCCGGCCAGCGCCACCAGGGCATAGGTGATGATGTTCAGTGGCAGGGTATTGACGAACAACAACAGCAGACCGCACAGCACGATCAGCAGGATATCGGCCATCAACACCTTGTTCAGCGGGTGCGGGCCCAGGGGCATGAAGAAGCGGTAGGCGAACATCAACCCGCAAGGTGCGGTCAGCAACAGGGCGAGGTAGGCGCCAGGGGTCTGGATCGCGTGCCAGTTCGGCAGCCATGGCCCCACCAGGTTGAGCAGCAGCGCCAGGCTGAGCATCAACAGCAATTCGCAGGCGGCCAGCCACAGGCTGCTGCGCGAGCGGTGGTAGGCGAAGCGCGTGAGGTTGTGCAGGATCAGCATCAGCAGCACGCCGAACAGCAGGCCGTAGATCAGCGTCTGGTTCTGGTTGGCGGCGGCCAGTACTGCAGGTTCCAGGGTGATGTAGGGGCGCAGTTCGTGTTCCGAGACCAGGCGCAGGTACACCTCCAGAGGCCGTGGGCTCTGGGGCATCGGCAGCATGAAATCGCTGCTGGGCAGCGGGCGTTCAACCTGGGGTTGGCGCGTGCCGGTGGTTTGTTGCTCCACCAGGGTATCGCCGTCCAGTACATACAGGCTCAGGCTGGAAAGATCCGGGGCAAAGACCCGCAGCACTTGTTCGTGCTTGCCGGGCTGCAGCCTGAACCGCACCCACAACGCACCGTCCGGCTGCGCGGCAGTGATCCGGTCCAGTTCGATGGGGCTGAATTGATTGGTGTAGCGGGCGGAACGGATGTCGCTCAGTTGCAGGTCGGCCTGTTCATCAAGCAATACCGCCCAACCACTGCCTTGTGCGGCGGCCTGGGCCGGGAGCAGGCAGAGCAGGGTCAGCAAGCTGACTGTGAAACCTATGGCGATCCTGAGCCAGCGCACGGCGAAATCCCTTCGTAGGTTGATGCACGGGTTAACTATGCGCGGGGCGACATGTGTACGGCAAGGGCCAAAGGCCCTTACCTAACCGAACGGATAGCTACTGCAAGTGTAGCTCTCAGCTGTTCTCGCCGCGTTCACGGGCAATGGCACGGTAGCCGATGTCGGTGCGGTAGAAACAACCTTTCCAGTCGATTTTCGCAGCCAGCTTGTACGCCTGCTGTTGTGCTGCATCGACACTGGCACCCATTGCGGTGGCGCACAACACACGGCCACCTGCGGTTACAACTTTGCCGTCCTTGAGCGCGGTGCCTGCGTGGAACACCTTGCCTTCCAGCGCAGCGGCGGCATCCAGACCTTCAATCACATCGCCCTTGGCGTAATCGGCAGGGTAACCACCGGCCGCCAGCACGATGCCGACGCTCGGGCGTGGGTCCCACTGTGCTTCGACCTTATCCAGCGCTTGGGCCAGCGCCGCTTCCACCAGCAGCACCAGGCTAGATTGCAGGCGCAGCATCACCGGTTGTGTTTCCGGATCGCCGAAACGGCAGTTGAACTCGATGACTTTCGGGTTACCGGCTTTGTCGATCATCAGGCCGGCGTAGAGGAAACCGGTGTAGACGTTGCCCTCGTCGGCCATGCCGCGCACGGTCGGCCAGATCACCAGGTCCATGACGCGCTGATGCACATCGCTGGTGACCACTGGCGCCGGGGAGTAAGCACCCATGCCGCCAGTGTTCGGGCCGCTGTCGCCATTGCCGACGCGCTTGTGGTCCTGGCTGGTGGCCATGGGCAGTACGTTCTTGCCGTCGACCATTACGATGAAACTGGCTTCTTCGCCGTCGAGGAATTCCTCGATCACCACGCGCGAACCTGCATCACCAAAGGCATTGCCGGCGAGCATGTCGCGCACGGCGTCTTCGGCTTCCTGCAGGGTCATGGCGACGATCACGCCTTTACCGGCAGCCAGGCCATCGGCCTTGATCACGATCGGTGCGCCTTTTTCGCGCAGGTAGGCGAGGGCCGGCTCGATCTCGGTGAAGTTCTGGTAGTCGGCGGTGGGGATCTTGTGGCGTGCCAGGAAATCCTTGGTGAAGGCTTTCGAGCCTTCCAACTGGGCGGCGCCAGCGGTCGGGCCGAAGCAATCCAGGCCACGGCTGCGGAACAGATCGACGACGCCGGCAACCAGTGGCACTTCCGGGCCGACGATGGTCAGGGAAACATTCTTCTCGGCAAAATCTGCCAGTTGCTCAAGGGCCAGTACGTCGATGGCGACGTTTTCGCACTTGGCCTCAATGGCGGTACCGGCGTTGCCGGGGGCGACGAAGACTTTCTGGACACGTGGGTCCTGGGCAACTTTCCAGGCCAGGGCGTGTTCACGGCCACCGCTGCCAATGATCAAAACATTCATTTCAAAAACCTCGGATGAAGCAAATTCTGTGAGGCGCCGCAAGTGCGCTTTATGTGGGAGGGGGCTTGCTCCCGATTGCGGTGTATCAGTCAAATAATCAACCTGCTGAAATACCGCTATCGGGAGCAAGCCCCCTCCCACATTTCGATCGAGTGGGATCAGTGGCGGAAGTGGCGCATACCGGTGAAGACCATGGCGATGCCGGCTTCATCAGCAGCGGCAATCACTTCTGCATCACGCATCGAGCCGCCCGGTTGGATCACGGCAGTAACACCGGCTTTCGCGGCGTTATCCAGGCCATCACGGAACGGGAAGAATGCATCGGAAGCCATTACCGAACCCACCACCTGCAAACCGGCGTGTTCTGCCTTGATCGCGGCGATACGCGCCGAGTTCACACGGCTCATCTGGCCGGCGCCGACACCGATGGTCTGGCGGTTCTTGGCGTAGACGATGGCGTTGGATTTAACGTACTTGGCGACTTTCCAGGCAAAGATCAAATCGTTGATCTCTTGCTCGGTCGGGGCGCGTTTGGTCACCACTTTCAAGTCTTGGCTGCCGATCATGCCGATGTCGCGGCTCTGTACCAGCAAGCCGCCATTGACGCGCTTGTAGTCCCAGGCAGCGGCGCGGTCGGCCGACCACTCGCCGCAGGCCAGCAGGCGCACGTTGGCTTTGGCGGCGACAATGGCGCGGGCTTCTTCGCTGACGCTTGGCGCGATGATCACCTCGACGAACTGGCGCTCGACGATCGCCTTGGCGGTCTCGGCATCCAGCTCGCGGTTGAAGGCAATGATGCCGCCGAACGCAGATTCGGTATCGGTGGCGTAGGCCAGTTCGTACGCCTGGCGGATACCGCCTTCAGCGTCCGGGCTCACGGCCACGCCGCACGGGTTGGCGTGCTTGACGATCACGCAGGCCGGTTTGACGAAGCTCTTCACGCATTCCAGCGCGGCGTCGGTATCGGCCACGTTGTTGTAGGAAAGTTCTTTGCCTTGCAGCTGGGTCGCGGTGGCAATGCCCACTTCGGCAGGCTTGGCTTCCACGTAGAACGCCGCGCTCTGGTGCGGGTTCTCGCCGTAGCGCATTTCCTGGGCCTTGATGAACTGGCTGTTGAAGGTGCGCGGGAACTGGCTGCGACCTTCTGTGCTCAAGGTGTCAGCCGCTTGGTTCACGGTGCCCATGTAGTTGGCGATCATGCCGTCATAGGCTGCGGTGTGTTCGAACGCCTTGAGCATCAGGTCGAAACGCTGGGCGTAGGTCAGGCCACCGGCTTTCAGGTTTGCCAGCACGTTGGCGTAGTCGCTGGCGTTGACCACGATGGCCACGTCTTTGTGGTTCTTGGCCGCCGAGCGCACCATGGTCGGGCCGCCGATATCGATGTTCTCGATGGCGGTGGGAAGGTCGCAGCCTGGCTTGTTGATGGTGGCTTCGAATGGGTAGAGGTTAACGGCCACCAGGTCGATCAGCTTGATGCCGTGCTCGGTCATGATGGCGTCGTCGATGCCGCGACGGCCGAGGATGCCGCCATGGATTTTCGGGTGCAGGGTCTTGACGCGACCGTCCATCATTTCTGCGAAACCGGTGTAGTCCGCGACTTCTACTGCGGCCACGCCGTTGTCCTGCAGCAGTTTGAAGGTCCCGCCCGTGGAGAGGATTTCCACACCCAGGGCTTCCAGCTCCCGGGCAAATTCGAGGATCCCGGTCTTGTCGGAAACACTGATCAAGGCGCGGCGGATCGGCAGGCGGGTAGTCTGGTCGGTCATTTCAATTTCCATCAAAAGCAAAGGAGTCAGCAAAAAAGGCGACCGGTTTTACGCGGGCGCCTTTCTGGTTTGATTGAATGCTTACAGCAAATCGTACTGCTTGAGCTTTTTGCGCAAGGTGCCACGGTTGAGGCCCAGCAGCTCACTGGCTTTGGTCTGGTTGCCCTTGACGTAGTTCATCACGCTTTCGAGCAAGGGCGCCTCGACTTCGGAGAGCACCAGGTTGTACACGTCCGTGACGGAAGCACCCTCAAGGTGGGCGAAATAATTGTGCAGCGCTTTCTCGACACTCCCGCGAAGGGTCTGGCCTTCTTCGCTGGGCGTGTTGAGGTGCTGTTTCAAATTGACGTTGTCGCTCACGGGTGTTGTTCCACTCACTAAAGTCTCGGTCATCATCGTCATGCGGCCACCCCTTTTCCATCCCCTGTTCCCAGGCTCTTGTCACGTTCGGCGAAGAACTCACGAACGGTGGCGACCTGTGCCTGCGTTTCATCCAAACGATTGAACTGAGCGCGAAATTCCTTGGCGCCCGGCAAGGTGGCGAGATACCAGCCGACATGCTTGCGAGCAATGCGTACGCCCATCACATCCCCATAGAAGGCGTGCAGGGCGGCCAGATGCTCCAGCAGAATACGTTCCACTTCGACCAACTCCGGCGCCGGCAAGACTTCACCAGTGCGCAGGAAATGCTCGATCTCGCGAAAAATCCACGGTCGCCCCTGGGCGGCCCGGCCAATCAACAATCCGTCGGCACCGGTTGCGTGCAGCACACGCCGGGCTTTCTCGGCGCAGTCGATGTCGCCATTGGCAAATACCGGCATCGACACGGCCTGCTTGATCGCGGCAATGGTGTCGTACTCGGCTTCACCGGTATAAAGGTCGGCGCGGGTACGGCCATGCACCGCCAGCGCTGTAATCCCGGCCTGTTCAGCGATCTTTGCCACTGTGAGGCCATTTTTGTTGTCCCGGTCCCAACCGGTACGAATCTTCAGGGTCACCGGCACATCGACTGCGCCAACGACGGCCTGCAGGATCTCGGCGACCAACTGCTCATCTTTCAACAGGGCGGAACCGGCGGCCTTGTTGCAGACCTTCTTGGCCGGGCAGCCCATGTTGATATCAATGATCTGTGCACCCAGCTCCACATTGGCCCGGGCCGCATCCGCCAGCATCTGCGCATCACCCCCGGCGATCTGTACCGAGCGTGGCTCGGGATCACCTTCGTGGATCATGCGCATCCGCGATTTGCGGGTGTTCCACAAACTCATGTCGCTGGTAACCATTTCAGAGACTACTAGACCCGCGCCTAAACGCTTGCACAGCTGACGAAAGGGCTGATCGGTGACACCCGCCATCGGGGCGAGGATCAAGCCGTTCTGCAATGTATATGGGCCGATGCGTACCGCCGACATAGGACTTCCCTGTTGTGGGGCCGGATCATTAGAGTTCGAAAAAGGGTTGGCATGATACCCGCTCTCGATGACGGGTTAAAGGCTGAATTGGATAAAATCTGAACAGTTATTTTTTTATCGCCGCCGGTTTGGTTGACGTCGGTCAAGTCAATAATCCGCCGTCAACCCTCTGCGGGCGTGGCGTTTCACTCGGGCGAGTGGAAGCTCAGGCTGTAGTTCACGGCTTTGTTGCCGGGATCAAGGATGTCCAGGGAAATGTGGATCGGTGTCTGCGAAGGCATTTCGCTGACGCCGGCCAACTCGCCGCTCAGATACTCGGCGGGTTTGAAGCGACGGCTGGCGATCAGGCTGCCGTTCAAATCTGCAAAACGCAGTTCCAGCAGCGGGAACGGCTGGGAAAAGGTTGCGCGGTTATAGAGGATCGCATCCACCACCAGCGCACCGGCGAACTCCGGGTGGCTGCGTACCACCAGGTTGCTGCTCTTGATATGGGCGATATCGACCCGCGATGGCACGGTGCAACCCAATTTCGGGCACAGCTGCTGGAACCACGGACGGTAGGCGTCCTGACGGGCCAGTTCGTCGAATTGGTAGGCGATGTACTGGCCTGCCAGGCCGGCGGCGGCGATCAGCACCAGCAGGATCCAGATCAGGCGGCGGCCCCAGCCCGACGGACGTTTCTGCGCATAGAGGTGCAGCGGGTCGTCTTCAAGGTCCTGGAGCACGGCGTCGTGCACGCTGGCCTCGGTGCGTGGGCGTTTACGCCGTGATTGCGGGCGTTCATCGGCTTCTTCTGCCGCTGGGGTCAGGGGCGTGAAGGGCGGGTCGGGCTCGTCGTCATGCAGGGGCGAGAGCAGGGTTGGCTCGTCGTCGATGGTTTCGCTGTGCAGCGACATGGACGGTTCGGTGCGCTGCCGGGTATTGCTTGGTTCAGGCTCGTCTTCGTCGCTGTCTGCGCGCTCTTGCGCGGGCTCGCTGAACAGGCTGGCGGCCCATTGTTCTTCCTCGGCCTTGACCGTGTCGCGGCTGGCGCTGAGGGTGTCTTCCTTGTGCCGACGATCGGTGCCGGGTTGCCGACGCTCCGCGCCCTGGGGTTGAGTGTGCTGAATCTCGCGGCGCTCGAGCTTGGCCAGTTCTTCGTCCAGGTCCAGGTTGTCCAGGTCCAGCTCCTGGGCTGTCCACTGTTTCTGGCTGATGGCTCGCGGGGGGGCAGGCGTTGGCTCAACCACAGTGGCCAGTTCAGGTTCGGCTGCCGACACTTGGGCGCGCTGCTCCAGCAACTGGCGAGCGGCGTTGAACACTTGCAGGCACGAGCCGCAGCGCACCACGCCACGGGCCACGCTCAACTGAGCGTGGTTGACACGGAAGCGGGCTTGGCAATGCGGGCACTGGGTGACGAAACTGTCGGTCATGCGGCCATCCGATTCAGACAAGCGCTCATTCTAGCGCCGACGACCGCTGATGCGTACCCAGCCATCACGGTTGGCGATCGGGTCCAGCTCGAAATCCCTGGCGTAGGCCGCAGCCACTTCTTCACCTTGCTCGGCGAGGATACCCGACAGCGCCAGGCGCCCACCCGGCTTGACCAGGCTCGACAGTTGCGGTGCCAGCGACACCAGCGGCCCGGCGAGGATATTGGCGACCAGTACATCGGCCTGTACCTGGGGCAGATCTTCAGGCAGATAGAGTGGGAATTTGCCTTCAGCGATGTTATTACGCCCGGCGTTATCGCGGGAGGCTTCCAGGGCCTGCACGTCGATATCGGTGCCCACGGCCTCCTTGGCGCCCAGCAGCAGCGCGGCAATCGCCAGGATTCCGGAGCCGCAGCCGAAGTCCAGTACGTTGCTGTCGGTCAGGTCCTGGCCGTCCAGCCATTCCAGGCACAGGGCGGTGGTGGGGTGGGTGCCGGTGCCGAACGCCAGGCCCGGGTCCAGCAGCAGGTTGACGGCGTCTGGCTCGGGAGCAGCGTGCCAGCTTGGCACGATCCACAGGCGCTGGCCGAAGCGCATGGGCTGGAAGTTATCCATCCAGCTGCGTTCCCAGTCCTGGTCTTCGATGACTTCGCTGTGATGCTCGGGCAGCGGGCCGCCGGTGAGCAGTTCCATATGGGCCAGTACGGCGGCGGCATCGGTGCCGTCTTCGAACAGGGCCAGCAGGTGGGTGTGGGACCACAGCGGCGTGGTGTTGAGTTCCGGCTCGAAGATCGGCTGGTCTTCGGCGTCCATGAAGGTCACCGACACAGCGCCCACTTCGAGGAAAGCGTCTTCGTAGGTTTCGGCTTGTTCTGGGCTGATGGCGAGACGGACTTGCAGCCAAGGCATGGCGGGCACCTTTGAAAAAATGAATGTGCAGCGAGTAGGCCGCGAAAGCGCGCAAGTTTACGCGAGCGGGCAGCATAAGACGACATTACTGAATGAATGCGGACCAAATGTGGGAGGGGGCTTGCCCCCGATAGCGGTGGATCAGTTACAGATACTGAGGCTGACACACTGCAATCGGGGGCAAGCCCCCTCCCACATTTGTACTGTGTATGGCCTGAAAGCTGGGGGGCAGAAACAACAAAGCCGCCCGAAGGCGGCTTTGTTGGGTGGAGCACTTACTGGTTGGCCAGCTTGTGTTCCAGGTAGTGAATGTTCACACCACCCTCGCAGAAGCCCTCATCGCGAACCAGGTCCCGATGCAGCGGGATGTTGGTCTTGATGCCGTCGACCACGATTTCGTCCAGGGCGTTGCGCATACGGGCCATGGCCTCGTCGCGGGTCGCGCCCCAGGTTATCAGCTTGCCGATCAGCGAGTCGTAGTTGGACGGAACCTTGTAGCCGCTGTACAGGTGCGAATCCACACGTACGCCGTTGCCGCCGGGCGCGTGGAAATGCTTGACCAGGCCAGGGCTTGGGATAAAGGTTTTCGGGTCTTCGGCGTTGATGCGGCACTCCAGGGAGTGGCCGTGCATCTTCACGTCGTCCTGGGTGAAGGACAGCACGTTACCCGCGGCGATGCTCAGCATCTCCTTGACGATGTCGATACCGGTGACCATCTCCGAAACCGGATGCTCTACCTGCACACGAGTGTTCATCTCGATGAAGTAGAAGCGACCGTTCTCGTAGAGGAACTCGAAGGTACCGGCGCCACGGTAGTTGATGTCGATGCACGCCTTGACGCAGCGTGCCAGGACTTCCTGGCGGGCTTTTTCGTCGAGGCCCGGTGCCGGGGCTTCTTCCAACACTTTCTGGTGACGACGTTGCAGCGAGCAATCGCGGTCGCCCAGGTGGATGGCGTGGCCCTGGCCGTCGGACAGCACCTGGACTTCCACGTGACGTGGGTTGGTCAGGTACTTCTCCAGGTAGACCATCGGGTTGCCGAACCAGGCGCCCGCTTCGGAGCGGGTCTGCTTGGCGGCTTCGATCAGGTCTTCTTCCTTGTGCACCACGCGCATACCGCGACCACCACCGCCACCGGCGGCCTTGATGATCACCGGGTAACCGACTTCGCGACCAATGCGCAGAGCGGTTTCCTCGTCTTCAGGCAGTGGGCCGTCGGAGCCTGGAACGGTCGGCACGCCCGCTGCAATCATGGCGTCCTTGGCCGAGACCTTGTCGCCCATCAGGCGAATGGTTTCGGCTTTGGGGCCGATGAAGGCAAACCCGGATTTTTCCACCTGTTCGGCGAAGTCGGCGTTTTCCGCGAGGAAGCCGTAGCCCGGGTGGATGCCATCAGCGCCGGTCACTTCTGCGGCAGCGATGATGTTCGAGACTTTCAGGTACGAGTTCGTGGCCAGTGGCGGGCCGATGCAGATGCTTTCGTCCGCCAGTTTCACGTGCATCAATTCGGTATCGGCCGTCGAGTAAACAGCGACGGTCTTGATGCCCTCTTCCTTACAGGCGCGCAGGATACGCAGCGCGATCTCGCCGCGGTTGGCGATCAGGACTTTTTGCAGTTTCTTCGCAGGTTTCAACATCGAAGGCGCTCCGCGGTTCAAACGATGGTGAACAGCGGCTGGTCGTACTCAACCGGCTGACCGTTTTCTACCAGGATGGATTCAATGACGCCGGCTTTTTCAGCGGTGATGTGGTTCATCATCTTCATCGCTTCAACGATGCAGATGGTGTCGCCCACTTTCACGGTCTTGCCTACTTCAACGAAGGCTGGCGAGGTCGGTGCCGGGGTGCGGTAGAAAGTACCGACCATTGGCGACTTGACCACGAAGCCGTTCAACGCTGGTGCGGCTGGGGCAGCAGGGGCTGCGGCAGCGGCTGGAGCGGCGGCAGGGGCGGCAGCGGCAGGAGCCGGTGCTTGCATCTGCGGTGCGTAGAACTGTTGGGCCGGGGTCTTGCTGTGACGGCTGATCCGTACGGACTCTTCGCCTTCCTTGATTTCCAGCTCGTCGATACCGGATTCTTCCAGCAGTTCGATCAGTTTCTTAACTTTACGGATATCCATGAATCATCAACTCCCAAGGGTCGGTCAGGGGCGTTTAGCCTGTTCTTCAACGTGTTCCAGGGCGGCCTCCAGGGCCAGTCGGTAACCGCTGGCGCCAAGGCCGCAGATCACTCCTACCGCTACATCGGAGAAGTAAGAGTGATGGCGGAAAGCTTCGCGTTTGTGCACGTTCGATAAATGCACTTCGATGAATGGGATGCTCACCGCCAGCAGCGCGTCACGTAATGCAACGCTTGTATGCGTAAAAGCGGCGGGATTGATCAGGATAAAGTCCACGCCTTCGTTACGCGCGGCGTGGATGCGATCAATCAATTCATACTCGGCATTGCTTTGCAGGTAGAGCAGATGGTGGCCGGCTTCACGGGCCCGTCTTTCCAGGTCGAGGTTGATCTGGTCGAGGGTCACTGCCCCGTAGACGCCCGGTTCGCGGGTGCCAAGCAGGTTCAGGTTGGGTCCATGAAGAACCAGTAAGGTCGCCATCGGCTGTTCCTTGTTATTGGTAGGGGTGCGGCAGAACCCGGCGACTATGCCGCAAAGCCTTTGTGACTGTCCAGTTCTATGCAGTAGCCAGCACGATTAGCGAGGATTGCGCGAAATTTGTGACTGTGGCCCGGAATCCGGTCATGCCGAACACGGTCTTGAATCCACTGAAGATCAAATGTGGGAGGGGGCTTGCTCCCGATAGCGGTGGATCAGCTACAGGTATTGAGACTGACACACTGTAATCGGGAGCAAGCCCCCTCCCACATTTGATCTCCATAGGGCGGGAGAGCGGGTCAGACGCGGAAGGCTTGTACGGCAGTGTTGAGTTGCCCTCCGAGCACCAACAGGTGCTCACCCTGGCTACGCCCCTGGCCGATACGCAGCAGGTTGTCCTCACCCAGCTGGTGAATCCGCTCACTGTTATCGCGAATCTCACTCACGGCCCCACTCTGCTGCGCAGTCACATCGGCAATGCGTACCGCCGTCTCGGAAATCGTCTGGATCGCGCCGACGATTTCATCCAGCGCACCATCTGCTGCCTGGGCTTGCTGGGCGGTGGCTTCGGCGTGTTCAACCTGGGCGCGCATGCCTTGTACCGATTGATGGGCGGCGGTTTGCAGGCCGGCGATCAGGCCCTGGATTTCGGCAGTAGCGCCAGCGGTGCGCTGGGCCAGGGAACGGACTTCGTCGGCCACCACCGCGAAGCCGCGTCCGGCTTCACCGGCGCGAGCCGCCTCGATAGCGGCATTGAGCGCCAGCAAGTTGGTCTGCTCGGCAATCGAGCGAATCACGGTCAGCACGCCGCCGATGGTGGCGGATTCTTCCGCGAGTTTCTCGATCATCTGCGCATTTTGCTGCACTTCGCCCACCAAGGCGTGCAACCCGGTCAGGCTCAGGCCGATTACGCGCTGGCCTTGCTCCACAGCAAAGCCTGCACTGCGACTGGCGCCGGCAGCCTGGCTGGCATCCCCGGCCACTTGCTGGATGGTGGCTTCCAGTTCACCCAGGGAGTCACGGATTTGCGCGGTGTCGCCGGCCTGACGCTCGGCGCCGTCGTGCAGGCCGCTGCTCAGTTCGGCGAGGGCGCGGCTGCTGCCGGCCACTGCTTCGGCATTCCCGCGAATAGTGCCTACCAGGCCCACCAGATAGGCGCGCAGGAGGTTCAGGGAGGCTTCGATAGCGTGCAGTTCATGGTTGGTCTTGCCCAGGGCTATCGGCTGGCTGAAATTACCTTCGGCCCAGGTCGACAAGGCCGGTGCCAGATTGGTCAGCACCCGTGCCAGGCGCCGTTGAAGCGTGTCGATCAGCAGTGCGATCAACAGGATCAGGCCGATCATCACGCCTTGCAGCACACGCACCTCGCCCTGGATTCTGGCGTGCTGTGCACGCACTACCGGCTCCAGGCCGGCGATGGCCTGTTGCACGTTGGCGATCTTCAGGTGGGTGGCAGCGGCGAGGTCGGCGCGCTGCTGGATCTGCTCGCGGGTGCGCTGGAGTTCGGCGGGGTAGCGGGTCAACAGGCTGTTGAGCTCGCGCTTGAGGTCGACGCCGGTGTCCTGGGCTGCGGTTTTTTCGGTGTTTTCCAGGCCCATCAACGCGGAGAAATCGTCAACGTTGGATTCGGCGCTGGCCTTTACCCCAAGCAATGGTAACTGCGCCAACAGGTCGGCCTGGGTGCGCATGGTGGCAATCTCGCGCTCCACCTCGTCGGCCAGCTCGGCGCGGCCGCTGCTCACCAGCTTGTCGCGGGCCAGGGACAATTTGCCCAGATGCTGCGAGGCGGTCAGCAGGGGAGGCAGGTAGCGTGCTGCGTCTGTGGAGTTGACGCCGCTGGCGTACTGGCTCAGTTGCTCCAGGTTTGCGCCCAGTTCGCGCTCGGCCTGAACCAACAGTGCTTGCGGGTCGCCGGCCAGCTTGCCTGCCGCCAGCAGGTCGGTCTTACTGAAGGTTTCCAGGTCCGCAAGGCTGGGGTGCAGGGTTTGCGCTAACTCGGCCGGCAATTGCGCGAGTTGCTGCAACAGGCTCTCCAGGCTTTGACTGGCGCTGCTCAGGCGCAGGGCATCGCCGCTGGCCAGGTAGTCGTCGATATTGCGCGCTGCCTGGTTTTGAAAGCCCTGGGACAGGCCCAGGTAGCGCTCCATCAATAAATAAGGCCGCTCCAGCGCCCGTTGCGACCACCACAGCGTCGCCCCGAGGGCCAGGCATACGGCCACCAGCAGAAGGGTATTGAGATTGGTCAGCAGCTTGAGGCGCATGCGGGGTTTCAACCGACGGCAAAAGATAAGTGCCTGAAGTTATTGCGCTTGCGTTACAGAGTTATGACCGATTCGGTGGATTCCGGTGAAAAGATGGCACTTTGCTTTGATGCGCGCGCGGCTTGCACGCGGTTGCGTCCGGCGTCCTTGGCAAGATATAGCGCTTCGTCAGCCTGGGCAGCCATCGTCAGGCTGTCGCAACCGTCACACAGCTCCACCAGGCCGGCGCTGAAGGTGCACCACAAATCCTGCGGTTGGGCGGGGTAGTGGATTTCTGCAAAGCGCCGCCGAATGTCGTCCAGTACCTTGCAGGCCGATTCCACGTCGGTGTCGGGCATCACAATGGCGAATTCTTCACCGCCATAACGGCCGATGTAGTCGGTCTTGCGCAGGCGCTGCTTGAGAAACAGCGCCAGGCTCTTGATCACCCGGTCGCCCATGGGGTGGCCGTGGCTGTCATTGACACGTTTGAAGTGGTCGATATCCAGCATCGCAAAGCTCAATGGCTTGTTCTCGCGGCGGGCGCGAAAGCTGCAGTCTTCGAGCAATTGCAGGATATGCGTATGGTTGTACAGCCCGGTCAGGCTGTCGCGCACCATCCGCGCCTTCAAGTTGCGCGCACGCGCTGCGCGGTTGCGCACGGTGGTGATCAGGTGGCGCGGCTTGATCGGTTTGGTCAGGAAGTCATCGCCGCCTTCGCTCATCGCGTCCAGCTGTTTGTCCAGGTCGTCTTCGGCCGACAGGTAGATGATCGGCACGCTGACGTAACGGTCGTTGTGGCGAATCACCTTGGCCAGTTCGGTGCCGGTACAGGCGGGCATATACATGTCGAGGATGATCAGGTCGGGCTGGAAATCCGCCAGTTCGGCCATGGCCTGGATCGGTTCGATCAAGGTGCGCGTGACAATCCCGGCGCTGTTGAGCAGGCGCTCGGTGTGCAGCGCCTGGGCCCGCGAGTCGTCAATGATCAGCACTTTGTACGGCTCGTACTGGGCAACGCAAGTCAGCACTTCGATCTTTTCCAGCAGGCTCGAAGCCTCCAGGGTGCCGGTCAGGAACTCCTCACCTCCGGCGCGCACGGCGGCCAGGCGCGTCGGCGTGTCGGTTTCGTGCAGGCTGAAAAACAACAGCGGCAGCTTTTGCTCCAGGCCCTCCTGGGCTTGCGCGGCGAGGGTGAGGCCCAGGCCGGGGCCGCAAAAGTCCACGTCCATGACGATGGCTGACGGCAGGCGCTCAGCCATGGCCGTGTGAAAAGCCGAGACGCTGTCCAGGGATTGGGCACTCAGGCCAAAGAATTCCAGCTGCTTGGCCAGGCGCTCGGCGCGGTCGTGGTCGGCCAGCATCACGTAGATCGGTTTGCGCATCGGTGGCAGCAGGGTTTGCTCAAGCTGGTCACCCTGACGCAGGCCGGTGCGCGACAGGCGCTGCATCAAGCGGTTGAGTTCGGTGATCAGTTGGCTGCTCAAACGGCCACGGTTTTCGTCCACCGCCTGGAGAGTTTGGCCAATATGCTGGGCCAGTTGGCGGTGTTCGGGCTGTTCAAAACGCTCGGCGAAGCGCTGCAGGCGCAGGTTGGCTTCGCTGAGTTCGGAAAAGTCGGCGTTCGACCATTCGCCGCGTTGCAGGCGCTGCCAGATCTCAAGAATTTGACGTGCCTGATGAATTACCCGCTGGGCAAAATGCTGCTTGAGACGCTCGCGGCTAGGGTCTTCTGACTCGGTCATATCCTGACTACTGTGAGGGTGCATGCTGAGGTCGACTGATGGCTCTATGCTAGCACCTCTTTTCTGTTGCATGAGTGTCATACGTCAATTAAGTCTGCGTGCCGGATATTCAGTTATTGACCCGCGGGTCGCGCAGCGTAAAAAGCGTGCATCCTTTATAGTCCAAACTTGCTTGTGCGCCACTTTCGCGTAAAAGCCCCGCAACGATGGGCACGATGGGGTAGGGTTGTGGTCGGAGTGTCTGAACGCACCCGGACAATTGACGTGCATGAACTCAAGTGATTGAAAGGATATCGCCATGCTGGACTGGAAAAACCGTGAAGGCAGTGCCAAAGGCCCCGCCCCTGAGCCCAAGTCGGCCAACCGCAGCTATTTTCGCAACTTGCTGATGAGCCGGGCTTTGCTCAGCATTATCGGCCTGTACCTGCTGGTCACCGGTGGCCTGGGTTGGTACTGGAGCCAGGAGCCGGCGCTGTTTCCGGTCCAGCAGAACGCCCAGCTTGCCGCCGAGAAGGAAGGCAAGCAGATGGTCGTGGGTTACACCACGGTCGAAACTCTCAAGACCGTGGTCGGCACCTTGCTGAACAAGCCTGGTGGCTACATCTCCAACGACCGTTTCCCGCCGGGCTTGTGGATGGACAACATGCCGAGCTGGGAATATGGCGTGCTGGTGCAGGTGCGTGACCTGACCCGTGCACTGCGCAAAGACTTCGCTCGCTCCCAGTCTCAGTCGGCTGAAGACGCGGACCTGGCCAAGGCCGAACCGCGGTTCAACTTCGATAACAAGAGCTGGGTGCTGCCTTCGAGCGAGTCGGAATACCAGGAAGGCATCAACTCCCTGAGCCGCTACGAAGCGCGCCTGTCTGACCCGAACCAGCGCGGCGCACTGTTTTACGCGCGTGCCGACAACCTGAACAACTGGCTGGGCGATGTGGCGACCCGTCTGGGCTCGCTGTCCCAGCGCCTGTCGGCCAGCGTCGGCCGCGTCAAACTGAACACCGCGCTTAAAACCGAGGCGCTGGCGCCGGGCGAAGTGCCGCAAGTCGATGAAGAAGTGGTGGAAACCCCATGGATGCAGATCGATAACGTGTTCTACGAAGCCCGTGGCCAGGCATGGGCCTTGTCCCATCTGCTGCGCGCCATCGAAGTCGACTTTGCCGACGTGCTGGCCAAGAAAAACGCCACCGTCAGCGTGCGCCAGATCATTCGTGAGCTGGAGGCCTCGCAGGAGCCGGTGTGGAGTCCTATGATTCTTAACGGCAGTGGCTTCGGGGTACTGGCGAACCATTCGTTGGTGATGGCCAACTATATTTCCCGGGCAAACGCTGCAGTGATCGACTTGCGTCAGCTCCTCAACCAGGGTTGATGATGGACGCTACTCAAAAGGAGGCCGAACACCGTGCGGCCTCCGATGCTGAACTGATCTGCTGGGTCGACGAGCAGGACAAGCTGCTCGGCCACCTGGTCAGGTCCGACCTGCGCCAGCGCGGCCTGATTGGCCGTTGCACCTTTATCTTTCTGTTCAATTCCAAGGGCGAGCTGTGTGTGCATCGGCGCACCTTGAGCAAGGCCCTGTATCCGGGGTTTTGGGATACGGCGGCTGGCGGTATGGTGGCGGCGGGGGAAAGCTATGCCCTGTCGGCACAGCGAGAATTGGCCGAAGAGCTGGGCGTAAGTGGAGTGGAGTTGGTCGAGCACGATCATTTTTACTTTGAAGATGGTGACAGCCGCCTGTGGTGCACTTCCTACTCTGCCGTATGGGACGGCCCGTTGTGTTTGCAGCCTGAAGAGGTCATGGAGGCACGCTTTCTGCCCCTCGAAACGGTGCTTGCCGAGGCCGAGCAAAAGCCCTATTGCCCGGATGCTCAGGAAGGTCTGCGGCGCTATCTCGCCTCACGTCGCTAAAGTTGCATAAATTGGCGCCATTTGGCTCTTAGCAACTTCGCTTTTTGCCGTTACACTGCGCGCCTTTTCACCCGAACCACATTAGCGGTTCGGTAGCGCTGCCCCTGCCTGAGTGGGGCTTCGCGGTCGGTCACCGCCCTTTGCGGCGCCGATCAGTCTTCATCCTCCCAAGAGGATTGCCGGTGGCCAAAAAAGCCGCATCCTTCGCCGCCCTTGGTGGCCTGGTATTTTCCACCGACGCAGGTCGACACTGCCCGGACTGTCGTCAGCCCGTGGATTCGTGTACCTGCAAACAGACCCTGATCCCCGAAGGTGATGGCATTGCCCGCGTACGCCGCGAGAGCAAAGGCCGTGGCGGCAAAACGGTGACTACCATCACCGGCGTGCCCCTGGCCGAAGATGCCCTCAAGGAGCTGGCCACCACGCTGAAAAAGCGCTGCGGCACCGGTGGTGCGTTGAAAGACGGGGTCATCGAGATTCAGGGTGATCACGTCGAACTGCTGTTGGCCGAGTTGATCAAGCTCGGTTACAAGGCCAAGAAGTCCGGTGGCTGAAAGCCTCTTCCCAACCTGTGGCTAAACTCTGTCCTGCGCGTGGGGTCTGACCTTCTTGCAGGCAAATCGTCATTTTCATTCTTTAGACTGCGCCAGCCTCCGCTTGAGGTGGCGCCTTCGCCTTCATTTATAGGGGACTTCGATGTCCGTACGACGCACACGCAAAGACGATGGCAGCCAATGGACAGTTGCGGACAGCCGCAGTGTTTACGGGATCCGCCATTGGGGGGCCGGTTATTTCGCGATCAATGAAGCCGGTCGCGTAGAAGTCCGCCCCAACGGTCCGAACAGCACGCCGGTCGATTTGTACGAGCAGGTCGATCAACTGCGTAAAAGCGGCCTGTCGTTGCCGCTGCTGGTGCGTTTCCCCGACATTCTGCAAGACCGTGTACGCCAACTCACCGGCGCCTTCGATTCGAATATCGAACGCCTGGAATACCAGAGCAAGTACACCGCGTTGTACCCGATCAAGGTGAACCAGCAGGAAGCGGTGATCGAGAACATCATCGCCACCCAGAACGTTTCCATCGGCCTGGAAGCGGGCTCCAAGCCCGAGCTGCTGGCCGTGTTGGCCCTGGCGCCGAAGGGTGGCACGATCGTCTGCAACGGTTACAAGGACCGCGAGTTCATCCGCCTGGCGTTGATGGGTCAGAAGCTTGGTCACAACGTATTTATCGTGATCGAGAAAGAATCCGAGGTCGGGCTGGTGATCGAAGAGGCCGCCAGCCTCAAGGTCAAGCCTCAGGTGGGTCTGCGTGTGCGCCTGTCTTCCCTGGCATCGAGCAAGTGGGCGGACACCGGTGGCGAGAAATCCAAGTTCGGCTTGTCGGCGGCGCAGTTGCTGTCGGTGGTCGAGCGTTTCCGCGCGGCCGGCCTGGACCAGGGCATCCGCCTGCTGCACTTCCACATGGGTTCGCAGATCGCCAACCTGGCCGACTACCAGCACGGGTTCAAGGAAGCTATTCGTTACTACGGCGAACTGCGCAACCTCGGCCTGCCGGTGGACCACATCGACGTCGGCGGCGGCCTGGGCGTGGACTACGACGGTACCCACTCGCGTAACGCCAGCTCGATCAACTACGACATGGACGACTACGCCGGCGTGGTCGTGGGCATGCTCAAGGAATTCTGCGATGCGCAGAGCCTGCCGCACCCGAACATCTTCTCTGAAAGCGGTCGCTCCCTGACCGCCCACCACGCCATGCTGGTGGTGCAAGTCACTGATGTCGAGAAGCACAACGACGAAATCCCGACTATTGAAAACAAGGAAAGCCTGCCGGAAACCGTGCAATGGCTGGTGGACCTGCTCGGTCCGACCGACATCGAAATGGTCACCGAAACCTACTGGCGCGCCACCCACTACATGAGCGACGTGGCCACCCAGTACGCCGACGGCAAACTGACCCTGGCCGAAAAAGCCCTGGCCGAACAGTGCTACTTCGCCGTGTGCCGCCGCCTGCACAACTCGTTGAAAGCCCGCCAGCGTTCGCATCGCCAGGTGCTGGACGAGCTCAACGACAAGTTGGCCGACAAGTACATCTGCAACTTCTCGGTGTTCCAGAGCCTGCCGGACACCTGGGCCATCGGCCAGGTCCTGCCGATCCTGCCGCTGCACCGCCTCGACGAAGAGCCGCTGCGCCGTGCCGTGCTGCAAGACCTGACCTGCGACTCCGACGGCAAGATCAAGCAGTACGTCGACGAGCAGAGCATCGAGACCAGCCTGCCGGTGCACGGCTTGAACGAAGGTGAAGACTACCTGTTGGGTATCTTCCTGGTCGGCGCGTATCAGGAGATCCTGGGCGACATGCACAACCTGTTCGGTGACACCGACTCGGTGAACATCTACCAGCGTGAAGACGGTTCGGTGTACAGCGCCGGGATCGAGACCCACGACACCATCGAAGACATGCTGCGCTATGTGCACTTGTCGCCGGAGGAGTTGATGACGCATTACCGCGACAAGTGTGCGAGTGCGAAGATCTCCGCGTCGGAGCGTACCCAGTTCCTGGATGCGTTGCGCCTGGGCTTGACCCGTTCTTCGTACCTGTCCTCGTAATATATGTGGGAGGGGGCTTGCTCCCGATAGCGGTGGATCAGTCAATGAATCTGTTGACTGACACTCAGCTATCGGGGGCAAGCCCCCTCCCACATTTGGATCTGCATTCCTTCAGTTTGCTCCCAGCCACAGCCCTTGCCGATTCAAGCGCCAGGCTATCGCCCAGAGTGTCAGGCTGCGTACCGCCATGAACAGCAGGAAGGTTACCCACAGCCCGTGGTTACCCAGCCCCTGCAATGCCCAGGCAATCGGCAGCACCAACAGCACCGTCAGCAACATCCCATTGCGCATCTCCCGCGCCCGCGTTGCGCCGATAAACAGTCCATCGAGCAAATAACTCCACACCGCTATCAACGGCAGTACCGCCAGGTAAGGCAGGTAGATGTCGGCGGTTTCGCGCACACTGGGAATATCCGTTTGCATAGCGATAAACAGATGGCCGCCGAAGGTGAACAACAGGGCGAAACCGATGCTGGCGATCAGCGACCAGCCGCAGGCAACCACCAGCGAGCGGCGCAACGCCTGGCGGTCATGGGCGCCAATGGCGTGCCCGCACAGGGCTTCGACGGCGTGAGCCAGGCCATCCAGCGCATGGGCCGTCAGCAACAGGCCATTGAGCAGCAAGGCATTGGCGGCGACCGTGGCATCCCCCAGCCGTGCGCCTTGCACCGTGATCATGAAGAACACCGACTGCAGGGCCAGGCTGCGGATAAAAATGTCGCGGTTGACCGCCAGCAACGGCCTCCAGCTTTGCCACAGTTTCAGTGCAGCCCAGGCGATATGGCCAGGGTAGGCGCGCAGGGCTTTTTGCGTAAGTGCCAGGCCGAGCAGCGCGCCGGTCCATTCAGCGATCACCGAGGCGCGGGCGGAGCCGACCACGCCCCAGTCCAGGCCGAGTACAAACCACAGGTTAAGCGCAATGTTGACCAGGTTGGTGGTCAGCAGAATCGCCAGCGGCGCCCGCGCATTCTGTGTGCCGAGGAACCAACCGACCAGCGCATAGCTGGCAAGGGCGGCGGGCAGGCCGAACAGGCGGGTGTGGAAGAATTCGCGGGTCAGTTGGTTCAGTTCAGGGGAGGGCTGCATCCATTCCAACGCCAGATGGCTCAGGGGAATACCGACCGTGCCCAGTAACATCGCCAGCCCCAGCGCCAGCAGCAAGCCTTGCAACAGGATTTGCCGCAGCGCCGCGCCATCCTTGCGCCCGGCGGCCTGGGCGGCGAACCCGGTGGAGCCCATGCGCAGGAAACCCATGGCCCAGGCCAGGAAGGTATACAGGCTGGCACCGACGGCCACGGCGCCCAGTTGATGGGCGTGGGGCAGGTGGCCGATGACCATGCTGTCGACCAGGGCTACCAGCGGCACGGAGATATTCGACAGGATCATCGGCGCGGCCAGGGCCCAGACGCGGCGATGGGTGGGGCGGTGGCGCCAGTCGGCAAGCAGGGCGGTCATGAAGGCTCCTTGGTGGAGCGGGCATTGTACCCGTCCACCCATCACGCCGCAGATCCATGTGGGAGGGGGCTTGCCCCCGATTGCGGTGAATCGGCCAGGAATTTCTAACCTGATACACCGCCATCGGGAGCAAGCCCCCTCCCACATTTTGAACTGCATTGTTTGTGGGATTTGGTTTAGCCCGGAAGGCACCCAGAACCAAACTTCCCTCCGTCGGTCAATGTGACCGGCACCGCAGCAGCCAGCGCGGCGCTGATATATAGTTCACCCCTCGGTTCCCTCTGACTACGAGTGCCCCATGCTTAACAAAGGACTGTTCCTCGCTTGTGCGCTGGCCCTGCTGAGCGCCTGTGATTCTTCCGATAAGCCCGCTGCACCGACGGCACCCGCCGCGGCAAGCGTAGTGCCCAAACCCGCCAAGGCGGCGGTCGACGTGGCGGCGCTGAAGCAGCGCTATGCCGGGCGCGAGTTAAGCGTGGTGGACGTGTCCGAGGTGCAGTTGGACGGGGCCAGCACCTTGTCGGTGAGTTTTTCCATTCCTCTGGACCCGGATCAGAAGTTCGCCGACAAGCTGCACTTGGTAGACAGCAAGTCCGGCAAGGTCGATGGCGCCTGGGAGCTTTCCGATAACCTGATGGAGTTGCGCCTGCGCCACCTGGAGCCGCAGCGCAAGTTGGTGCTGACCGTGGACGCCGGGGTGAAGGCAGTCAACGGCAACACCCTCGCCGCCGAATACAGCGCCCGCCTGGAAACGCGCGACCTGCAAGCCACCGTCGGCTTCGCCAGCCGTGGCACGTTGCTGCCGACGCGCCTGGCCGAGGGCTTGCCGGTGATCGCGCTGAACGTCGACAAGATCGACGTCGAATTCTTCCGCATCAAGCCCGAATCCCTGCCGTCGTTCCTGGCGCAGTGGGGGCGCAATACCAGTCTGCAAAGCTATGAGTCCCGTGAACTGCTGCCAATGGCCGAGCTGGTCTACGGTGGGCGTTTCGACCTGAACCCGGCACGCAACACTCGCGAAACCCTGCTGCTGCCGATTGCCGGCCTCAAGCAATTGCAGCAGCCGGGCGTGTACCTGGCGGTGATGCGTGCCTCGGGCACCTACAACTATTCGCAACCGGCCACGCTGTTTACCTTGAGTGACATCGGCCTGTCGGTGCACCGTTATGCCAATCGCCTGGATGTGTTTACCCAAGCGTTGGAAGGCGGCAAGGCACTGAACGGCGTCGAACTGGAAATCCTCGATGCGGAAGGCCGCGTACTCGGCCAGGGCAAGACTGAAGACGGTGGTCACGCCGAGCTGCCACTGCCGAAAAAAGCCCAGGTGTTGCTGGCCAAACAAGGCGAGCAGACCAGCCTGTTGCGCCTGGACAGCGCCGCGCTGGATTTGGCCGAGTTCGATATCGGTGGGCAGCCGTCCCACCCGCTGCAGTTCTTTGTGTTCGGCCCGCGTGACCTGTATCGCCCCGGCGAAACCGTGCTGCTCAATGCGCTGTTGCGCGACAAGGATGGCAACGCGGTCAAGCCGCAGCCGGTGAGCGTCGAGGTGCGTCGTCCGGATGAACAGGTGAGCCGCAAGTTTGTGTGGGATGCTGATGCCTCCGGCCTGTATCAATACGCGCTGCAACTGGCCGGCGAAGCACCGACCGGGCGCTGGCAGTTGGTATTTGACCTGGGTGACGGCAAGCCGCAACTGTATGAATTCCTCGTCGAAGACTTCCTGCCCGAACGCCTGGCACTGGAACTCAAGGGCAGTGAAACCGCACTGAGCCCGGCGGAGAACCCGGTCATTCAGGTCAATGGGCGCTATCTGTACGGCGCACCGGCATCCGGCAATCGGGTCAGCGGCCAGGTCTATGTGCGCCCGCTGCGTGAGGCGGTCAAATCCTTGCCGGGGTACCAGTTCGGTTCCGTCACTGAAGAAGAGCTGAGCCAGGATTTCGAACTGGACGAAAGCGTACTCGACGCCAACGGCGAGCAAGCGCTGACCCTGGAAAGCAAATGGGCCGAGGCCAAATCTCCGTTGCAACTGATTGTGCAAGCCAGCCTGCAAGAGTCCGGCGGGCGGCCCATCACCCGACGCCTGGTGCAGCCGATCTGGCCGGCCGAGCAATTGCCGGGCCTGCGCGGGTTGTTTGACGGCAAGGAAACCAATGGCGATGGCCCGGTGGAATTCGAAGTGCTGGTGGCCAACCAGGACGGTCAGAAACTAGCTGCGCAAAACCTCAAGGTGCGCCTGGTGCGTGAGCGCCGTGACTACTACTGGAACTACTCGGAGAACGATGGCTGGAGCTATCACTTCAACGAGAAATTCCTCAACCTCGATGAGCAGACCCTGAACATCAAGGCCGGCGACACCGCCAAGGTCAGCTTCCAGGTGGAGTGGGGCCCGTACCGTGTCGAGGTGGAAGACCCGCAGACCGGACTGGTCAGCAGCGTGCGCTTCTGGGCCGGCTACCAGGCCCAGGACAACACCGAAGGCGGCGCCGTGCGCCCCGACCAGGTCAAGCTGGCGTTGGATAAACCGGCCTATGGCGATGGCGACACCGCCAATGTCACCGTCACGCCACCGGCTGCCGGTAAAGGCTACCTCTTGGTGGAATCCGCCGAAGGCCCGCTGTGGTGGCAGGAGATCGACGTACCGGCCGAAGGCAAAAGCTTTGCGGTGAAGCTCGACCCGAAATGGTCGCGCCATGATCTGTATGTGAGCGCCCTGGTGATTCGCCCCGGCGAGCGCAAAGCCAATATCACCCCCAAACGTGCCGTGGGCCTGTTGCACCTGCCGCTGGATCGTACCCAGCGCAAACTCGGCCTGACCCTCACTGCACCGGAAAAAATGCGCCCCAAACAACCTCTGACGGTGAAGATCGCCGCCAAAAACGCCGATGGCAGCGTGCCCCAACAGGTGCATGTGCTGCTGGCGGCGGTGGATGTGGGCATCCTCAATATCACCGAATACCCCACGCCTGATCCGTATTCCAGCCTGTTCGGCCGCAAAGCCTATGGCGTCGACCAGTTCGATATCTACGGCCAGTTGATCGAAGCCGGCCAGGGGCGCCTCGCCAGCCTGGCATTTGGCGGTGACGCGGCGTTGGCCAAAGGCGGCAAGCGCCCGGACACCAGCGTGACCATCGTTGCCCTGCAAAGCGCGCCGGTGACCCTGAACGACAAAGGCGAGGGCGAAGTCAGCGTCAATATCCCCGACTTCAACGGCGAACTGCGCCTGATGGCCCAGGCCTGGAGCGATGATCGCTATGGCATGGCCGAGGGCAAGACGGTCATCGCCGCACCGCTGATTGCCGAACTCTCGGCGCCGCGCTTCCTGGCCGGAGGCGACCAGACCACCTTGGCCCTGGACCTCTCCAACCTGTCGGGCAAGGCGCAGAAACTCGATGTGCAATTGACCGCGCAAGGGCAGTTGGAACTGGTCAACGGCGGCGCGCAATCGGTTGAGCTCAAGCAAGGCCAGCGCACCACCCTGCGTATTCCGGTAAAAGCCTGGGGCGGTCTCGGCCAGGGCAAGGTCAAGGTCACCGTCAATGGCCTGGACCTGCCGGGGGAAAACCTGCCGCCGTTCAGCCGCGAATGGACCCTGGGCGTGCGCCCGGCGTACCCGGCCTTGCTCAAGCATTACCGCGCTGTGCTCAAGGATCAGCCGTGGAGCCTGCCGGCGGGCACGCTCGATCAGTTCGATGCCTCGGGGCGTGAGGCGCTGTTGAGCCTGTCGAGCCGGCCGCCGTTGAACCTTGGTGCACAGATCAGTGCGCTCAAGGCCTACCCCTATGGCTGCCTGGAACAAACCGCCAGCGGCTTGTACCCGTCGCTCTATGCCGATGATGCGCTGCTCAAGCGCCTGAGCATCAAGGGCGAACCGGATGCCGAGCGCAAGCGCAAGATCGAGTTGGGCATCGAACGCCTGCTGGGGATGCAGCGCTACAACGGCAGCTTTGGCTTGTGGGGCGCTGACGGCGAGGAAGAATATTGGCTGACCGCCTATGTCACCGACTTCCTGCTGCGCGCCCGCGACCAGGGGTTTGCCGTACCGCCTGAAGCCTTGAAGAAGGCCAGCGAGCGGTTGCTGCGGTATGTGCAGGAACGCAACCTGATTGAAGTCGACTACAGCGACAACGCCGAGCACACGCGTTTTGCCGTACAGGCCTACGCCGGCATGGTGCTGGCGCGCAGTCAGCAGGCGCCGTTGGGTGCCTTGCGCAGCCTGTTCGAACGCCGCAGTGATGCGCGTTCCGGCTTGCCATTGGTGCAGTTGGCCATCGCCTTGCAAAAAATGGGCGACCAGCCGCGTGCCGATCAAGCCTTGCTCGCCGGTTTGGCGGCGCAGCGCAGTGCCAAGGAATGGCTGGCCGACTACGGCAGCCCATTGCGCGATCAGGCGATGATCCTGGCGCTGCTGGAGGAAAACGACTTGGCCAAGGGCAAACGTGAAGAGCGCCTGTTTACCTTGTCGGACCAGTTGGCGGCCAGCCCGTATCTGTCGACTCAGGAGCGCAACTCGCTGTTCCTGGCCGGGCGGCTCGGCTTCGCCAAGCCCGAGGCTGACTGGCAGGTGTCGCTGACCGGCAGTGGCGGGGCGCGGGAGCTGAACAACCAGCAGTCCACGCTGCAACTGGATGAAAAGCTGCTATCCAGCGACCTGAGCTTGAGCAATCAGGGCCAGACCCCCGTTTACCAGCAGCTGACTATTTCAGGTTACCCACAACTGCCACCGGCAGCGGGCGGCGAGAACCTGAGCATTCGCCGCGAATACCTGGGCATGAACGGCCAGCCGTTGAACCTGCGCAGCCTCGACAGCGGCGACCTGGTGCTGGTGCACCTGGCCGTCAGTGCCAAGCAGCGCGTGCCGGATGCCCTGGTGGTAGACCTGCTGCCCGCCGGCCTGGAACTGGAAAACCAAAACCTGGCACAAAGCGCGGCGAGCCTTGAGAACGCCAGCAGCCAGGTGAAGGAGTGGCGCGAGTCGATGCAGAACGCATCGCTCAAGCATCAGGAGTTCAGGGATGATCGCTATGTGGCGGCGATGAACCTGGACGGCTACGGCACCACGCACTTGCTGTACCTGGCACGTGCGGTGACGCCTGGCACCTATCGCGTGCCGCCGCCGCAAGTGGAGTCGATGTATCGGCCGAACTGGCAGGCGGTGGGCGAGACGCCGGGGGATATGGTGATCAAGGGCCGCTGATCGCTGAAGTTGAAGTGGGGGGCTTTTGTGGGAGGGGGCTTGCTCCCGATAGCGGTGAATCAGTCACAGCATCATTGGCTGACACTCAGCTATCGGGAGCAAGCCCCCTCCTACAAGGGATTGGGGCTGTCAGATAAATCAGTGCACAACCCAACTCAGCAACCACAGGCCCAGCAGCAGCCAGATGATGCCCACTATGATCGAGGCCCGCATAAAGGCGCGTACCGCCGAGTATAAGAAGAGCAACCCGACGATCAGGGTGATGATGCTGATGATCGAGGTGTCCATGCCTAGCGCTCGAGACATCCCATCGACAAAGTTGCCGCCGGCGTTGGATAGCATATTGAACAGCCCACTGAAGAACTCGATGATGTAGTGGATGATCAAGCCGAGTGTGTTACCCAGCCATCCAAAAAAGTCTGCTTGCATAGGTGTGTCTCGATGAATAAGTGGACGAAATTGCCAGCACTGAGCCTTTTGTCGCGATGGGGCGTGGCTAGTTCCCTACAAGCATAGAGGTTTAGCCGCTTGAATTTGCGTTTTGTTGCCCGCTGGACCCTGGCGAGCCTGCTGTTGGTAATCGCCGTGCTATGGCTGGCCGATCGTATCTGGCCATTGCCCCTGCCCCAGGACGACCTGGCCCGTGTGGTGCTGGCCGAAGATGGCACGCCGCTGTGGCGATTTGCCGATGCCAACGGCGTATGGCGCTACCCGGTGCAGACGCGCGAGGTGTCGCCGTATTATCTCGACGCGCTGCTCACTTACGAAGACCGCTGGTTTTACCAACACCCCGGGGTAAACCCGCTAGCGCTGGTACGCGCGACCTGGCAAAACCTGACCGGTGCACGGGTGGTGTCCGGCGGCAGTACCTTGTCGATGCAGGTGGCGCGTTTGCTCGACCCGCATTCACGCACCCTGCATGGCAAGTTGCGTCAACTGTGGCGTACCGCGCAGTTGGAGTGGCACCTGTCCAAGGACGAAATCCTCAACCTTTACCTCAATCGTGCGCCCTTCGGCGGCACGCTGCAGGGCGTGGCAGCGGCGAGTTGGGCGTATCTGGGCAAGTCGCCCTCACAACTGACCCACGCCGAAGCCGCCTTGCTCGCGGTATTGCCCCAGGCGCCCAGTCGCTTGCGTCCGGACCGTCATCCGCAACGTGCCCAGGAGGCCCGCGACAAAGTGCTGCGCCGCCTCGCTGAATTCCAGGTGTGGCCGCAGCCTGCGGTTGATGAAGCCCTGCAAGAACCGCTGCTGCTCGCCCCGCGCCTGGAACCGAGCCTGGCGCCGTTGCTGGCGCGGCGTCTGAACCGCCCCGACAGCCCGCCGCTGATTCGCACCACCCTGGACGCCACCCTGCAACGCCGCCTCGAAGACCTCCTGTTGGGCTGGCGTGCACGCCTGCCGGAACACACCTCGGCAGCGATTCTGGTGGTGGAAGAGGAAAGCATGGCAGTGCGCGCCTACCTGGGCTCGGTGGATATCAACGACACCAAGCGTTTTGGCCACGTGGACATGATCAGTGCGCTGCGCTCGCCCGGTTCGACCCTGAAGCCTTTCCTGTATGGCATGGCGTTGGACGACGGCCTGATTCACTCCGAGTCCCTGTTGCAGGACGTGCCCCGGCGTTACGGCGATTATCGGCCGGGCAACTTTTCCATGGGCTTTACCGGGGCGGTGCCGGCGAGCACGGCGCTGTCCAGCTCGTTGAACCTGCCGGCGGTGCAACTGTTGGAAGCCTACGGGCCCAAGCGCTTTGCCGCACAGATGCGCATCGGCGGCATGCCGTTGGCGCTGCCGGCGCTGGCCGAGCCGAACCTGGCGCTGATCCTCGGCGGCGCGGGCAGTCGCCTGGAGGACCTGGTGAGCGGCTACAGCGCCTTGGCCCGTGATGGCAAAAGCGCGACGTTGCGACTACAGCCGGAGGACGCGCTCAGGGAGCGGCCTTTGCTGTCGCCGGGGGCTGCGTGGATTGTGCGGCGCATCCTCAGCGGCCAGGCACGGCCCGACCGCGACCCGCGTGCCGAGCTGGTGCAACGCCCGGTGCTGGCGTGGAAAACCGGCACCAGCTATGGCTTTCGCGATGCCTGGGCGATTGGCGTGGGCCCGCGTTATTTGATCGGCGTCTGGATTGGCAGGCCCGATGGCACACCCGTGCCGGGCCAGTTCGGCCTGGCGTCGGCGGCGCCGTTGATGCTGCAGGTGCATGACGTGCTGACCAACCGCGACAGCCAACGCGGCATCAGTGCCCCGGTCAAACCGGTGCCGGCGAATATCGGCGTGGCGGCAATCTGTTGGCCGCTGGGCCAGCCCATGGCCCGCAGTGACCCCAATTGCCGGCGCCAGCGGTTTGCCTGGACCCTGGACAACACTACGCCGCCTACCTTGCAGGCATTGGATCAACCCTTGAGCGTGGGGCTGATGGAGAGCATCTGGGTCAATGCCAAGGGCTTGCGGGTTGATGCCCATTGCCCTGGCGCGGTGCCGAGGCATATTGCCCTGTGGCCCGCGCCGCTGGAGCCCTGGTTGCCAAGGGTTGAGCGCCGTGAAGCGCGCATTCCTGCGCCTGACCCGGATTGCCCGCCACCGGCGCTGGCTGCGGCTTCGCCATTGTCCATTGTGGGCGTGCGCGAGGGCGACCAGTTGCGCCTGCCCGCGGCCAGCCAACAAGCCTTGCGCCTGAAAATCTCCGCGTTGGGCGGCAGCGGTCGGCGCTGGTGGTTCCTTAATGGCGCGCCGTTGGGTGATAGCGCCAATCAGGACAGTATCAATGCCAGTTTTGAGCGGCTGGGGCGCTATCAGCTCAGCGTGTTGGATGAGGCCGGGCAAACTGCGAGGCTTGAGTTTAGTGTGGTTGATTAGGGCCTCATCGGGGGCAAGCCCCCTCCCACATTTTGAAATGTGTTCACAAATCAGAGTGTGGGAGGGGGCTTGCTCCCGATAGCGCCCTTGAGAACACCACCGCTATTCACTTGCCTTCAATCCCCATCCCCCTGAAGCTATACCCATTCAGGAGCCCCCCAATGAACCTCGAACACCTCACCGAACGCCTGCACCGCATCCGCGATGCCAACGACTGGAAGCCGTTCCACAGCCCGAAAAACCTGGCCATGGCCGCCAGTGTGGAAATGGCCGAACTGGTGGAAATCTTCCAATGGCTTACTGAAGACCAATCCCGCCAGCTTCCCGCCGATAAACTCGCCCATGCGGGCCAGGAAGTCGGTGACATCGTGCTGTACCTGCTGTTGCTGTGCAGTGAGCTGGGCCTGGACATGAATGAAGTGGTGCGTGCCAAGTTGGCCGACAGCGAGCGGCGGTTTGCCCATGAGTGATCGTCATTTCGACCAGTTGGCCACGCGTTTTGCCGAGAAAATCTATGGCGGCGCCAAGGGCGCGATTCGCCTGGCGGTGCTTCAGGCTGACTTGCTTGAAGCGTTGCCTGATCGTCCGTTGCGCGTGCTGGATATCGGCGCGGGCCTGGGGCATATGTCGCTGTGGCTGGCCGAGCGCGGCCACCAGGTGACCTTGGCTGAACCCGCTGAGCCGATGCTCGACGGTGCGCGCCAACGTTTTGCCGACGCCGGCCAAAGTGCGACGTTTATTCATGCGCCATGGCAAGACTTGCTCGGCCAACTCACCGAGCCTTACGATCTGGTGCTGTGCCACGCGGTGTTGGAATGGTTGGCCGAACCCCATGCCATCCTGCCGGTGCTGCATCAGTTGACGCTGCCCGGCGGCTGGTTGTCCCTGGCGTTCTACAACCGCGATGCGTTGATTTACCGCAACCTGCTCAAAGGCCACTTTCGCAAAATGCGCAAGAACGACATGGCCGGTGAAAAGCAGAGCCTCACGCCGCAGCAACCGCTCGACCCTCGGGAATTGGCGGCGCAACTCGAAGGGTTGTGGCAGGTCGAAAGCCAGAGTGGGGTGCGGGTGTTTCACGACTACATGCCGATGGAATTCCAGGCCCGCGCCGATTTGCAGGACTTGTTGGAGATGGAGCTCGCTCATCGTCGTCACCCAAGCTTTGCCGGGCTTGGGCGTTATTTGCACTGGATCTGCCGTCCGGTTTAAGCGGCCCAGTCTGCGGAGGTCGAAATGCGTCGTCTCGGTTTAATCCTGTTATCCCTGGGGCTGGGGGCGTGCTCCAGCCCCAACCCTTACGTCGCCGCTTCAGCGCCGATGCCGCCGGCTCCGGCGCAGGCGGCCACGACCTTTGATGCCAGCGCCTATCCGGCACCAGTACGCGACTATGGCGCCTATCGCAGTTGGGGCTGGCTCAACGGCCAACTGCCGGCGGGTACGGCCTGGGCCGATTCGGCACAGATTGCCGAGGCGGTCAGCGGCGCCCTCGACCAGCGCGGCCTGCGCCCCTTGCATGACAACCGTGTGCCCGACCTGCTGGTGAGTGCCGATGTGCGCCTGGAGAAGCGCCTGCGCCAGGTCCAGGACGATTACGGGTATGGCTACAGTGGCTACAACCGCTATGGCAACGGTTATGGCATGTACAACACAGTGCCTGTGGTACGCACCTATGAAGTGACGGTGGCGGTGGCGCGCATCAGCCTGTTCGACGCCCGCACCCGCCAGCCGGTGTGGAGCACCAGCGCAGAAACCACCAGCCAGGGCAGCCTGAGTGAGCGCGCCGATAGCTTGCGCAAGGCGATGCAGAAGGCAATGGCTGCCTATCCGCCCAGTTAGCAGCTATTCTCATTTCAGGTTCATGTCGTTTTCTGGAGAACATCATGTTGGGTCGCATCGCTGCACTTGCTGTTGTTGTGTTGCTGGGCGGTTGCCAGAGCAACCAGGTCAACCACGATTTCGACGCCAGCCGCGACTTTGGCGCCTACCGCAATTGGGCCTGGAAAGACCCGGCGTTGCAGTACCGCCCCGATGACCCGCGGATCAAGAGCGACCTCACCGAGCAGCGCATCCGCCAGGCCGTGGGCGAGCAACTCGACCAACGCGGCCTGCGCCCGGCAGCGGCAGGTACCAAGGCCGACCTGAATGTACAGGCGTACCTGATCGTCGAAGACCGCCAGCAACAAGTCACCACCAACTACGGCGGCGCCTGGGGCGGCCCATGGAATGGCTACTGGGGCGCGCCGATGTACAACGAAACGCGCAACATCACCTATAAAGTGGCGACCATCCAGATCGACCTGCTCGACGGCAAGGACGGCAAACTGGTGTGGCGCGGCAGCGACGAGCAAATGATGGCCAGCACGCCTAATCCGGAAGATCGCAGCAAGGCCATCCGCAGTACGGTGACCAAAATCCTTTCCAACTATCCTCCGCACTAATCAACATCGGATAACTAATGTGGGAGGGAAACTTTTATCAGTCGTCAATGTGGCGAGTTGCCAGCAACCTGCCTGTCCCTTGTCTACACTCCAGTGCAACCCCGGTGAGTTAGCGCAGGAGTGCTTCGATGTCTCCCCGATTCGGTTCCAGGCAGCGTGGGGCAATAGGCTTGATGGCGGCAGGCACCTTGGCCTTGGCCCTGGTGTTTACGTTGCTGGCGGTCGACAGCGGGCGTCTGTATCTGGAAAAGCGCAAGCTGCAGTCCGTCGCCGATACTTCGGCGCTGGAAGCGGCCGGCCTCGGTGGTCAGTGCGGCGCCAACACCACGGCCAACGCCTACGCCACGCAAAACGCTGCGCGCAATGGTTTTGTGGTCGGCAATGGCCGCACCTTGGCCGTAACGTGCGGGACCCTGGCCACCAACGCCCTGAACACTCGGGTGTTTACCGCCGATGCCACCAAGAGCGACGCGATCCGCGTGGTGGCTTCGCGCACGGTGATGAGCAGCATCGCCAACGGTCTGTGGAACCTCTTTAGTGGCGCGCCGATCACCGCGCAAATCAACCTGAGCGCCACCGCTGTCGCGGCGACGCCTCCTCCGGTAGCGCAGTTGTCGATCCGCAGCAGCCTGGCCAGTGTCGATTCGAGCAAGTCGCCAATACTGAACCTGGTCATCGGCAACCTGCTGGGGGGCAACCTGTCGCTCACGGCAGCCGGTTGGAACGGCTTGTTGCAGACCAACGTCAACCTGCTCAGTTATCTGGACCAGTTAGCGATCGACTTGCAGGTAAAGGCTGGAGACTACGATGCATTACTTAACACCGCCGTCTCCGCTACCCAGTTGATCGATGCCGCCGTCAAGGTCTTGCAGAAAAACGGCGCGGCGGTCACGTCGGTGATCAATGACGTGATTTCTATTGAAGCGATTGCGCCTAATTCCAAGCTGTTGACGGTGGGGGACCTGATCGACATCGCCACTGGCACGCCGACAGCGGCGCTGAACAGCAATGTGCAATTGTTTCAGCTGCTGGAGGCAGTGGCGCAATTGTCCAGTAGCAAGAATGCTGTGAGTGCGGCGGCTCAACTGAATGTTCCGTTGGTGGGCAACGTTTCGATCCAGACCAAAGTCATTGAGCCGCCGCAGTTGTCGGCCATTGGCAATCCGGCATTGGCGAAGAAGGGCTTATTGAATGTCCCTCCGACCGATCAGATTTTTGTGCGTACTGCGCAAGTGCGCACATTGGTGACCGTACAGGCGCCGATTATCAAGGCCGTGTCCGGCGTGGCTTCCATATTGACGGGGCTGGGTACGCCGGTGTCTCAAGTGGTCAAGGGCTTGTTGAACCTCAACCTGCCGGCAGTGGTGGGAGGGGTGCTATGCCTGGTGGCCTGCAATGTGGCTGATGTTGATGTTACGACGTCGCTGGCCATTTACATTGAAGCCGGCAGCGCGCAAACCCATGTCACGGACTTCAATTGCGACTCGCCGGCCTCCAAATCCTTGACGGTGAAAACCACTACGTCCCTGGCTACCCTGGCGGTTGGTACGGTGGATCCGGTAGCGGCTTTTTCTTCATCCGCACCTGTCAATGTGCAGCCTGTCAGGCTGATCGATTTTGGCGAGCGCTACTGTGTTGTCCTGACGCTGTTGTGCAGCCCCACCCGTACACCCAATGTGGGGGGCGGTTTGCTGTTGAAGGCCAACTCCACCATTGCCGCGCAAACCAGCACGATGGTGTTTTCGCCGGTTGCCGAGATGAATGCGCCGCCGACCTATAAGTTCGCGCCGGGCACAGCCAATATCGTCGGTAGCCTGGCGGCGACTTTAAATGGCTTGCAGGTGACTTACGCACCGCCCAGCGGCAGCGTATCCAACGGTGCGCTGGCTGGCGTCGCCGGGCTGCTGGCGACAATCACCACGGCGGTGGTGGGGCTGATCCAGAACGTGCTGTCGCCGATCCTTGATCCCATCGTCAACACGTTGCTCAGTGCCTTGGGCATCAACTTGGGCAACGCCGAAGTTGGCGCCAACCTCACCTGCCATATGGGCCGGGCTTACCTGGTGATCTGATCCTGGACGATGGGCAGTTCTACGCAGAATTTCGCTCCCGCCTCGCCATTGCTGACGCTCAGGCGCCCGCCCATGTTTTCTACAATCCCATAGCTCACCGAGAGCCCCAGCCCGGTGCCTACGCCGATTGGCTTGGTGGTAAAGAACGGCTCGAAAATCCGTTCCAGCAAGCGCGGGTCAATGCCGCCTGCGTTGTCTTCGACCCAGATGCGTACATGGTGGCGGTCATGCTCGCTGTACAGGGCAATCCAGGGGCGCAGTGCGGGATTCTTTTCGCGCTGGCTGAGCAGCGCGTCGCGGGCGTTGACCATCAGGTTGATCAGCACCTGTTCCAACTGATCGACGTAGCCTTTGACCTGCACCGCAAAGTCCGCAGGTGTGATGCGCACTTCCACACCTTTGCCACGCAAGCCTTCGCTGAGCAACGCCAGGGTGCCTTCCAGCGCTTGCGCCGGGTCGAACGGTTGCTGCTCGATTTCCGAGCGACGGCCGAACACGCGCATGTGGTCGACCACCCGGGCTGCGCGTTGCACCTGGGCGTCGATGCGCTGGAGTTTTTCGGTGAGATAGTCGATTTGCACATCGCCATTGCCCAGGCGCTTGAGCACGTTGACGACGGCCATATGCATTACGTTCAGCGGCTGGTTGATCTCATGGGCCAGGCCGGTAGCCATTTCGCCGAGGGTGGCCATTTTGGCGCTTTGGGTCAGTTGTTGTTGTGAGCGGCGCACTTCAGTGTTGTCGCGGCCCACGGCTTGCACTTCCACCAGGGTGCCTTGCTGATCAAACACGCCACGGTCGGACCACACCCACCAGGCATGTTCGCGTCCGGGCAGTTGCAGGCTGATCTCGGCGGTGCTGACCGGGAATTCGGGGGTCAATCGCGCGATGCGTTGCACAAAGGACGCGCGCTGTTCATCCGACAGCCATTGGCCTAGGTCAATGCCCGGCAATTGGGCGGGCTGGCATTCCAGGTAGTTGGCCAGCGGCGTGTTGCCGAAGGTCAGGATCAGGTCGGGCCGGTAGCGGCAGATCATTGCCGGTGAGTCTTCCACCAGGATGCGGTAGCGCTCCTCACTCTGGCGCACTTGCTCAGCCGCCAGGGTCGCTTCGGTCACGTCCAGCCACAGGCCCACGGCTTCCACCGGCAGGCCGAGGTCATCGCGCAACAGCTTGGCTTCGTCGAGCAGCCAGTGGTAATGGCCTTGTTTATCGCGCAACCGGTAGCGGCTGCGCACGGTGCCTTCGCGCAGCAGTTGGCGGGTGCGTTCAAAGTAGAGTTCGCGGTCGTCGGGATGGATCAGCGTTGCCAGGGTGTCGTGGTTGCACTCGGCCAAGGTCCAGCCCAGCAGCGGTAACAGGCTGGCGCTGAAAAACGCCGGGTGCAGCGCGCCGTTGACGTAGCGCTGTACATAGATCACCGCCGGTGAGCTGGCAATCAGGTTGTCCAGGCGCGCATGGGCGGAGGCGGCTTGCAGTTGCTGGTTCTTGATGTCGCTGATGTCGAGCATGAAGCCGATCCAGCGCCGCTCACTGCCCACGCCCAGCACTTGCCCCTGTATGCGATACCAGAGCGGCGCCTGCTCGGCCTGTGTGCGTTGCAGGCGTACGCTGGTCAGCAACGGCTTGCCCAGGGCTTGCAGATCTTGCAGACGGCTATTGAGGGCTTGGCGGTCGGCGGGGTGGATCAATCCGAGCCAGGTGTCGAGGGCCTGGCGGGTGGGGCCGTCCTCCTGGCTCAGGTTGCGCAGCAATTGTGGCGCCAGCTGGATCTCTTGGGTGGCGGGCAACAGTTCCCACCAGCCGGTGCCGAGCAGGCCCTGCAAGGCTTCCACCCGTTCCAGTTGTTGGTGGTGGCGCTGTTCACGCAGGCGGCTCAGCAGTGGCGCGGCGAGGGCGGCGCACAGGGTGAGCCAGTCACGTTCGCGGGTGTGATCCACCTGGCCGTCGTAGCAGCCACACAACAACCAGGCCGCCACGCCGTGGCTGTCGCGGTAGGGCACCAGCAATCCGCCGGCATTACCGAAGATGCTGTGCAGGCGCGGGTTCTCGCTGCGGCCCAGGGCAATGTCCAGGTTCAGAGGCATGTTGCCGTTCAGGCTGTCGAGGCTGGTGCCAAGATGTTGCCCGGTTTGCCACAGGGCCGGGGCATCATGGGCGGCGTATTGGCTGTAGATGCGCCAACCCTGATCGTCTTCGTCGAGCAGCGCCATCGCTACGCAAGGTATGCGCCAGCGCTGGGCCACGCTGCGCAGGTGCTCGTTGAACACCTGTGGCAGGCGGTTGAAGCTGCACACGCGCAGTTGTTCGCTCATCAGGCTAGCGAGTTGATGGTTCTGTTCGCGCTGTTGCATCCGTGCCCGGTCGGCCAGCAGGTCGGTGACATCCAGCAGACGCAGGGCCCAGCCGTCGCCCTCTGGCTCAACCCAGCCGCGGGTGTGCAGAACCAGGCCGGCGGCACCCTGAAAGTCCAGGTCCAGACCCTGTCGTTGCCATTGCGGCGGTGCACCTTCGACACTCAGCGCGCTGCTTGGGCACAGCAATGTGCGCAACGGCGGGTTGGGCGTGTTGACCAGGTGTTGATCGAGCAGAGGCCGCAGGCTACCGGCAATGCTTAGCACTTGGCCCAGGTTGTCCAGTTGCAACTGCAGGCCCGGCGCAGGCGTTGCCGGGGCATCCAGGGCCAAGGCGCTGCTGCGCCCGCGCAGGCGTGCGAACAATTTATCCCCCGTCGTCAAAACTGAAGGCTCGAGGTAGCGGTCAGGTTGGTGGGCAGGTTCGGAACGGTGCCAACGCCAGGCAATACCAGGGCCGGCAATACCGCTTTGATGTTGGCTGATGGATAAGTGATTTTCACCGTCAGCAAGTTATTGGTGTAAGTGGCGGTGATGTAGCCGGGCAAAAAATTCAAGGAGCCGGGGATCCAGTTCAACTGCGCCTGGGCTGCATCTTTGGCGCGCTGCACAACCAAAGCCGAATAGCCTGCGGTGCCTGGGTCCAGTGACACACTGCGGCGCACGCCTTCTGCCGCCGCCTGGTGGAACGACTGCATCAGCAGCAGCGGCAAGCTGTAGCTGAGGAGGCCGTAGAACACCGCAAAGAAGATTACGAAGACCAAGGCAAACTCGATCGCCGCCGCACCTTTTTGCTTTCTCGGGAGGCCTGATTTCATGACTGCGTCTACCCTGAGGCGAGTACCTGATATCAGCATAGAATCATTCGGCAAAAAGGGATGTTTTTTACGTGATCCAGAATGTAGTGATATTGCTGTGGTTGGGGCTGTGCGCTTTACAGGATATGCGTGAGCGGCAAATTGCTAATACGCTGACCCTGGGCGTCGGATTACTGGCGTTGATCTACCTGCTGTGGACCGGCTCGACGTGGCTCGGTGCTCCACGCAGCGATGGCGGCCTGGCCCTGGTGCTGGCGCTCGCCCTGACCCTGCCGGGTTATGCGTTGGGCCGCTTCGGCGCCGGGGATGTGAAGTTGTTGGCAGCCCTGGGCCTGGCCTCCAATACCGAGTATCTGCTGGGGTCTCTGATTGGCGCGGGCATCGCCATGGTGGCATGGGCACTTATGCATCAAGGGCTTAGCTCAAGCCATGTAGAGCGGGACGCGAAGGTGTCAACAAAACAGCCTTTTGCACCCTTTGTTCTGACAGGTTATGCCGCCTGCTGGCTTTGGATCCACTAGTCGTTCGAGTTGATTAGTCGTATGTACATAGTCAGAAAGTACGTCTACGTTTAATGAGTGGTTGTGGGATTTTTCGTCAGAAAGGATAGGTCACCTTTTGGCTTGCCAGGCATGGAGTAGCGCGTGAACAAGCTTACATCTGCAGTAAAAGTGCTCGTAGTCGACGACCAACCGTTAATCGTAGAGGAGCTCTGTGAATTTCTTGAAAGCAGCGGGTACCGTTGTGTCCCGTGCGAGTCCAGCAAACAAGCTATAGAGCGTTTCAGCGAAGACCCTCTGATCGGCCTGGTGCTGTGCGATCTGCATATGCCGGACATGGATGGCATCGAACTGGTTCAGGCGTTGCAACGCGTCGCCGGCAAGCATCGTGCATTTGAAGCGATCATGCTCACCGGGCGCGCCGACAAGCAGGATGTGATCAAGGCCCTGCGTGCAGGGATCGCCGATTACTACCAGAAACCGATCAACCTGGATGAACTGCTCGAAGGCCTCAAGCGCCAGGAAGCGGCATTGGAGGAGCGGCAAAAGGACCTGCAACTGGGTACGCTTAACCAGAAGTTGCAGTACCTGTCCGAATCCATCAATGACTTGTATATGGACCTGGACAAGGTGCGGCGCAACCCGGCGCCCAAGGCCAGCGACGGCGAGGCGATGGCTGACGAAGCCGGGCCAGTGGAAATCCCGGCGATCTTCAATCAGTTGTCTCCGCGCCAGTTGGACGTGGCGCGCCTGGTCGGCAAGGGGCAGACCAACTACCAGATTGCCTGTGAACTGGGGATCACCGAGAACACGGTCAAGCTGTATGTGTCCCAGGTGCTGCGCCTGACCCATATGCACAATCGCACACAGTTGGCGCTGGCGTTGTCACCGAGCAACTCGGCGATGGGCCAGCGGGTGACGGCGCACTGAAAGCCCAGTCAACGGCAGAGCAAAAGCAGGTAGAGATTCAATGTGGGAGGGGGCTTGCCCCCTCCCACAGTCACCCTATTTATTCCCGCTCTGCGCAGACCCGCCCACCTTCTGATCAAAGAACTCCGGGATCGGATGCTTGTTGCTGTCCAGCCAGCGCTTCAGCGCCTGCTCGCGTTCCGCCGGCGTGGTCTTTTGCGGGTTGGCCGAGGCTGCGCGCCCGCTGAGTTGCAGGGCCATCCAGTTTTCTGTTTCCGCCTGTTGCGGGGAGGAGGGCCCGGCCTCGATGGCCGATGCTGCGTAGGGCAGGGCCAGCAATGCGAGGCTGGCGAGGTAATGGATTTTCATCATCGACTCCCTATTTCACAGACGCCGGCAGCGTGTCGCTGACGGCCGCTACCTGGTCTTTGGATGGACGTACCGTTGCCGCAGTCGCCCCCTTGATGCGTTGTGCGCGTGCCTGGGCCTGCGTCACTTGCTCGGGGCTCAGCCCGAGTTGGCCGACCACTTTTGCGGCCTGCTCCCAGTTGTCCTGGTAAATCAGCAAGGTCACCAGGTTCACCGCCGCCAATTGATCGCTCTGCTTGAGTTCGATGGCGGTCATGAATTCAAAGCGTGCGTCTTCAAGGCGCAGTTGATCGAGGTACACCACGCCCAAGTCATTGCGGATTTTTTCGTCGGTGGGCGCCAGGCGTGCCGCACGTTGCAGATGGGCCATGGCCTGGCCATTGTCGCCCTTGGCCGATGCCAGTTGCCCCAGGCCGTGCTCGCCATCGGCGGCCAGGCAGGTGCCGAGCAAACTGCGGTACAACGGCTCGGCCTCGGTGCGGCCCAGCAGGCGATAGGCGCGGGCCTGGCGCTGGCGCACCTGAGGCAAGGTAGCGGGCAGGTTTTGCAGGTTGGCCAGGCTGGCGTGCAGCTTGCCTTCGTTGGCCATGTCGTCGGCCAGGTTCAAGGACAGCTCCTGGTCCGAGCTGGGTTTGGGGCAACTGCCGGGCGCTAGCAAGCCGGCCCACGGAGCCTGGCCATTACTGGCGCAGCCACCCAGCATCAGCACGCTTATGGCGACAATCAGTGGCTTCATAACAGACTCCTCAGAAGTTATTCAGGGCGCGGGAGATGGCGATCATGGCCGGGCCCCCGAGCACAATCAGCAAGGCTGGAAACAGGAACACCATCATCACCACCGACATCTTCGCCGACATTTTCGAGATGTATTCCTGCAGGCGAGTCAGACGGCGGTCATCGAGCAATTGCTTGAGCGCCAGCAGCGACTTCATCGCGCCGCCGCCCTGCTGAATCAGTTGCTGAAGAATGATGCAGGTGTCGGTGAACTCGTCCACCGCCAGCAGGCGCGCGGTCTTGCCCAGCTCCTCGGACAGCTCCAGGCCCGAGTCCACTCGCGCCAGGATCAGGCGCAGTTCATGGGTCAAGTCAGGGAGCAGGCGCTGGGCTTCGGTGCTCAACACTCGCAGTGATTGCTCAACCGCCATGCCGGATTCGAACAGGATGCGCAGCAGCGGAATGAACGTGGAGATTTCCCGAGCAATGCGTTCCTGGCGATATTTGGCGCTGAGGGCCAGGACGCGCTTGGGCAGCAGGTAACCAATCCCCAGGGCCACCGCCGGCGCGATCCACGGCGAGCCGGCATGGGGGAACAGCAGTTGCTGGCCCAGTAGGGTCAGGCCCAGCAGCACGATCGGTACGCCGACCTGGCAGGCGGCAAACATCGAGCGTTGGTTGGCCTTGCGCCAGCCCACACGGTTGAGCAGGGTCTGTGTTTCGTTGTCCAGGCTGACCGAGCGCTGGGCCACCTGGCTTGCGCCCAGTTGGCGCATCAGGCTGCCGAGTTTGTCTTCGCGGGTCAGGTGGCCTTGCAGGCGCTGGCTGACCATGCGCTGGCGCCGCCGTTGCTCCAGCAGGTTGCCGGCTATCAAGGCGACGGCGGCGAGCAACAGCAGGATGCTGATCAGAATCGCCATTTCAGATACTCCGCAACATGCGCCACATGACGAAGGTGCCCGTGATGTCGAGCGCCACCGCGGCCAGCAACAAATAGCGCCCGGTACCGTCATTCCACATGCTCATCAGATAACCCGGGTTGACCATCAGGAAGTAGCCCACCATGACGATGGGCAAGCCCGCCAACACATAAGCGGTCATGCGTGTTTCACCGGTCATGGCCTTGAGTTGGCGTGCGCCCTGCTCACGCTCGCGAATCATCTTGATCAGGTTCTCCAGCAATTCACTGGCGTTGCCGCCGTAGCGGTGGTTGACCTTCAAGCCCAGGGCAAACAGGCGAAACTCATCGCGTTCATAGAACTCGGCAAAGTCGCTGACAGATTCCGGCAGGCTTACGCCCATCTGCACGTTGCGCTGGATGCGGCTCATGGCCTGCTTGAGTGGCGCCTCGGTGCTGTCGATAGCACCCAGTACGGCATCGGCGAGGGTACGGCCCGACTTGAGGCTGCGCACGCTGTGGTCCAGCAGTTGCGGCAATTGTTCGATCATGCGCTGCACGCGTCGCTGGTAGCGCCAGGCAATGTACAAGCGCAGCAGCAGCGGCGGCGCTATCAACAGGGTGAGCAAACCCAGCCAGTCGGCCAGCAGGTAGCCCAGCAACATGCCCACGGCCCAGCAACTGAGCCACAACCCGAGGCGATCGGTGGGTTTGCCCAGGCCGGCACGCTGGAACATGCGCTCCAGCGCAATCCAGCTGCCGTTCGGTTCCTGGGGCAACGGCTGGCCGTCGGCGAGACGCTCCAGCACGCGGTCGGTGCCCGCCTGGCGCAGCCCGCGCTGGAACAGCCACACCGACAGGCTGATCAGCAGGATGCAGATGAGCAGCAAGATAAGTCCGGTCATGGTGCCCTCTACAACGGCAATGCCGATTCACGCCGCAGCTTGTCGCCGGCCGGGTTGAGCGCCTCGCGCAGGAAGCCAAAACCGGTACGGCGGTCCAGGCGAAACAGGGTATTGGTGACATACACGTCATCGCGCACGCCCACCACTTCCACCACCTCGCTGACGCACCGGCGCCCATCGGGCAGGCGTGTCAGCTGGATCACCACATCGAGTGCCGCACAGATCATTTGCCGCAGGGTTTTTTCCGCCACCACGCGCCCGGTCAGACCCACCAGGGTTTCCAGGCGCAGCAGCGCGTCCTGGGCATTGTTGGCGTGCACGGTGCTCATGGAACCATCGTGGCCGGTGTTCATGGCGGTCATCACGTCGAGTACTTCCACGCCGCGAATTTCGCCAAGAATGATGCGGTCGGGGCGCATCCGCAGGGCGTTGCGGATCAGGTCGCTGGCTTTGACCTCGCCATGCCCTTCGGCATTGGGCGGGCGGGTTTCCAGGCGCACCACATGGGGGTGGCCCAGTTGCAGTTCGGCCACATCTTCAATGGTGACCAGGCGCTCATGGGGGTTGATCAATTGGCTGAGGATATTGAGCAGCGTGGTCTTGCCGGTACCGGTGCCGCCACTGATAAGGATATTGCAGCGCTTGCCCACCGCCTCCTGGAAGAACTCGAAGATGCTGTGGTCTATGGTTTGCATCGCCACCAGGTCGCTGCTCTTGAGCATGTCCTTGCGAAACTTTCGGATCGACAGGCAGGGCCCATCCAGGGCAATCGGCGGGATGATCGCGTTGACCCGGCTACCGTCAGGCAGGCGCGCATCGACCATTGGCGAGGATTCATCCAGGCGCCGCCCCAGTGGCGCAAGGATGCGCTGCATGACGCGCTCCACATGGTGCGCATCGATAAAGCGCAGGTCGCTCTGGTACAGCACACCGTCGCGCTCGATAAACACCCGGTGCGGGCCGTTGACCAGGATCTCGGTCACCGACACATCGCGCAGCAGCACTTCCAGTGGGCCGAAGCCGGTCAGCTCATCGACGATTTCTTCGGCCAGGCGCTCCATCTCATAGCGCGAGATCGCCAGGTGCATGCGCGTGATGTATTCGGCGACTTTGTCGATGACAAATTGCGCCAGGGATTGGCGCGAGCCTTCCAGCAAATTCTGTCCGGACTCCTCGATGGCGTCGATGATGTAGCGATGCAGCACCAGTTTCAGGCCGTCGTGATCGTTGTGCGCGGCGGCGCCGCGAGTTGGGGCGCCGAAGAGTTTTTCGCCGTTCATCGACCTGGCCCCAACAGGCGCTCGAACCAGCGCGTCGAGGGTTTTGCAATGCCCTCGGAGCGTTTCGCCAGGCGCTCACCCAGCTGACGCAGGGCTTGGGTCAAGGCTTCGCGTGGCGCCAAAGTGAACAGGCTTTGCCCCTGGTTCTTGGCGTTCAGGCGCACTTCGGGGCTCAGCGGCAATACGGCGATGCACTCAAGGCCGAAGCTTTTTTCCAGGGCTTCGGTGTCGGGCGCGCAGCCTTTGATATAGCGGTCGACAAGCAGCTTGGCATGGTCGAGTTTCATGCCTTTTTCGCGCCACAGGTTCAGCACCGCGAGGTTGCGGCGACAGTCGAGTACGCCCTGGTCGGTGCACCACAGCAGCTTGTCGCAGTGGCTGACAAAGGTGCGCAACGCTTCGCTGTCAGCCTGGCCGGTGAGGTTCACCACGATGTGTTGGAAGTGCTGGCGCAGGGCGCTGAGCAGCATGTACAGCTCGGCGGCGCTGGTCACTTCCAGGGGCTCTTCGTTGCCGGCGTAGGCGAGGATGCGCAAGCCCGTGTCGGTGCTGGTGAACGCGCTGTTGATCAGTGTGGTGTCGAGGCGGCGCAGGTGGCGCAAGGCGTCGCCGAAATTGAAGGTGCTCTCCAGCCCCAGCAGCGCGAGGCTGTCGCCCTTGGGCAGGCCGAGGTCGAGCAGCAGGGTTTGTTGGCCGCTCTTTTGCACCACCATCGCCAGGTGGCTGGCGAGCAGGGCGCCATCGGTATTGCCCTGGGCGCCGTAGAGCACGGTCAGGCCGCCAAGGTGGGCATTGGGCGCGGTGGGCGGCAGGCGTTTGCTCAGGCGCCGCACCAGCCCGGCGACTTCACTGGAGCGCGAGCCATAGGCGACAAAGTCCCTGGCGCCGGCGCGCATGGCGTTGAGTACCAATTGGTTATCCATGCCATCGCCGAGCGCGACCACCGCCAGCATCGGTTTGGCTTCCAGTGCGCCTTCGATCAAGGCGCTTTGGGCCACCAGGTGCTCGCGGTCCAGGCCCACGAACACCAGGTTGGCGAAGGTCACGTCCACCAGCGCCAGCAGTTCGTCGAGGCTGCCGCCGCCCACGCTGATCACTTGACCCAGCGGTGCCAGCGCACCCTGGAGCCATTCCAGGTCGGTGCTGTTGCGGGTGATTGCCAGGAAGGTCTGGCTCAGGCTATCGCTCATTGGGAAAGTCCACTGCGACGGTCGAAGTTGCCGTTTTCCAGGAAGAACAGGCGGAACCAGTTCGGGTCATAGTTGCGCAGTTTTTCGCCGGGCAAGGACGGCAATTGCGCATTGGCCGCCAAGGGTCGAACCAGGTGCGGGGTGACAATCATCAGCAGCTCTTTCTCTTCGCTCTGGATATTGGAGTCACGGAAAAACGCGCCAAGGATCGGGATATCGCCCAGGCCCGGAAGCTTGGCGATGGTGGAGCGGTTGGTGCTGCTGATCAGGCCGCTGATCACGAAGCTTTCGCCATCGGCCAACGATACGCTGGTGTCGGTACGTCGCACGGTCAGGGCCGGCACCTGAATGCCCTCGATGCGGATCGCATTGTTGTAATCCAGTTCGCTGACTTCCGGGGCGACTTTCAGGGCGATGCGGTTGTGGTCGATAACCGTGGGCGTGAGGGTCAGGCGAATGCCGAACTCCTTGTATTCGATGGTGATGGTATCGCTGCCGGCACTGGGCACCGGGATCGGCACTTCACCACCGGCCAGGAAGGTCGCGCTCTGGCCGCTCATGGCCACCAGGCTCGGGCGCGCCAGGGTGTAGGCAAAGCCGCTGCTCTCCAGCGCGTTGATCAATGCCTTGACCCGCCCACCACCGAAACCGATGTTGAAGCTGTCAGCGCTCACCGGCAATTTGAACACGCTCTCGGCTGGAGACAGCAGGTCGGGGCTGCCGAGGAAGAAGTTCTTGCCCATGCCGAGGATCTTGGTGCTGGCTTCCTTGAGCTTGGTACGGCTGACTTCGACGAAGCGGATGTCGGTCTGCACTTGGCTGGGCAGTGTCGGGTCTTCGGAGGGCGACAGCGATTGGCTGGTCAGCGCCGAAGTGGCCTTGCCCTTGACGAACACCATGCTCTGGCGCGGGCCGGTCGAGCAGCTCGTCCACACCATCAGGCTGGTGGCGCCGGTGCCGACGCCGGTCAGCAGGAAATTGCGGTCGCCATTGACCCGCACGTCTGCGATTTTCGGGTCGCCAATGGCCAGGCGCGTGATCGCCACCGGCGAGTGCAGTTCGGTTTGCAAACCTTCGCCCACCTCGACCACAGCGGGCAGTTGGCCCAGGGTGTTGCAGTTACCCGGTGCTGCCATCGCCACGCCCACGGGCAAGCACGGCAGCATCAAGGCCAAGGCCAATTGAGCGTAGCGTTGGCTCATTCAAGGCATCCTTGTTCAATCAGGGGGTTTGGGGTGCTGACGCTGCGCCGCGAATCACTTCGACGCCGCGACGCTGGCCGGTGTCGGCAACCGTGGGGGCGATTTTCTTCGGCGGTCCGCTGAGGGCCAATTGGGTGAATTGGTAGAGGTCGCGGTTGGCGCTTTGCACTTTGTCCGGGGTATCGCTTTCGCCAGCCCAATAGCGGCTGAGCAGTTGCTCATCGGCACTGCGCACGGCCAGGCGCAACGTGCCGGCCTGGGAGGCGAGCATCAGCCGGCTCAGCAGTGGTTCTGGCACTGCCAGCACGACGCTGCGCGCGGCGGTACGGCGTTGGGCCGCCTGGGCGCGTTCTTCGGCGGTGGCCGGTGGCGGCACTGCGGGTTGGCCGTCGTTGGCCAGGCCCAGTTGATCGCCGACGCTGAGCAAGCGAATCGCCGGAATAACCACCTGTGCCGACTGCTCGGCATTGGCATTGTCCTGGCGCAGGAACAGCAACACATCGACGTAATCGCCGGGGCTCAACTGGCCACCGGCCCCGATGACTTCATCGACAGCCACGGCCAGGGCACGTTCATTCGCCCGGATCATGCGGGCCAGGGGGCCGCCGGCGGTGAAGCTTTCTTCGTTCAGCCAGGTGCCGGCACCCAGGGCACGCAAAGGCGCGCGGCCGATGGCCTGGTCGAGGCTAGTGAGGCTCCCGGCCGGGACGGTGCGCAGTTTTTCCACCGCCACATCGGCGGCAGTGAGAGCGACGAAAGGCGGCACCGCGTGTACCAGCACCACCACCGGCTGGCGGGTTTGGTCCTCGACGACGGCGACGGTTTTTTCAACGGAAATGACAGGTTCTGGTGATGGGGCCGCCACTGGCACTGGAGAACGGCTAAGCACCAGGCCCCAATACCCAGCAATCAAAGCCCCAACAAGCAGCAAGCCAGCCAGGACCATGCTGATGCGACTGTTCATGACGGCTCTCCCTATCCTGTTGCACGGCTTTTTCCCCGTTACTTCAAACGAGTTAAATTCGCAACTTGGCTGTGATGAACAACTAACGATTTGGCTATTTGAAGGTAGCTCAGCTAGGACAAAATGCCATTACCGAACGAAAAAATTATCTGAGGTTCAAGGGTGGTCCTGTAAATGCAGGATGTTCGGCGTGTTTGCGGCGACTAATACTTTGTGATTAATGCGTTCTTACAGTTGTGAGTGTTAAATTTCTTGACAATGCTCTAGTGGCACACGGCAATCATTGTGCGGGCCAGCTGTAACGGCGCTTTGTGGCGCATGAAGGAGATCTTCCTATGATCCTTGACCTGTTCTTGAAGTTGTACATTCATGCCCAGTTATTTCTGCGTCGCAGAGAGGGGGCGTCGGCTATTGAATATGTGATTATTGTGGCGATAGTGGCGTTGGTTATCGTCGGCATTGGTACTGGGCTTGGCGATAAGATAAAAGGCATCTTTAAGCAAGTGTCTGATGCGCTGCCAGCTGCGCCTTAACCGTAACTGGTGTACGTTTTCGTTCCGGTGATTCTTTTTATCAGGTACTGCCCATGAGCAACCCCTCGTCATCCCGCCAAAAAATCCTATTGGTGGACGACGAGGAGGATGCGCTGATCGAGTTGGCCGAATCCCTCGAAAACGAGGGATTCGTCTGCTTTACCGCCACGTCCGTTACTTTTGCCCTGCAAGAACTGACACTTAATCCCGATATCGCCCTGGTTATCACCGACCTGCGTATGCCCGAGGAAAGTGGTATCTCCTTGATCAAGCGCCTGCGCGAACATACCTCTCGCTCGCATTTGCCTGTGATCGTGATGTCCGGTCATGCCGAGATGGATGATGTCAGCGATATGCTGCGCTTGCAGGTGCTGGATCTATTTCGCAAGCCGATCTATCTGGTGCGGTTGATTGATACGCTGGATAACTTGTTTCCCCCCTCGAAGCCTCATTGATCGATGGATCAAATGCGAGTGCTGCCTGACAACTGACAGGTATTGAACTAATACACCTCGGTCAAAATGTGGGAGGGGGGCTTGCCCCCGATAAGCATGGGTATGGACACAGCTTGTGTAGCCGCAGCCAACCGTAACCACGATGCGAAGCGAGCCGCTCTTGATCTTGATCTGCTTTTGATCTC
>NZ_SPKO01000024.1:182646-378386 GCF_023127795.1 Pseudomonas sp. W2Jun17 | reverse complement strand
GCCAGCGTGGTTTGACGGGGCGCCTGAGATCAAAAGCAGATCAAGATCAAGATCACGAGCGGCTCGCTTCGCATTGTGGTTACGGTTGGTTGCGGCTACACGAGTTGTGTGGATACCCATGCTCATCGGTACCAGCATCACGCCTCTGCTCCCGCAGCATGGGCCCGCCGCGCTCAAACCCTGCGTGCAAACGTATCGCTGTGGCTGCCCGACACCTTGCGGCAATGCACCAGCGCATCGCGAATCATGAAGTTCACCAATGTCGGCGAAACCCCCAACTCCTTGGCGATATCCTTTTGCGGCACGCCATGCAGGCGGTACATCTCGAACGCATAGCGAGTGCGCTGGGGCAATTCCGTCAGGGCGTCGGCGATGTTTTCCAGGGTGTTGAAATTGATGTGCGACGTTTCCGGTGAAGCGCCGTGAATAACCACATTCAAGCCTTCCTCTTCGGTCCCGGAGTATTTGAGCTCCAGGGCCTGCTTGCGGTAATGATCGATCGCCAGGTTACGCACGATCTGGAACAGGTAACTCAGTTGGGCTTTGAACGATGAAGTGATCGTCGGCGCTGACTGCAATCGGAAGTAGGCGTCCTGTACCACGTCTTCGGCACGGGAGCGGCACCCGGTAATGCGTGCGGCGATCTTTACCAATATCAGTCGATTATCGACGAACGCCTGCAGAAGGGGTGAGTCGCACCTGCCTGTGGATACTTGTTCCGTCATGGAAATCACCTTGTCGCAAAAGAGGTTAGGGGAGGGCGTCCTTGCTGAGGCCTCCTACACATCGGGCAACAAATTATGCTGAATGATAATGATTGTCAAATGAGAAGGCGAACTAATCTTATGCCTTTGTGGAAGGTGTGAACTACGTCTCGCTCGCCGCCTGCGACTAATTATTTGTCGGGGCCGTCCGTTCTTCTGGGTGACAGGCTTGTTAACAAACGGCCAAGGATCAGCACCCGCAGGAGGAGCAGATGGGTTTTTATCGTGCATTGGGCATGTGTCGGTTTGGAGTGCTTGCGTGATGAATACGCCCACCCGGCTGCGTCTGTTTTGCCTGCCCCACTCAGGCGCCAGCGCCTCGGTCTATGCTCGCTGGCGCCGCGTCCTGCCGGATTGGTTGCAGGTATGCCCGCTGGAATTACCCGGGCGCGGCAGGCGCATGGACGAGCCGTTGCAGCGCGATATCAAGGCTCTGGCGGCGCAATTGGCTGAGGAAATCAGCCGTGATCTCGACGGTCCTTATGCCTTGTTCGGTCACAGCCTGGGTGGGCTGTTGGCGTTTGAGTTGGCCCATGCCTTGAGCGCGCGCAATGTGCCTGCGCCCCTGGCGTTATTTGCTTCAGGCACGGCTGGCCCGGCGCGGCGCGATGTCAGCGAATACGCTATCGAGAAGACCGATGCCCAACTCATCGCCCGCCTGCGCGAATTGCAGGGCACTGCCGAAGAAGCCCTGGCCAGCCCCGAGTTGATGCAGTTGATGTTGCCGATCCTGCGCGCCGACTTTCTGCTGTGCGGCAGTTTCATCTACGGCGAGCGCGAGCCGCTTGGCCTGCCAATCCATGTGTTTGGCGGCAAGCAGGACAGCGTACGCGCCGACCAGTTGCTCGACTGGCAACTCGACGCCGCCAGCGGTTTCTCCCTGGATATGTTCGACGGCCATCACTTCTTTCTCGTACAGCACGAAAGCGCCGTATTGCGCTGCCTGCGGCGCTATGCCGACGAGCACTTGGCGCGCTGGCGCATTGGCGCGGCACGGCAACTTGCCGCCGGCTGAACCTCACCGATTTCCCGAATTTCCCGTAAGCCGATTTCAGGCAGGAACCCCATGATGGACGCCTTCGAACTCCCCCGCACCCTGGCCCAGTCCCTTCAACGCCGCGCTGCGCAGACACCGGATCAGGTCGCGTTGCGCTTCCTCGCCGACAGCGCCGAGCACAGTGTGGTACTCAGCTACCGCGACCTGGACCAACGCGCCCGCACCATCGCCGCCGCCTTGCAAGCCAATGCCGGCCTGGGCGAACGGGCGGTGCTGCTGTTCCCCAGCGGCCCGGACTACGTCGCAGCGTTCTTTGGGTGCCTGTACGCCGGGGTGATCGCGGTGCCGGCGTATCCGCCGGAGTCCACGCGCCGCCATCATCAGGAGCGCCTGCTGTCGATCATCAGCGATGCCGAGCCGCGCCTGTTGTTGACGATTGCCAGCCTCAGCGAGGACCTGGCGCAGATTGAAAACGCGCCGCCGGTGCTGAGCGTGGACACCCTGGAGGCGCAGCTTGCCGAGCACTGGGTCGAGCCCCGGTTGCAGGCCGACGACATCGCCTTCCTGCAATACACCTCGGGCTCCACCGCCTTGCCCAAGGGCGTGCAAGTCAGCCATGGCAACCTGGTGGCCAACGAAGTGCTGATCCGTCGTGGCTTCGGTATCGACCTCAACCCCGATGATGTGATCGTCAGCTGGTTGCCGCTGTATCACGACATGGGCCTGATCGGTGGTTTGCTGCAACCGATTTTCAGCGGCGTGCCCTGTGTGTTGATGTCGCCGGCCTATTTTCTCGGCCGACCGTTGCGTTGGCTGCAAGCGATCAGCGAATACGGCGGCACCATCAGTGGCGGTCCGGATTTCGCCTACCGCCTGTGCAGCGAGCGGGTCAGCGAGTCGGCCCTCGAACGCCTGGATTTGAGCCGCTGGCGCGTGGCCTATTCCGGCTCCGAGCCGATTCGCCTCGATACCCTGGAGCGCTTCGCGGAAAAATTCGCCGTCTGCGGTTTCACGCCGAACAACTTCTTCGCCTCCTACGGTTTGGCCGAAGCGACCCTGTTTGTTGCCGGCGGCACCCGTGGTTGCGGGATTCCCGCGATGCACATGGACGAGCAAGCGCTGGCCGCCAACCGTGCCGAACCGGGCCAGGGCAGTGCGATCATGAGTTGCGGCACCAGCCAGCCGGACCACGCTGTGCTGATCGCCGACCCGCATACCCTCACCGAGCTTGCCGACAACTGTGTCGGCGAACTCTGGGCCACGGGGCCGAGTATCGCCCACGGTTACTGGCGCAACCCCGAAGCCAGCGCCAAGACCTTCGTTCAGCACGCCGGCCGCACCTGGTTGCGCACCGGTGACCTGGGTTTCATCCGCGACGGCGAGGTGTATATCACCGGTCGCCTCAAAGACCTGCTGATCGTGCGCGGCCACAACCTCTACCCCCAGGACATTGAACAGACCATCGAGCGTGAAGTGGAGGTGGTGCGCAAAGGTCGCGTCGCCGCCTTTGCCGTGAATGACCAGGGCCTGGAGGGCATCGGCATTGCTGCGGAAATCAGCCGCAGCGTGCAGAAAATCCTGCCGCCAGAAGCACTGATCAAAGCGATCCGCCAAGCGGTGGCCGAGTCCTGCCAGCAAGCCCCGAGCGTGGTGGTGCTGCTTAACCCCGGTGCGCTGCCGAAGACGTCCAGCGGTAAGGTACAGCGCGCAGCCTGTGCGATTCGCCACGCCGATGGCAGCCTCGATAGCTATGCGCAATTCCCCGGAGTACAAGAGGCTGCGAGCGGGGCGGCGCTGGCGTCTGATGTGCAACAACAGATCGCGGCGATCTGGTGCGAGCAACTGCAACTGCCCAGCGTGGCCGCCGATGACCATTTCTTCCTGCTGGGTGGCAACTCCATCAGCGCCACCCAAGTGGTCGCCCGCCTGCGTGAAACCCTGGGCCTGGAACTGAACCTGCGCCTGCTGTTCGAAGCACCGACGCTGTCTGCCTTTGCGGCGGGCGTGGCGCAATTGCAACAGGACGGCGGCGTTGCCCAGGGCGTGATTCACGCGTTGTCGCGCCAGGAAGAGCTGCCCCAGTCGCTGGCACAGAACCGCCTGTGGATCACCTGGCAGTTGGACCCGCACAGCAGCGCCTACACCATTCCCGGCGCCTTGCACCTGCGTGGCGAGCTGGATGAAGAGGCGTTGCGCGCAAGCTTCCAGCAACTGATCCAACGCCACGAAGCCCTGCGTACGCGTTTTTACGAGCGCGAGGGTCAGGGCTTTCAGCGTGTCGAGGCCGCGACGGATTTTGCGCTGCAAGTCATCGACCTCAGTGACTTGCCCGCTGCCGAGCGCCAAGCGCGTGCGCAGCAGATTCGCGAAGATGAAGCGCGTACCCAGTTCGACCTGGAGAAAGGCCCGCTGCTGTGGGTTACCCTGGTGCGCCTGGACGATGAAGACCACCAACTGCTGGTGACGCTGCACCACATCATCGCCGACGGCTGGTCGCTGAATATCCTGATCGACGAGTTCTCGCGCCTGTACGCCGCTGCCGTCCAGGGCCAGCCCCTTGAGCTGCTGCCGCTGGCCCTGCACTACGCCGACTACGGCAGCTGGCAGCGCCAATGGCTGGCCGAAGGCGAAGGCTCGCGCCAGTTGGCGTACTGGACGGCGCAGTTGGGTGAGGAGCATCCGGCCTTGAACCTGGCCACCGATCATCCGCGTTCGGCCCAGCATCGGCACAGCGCCTCGCGCCACAGTCTGCGTCTGGATACACGCCTCAGCGCCGCGATTCGCCAAACCGCTCAGGCTCATGAGTCGACCCCGTTCATGCTGTTGCTGGCGGCGTTCCAGACCTTGCTTCATCGCTACAGCGGCCAGCGCGATATTCGCATCGGCGTGCCCAATGCCAACCGCCCGCGCCAGGAAACCCAGGGCCTGATCGGTTTCTTTATCAACACCCTGGTACTGCGTGCCGAGCTGGACGGGCGCCTGCCGTTCGACCAACTGCTGGCCGCCACCCGCCACAGTGCGTTGGGGGCCCAGGCCCATCAGGACTTGCCCTTCGAACAATTGCTGGAAGCCTTCCCCCAGGCCCGTGAACAGGGCCTGTTCCAGGTGATGTTCAACCACCAGCAACGTGACCTGAGTGCCTTGCGCCGCTTGCCGGGGCTGTTGGCTGATGAACTGCCATGGCACAGCCGCGAAGCCAAGTTCGACCTGCAACTGCATAGCGAGGAAGATCACAACGGGCGCTTCAGCCTGTCGTTCGACTACGCCGATGAGCTGTTCGAAAGCGCGACTATCCAGCGCCTGGCCGAGCACTACGTCAGCGTGTTGCAAGCGGTCTGCGAGCAACCGCAACAGGCCATCGGCGACCTGCCGTTGATGTCGCCCGGCCAGCAGCAACCCTGGGGCGAAGCGCCCTGCGAGCCGGCCCGGCAGTGGTTGCCTGAGTTGCTCAGCCAACAGAATTCGGACGCCACTGCGCTGGTCTGGCAGCACGGCAGCCTGACCAGCGCCCAACTGCATACCCAGGCCAACCGCCTGGCTCACTACCTGCGCGACAAAGGCGTCGGCCCGGACGTGTGTGTGGCCATCGCCGCCGAGCGTTCGCCGCAACTGCTGATCGGCCTGCTGGCCATCATCAAGGCCGGTGGCGCCTACGTGCCGCTCGATCCGGATTACCCTGCCGAGCGCCTGGCCTACATGCTCAAGGACAGTGGCGTACACCTGCTGCTGACCCAAACCGCGTTGCTGGAGCAGTTGCCGACTGCCGAAGGCGTGTGCGTGATCGCCATGGACAGCCTGCACCTCGACAGCTGGCCAACCCAGGCACCGGGCTTGCACCTGCATGGCGACAACCTTGCCTACGTGATTTATACCTCCGGTTCCACCGGCCAACCCAAGGGCGTGGGCAACACCCATGGCGCGCTGGCAGAACGTTTGCAGTGGATGCAGGCCACCTATCAATTGAATGAAACCGATGTACTGATGCAAAAGGCGCCGATCAGTTTCGACGTGTCGGTGTGGGAGTGTTTCTGGCCGCTGATCACCGGTTGCCGCCTGGTGCTCGCGGGGCCGGGTGAACACCGCGACCCGCACCGCATCGCGCAGTTGGTGCAGGAACATGGCGTGACCACGCTGCACTTTGTGCCACCGTTGTTACAGCTGTTTATCGATGAACCGCTGGCAGCCGAATGCACCAGCCTGCGCCGTATGTTCTCCGGCGGCGAAGCCTTGCCCGCCGAGTTGCGCAACCGCGTGTTGGCGCAGTTGCCGGCAGTGCAGTTGCACAACCGTTATGGCCCGACCGAAACCGCAATCAACGTCACCCATTGGCATTGCTCCGCCACTGATGGTGAGCGCTCGCCGATTGGTCGGCCGTTGGGCAATGTGATCTGCCACGTGCTCGACGAGCAGCTTAACCCGCTGCCGGCCGGGGTGCCGGGCGAGTTGTGCATCGGCGGCATCGGCCTGGCGCGTGGTTATCTTGGTCGTGCCGGGCTGACGGCCGAACGCTTTGTTGCGGACCCCTTGGGTGCGGCGGGCGCACGCCTGTATCGCACCGGTGACCGGGCGCGCTGGAGTGCCGATGGCGTGCTTGAATACCTCGGGCGCCTGGACCAGCAGGTCAAACTGCGTGGGTTCCGGGTGGAACCGGAAGAAATCGAAGCACGCCTGCTGGCCCAGGACGGTATCGCCCAAGCCGTGGTGCTGGTGCGCGACGCGCAGTTGATCGGCTATTACACCGCCCACACCGAACTGGATGAGCAACAGGTCAAAACCGCCCTGGCCGCCCAATTGCCGGAATACATGGTGCCCGCGCTGCTGATGCGCCTGGACGCCATGCCGCTGAGCCCCAGCGGCAAGCTCGACCGGCGCGCCTTGCCCGAGCCGGTCTGGCAAACCCGCGAACACGTCGAACCGCACACGCCTTTGCAGCTGCAAATCGCCGCGATCTGGCGCGAGGTCTTGGGCCTGCCGCGCATTGGCCTGCGCGATGACTTCTTCGCCTTGGGCGGGCACTCGTTGCTGGCCACGCAAATCATCTCGCGCACCCGCCAGGCGTGTGACGTAGAGCTGCCGTTGCGCACCCTGTTCGAAGCCAGTGAATTGGGTGCCTTCGCCGAGCAGGTCGGGCTGATCCAGGCGGCGGGGCAGCGCAACCAACAAAGCGCAATCGCCAAGGTCGACCGCAGCGCGCCCGTGCCGTTGTCCTATTCCCAGCAGCGCATGTGGTTCCTCTGGCAGATGGAACCGGACAGCCCGGCCTACAACGTCGGCGGCATGGCGCGCCTGCGCGGCGTGCTGGATGTGCAACGTTTCGAGGCGGCGTTGCAGGCATTGATCATGCGTCACGAAACCCTGCGTACCACCTTCCCGAGCGTTGACGGCGTGGCGTGCCAGAACGTCGCACCGCAGACCGGCGTGCGCATGGACTGGCAGGACTTCTCAGCGCTGAGCGAAACCGAACGCCAGCTGGGTTTGCAGCAACTGGCGGATCAAGAAGCGCATACGCCGTTCAACCTGGAAACCGGGCCGCTGCTGCGGGCCTGCCTGGTCAAGGCCGGCGAGCAGGAACACTACCTGGTGCTGACCCTGCACCATATCGTCACCGAAGGCTGGGCCATGGACATCTTTGCCCGTGAACTCAGCGCCTTGTACGAAGCTTTTATCGACGAACGCGATTCGCCGCTGGTGCCGCTGCCGGTGCAGTACCTCGACTACAGCGTGTGGCAGCGCCAGTGGCTGGAGTCCGGCGAGCGCCAACGCCAGCTGGATTACTGGACCGCGCAACTGGGCACTGAACATCCTCTGCTGGAACTGCCCGGTGATCGCCCACGGCCTGCGGTACAAAGCCACCAGGGCGAGCTGTACCGCTTTGACCTGAGCGATGAGTTGGCGGCCCGCGTGCGCGCCTTCAATGCCGAGCGCGGCCTCACGCTGTTCATGACCATGACCGCCACCCTGGCCGTGTTGCTCTACCGCTACAGCGGCCAGACCGACCTGCGCATCGGCGCGCCGGTCGCCAACCGCATTCGTCCGGAAAGCGAAGGGCTGATCGGCGCGTTCCTCAACACCCAGGTGCTGCGTTGCCAGCTCGATGGGCAGATGAGTGTCGCCCAGCTGTTCGAGCAAGTCCGTCATACGGTGATCGAGGGCCAGTCTCACCAGGACCTGCCGTTCGATCATCTGGTGGAAGCCCTGCAACCGGCGCGAAGTGCCGCGTATAACCCACTGTTCCAGGTGATGTGCAACGTGCAGCGCTGGGAGTTCCAGCAGAGCCGCCAACTGGCGGGCATGACCGTCGAGTACCTGGCCAACGATGCGCGGGCGACCAAGTTCGACCTTAACCTGGAAGTCACCGACCTCGACCATCGCCTGGGTTGCTGCCTGACCTACAGCACCGACCTGTTTGATGAACCGCGCATTGCGCGCATGGCCGAACATTGGCGCAACCTGTTGCACGCCTTGATCGCCAACCCGCAGCAGCGTCTCAGCGAATTGCCGTTGCTGAGCGCAGATGAACAGCGCGCATTGAAGGACAGCCTCGGGGTTGAGAAGGGCGAGCATCGCCTCGACCAATGCATCCATCAGCTGTTCAGCCATCAAGCCAGCCAGCGTGCCGATGCCCCAGCGCTGACCTTTGCCGGTGTGACGCTCACTTATGCTGAGCTGGACGCCCGCGCCAACCGCCTGGCCTGGATGCTGCGCGAGCGCGGGGTGGGCCCGCAGGTACGGGTCGGCCTGGCACTGCCGCGCTCGCTGGAAATGGTCATCGGCCTGCTGGCGATCCTCAAGGCCGGTGGCGCCTATGTGCCGCTGGACCCGGAATACCCGTTGGACCGCCTGCATTACATGATCGAGGACAGCGACATCGGCCTGCTGCTCAGCGATGCGGCGATGTTCGAAGCCCTCGGCGAATTACCGACGACCGTGGCGTGCTGGTGCCTGGAAGACGACCTGCCGGTGCTGGAGAATTACCCTGCCGATGCGCTGCCGTTTGTGAGCCTGGCGCAACACCAGGCGTACCTGATCTATACCTCCGGCTCCACTGGCAAGCCCAAGGGCGTGGTGGTGTCCCACGGTGAAATCGCCATGCATTGTCAGGCGGTGATCGAACGGTTCGGTATGCGTCCGGATGACTGCGAGCTGCACTTTTATTCGATCAACTTCGACGCCGCCACCGAGCGTTTGCTGGTGCCGCTGCTCAGCGGTGCCCACGTGGTATTGCGCGCCCAGGGCCAGTGGGATGCCGAAGAAATCTGCGCGCTGATTCGTACCCATCGCATCAATGTCCTTGGCTTTACCCCCAGCTATGGCAGCCAGTTGGCGCAGTGGCTGGCGACCCGGCAGCAGACCTTGCCGGTGCGCATGTGCATCACCGGTGGCGAAGCCTTGACCGGCGAGCACCTGCAACGTATTCGTGCGGCGTTCATGCCTGAGGTGTTCTTCAACGCCTATGGCCCCACCGAAACCGTGGTGATGCCGCTGGCCAGCCTGGCGCCGCAGCAGTTGGAGGAGGGCGCCGGCAGCGTGCCGATTGGCAGCATCATCGGTGAGCGCGTGGCCTACATTCTCGACGCCGACCTGGCGCTGGTGCCCCAAGGCGCCAGTGGTGAGTTGTATATCGGCGGTGCCGGCCTGGCCCAGGGCTACCACCGCCGGCCAGGGATGACGGCGGAGCGGTTTGTCGCTGATCCGTTTGCCGCCAAGGGCGGGCGCCTGTACCGCACCGGCGACCTGGTGCGTCAACGCGCCGATGGCCTGGTGGAATACCTGGGGCGTATCGACCACCAGGTGAAGATTCGCGGTTTCCGTATCGAGTTGGGCGAGATTGAAACGCGCTTGCTCGAACATGCCGCCGTGCGCGAAGCGGTAGTGCTGGCCCTGGATGCACCGAGCGGCAAGCAACTGGTGGCGTACCTGGTCAGCGATGCCGAGCCTGTCGCCTTGCGCGAGGCGCTGAAGGCGCACCTCAAGGCGCAACTGCCGGACTACATGGTGCCTGCGCATTTGATCGTGCTGGACAGTATGCCGCTGACCGCCAACGGCAAGCTCGACCGCCGCGCCTTGCCTGAGCCGGACCCTGAGGCCAATCGCCAACACTACGTAGCGCCACGCAATGCGCTGGAACACAGCCTGGCCGCCATCTGGTGCGCGGTGTTGAATGTGCAGCAAGTCGGCCTCGACGATAACTTCTTTGAGCTGGGCGGTGACTCGATCCTGTCGATCCAGGTGGTCAGCCGGGCGCGCCAGGCCGGGATCCATTTCAGCCCTCGTGACCTGTTCCAGCACCAGACCGTGCAAACCCTGGCCGCTGTCGCCACCCGTTCGCAGCAGGTCACCGCTGAGCAAGGTGTATTGACCGGCAGCTCTGGGCTTACGCCGATCCAGCATTGGTTCTTCGACACCGATATTACGGCGCGCCAGCACTGGAACCAGGCGCTGGTGCTCAAGCCATTGCAACTGCTCGACCCCCATCGCCTGGAGCAAGCGTTGCTGGCGGTGCTGGAACATCACGACGCGCTGCGCCTGAGCTTCACCCGGCGCGACGCGCAGTGGCATGCCGAACACCTGGCCGTGCCGGAAGGCGGCGTGCTGATGCAGGCGCAGGTGCGCGACATGGAGCAATGCACCGCGCTGTTCACCGATACCCAGCGCAGCCTCGACCTTGAGCACGGGCCGCTGTTGCGTGCGTTGCTGGTGGAAGGGCCGCAGGGCCAGCAGCGCTTGCTGATCGCGATCCATCACCTGGTGGTCGATGGCGTGTCGTGGCGTGTATTGCTGGAGGATCTGCAAAACGTTTATCGCCAACTCAGTGACGGCCAGTCTGTCAGCCTGCCGGCCAAGACCAGCGCGTTGCGCGATTGGGCCGCGCGTTTGCAGGCGTACGCCGGCAGCGAATCCCTGCGCGAAGAGTTAAGCCTGTGGCAGGACCAGTTGGCCGGCCCGGCCGTGACACTGCCGGTGGCACGCGCGCAAGGCAGCTTGCGCAATCGTGACGCCGAGACGGTCAGCGTGCGCCTGGACGCAGAGACCACGCGCCAACTGTTGCAGCAAGCGCCGAGCGCCTACCGCACCCAGGTCAACGACTTGTTGTTGACGGCCCTGGCCCGCGTGCTGTGCCGCTGGAGCGGCCACGACTCGGCTTTGATTCAGCTGGAAGGCCACGGCCGCGAACCGTTGTTCGATGAGATCGACCTGACGCGCAGCGTCGGTTGGTTCACCAGCGCCTACCCGTTGCGTCTGACCCCGCTGGCCGAGCAGGGCGCCTCGATCAAGGCGATCAAGGAGCAACTGCGCGGCGTGCCGCACAAGGGCTTGGGCTACGGCGTGCTGCGCTACCTGGCGGACGACCTGTGCAAACGCAGCATGGCGGCATTGCCAGGCGCCGACATCACCTTCAACTACCTCGGTCAGTTCGACCAGAGCTTTGGCGCCGAGGCGCTGTTCCACCCGCTGGATGAGTCCGCCGGCCTGGCCCATGATCCGGACGCACCGCTGCCCAATGAGCTGAGTGTCGACAGCCAGGTCTACGGCGGTGAGCTGGTGCTGCGCTGGACCTTCAGCCGTGAGCGCCACGATGCGCACACCATCCGCAATCTGGCCGACGCCTACCTGGCCGAACTGCGCAGCCTGATCGCCCATTGCCTGCAGGACGATGCCGGAGGCCTCACACCGTCCGATTTCCCCTTGGCGCACCTGACCCAGGCGCAACTGGATGCCTTGCCGGTTCCGGCCAGCGCCATCGAAGACGTCTATCCGCTCACCCCGATGCAAGAGGGCCTGTTGCTGCATACCTTGCTGGAACCGGGCACCGGCCTGTATTACATGCAGGACCGTTACCGCATCAACAGCGCCCTGGACCCCGAGCGTTTCGCCCAGGCCTGGCAAGCGGTGATCGCCCGCCATGAAGCCTTGCGCGCCTCGTTCTGCTGGAACGTCGGCGAAGACATGCTGCAAGTGATCCACAAGCCCGGCAGCACGCCGATTGAATACCTGGACTGGAGCGCCGACCCGCAGGATGAGCAGGAACCGCGCCTGCAAGCGTTGCTCAAGGCCGAGCGTGAAGCAGGATTCGATCTGCTCAACCAGGCCCCGTTCCACTTGCGCCTGATCCGCGTGGGGGAGGCACGTTACTGGTTCATGATGAGCAACCACCACATCCTCATCGATGCATGGTGCCGTTCGCTGTTGATGAATGATTTCTTCGATATCTACATGGCCCTGGGCGAGGGTCGCGACGCGCAACTGGCGACGCCGCCGCGCTACCGCGACTACATCGCCTGGCTGCAACGCCAGAACCTCAATGAAGCGCGCCAGTGGTGGCAACAAAACCTGCAAGGCTTCGAACGCACCACGCCGATCCCGAGCGATCGCCCGTTCCTGCGCGAACATGCCGGCGGCAGCGGCGGCATGGTGGTGGGCGACTGCTATACCCGCCTCGATGCCCGTGACGGTGCGCAACTGCGTGAACTGGCGCAGGCGCACCAGCTCACCGTCAACACCTTTGCCCAGGCGGCATGGGCATTGGTGCTGCGTCGCTTGAGTGGCGATCGCGATGTGTTGTTCGGTGTCACGGTGGCCGGGCGCCCGGTAGAGATGCCTGAGATGCAACGTACCGTCGGCCTGTTTATCAACAGCATCGCACTGCGGGTGAAACTGCCCGAGGACGGCCAGCCTTGCAGCGTGCGCCAGTGGTTGAGCGCCTTGCTCGACAGCAATATGCAGCTGCGCGAGTACGAATACCTGCCGCTGGTGACCATCCAGGAGCACAGCGAATTGCCCAAGGGCCAGCCGTTGTTCGACAGCCTGTTTGTGTTCGAAAACGCCCCGGTGGAAGTCTCGGTGCTGGACCGTGCGCAAAGCCTGAATGCCACGTCCGATTCCGGGCGCACCCACACCAACTTCCCGCTGACTGCCGTGTGTTATCCAGGGGATGACCTTGGTTTGCACCTGTCCTACGATCAGCGCTACTTCGACGAAAGCACCGTGCAAGGCATGCTCAGTGAGTTCAAGCGCCTGCTGCTGGCGCTGGTGCAAGGCTTCCATGGCGACATGGCTGATTTGCCGCTGATTGGCGAGCAGGAACGTGAATTCCTGGTGGAAGGCTGTAACCAGAGCGCACATGCCTACCCGCTGGAGCGCAGCTACATCGAGTTGTTCGAGCAACAGGTGGCGCAACATCCGCAGCGTATCGCCGCCAGTTGCCTCGACCAGCAATGGAGCTATGACGAGCTGAACCGCCGCAGCAATGGCCTGGGCCACGCGCTGATTGCGGCGGGTGTGGGCCTGGACCAACCGGTGGCGTTGCTGGCTGAACGTGGGTTGGACCTGCTGGGCATGATCATCGGCAGTTTCAAGGCCGGTGCCGGCTACCTGCCGCTGGATCCGGGGCTGCCGGGTCCGCGCCTGAGCCGCATCATCGACCTGAGCCGCACGCCCTTGCTGGTGTGCACCGAGGCGTGCCGGGAACAGGCCATCGAACTGCTCGAAGGGGTCGATTGCCAACTGCTGGTGTGGGAGGAAATCCCTGCCCGTGGCGAAAACCCAGGCTTCTATAGCGGCCCGGACAACCTCGCCTACGTGATCTATACCTCGGGCTCCACCGGCTTGCCCAAGGGCGTGATGGTTGAACAGCGCGGGATGCTCAACAACCAGTTGAGCAAGGTGCCGTATCTGGGTCTGAGCGACGCGGATGTGATCGCCCAGACCGCTTCGCAAAGCTTTGATATTTCCGTCTGGCAGTTCCTCGCCGCGCCGCTGTTTGGTGCGCGGGTAGATATTGTGCCGAACACCATTGCTCATGATCCGCAGGGGTTGCTGGCGCACGTTCAAGCACAGGGCATCACTGTGCTGGAGAGTGTGCCGTCGCTGATCCAGGGCATGTTGGCCCAGGAGCGTATCGGCCTGGATGGTTTGCGCTGGATGTTGCCGACGGGTGAGGCAATGCCTCCGGAACTGGCGCACCAGTGGTTACTGCGCTATCCGCAGATTGGTCTGGTTAACGCTTATGGCCCGGCGGAGTGCTCGGATGATGTGGCGTTCTTCCGCGTCGACCTGGCCTCGACCCGTGGCACTTACCTGCCGATTGGTACGCCGACCGACAACAACCGTTTGTACCTGCTCGATGGCGCCTTGGAGTTGGTGCCACAAGGAGCTGTCGGCGAATTGTGCGTCGCCGGCACCGGTGTCGGTCGCGGCTACGTCAGCGATCCGCTGCGCACCGCCCAGGTGTTTGTACCCAACCCCTTTGGCGCGCCCGGCGAGCGCCTCTACCGTACCGGCGACCTGGCGCGGCGTCGCAGCGATGGTGTGCTGGAGTATGTCGGTCGTATTGACCACCAGGTGAAGATTCGCGGCTACCGCATCGAACTCGGTGAAATCGAAGCGCGCCTGCACGAGCAACCGCAGGTGCGCGACGCGGCGGTGGGTGTGCAAAAGGGCGTCAATGGCAAACATCTGGTTGGCTACCTGGTGGCTGCCGACGCCACGCTGGACCCGAGCGAACACTTGGAGCGCATCAAGCAACGCCTGCGTGCCGAACTGCCCGAATACATGGTGCCGCTGCATTGGCTATGGCTTGATCGCCTGCCCCTGAATGCCAACGGCAAACTCGACCGCAAGGCCCTGCCGGCCCTGGAGATCGGCCAGTTGCACAGCCAGGACTATGTGGCGCCGCGCACTGAACTGGAAGCCACGTTGACGGCTATCTGGGCCGAAGTGCTGAAAGTCGAGCGGGTAGGGGTGCAGGACAATTTCTTCGAACTGGGTGGGCACTCGCTGCTGGCTACGCAGATCGCTTCGCGGGTGCAGAAAACGTTGCAGCGCGATGTGCCGCTGCGGGCGATGTTCGAGTGCAGCACGGTGGCGGAGTTGGCCGCGTATATCCACGGGTTGGCCGCCAATGAAATCAGTGCCGAGAAGGTGGATCGGTTGAGTGATTTGATGGCGGAGTTGGAGGGGCTCTAAGGCGCAAAGGGCGCTGTCCGTTGGTCGGGCAGCGCCGTTTTTTTAGCGCGAACTGTCAATTCTGACAGTAGGCGGGGGCGAAAAAATAGGACTCACTTAAGGGAGTGCCTTGGCCGGACTGGGCTGGTCGAGGATACCTACCTCTCTTGAACACGGAGTTCTGAAAGTGGCCAAGCAAACATCCATTCCTGAAACCCCCTCAAATACCGACAATGCGTCAACGCCTTCAATTACGCCACAGCCGCAGGCGCTAGAAGCCGACGCGCCCATCATCTCCAGTGAGCTGTACGGGACGATTACGGCAGAAGCGATGGAGAAGGACTCATACCTGACTGTCGACTCGCGCATGGACAGGTTGGACATTACCGTAAAGTTCAGCATAAAGGAGGCGCCAGAGATCCGCTTGAATGATGTTGTTGACTCAAGCGGGCAGCCGGGTGCCAGGGAAATCCTGATTCCGCAGAAATACCTGACCATGTCCATGGGGTACACGCTGATCGTATGGTACGAGGGCACAGTGAGCGGTAAACCAGCCGTTTCACTGACCAAGGAAGTGGGGGTGACTTTTTACTCTGCAGAACAAAGTAAAGCGCTAGCGCCTCGATTAAGAGATGAAAAGATATTCCAAAATACGCCAACCTATGACATGCACGATCACAAAGGCGATGAGATAGTTGAAATACCTATTCCTCCACTTGCCCAGGTTGGAGATAAAATTTATTGCAGTGTCGTTATTGAGCAATTCAGTGGAAAACCCGTTTTCTATATCGTGGCTTACGGGTATGCATTAACGCTCGAAGATATAGCATCAGGCGAAAAACTTGAATTTCCGATTCCTCGTGGTTGGCTGGCACGTCAAAAGCCACGTTACGAATCAATTACTTGTCAGGCTGCCTGGATCACCAGTGGCGAGGAGCCCCAACCGCCGGCTGAAGTTGAAAACCCTGATGAAGAGACCCGTCTTCCCAGGAACGCTCTTCAAATCCAACATCGTCGTACCGCTGCTTTCATTGGGGATCAAGGCCTGGAGAATTTGCTGCCTCCCCATTTGCGGCAGTCTGCGTTTTTCGATGATAAGTGGTGCCTCAATCCGGAGCTCACTAAAAATGGGGGAGATATAGATGCGCCGGAGCTGGACACTTATGCCGGTGATCAGATCTGCTTCTACGTAAGCGGTCCCGGCTACGGATCGAAGTTACTGGGTTGTGTGGATATTGAAAGCGATGGGGACCCGGCGTCCGTCAAGTTACCGCGCTGTGTGATTGCTTGTTTCTTTAATAAGCCGATGACGCTGAGCTATACCGTTCAATTTCCTAATCTGATGGGTCCAGAGCCTCAGTCGCCGGAGCGGGTGGTCGATGTGCTGAAGCCTAGACTTTCCAAGTCGGAAATTGCAGAGGCCACTCACGGCAAGGTTAACCTCAATATTTTCGATGAGGACGCATCGGCGTTTGTTCATATTGGCGACTATGCCACATGCTCAACGTTCTGCTGGATGTGGATCACCGGTGAACATGAGGACGGAAGTAGCTACCAATCGGAAATTTTGACGAAGGCGCCTGTTACGGAGGACTGGAAGAATAAAGGTGTTGAGACGTTTATCTCGAGAGACAAGCTGCAACAACTGGCTGATTGCAGTGATTTTGAACTGCATTTTGCCGTGAGTTTCTGCGAGGCCTCTGACCGATCAGAAGCTATCGAGGCTCCGGCGGCGACTTTCCATATCGTCCAGGAAGACCTGGTGCTGCCCACGCCCGAAGTCGACAAGGCTGAGGGTGATGAATTGGAACCCTGGAATGCGCGAGATGGCGTAGACGTGGTGGTGAGTTATCTACGTATGAGCGACAGGCAAACCATCGAGCTTTGCTGGAAGGATGATGAAGACAATTGTTGGCCGTTGGATCCTCAAACCGGTGACAGAACAGGCTCTGTCACCTTCCGTTTGCCAGCGCCAGCGGTGATTGCTTCCATCGGTAGCTCCGTGGAAATCAAATACACAGTGACCACCCGCTGTGGGATTAAAACGTCCGAAAGTCTGCTGTTGAAAGTCCTCGTGCCCCACCGTTTACCGACTCCTGTGGTACGGCAAGCGACACCGGTCGCTACTCAGGATGGTGTTCTGAACCTAAGTGCGTTTGCCGGCAACGCTGATATCGACGTAGAGAAGTGGTGGTTTATCCTGCTGCAGCAGAAAGGCAGGATGCGGGCGGAAGGCACTCGACAAAACGGTGGTCTCTACGCCTTTGATGTGTATCTGAAAAAGCCAGTGACAGATACCAGCGCAGGATTATCAGATATCGTGAAGCGATCTGACTTGGCGGTTTTGAAGAATAACTCTGCGCTGACGTTTACATTTTTTGCCAGGCCCAACCCGCGTTCTGACCAAGGTTACGAGGTCATGTTCCCATCGTTAAGGTTGATTTTCCGTTCTGAGTACCGGGATTTCACATCGTTTACAGGCGGCAGTCGGAATGGTTGGCTCGATGGGGCGGCCTCTCAGGGGGAAAACAGATACGCCTCGTTTTTTGGAAAGTCTTGCATCGCCAACGGTACTGCCAGTTCAGGCACCGCTGGCGTCATTCTATACAAAAATGTGACTGGGCTTGAGGTGGGGCGTAGTTATCGCTTCAGTATGCTTGGCTGTACTTATAACGGGGCTGCCCCGTTCCCACAGTTGTCGCTACGTACGAATGCAGGTGCCGTTACTGCGGCAACGCTGTTCACAGCCATGGCGTGGAAAAGAATAGAGGGGGTCTTCGTCGCTTCCAGCTCGTCGATGCAGATGCAAGTTGTGTCTCACCTCGCTTCGGGAGCTAGCGGTAATGATTTCGCGATGACGGACCTTTTGATCGAGGACGCATGACCTTGATAACAGCCGATTGAAAACGCTCCCGCCATTGGCGGGAGCGTTTTTGCACCTACTGTGGAGTTGCAGGGATCTTCAGGCGTAGTGGGTACTGTCCGATGGTCGGAGAATACGTTCTCCAGCTGATAACTGTGAATTCTGACAGTAGGAAAAGAGGCGTTTTTTCGATGTGATAGGACGGTGTCGATCAGGACTTACACCTGTACCTCGGCATTTCCTGCCAATTGAAAAAGGACCTCTCCTCATGCCCAAATTATTGCTGGATCTGCCCGAGCCAACGCTGGTTGAGGCTGACGAAAATGGCCGTGTCGATTCACTCACTCTGCTAGACGGAGGCAATGTCAGCGTCTGCTACGACGACATGCAGGCAACTGACAGCATCACTCTGAATTGGCCACTGGCGGGCAGCGCTTATCCGCCGATACCACCCCAGAATGGCAACGACGCTGGTTGTATCAACATTTATATCCCTGCCGAATACATAGCACTATGGTTGGACAATTACGTGTTGTTCACTTACACCGTTACCCGAAACGGGGATGATCAAACGTCCTTACAAGGTCAAGTATGGATCAGCCTGCCCTCGAACCTGCCTCAGGTGCAAATTCTCAAAGCAACCGATGGCAAACTGGATCTTTCTTTGTTGTGCTGTAAAGATCCGATTCTTTACATCCCATCCTGGGCATTTGCCGACACAATCCAGACGATCGACTGCTATATAGGCGGCATCTATCCCGATGGGTCCAAGGCCAGACTCTACCCATTCGAGGATGAACCGGTTACCGACGAAGACATACGCCTGGGCTGGCGTCGAGCAATCCCTCGGGAGTTGTTCCAACAACTTAAACATGACAGCGAACTGTTTGTTTTGGCCTCCGTGCGCTTCAGCCGGGCCACTCCCTATAGATCGTTCCCCTCGCTAGTGTTGACATTGCTCACCGAGCCTCACCTGGAACTGTCGCCACCTGACCTCAAGGAAGCTGCACACACCGAGTTCGACGGCTGGGTGGTCAACCCCATAAACACGGTTAACGGTGCGCATATCACTGTGGGGTATGAGGGCATATGCAGCGGTGATACGGTATGCCCGAAGTCTTCCGGGACGCCGGGGCCAGGAACGCCGGTGCTGGAGTGTCGCCAACCGGTTGAAGGTGAAACCAGCCTGGTGTTTGCAGTATCGCCTTTAGCGATTCGTGCCAACTTTGAGCAAACCATTACCTTGACTTACGGCGTCACGCGTTGCGACGGCAGCCAATGGTCTTCACCCGAACGCAGGGTGAAAGTGCTGGGCATCACGGGCTTGCCAAAATCGAATATTGAACAGTCCACAGGCAACCGTCTGGACCTCAATACCTTTCGTGGCGACGCAAAGGGCGTGGTGCCCATTTGGAGTTATGCCATTGAGCTGGACTGCTGCTGGATGTGGGTAACCGGTACGCTTGAGGATGGCAGCGACTATTGTTTTTATGTGTTGGAGGCCGAGCCGCTTAAAGCCGCCTGGTTACACGATGGGGTCGATACACCGATCTCCAGGGCCAAGCTGCAAAAGCTGGCGGATTGCAAAGCGTTTGAGCTGCATTTTGCCGCGAACTTCGATGGCCAGTGTACGTGGGAGACTGCCGTCGAGTTCCCGGTTCGGACTTTCAGCATCGAGCAGGAAGCTTTGACACTGCCCCCTCCCAGGGTATGTGAAGCAGTGGATGATCAACTGACCATCTGGAATGGCCGGGACGGTGTAACGGTGCGGGTGGAGTATGAGCGGATCAGCCCTCATCAGACGATTCAGGTAAAGTGGATCAAGGCGGACGGTACGAGCCTGCCGTTGGAATCAAAACCGGGCAACAGTGATCCGGGCTATGTTGATTTTGCGATCCCGAGTGAAGCGGTGATTCAGGGCGCAGGTAAAACCATCCTGATCAACTACATAGTGACCAGTACTTGTAAGTTGGCGCCGTCGAAGACGCTTGGGCTGAAGATCAGTGTGCCGACCCGGTTGCCGACACCCGTTGTGCCAGAGGCTACGCCACCTGCTACTCAAGGCGGGATTTTAGATCTGCAGACTTTTACCGGTGATGCGCATATCACCGTGTATGACGCAAACTTCGACAAAGCGTGGTGGTTTGCTTTTGAAGGGCAAAATGCTTGGCTACGTGTTGTCGGGACTCTCGAATCCGGTGCCCCCCATACAATCAACGTGCGTATGGACCCACGCGTAATTTCAGAGGAAGTCGATAACGGGTTATCGGCAGTACTGCTGCGATCTGAATTGGAAAAATTGAAAGATCACAGCCCGTTGACTGTTTTTTGCGAGGTCACGACTGACGGGAGTTCAAGTGCGACGGGCGCAGTGCGGTTCCCATCATTGGAATTGACAGTCATTGTGCCCCCCAAAATTCGCTATGAAAACTTTACTGGTCAGCCGACCCGACTGATTTCTGCAGGCGCAAGTATTAGCATCCCGACGATGAACATACGTTTTCTATCTGGGCCAGGAAAAATGGGTATCTCAACGTATCCATCGACACCAGGGATGCTAGAGGGGCAGGCACTTGTTTTTGCTGATGGATTAGGCCAGGCACCGAGTCATCAAAGAGTGCGCCTTGATTTAACCTTTACATGTAAGCGTGTGAAGTGTGCATATACCTGGAATCACTATCCTACGACAGTGAGTTTTTACAGTCCGTCTGGCGGATATTTAGGTGCAGTAAATTTAAATGGGAGTCCTTTGAATAGTTGGATCGATTTTTCTGCACCGATAGGTTCGGTAATAGGCTACATAGAGATATCGTCTGGCGATTGGATGTACTTTGATTTCTTTACCTTCTGGTTGTAGCTTCAGTCAGCTTGACTAAACGCCCACCTGCTTAGGGTGGGCGCTTTATGCACATCGTTTTTATCAACTTACTTCGGCCCCAAAATCTTCACCAACTTCTCCGGCGACGGCGCCCCCTGTTGCTGCTGCAATCCACCCTTGTCATCCAGATAGAAAATCGCCGGCGTTGCTGACAACTCCAGTTCATCCATCAACTTCATATTGGCATCGAGCTTGGCCTCGACCTCGGCCGGGATCTTCTCCAGCGCCTTGAGCTTACTGCCCTTGCCGGCGGCTTCGTGTTCTTGCAGGGCTTTTTGCGGGTCTTTGGCGGCGAGCAGGGCGGCGGACTTGCCTGGGCTGTCTTCGCGGATGATGCCGACCATGATGTGGCGCAACTGCACCTTGCCGGCCTTGACCCACGGCCGCGCCTGTTCCCAGAACATGTTGCAGTAGGGGCAGTTAGGGTCGCTGAACAGGTACACGGTGCGCGGGGCGTTTTTATCACCGTCCTGGATCCAGCTGCTTTTTTCCATCTTGGCCCAGACTTCCTTGGCCATGGGTGCGTACACCAGTTTTTCCAGGGGCGCGGTGCTCAGGTCATTGCCCTGGGCGTCGTACAGGTTGCCGGCGATCACGTTTTTGCCGTCGGCGGTCAGGTACAGGGCCATGCCACGGTTCTGGTACTGGGCGGCGTAGCCGGTGAGGCCGCTGGGGGCATCGAATTTACCGATGATCCTGGCGCCCTTGGCTTCGATCTGTTTGATCGGCGCCGGCCAGTCTTCGGCCTGGGCCAGGGAGGCGGCGAGCGTCAAGGGCAGCAGGGTCAGCAGGTGGCGGAGGCGAGGCATGTCGGTTTCCTTGTCGTGGTGTCATCGAAGGGTTCCATGGCCCGGGCCAGGCTGGCTTCGGAGAGTTCGCCCAGGTGGCTGTTGATCAGGCGCCCATCGGCTTGGTAGAACAGCGTGGTCGGCAGGGCCATGGAGCCCACGGCCTGGCCGAGGCGGCCGCTGGCGTCGAACAGCACGTTGTCCAGGTTCAGGCCCTGGGTGGCCAGGTAGGTGCTGACGCTTTGCATGCTCTCGGCCTGGTTGACGAACAGAAAGGTCACGTCGGGGCGCATACGCTGGGCGTTTTCCAGCACGGGCATTTCGCGCCGGCACGGCGGGCACCAGGTGGCCCACAGGTTGATCACCAGCGGGCCACCCTGGTAATCCGCCAGTTGCACCACCTCGCCATTGGCGTTGCGCAGGGTGATGTCCGGCAGGCGCGTGCCTTTTTCATACAGGCTGAGGGACAGGCTGGCCATGCCCCAGAACAACAGACCGGTGATCACCCCGGCGCTGAGCGGCTTGCGCAGGGCCGGGCGACGCCAGCCATACGCCAGCGCGCCGAGCACCAGCGCGATGATGCCGGGCCAGGCGAGGAAACCACCGTCACGCAGGTCGACCATCTCGACCCAGTCGTTGCTGTAATAACTCCAGTACATCAGCACGAAGCTGACGCGGGCGGCCAACATGCCCAGTAGGAACAGGCTGAACAGCACCGATTCGGGGTTCTCACCGCCACGCTTGGCCACGCGCCAGCCTACCAGTGTGGCGAGAATCAGCGCGCTGATCAGCAGGATGTGATTCAGGGCGATGGCGAATGTGCCGATGGTCAGGGTCAACATCAGCGCGCGTCTCGGGTTTGCGTCCAGCGTTGCAGGAAGGCGGCGGCATCCACTTCGCCGGTGATGCGTTGGGCGCGACGTTCATCACCGTCCGGGCCGATCCACACGAAGCTCGGTGGCCCCGGCACCTTGTAGCGGCCCAGCAGTTCGCGGCTGGCAGCGTTGTCGGCGGTGACGTCCAGGCGTAGCAGGCGCACGTCTTTGAGCGCGTCCATCACCTCGGGTTTGCCGAACACCTGTTTTTCCATGATCTTGCACGACACGCACCAGTCAGCGTAGTAATCCAGCAGCACCCATTGGCCCTGGGCCTTGGCGCTGTCGAGCTGGCTTTGCAGCACGGCCGGGTCATTGATGGTGGTGAAGGCATCGTGAGCGCTCGGTGCACCGGCGACCTTTGAGCCGCTGTAAACCTTCAACGGTTGCCACAGCTCATCGCTGCCACCGGCTGCGCCCACCACCAGTATCGCGCCCCACAGGCCCAGCACCAGGGAACCTGCGCCGAACACCTTGGCGGCCAGGCCGAACTCACGGGCCAGTGTCCAGCCGCAGTACGCCATCACCAGCGCCAACGCACCCCACAGGCCGATCCACAGGCTGTCGCCGACCACTGGGCGAATCATCAGCACGGCGGTGCCCAGGAACAGGAAGCCGAAGATACCCTTGAGCACGTTCATCCAGGTGCCCGGCTTGGGCAGGAAGCGATTGCCCACGGTCACCAGCAGCAATAGCGGAATGCCGATACCGATGCCCATGGCGAACAGGATCAGGCCACCGTGCAGCGCATTGCCGCTCTGGGCGATATACAGCAGGGCGCCGGCCAGGGGCGCGGTCATGCACGGGCCCACCAGCAGGCCGGACAGCGCGCCGAGCACACCAGCACCCACCAGGCTGCCACCGCTTTGCTGGCGGCTGACGTTATCGAGACGGTCGCGCAGGAAGGCGGGCAACTGCAATTCAAAGAAGCCGAACATCGGCAGGGCCAGCAGCACGAACAGCGCGGCAAAACTGCCGAGTATCCACGGGGTTTGCAGCAGCGCAGCGAGGTTGGCGCCGAGCAATGCGGCCATCACCCCCAGGGCGGCATACACCAGCGCCATGCACACCACGTAGCTGCCGGCCAGGGCAAAGCCACGGCGCGGGCTGGCGCCACTGCCGACTACCAGGCCGGCGAGAATCGGCAGCATCGGCAGCGAGCAGGGCGCAAACGCCAACAACAGGCCCAGGCCAAAGAAGATCAGCAGGCTCCAGCCCAGGCTGCGTTGTTGCAGGCCGCTGGCCAGGCTTTGGTCCTGGGCCTGCGCGGTAGCGGCTACGGCCGGGTTGCCGCCCAGGTCCACGGTGATCGACTGCGGTGGATAACACAGGCCCGCATCGGCACAGCCCTGCCAGCCCAGCTTGACCTTGCCGGTGGCGCCGGCCGGGATCTTCACTTCCAGGCCCTGGCGATACACTTGCTGTTCGCCGAAGAACTCATCGCTATGGGCTTCACCCTGGGGCAGCACGGGTTGTTCGGCCAGGCCGTCGAACTTCATGCGTTGCTGGTACAGGTAGTAACCGTCGGCTATCTGCCAATACAGTTGGGTTTCGCCACTTTCAAGACGTTCGGAGGTAAAGGTGAAGGCTTTGCCCACCGGGAGAAAGTCGGGTTTGGTTTCGAAGGGGTTGCCCGGCGCTGCCTGGGCGAATCCCGCGAACAACACCAGCAGAAAGGTAAACAGATGCCGCATGGTCAAGCCTTAGTTCGATGCAAGTGAGGCACACAATGTGTGGCGCTGATTAACCGATGATTAACCGGACGCTATTCTAGAGTGTAGGGATAATCTGATGTTGTGAACTTTAGCGGCATAATGCGCGCTTAATCTGGCGCTTTTCTAATCACCCCCATCTTTCATGAAGGGTTCAGCATGCACGTACTGGTCTGTGAAGACGACGAACTGATCGCCAGCGGTATCGTGGCCGGCCTCGGTGCCCAGGGCTTTACGGTCGAGCGCGTGGCCACGGCCGCAGCCGCCAGGGCGATGCTCAAGGCCGCAGCGTTCGACATCATGGTGCTCGACCTCGGCCTGCCTGACGAAGATGGCCTCAAGCTGCTGCAACAACAGCGCAGCCAGGGCCTGGAAATTCCCGTGCTGATCCTCACCGCGCGGGACTCGGTGACCAACCGCGTCGACGGCCTGCAAGCTGGCGCCGATGACTACCTGCTCAAGCCCTTCGACCTGCGCGAACTCGCCGCCCGCCTGCAAACCCTGTTGCGCCGGGTGGCGGGGCGCAGTGTCAACCTGATCGAGCACGGCCGCCTGGCCTACGACCCCAGCAGCCGCGAGACCTTCCTGGATGGCCAGCCGGTGGACCTGTCCCGTCGCGAACAGGCGCTGTTGCAGGCGCTGCTGCACAACAAGGGCCGTGTGTTGTCCAGCGAGCAGCTCAAGGACAGCATCTACGGGTTCAGTGATGAGCTGGAAAGCAACGCGCTCAACGTGCATATCCATCACCTGCGGCGCAAGTTGGGCAATGGCATCGTCGAGACCGTCAGGGGCTTGGGCTATCGCCTGGGGCCGGCTGATGCAGGAGAGAACACTCAGTGATGAGCTTGCGCCTGCGCCTGACGTTCAAGCTGGGCGCCGCTTTTGTGCTGATCTGGGTGCTGGCGGCCGCCTGGATGCTCAACGATTTGCGCAACCAGATGATGTTCTCCCTCGACCAGCGCCTGGTGGCCTCGGCGCGCATGGTAGCCGGGCTCACCGAGCAGATGCCGGGTTTGGCCAGCGTCAGCGGTGGTGCACATTTGCGCACCGAACAGTTGAATGTGCCGGGGGGCATGGCCTGTCAGGTCAGCTCCTTGCGCGGCGAGATCCTGGCACGCAGCCACACGACCCCGGATGAAGGTCTGGAGTCGCGCAGGAGTGGTTTTCGTGACCAGATGATCGATGGCGTGGGTTGGCGCAGTTTCACCCTGTCCCGGGGCGACCTGCTGATCACCACCGCAGACCGCCAGGTGGAGCGTGAGGCACTCAACCTGTCGATCCTGCTGGCAGCATCGGTACCGGTCGGCGTGGCATTGCTCGGTTGCCTGTGCCTGTTGTGGCTGGGCATCGGCCAGAGCCTGGTGCCGCTCAATCGTATGCGCGACGCCTTGATGCGCCGCAGCGCCGACTCTCTCGAACCCTTGCAGATTCACCCGTTGCCCAGCGAGCTCAAGCCGTTGCTCGACACCCAGAACCAACTGTTGCAGCGCATCGCCAAGACCATCGAGCGCGAGCGCCGCCTGACCGGTGACGCGGCCCATGAACTGCGCAGCCCGTTGACGGCAATCAAGACCCACCTGCAAGTGGCGCGCATGACCGAAGGTGCGGCGCGCGACCAGTCGCTGGCGCACGCCGAGGAGGGAGCCGACCGCTTGCATCGCACGCTGGAGCAATTGTTGCTGTTGGCGCGGGTGGAGGGCAGCTTGTCGTTTGACGATGGCTTGCAGTCCAGTGCCGAAGAAGTCGCCAGGTTGGCGATCCAGGACGCCAATGCCGGTGACAATTCCCGTATCGATCTTATTCTTGCGCCGGACCTCTCCCACGTTCCGGTAGAAATGCCCGTAGGCCTCGCCGTCGCGGCCTTGCGTAACCTGCTGGACAACGCCTTGCGCCATACCCCCGCCGATACCCGCGTGGAACTGCACGTGTTTTCTACCCCGGATAACGTGGTGTTTCGCGTGCGTGACCATGGCAAGCAGATCTCCAGCGAAGACCTGCAATACCTTACCCAGCGCTTCTGGCGTAATGGCAACAGCGAAGGCTGCGGCCTGGGCCTGGCGATCGTGCAGGCGATTGTGCAGCGCTGCGCCTGCTCGCTTGAGTTCGACAGCCAGCCGGACGGCTTGCGGGTTGAGCTGGGTATGCCGCTGCGCCGCTGAACCTTGCTTTTCATGTGCCAAGTAATTACCGCCCGCCTGACATTCAACCCTTCAGGATGGCGGTAATTTTTTTGCGCTTGAACGGGCCGAATGATTCGGCCTGAAATGAAAAGGACGGTTCTTATGTTGGTTATCGACACCAGTTTCCCAGCCAGGGATTTCAACGACCGCCAAGGTGAATCCGTGCAGCAGGTTATTCTGCACTACACCGCGGCGCCTTTTGCTTCGTCCCTGCGTACCCTTACGCAACACGGCGTCAGCGCCCACTATCTGCTGCCCGACCCCGATGAATCCAGCTACCGCGCCGCGGGTTATGAAGAGTTGCGCGTGTTTCGCCTGGTGGAGGAGGACAAACGCGCCTGGCACGCGGGAGTGAGCCATTGGGCGGGGAGGGACGACCTCAACAGCCGCTCGATTGGCGTTGAAATCGTCAACCTGGCGCGGGATGACGCGGGGGTATTTACCTTTCCCGAATACTCCCCGGCACAGATCGATGCGTTGATTGCATTGGTTCGCGACGTGCTTGCACGTTATCCGCAGGTCGGCCCGACTGACCTGATCGGGCATTCGGATGTGGCCTATTGGCGCAAGAGTGATCCGGGGCCGCGGCTGCCCTGGCGTGTTCTGCATGAGGCCGGTATTGGGGCCTGGTTTGATGAGCCAACACGGGCGATGTACCAGCGCCGCTTTTGTGTCGGCTTGCCGCCAGAGGTTGAGGTAGAGCGGGCGTTTCAGCGTTTTGGCTACAAGCCCGCGCAGAATCGCCGAGCCTTTGAACAGCGCACCCGGGCGTTCCAGATGCACTTTCGGGCTAGGGATTATTGCGGGTTCCTGGATGCAGAGAGCTGCGCGATCTTGTATGCACTGAACGACAAATACCGCGGGCTATGAAGTGTGGGAGGGGGCTTGCTCCCACATCTGCATCTTCATTCATCAGTTATCGATCACCGCCCCCTAAATCCTGTTCTAGCTGATGCGTTTCCAGAACAGGAAATCCGTGCGCATGCCCTTGGGCCAGCCGCCAACGGATCGGCAGTTTGGTCATCATCAGCGTATTGAGGGATCGAGAGATGTCAGTCGCTACCAGCCGTATCGAAGACGCCCTGGCGCCTGCGGAAACGCTCTACCAGTTTGACGAAACCCCGCTGCTGGCCCGCCAGCGCCAGCAGGAGTCCAACGCCCGCAGCTACCCGCGGCGTATCCCCCTGGCGCTCAAACGCGCCAAGGGCCTGTATGTGGAAGACGTCGAGGGGCGGCGTTTCATCGACTGCCTGGCCGGCGCCGGCACCCTGGCGCTGGGGCATAACCATCCGGTGGTGATCCAGGCGATCCAGCAAGTCTTGAGCGACGAGTTGCCGCTGCACACTCTGGACCTGACCACACCGGTCAAGGATCAGTTCGTGCAGGACCTGTTCGGCTTGCTGCCATCGGAACTGGCGCGGGAAGCGAAAATCCAGTTCTGCGGCCCCACTGGCACCGATGCGGTGGAAGCCGCGTTGAAGCTGGTGCGCACCGCAACCGGGCGCAGCACTGTGCTGTCGTTCCAGGGCGCTTATCACGGCATGAGCCAGGGGGCGTTGAGTTTGATGGGCAGCCTGGGGCCGAAGAAGCCGCTGGGGGCGTTGTTGGGCAATGGCGTGCAGTTCCTGCCATTTCCGTATGACTACCGCTGCCCGTTCGGGCTGGGCGGCGCCCAGGGTGTGCGGGCCAACCTGCACTACCTGGAAAACCTGCTCAACGATCCCGAAGCCGGGGTGGTGCTGCCGGCGGCGGTGATTGTCGAAGTGATTCAGGGTGAAGGCGGCGTGATCCCTGCCGACCTCGATTGGTTGCGTGGCTTAAGGCGTATCACCGCGCAAGCGGGGGTGGCGCTGATCGTCGATGAAATCCAGAGCGGCTTTGGGCGTACCGGCAAGATGTTTGCCTTCGAACACGCCGGCATCATTCCGGATGTGGTGGTGATGTCCAAGGCCATTGGCGGCAGCCTGCCGCTGGCGGTGGTGGTGTATCGCGACTGGCTCGACACCTGGCTGCCGGGTGCCCATGCCGGGACGTTCCGCGGCAACCAGATGGCGATGGCGGCGGGCTCGGCGGTGATGCGCTACCTCAAGGATCACGACTTGGCCAGTCATGCGGCGGCCATGGGCGAGCGTCTGTGCGAGCACCTGCGCATCCTGCAGCGCGACTTCCCGCAGTTGGGGGATATCCGTGGTCGTGGGCTGATGCTGGGGGTGGAGCTGGTGGATCCGACAGGCCCGCTTGATAGCCTGGGGCACCCGCCGGTGCATCGCCTGTTGGCACCGCTGGTGCAGCGTGAGTGCCTCAAGCGCGGGCTGATCCTGGAGATGGGCGGGCGCCATGGCGGCGTGGTGCGCTTTCTGCCACCGCTGGTGATCACCGCGGCCGAAGTCGACCAGGTGGCCGAGATCTTCGGGCGCGCCTTGGCGGCGGCGGTTGCCGGCGTTTAATTTTTGCGGTGCCTGGTACGTTTCTACAGATATCAGCGCTGCGCGTGGTGCGCAGCCAGCCTTTGAGCGATGGAGAACAGCAATGACCTCAGTATTTGACCGCGACGACATCCTGTTTCAGGTAGTGGTCAACCACGAAGAGCAGTATTCGATCTGGCCTGACTACAAGGCTGTGCCTGAAGGCTGGCGAACCGTGGGCAAGAGTGGCATGAAGAAGGAGTGCCTGGCGTATATCGAGGAAGTGTGGACGGATATGCGTCCGTTGAGCTTGCGCCAGAAGATGGACGGCGCCGCCCTCGCCAACTGATTCACTTGGGCCCGACTGTGGGAGGGGGCTTGCTCCCGATAGCGGTGTATCAGTCAGCCAATGTTCAACTGAAACACTGCTATCGGGAGCAAGCCCCCTCCCACATCAAGCATTAGTGCGGGGTGTGGGTGTAGAGGTAATCCGTCGCCAACGACGCCAGCGTCCTCACGCCCACCACCAACGCCGACTCATCCACAAAGAACCCAGGGTTGTGATTCGGCGCCGCCTTGCTCATGTCCTGGTCCCTCGGTGTCACCCCCAGGAAGACAAACAGCCCCGGTGCCTCTTTGGCATAGAACGAGAAGTCTTCGGCGCCACCCACCAACGGGCCTTGCACCACATCACCCTGAGCCGCCCAGCGCAGGCTCGGCAGCATTTTCTCGGTCAGCGCCGGGTTGTTGATGGTGGGGTCGTACTTCTCGATGATCGTCACTTCGGCCTTGGCGCCACCGCTTTCGGCGATTTTCTCTACGGTTTGACGCACGTCTGCATGCAGCTTCTGGCGAATGCCGTAGTCGTAGGAGCGAATGGTGCCGCTCATGTCTACCGACTCGGGGATGATGTTGTAGCGGGTACCACCGTTGATGGTGCCGATGCTCACGACAGAGGGGAATGACGAAATATCGGTACGGCGGCTGACCACGGTCTGCAGGCCGACAATGGTTTGCGCGCCAACGGTGATCGGGTCGATACCGTCCCAGGGGCGGCCGGCGTGGGTCTGTTTGCCGAGGATCCTGATGCGCAGGTCGTCGGAGCTGGCCAGGGTCGGGCCTGGGCGGTAGGCGATTTGCCCGGCAGGCACACCGGCCCACACATGCAGGCCGAACACCGCGTCAGGCTTGGGCGCTTTCATCACGCCTTCCTGCACCATCATCTTCGCGCCCCAGGTGTTCTTGCCGTCGGGGATAAAATCGCTGGGGCCTTCTTCGGCCGGTTGGAAATAAAACACCACGGTGCCGGGCAGGCGGTCGCGCATCCCGGTAAGAATCTTCGCAGTGCTCAGCAGGATGGCGGTATGGGCGTCGTGACCGCAGGCGTGCATCACATCGACTTCCTTGCCCAGGTAGGTGCCCTTGGCTTTGGAGGCGAAGGGCAGGTCGGCGACTTCCTTGACCGGCAGCGCATCCATGTCGGCGCGCAGGGCCACGGTCGGGCCGGGCAGCGCGCCTTTCAATATGGCAACGACGCCGGTGCGGGCCACCCCGGTCTTCACCTCAAGGCCGAGTTCGCGCAATTGTTTGGCGACCAACTCGGCGGTGCGGGTTTCGGTATTGCCCAGTTCCGGATGGGCGTGGATGTCGCGGCGGGTTTCCAACAGGCTGGGTTCGAGTATTTTTGCCTGGGAGGCAATGGTTTCCCTGGCACCGTCCTGGCCGCTGCTGGCGGCAATCACTGCACTGCTCGTGACCGCGCAGAGCAAACCCAAAACCCATTGGTGTGTCAGACCGTTCATTCGCATACCAACCTCTGCTTGCTTATTGTTGTGGATCTTTCTCCTGCACGCTGCCGGCGGTCAGCACCTGCACGCTCAAGCGCGGCGTTGCCAGGTCGAGGCCGGCTTCATCCAGATGCCGCTTGAGCGACAGGTTGAACGCTCGCGAGACTTCCCACTGCTTGATCGGCGCGGTCTTGAAGCGTGCGCGCAGGATCGCGCTGCCGGATTCGAAACTCTCCACGCCCTGGATTTCCAGCGGCGACCAGATATTGCGGCGTTGCAGGGGGTCATTGCGCATGGCTTGGCCGACATCGCGCATCAGCTTGATCGCGTCGTCGATTTCCATGTTGTAGGGGATTGCCACCCGGAAGATCGCGTAGCCGAACTCTCGGGAGTAGTTCTTGATGCTCTTGATCTCGCTGAACGGGATGGTGTGCACGATGCCGTCGATATCGCGCAGGCGCACGGTGCGGATGGTCAGGCCCTCCACCGTACCCAGGTGGCCGCCAACGTCTACGTAGTCGTCGATGGCCAGGGAGTCTTCGATGATGATGAACAAGCCAGTGATCAAGTCCGCTACCAGCGACTGCGCACCAAAGCCGATAGCGATACCGATTACACCCGCACCGGCCAGCAATGGGGTGACGTTCATGCCCATGTTCGCCAGCGCCACGATGGCGGCGATGATGAAGATGGTCACGAACAGCACGTTGCGGATCAGCGGCATCATGGTTTGCGCACGCGCGTTGGCCAGGCCTTTGCGTGAGCGGGTCAGGGCGTGGTGGATGGCGGTGTCGCTGAGGATCCAGATCAGCCAGGCAAACAGCAAGGTCCCACCTAGGCCAAACAGCTTCACGGCTATTTCATGGCCGTCACCTTCGGTAAAGCGAATCATCGACAGGCCCCACACCCGCAGCCCCAGCTCGATAAACGCCAGCCACACCACCAGGTGCACCAGGGTGTAGACAAACCCTTTGAGGCGTTCGGAGTACAGCGCGTGGCGTTTGTGCCCGCGCTGCGGCTTGAGGGCGTGGCGGCGCACCAGGCCGTTGATCACCATGCACAACACCAGCAGCACCGTGCACAGCAGCGACTGGCGCAGGGCGGTGCTGGTATCGCCGGCCGACAGGAAGGTCGCGAACAGTGAGATACCTACCAGCAGCAAGGCCGGGATGTACCAGAAGGTACCGATGATCGACAGGGTGTCGGTGAGGGCGCGGCGGGTCAGGCGGCGCGACAGCGGCTGGTTGCGGATCAGGTGTGCAATCGGTCGACGGAAACGCAGGATAAACACGCCGGTGGACAGCGCCGCCATTACATTGGCCACGGTTGCGGCGGTGTGGGCCAGGTGCTGGCCGAGCGCCTCGACCAGGCGCGGATCGCTCAAGGCTTCACCGAAGGCGGCAAAGCTGCCGATCCACCACAGCGGGCGGAACGCCTGATGGCGCAGGATATACAGGGCGCGGTGGCGGTGCGGGCCGTCGAGTACGGAGAAGGCAATTACGCAGATTGCCGAAAAACAGGTGCCGACCACCAAGGCATACGCCAGCACCATCGCCAGGGATTTGCCCAGGGAGGAAGGCAGGGCGTAGCTCAGGTAAACCGTGATCACCAGGGCGATCAACCAGGGGCCCAGCTTGCGCAGGGCAAAGCGCAGCATGTCCCAGGTGCGCGGGTGTTGCGGCAACTCTTCGGGCAGGCCGAAACGCTCGCGTACCCGGTGGCTGAGCCAGATCAGCGCGGCTGCCAGCAGGCTCCACACTGCCAGGATCACGGCAAAACCAAAGATGATCGGCAGCCATTCGTTGGCCGGCAGCATCAGCGCGCCCAGTTCATCCTTGGCCAGGTCGACTTCATTGGACCAGCGCCCCAATGGGCTGTCGGCGCCGGAAAACTGCTGTTCAAAGCCCGACAGCGTGCTGCCGATCAACCCGAGCACACCTTGCTCAGTAGCAGGTTGGGCCTTTTGCGTGGCGGCGCGCAGCTTTTTCAGGTCGCTCAGCAACTGGGTGCGCTGTTGGTCGTTTTCGAGAGTCTTGATCACCTCGTCCAGCGACTGCCCTAGGGGCACTTCAGCCTGGGGTTGGGTCTTGCTGGAACCACCCAGCATTCCGGGCAAGCCTACGGCTTGGGCGGATGACAGCGGCAGCAGCGTGAGCAGGGCGATCAACAGGTAGCAGGGCAGGGCAAACAGACGGGAAAGCACGAGGCGGTCAACCTTCAAAGCAACGAATTGACCGAGTGTACGAGGCCGCTATGCCCAATGCGAGCGCATTTGTCATTGCGCCAGTTTGGCGAGGATCTTGTAGACCACGGTGCCCAGGATCAGCAGCATACCAACCCACATGCCGAACACGCCGAGGGGCTTGTCGCGAAAGTTGAAGCCGACCGCGAGCATGATCATGCCGATCACGATGGGGATGAGCATGGCGTGGAACGAGGACATTGAAATCATGGGAGCAATAGCCTTGTCGCAGTGGAAGTTTTGACAAGTCTAGGCGCGATTGCAGGAAGTGCAGGTGATACAAGTCAGTTTGGCAGTACATCGAACCAAATGTGGGAGGGAGCAAGCCCCCTCCCACATTTCGATCACATTTTGCCCGTCAAATCAGGGCAGGTCGCGGCTCGCGTAAAACGCCCCCAGCACCTTCACCAGATGCGCCAGGTCATGGCTGCCGCACAGCTCTCGAATGGAGTGCATGGCAAACGTCGGCAAGCCGATATCCACGGTGCGTACACCCAGGTGGCTGGCGGTGATCGGGCCGATGGTCGAGCCGCAGCCCATGTCACTGCGCACCACAAAGCTTTGTACCGGCACTTCTTCGGCCATGCACAGGTGACGGAAGAACCCGGCGGTTTCGCTGTTGGTGGCGTAGCGCTGGTTGCTGTTGACCTTGATCACCGGCCCGGCATTGAGTTTCGGACCGTGGTTGGCGTCGTGCTTCTCGGCGTAGTTGGGGTGCACGCCGTGGGCGTTGTCCGCCGATACCAGCAGTGATTTCTGAATGGTGCGTACGAACTCATCACCTTCAGGCAACAGGCGGCGCAGGGTCTGCTCCAGCATCGGGCCATCGGCGCCGCAGGCCGAGCAGGAGCCGACTTCTTCGTGATCGTTGCACACCAGCACGCAGGTTTCGTCGGTCTCGCTGGTCAGCAAGGCTTGCAGGCCGGCGTAGCACGACAGCAGGTTGTCCAGGCGCGCACCGGCGATGAAATCGCCATTGAGGCCTATGACCGCCGCGCTTTGGGTGTCGTAGAAGCTCAGCTCGTAGTCGAGCACCACGTCAGCGTTAAGCCCATGCTCGCGGGCCAACTGCTCGGTGAGCACGGCGCGAAAGTCCACGCGTTCGTCACCGGCAAATTGCGCAAGGATCGGCGGCAGCTCGGTCTGGGCATTGATCGCCCAACCCTGGTTGGCCTCACGGTTCAGGTGAATGGCCAGGTTGGGAATGATGGCGATCGGCAGCTTGAAGTCGATCAATTGGCTTTCGACCTTGCCGTCGCGGCGGAAGGTGACGCGGCCAGCCAGGGATAGGTCGCGGTCGAACCACGGCGCGAGCAGCGCACCGCCGTAGACTTCCACGCCCAACTGCCAGAAACCCTGGCGTTGCAGCTCAGGCTGGGGTTTGACCCGCAGGCACGGGCTGTCGGTGTGGGCGCCGACCAGGCGGATGCCGCCCTGCAACGGTGAGTGGCGACCGAGCTTGAAGGCGATGATCGAGGAGTCGTTGCGGGTCACGTAGTAGCGACCATTGGTCTCGGTGGTCCAGGTGTCGCGCTCGTCGAGACGCTGGTAACCGGCCGCTTCCAGGCGCTGGGCGAGGGCCGCAGTGGCATGAAAAGGAGTAGGGGAGGCCTTGAGGAAGTCGATCAGGCCTTGATTCAACGCTTCGCGCATAAATAGCTCCAGACAGCAATGCGCGGAGTTTACCGTTCGATGGCCAGAAGTGCACAGAACAAATGCGGGAGGGGGCTTGCTCCCGATTGCGGTGTGTCAGTGAGCAAATACAGTGACTGACACTCCGCCATCGGAGGCAAGCCCCCTCCCACATTTACCCGTGTTCACAGCTTAAAAGGGGGCAGGGCACTCGAAGCGCAAGCGCTCGCCGCTTTGTGGATGGGTGAAACTGAGCATGCTTGCGTGCAGGCACAGCCGCGGCCAGGCAGCCAAGGCTCGTTCATGAGCATACAAACCATCACCCAGCAACGGATGCCCGATGGACAGCATATGCACACGCAACTGGTGCGAACGCCCGGTGATCGGCGTCAGCTCCACGCGGCACCAGTCGCCACAACGCTCCAGCACTTTCCAGAAGGTCAGGGCGTGCTTGCCGAACTCGTGGTCCACCACATGCCGTGGCTTGGTCGGCGGGTCGTAGCGCAGGGGCAGGTCGATGCTGCCGCTGTCCAGTTCCGGCTGGCCCCAGGCCAGGGCGGTGTAGGCTTTTTCTGTTTCGCGGTCGTGAAACTGGCGGGACAGTTCGCGATGGGTGTCGGCATCCCGGGCCAGCAGGATGATCCCCGAGGTTTCCCAGTCAAGCCGATGGACGATACGGGCTTCGGGGTAGCCGTTTTCCTGCAGGCGGGTAATCAGGCAATCCTTGTTGTCGTCGGCGCGACCAGGCACCGAGAGCAGCAGGGTCGGCTTGTTCACCACCAGGACAGCGTCGTCCTGATGCAGGATATGTATATTGGACAGCGGCATTAAACAGCCTCGTAACAAACGCCAACGGCGGCTCGCCCACCTGGTTCCCGAAGGATCAAGGTGATCGAGCCGCCGTGGCGACCGCCTTTTCGATCAACGATCGGGCAGGGTGATATTGAGTTCCAGAATCGAGCAGCTGCCGTCATTTTCCAGAGCGACATGCACGTCATCGTTGCCGATATTGACGTACTTGCGGATCACCTCGACCAGTTCCTTCTGCAAGGCTGGCAAGTAATCCGGCGTGCTGCGTTGGCCGCGTTCGTGCGCCACGATGATCTGTAGACGCTCTTTCGCTACCGACGCGGTACTTGGCTTTTTGTTGGCGCGAAAGAAGTCGAGAAATTTCATTGTTTAGTTGCCTCCAAAGATACGCTCGAAGAATCCCTTCTTCTTGACATCGAGGAAGCGGTGTTCCACGGTCTTGCCCAGCAAGCGATCGACGGCATCGCTGTACGCCTGGCCGGCGTCGCTCTGGTCGTCAAGAATCACCGGCACGCCCTGGTTGGATGCCTTCAGCACGGCCTGGGATTCCGGAATCACGCCCAGCAGGGTCACGGCGAGGATTTCCTTCACGTCTTCAACGCCGAGCATCTCGCCATTGTTGACGCGCTCCGGGTTGTAGCGGGTGAGCAACAGGTGCTCCTTGATCGGGTCCTGGCCTTCTTCGGCGCGCTTGGACTTGCTGGCCAAGAGGCCCAGCATACGGTCCGAGTCACGTACCGAGGAGACTTCCGGGTTGGTCACCACGATGGCTTCATCGGCGAAGTACATCGCCAGGTGAGCACCGGTTTCGATACCGGCCGGGGAATCGCACACCACGTATTCGAAGGTTTCCTTGAGCTCGGCGAGAACCTTGCCCACGCCTTCCTTGGTCAGCGCGTCTTTGTCGCGGGTCTGGCTGGCGGCCAGTACATACAGGTTCTCAAGGCGCTTGTCCTTGATCAGGGCCTGTTGCAGGTTGGCTTCGCCGTTCACCACGTTGACGAAGTCGTACACCACGCGGCGTTCGCAGCCCATGATCAGGTCGAGGTTACGCAAACCGACGTCGAAGTCGACGATGACTGTCTTGTGGCCGCGCAGAGCGAGGCCGGTACCGATAGCGGCGCTGGTGGTGGTCTTACCCACACCACCCTTGCCGGATGTAACCACGAGAATCTTGGCCAAGGTGTTTCACCCCTAAGGAAAAAGGACTTTCGGTCCCTGAAAAACATCTCTTGAAACTCGCTGCAGGCGGACAGCCTTTGCAGGAAAAAGATGGTGTTTCCGTAGGGAGGCACCAACTTCCAAATATTCCTACACAAGTCTTGCCGGTTTCGCTTTGCTATCAGAGTCTAGAGATGCTTGGAAAATGCGGCAGTATCCGTTAAAGCCGGATGATGTTCAACACATCGCCCGACAGGTTGACCTGTACCGAAGCCCCCCACAGTGGATCGCGGCGCAAATCTTCGGAAACCTTGTACTGACCCGCGATGGAAACCAGCTCAGCGGTCAACTGCTGGCAGAAAATCCGCGCTCTGGTATCACCCTTGATGCCGGCGAGGGCACGCCCGCGCATCGGGCCGTATACATGGATGTTGCCATCGGCGAGAAGTTCCGCCCCCGGGCTGACCGAGGAGATCACCACCAGGTCGCCGCCCTGGGCGTAAATCTGCTGCCCGCCGCGTACCGGCGAGGTGATGATCTTTGTCGGCTTGATCGCAGGCTCGGGTGGTTTTTCCGGTTTTTTCTTCTCTTCACCGACCAGCGGTTCCAAGGGACGCTCGCGGGCACCGGACGGAGGCAGTACTGGCAGTTCAATGGCGATGGCGGCGGCAATGTCTTCGATGCGGCTGGCACGAATCGCCAGGGTGCGCAGGCCATGGGAGCGGCACACGCGCATCAGCCCGGGCAAATCAATCACGCCCTGGCCGGCCGGCAGCTTGTCCAGCGCCAGCACCAGCGGGGCGTTGTTGAAAAAGTTTGGCGCCAGGGCAACCTTGGCGGCCAGTTGGCGGTCCAGGGCATCAAGGTCATTGCGCGCCAGTTCCAGCACGGTAATGGCGAGCATGCTGCCTTTTAGCTGGAACACGGGATCTTGGTCTAGCGGTTCGGTTTGGCTCATGGTCGGCGAAAGCGGCTTGTCACGAAAAGTGTCGAGACTTATAACGAGAACACTCACCCGCCGCAAGCCGAGTCGAACCGTTGTAGAATGCGCGGCCCTTGTCTTTACCGGAATCTGTAATGGATCGCCCGCGTTTTCGAGCTGTATTTCTTCACCCGCGTTTTTGGCTGCTATGGCTGGGGCTCGGCCTGCTGTGGCTGGTCACCCAGTTGCCGTACCGGGCGTTGTTGACCATTGGTCGCCTGCTGGGTGCGGGCATGTACCGCGTGGCTGGCGATCGCCGCCGTATCGCGGCGCGTAACCTTGAGCTGTGCTTCCCGGAAAAATCCGTGCAGGAGCGCAAACGCCTGCTCAAGGAAAACTTTGCCTCCACCGGTATCGCCTTTTTTGAAATGGCCATGAGCTGGTGGTGGCCCAAGCCGCGCCTGGCGCGACTGGCCCATGTCGAAGGGCTGGAACACCTCAAGCAGGCACACTTGGAAGGCAAGGGCGTGATCCTGATGGCCCTGCACTTCACCACCCTGGAAATCGGCGCGGCGCTGCTGGGGCAGAAACACACCATCGATGGCATGTACCGCGAGCATGGCAACCCGCTGTTCGATTTTATCCAGCGCCGTGGTCGTGAGCGCCATAACCTCGATTCCCTGGCCGTGGAGCGCGACGACGTGCGCGGTATGCTCAAGCTGCTGCGTGCCGGCCGGGCCATCTGGTACGCACCGGACCAGGATTACGGCGCCAAGCAAAGCATCTTCGTGCCGCTGTTCGGTATCCAGGCAGCTACCGTCACCGCTACCAGCAAGTTCGCACGCCTGGGCAAGGCGTTGGTGGTGCCGTTCACCCAGGAGCGCCTGGCCGATGGCAGCGGTTACCGATTGGTGATCCATCCACCGTTGACCGATTTTCCGGGTGAAACCGACGAAATCGACTGCCTGCGCATCAACCAATGGGTCGAAGCCTCGGTACGTGATTGCCCCGAGCAATACCTGTGGACCCATCGCCGTTTCAAGAGCCGGCCGCCGGGTGAGCCCAAACTGTATGAAAAGCGCCGTCGATAACGCTGATTTTTACCACACGGAGTGACGCAATGCGCTCAGTTGAACCGGTCACAGGCTTGATTCTTTCCGGCGGCGGGGCGCGAGCGGCGTATCAGGTGGGGGTGTTGGCGGCGATTGCCGAGTTGCTGCCACCGGGGGCGCCGAATCCATTTCCGGTGATTGTCGGCACCTCCGCCGGCGCGATCAATGCAGTGAGCCTGGCCAGTGGCGCTACCGATTTCTCGGCAGCGATCCAACGGCTGACGGCATTCTGGCAGGGCTTTCGCAGCCACCAGGTGCTGCGCAGCGACTGGCCTGGGGTAATACGCCAGGCCAGCCGTTTCCTCATCCACAGCCTATTGGGCCTGGGCGCCCAGGTGCCCGTGGCGCTGCTCAACAGCTCGCCACTGCGCGACTTGCTGCAAGAACGCTTGAACCTGGACGGCATCGACGAGGCTATTCGCCGCAAGCACTTGCAGGCAGTGGCGGTGACGGCGTTTGGCTATGAGTCCGGGCAAGCGGTGACTTTCTACCAGGGCGGCGGCACCATCGATGCCTGGCTGCGCCATCGGCGTATCGGCGTGCCGACCCAACTGACGGTGGAGCACTTGCTGGCGAGTTCGGCGATTCCGCTGTTGTTTGCTCCGGTCAAACTCGACGAAGAGTACTTTGGCGATGGCGCGGTGCGGCAGTCAGCGCCCATCAGCCCGGCTTTGCACCTGGGCGCCAGCCGCGTGTTGGTGGTCGGCGTGAGCGGCAATCCCAGGGGCAATGAAGCGTCGACGCAACGTACCTACACCGGCCAGCAACCGACCCTGGCGCAAATCGGTGGGCATATGCTCAACAGCACCTTCATTGACAGCCTGGAAAGCGATATCGAACTGCTGGAGCGCTTGAACCAGTTTAGTCGGGTTGTCCCTGTCGACGCCGCGGTGCAGGGCCTGGCGCCGGTAGACGTGCTGGTGATTGCGCCCAGCCAGCCTATCGATGAAATCGCGGCGCGACATCGCCAGGAATTACCGGCGGCGTTGCGCTTGTTCTTGCGCGGACCGGGGGCGACCAAGACCAGTGGGGCGGGGGTGTTGAGTTATTTGCTGTTCGAGGCGGGGTATTGCAGCGAGTTGATCGAGTTGGGGCGCAAGGATGCGCTGGCCAAGCGCGACGAAATCACCCGATTCCTCGGCCTGACGCCTAACTGAATGTGGGAGCTGGCTTGCCTGCGATAGCGGTATGCCAGCCAACACTGCTGGCACAGACACACCGCGATCGCAGGCAAGCCAGCTCCCACAGGGAACCGCGATCAACCTTTAGAAGTGGTACTTGACCAGGAAGCTTGCGGTGTCCTGAGTCGTCTTGAACGCGCCGCTGTCTTCAATCCCGTACTTGTTCTTCCAGTAGTCGTATTCAAAACCTACATACAACTGCTTGTCGCCCCAGTGCAGCGCCTTGCCCAAGTCGTATTTGACCTGCGGGTTGAAGTGCAGGTTGGCGTGATAAGTGCCACGGGCGTTTTTGTCGTTATCCACCACCCAGTCCATGAAACCGTCGATCAGCACGTCGGAGTTGCCCACGGGGATGGTGTACGACCACACCGGAGTGATCTGCCACACACCGTCACCCGGGCGATTGCCCTCGGTCTGGCGCTGGTAGAAATTCAACTGGAAGTAGTCGAAACCGGGGATGTTCAAGTCGAATGCCGGGCCCAGCAGGTAGGACTCGTTATCGCCCTCGCCGAACTCGTAGGTGAAGGCCAGCAGCACGTCCTTGATCGGGCCGAACGACAGGTCCTTGTCGAAAATCTTGCCGAACGACAAACGCGGGCTGAACTCGCCGTAGTAAGTGTTCGGGCCGACATTGCCGTCTTCCTTGCCGTTGTAAAAGATACGGTCGAGGAAGAAGAAGTTGTCGCCGTACTTCCATGCGTCGGCATGTTCGAAGGTGACGGTTTGCTGGATCTGCGGGTTGACGGTAAAGCTCTTGCCCCACAGGTAAGTCAGGCTGTTGTTCTGCCACTGCAACAAGTCACCGGCGACGGCCTGGCCACCAGCCAGCAGGGATCCCGCCAGCATCAGGCCTTTGAACATGGGTTTCATTCGGTTGCTCCCGAGTTAAAGTTTTATGGTTTTTTTTTCTTCTACGCAGGCGCTCTGGTATGGCGCCTTTTGGTTCGCTGCAAAAATCGTCTGTTCGGTCAGCTTTAATGCTGTTAGCAAGAGCTGCGCCAAGGTGTTTGAAAAGCCAAAAAATCCCCGTCGGCTGCAGCGGATGCAGTCGAATTCAGAGGACTTTTGCGCACTTTGGCAGCCAACATCAGGCCGGGATAAGTTGGCCTTGAAGTCAGCTTTTACATTCGCTGTTTTTTTTTGAGTCGATTCGAGCGGGCGCGGAGAATACTGGCTCCCAGGCCTGGGCTCAAGTGCGCTGTAACAGAGCGCGAGGGGCGAGAATGGGGCGCGGCGTGTGGCCGGCCCCGGTTGAAGGCTGTGCATGTGGCTGTTCCCTGTTTGTTGTTATTTTTGTACTAACAAAGGAATCAATGCGTATGGGCGACTTCGGGGCGTTCAGCGCCGCCGAGGATGTTGAACAGGATGTTCAGCGACAACGCGCTGAGTGTGGCCATGGCGATCCCGCTGTGGGTAATCGGGCTCATCCACAGTGGCAGTTGCGCGAAGAACTCCGGCCGTACCACGGGGATCAGGCCCATGCCGATGCTCACGGCTACCAATAGCTGGTTGCGACGGTCGGCGATGTCGGCTTCCTGCAGGATCTTGATCCCGGTCGCCGCCACCATGCCGAACATGGCTATCGCCGCGCCACCGAGTACTGCCGGCGGAATCGACGCGACCAGATAGGCGGCCTTGGGCAACAGGCTCAGCACAATCAGAAAGGCCCCGGCCATGATCGTGACCGAGCGGCAGCGCACGCCGGTCATTTGTACCAGGCCGATATTCTGCGCGAAGGAGGAGTGGGTAAAGGTGTTGAAGAAACCGGCAAAGAACGACGCGCCGGCGTCACACAACAGGCCACGGCGCAGCATCTTCGGGGTGACCTCCTGGCCGGTGATCTTGCCCAGGGCGAGGAACATGCCGGTGGACTCGACAAAGATAATCACCACCACCAGGCACATCGACAGGATCGGCGCCAACTCGAACTTGGGCATACCGAAGTGCAACGGCGTGACCACCTGCACCCAAGGCGCCTGGGCCAGGCCACTGAGGTCGACCATGCCGATAACGCCGCACAACCCATAACCCAGGCCCATGCCGATCAGCACCGAGATATTCACCCAGAAGCCGCGCATGAAGCGGTTGATCAGCAGGATGGTCGCCAGCACCAGGGCAGCAATCGCCAGATACACCGGCGAGCCGAACGTGGCGGCAGCGCTGCCGCCACCGGCCCAGTTCACGGCCACGGGAAACAGCGAGAGGCCGATGGCGGTAATGACGGTACCGGTCACCAGCGGCGGGAAAAAGCGCACGACCTTGGACATGAATGGCGCGATAAGGATGCCGAAGAACCCGGCGGCGATAGTCGCGCCAAAGATGCCTTGCAAACCGATACCGGGCATACCGGCCATGGCGACCATGCTGCCGACGGCGGCGAAGCTGGCACCCATCATCACCGGCATACGGATACCTACCGGGCCGATGCCGAACGACTGCACCATGGTGGCGATACCGGCCACCAGCAGGTCGGCGTTGATCAGGAAGGCGATTTCTTCACGGCTCAAGCCTGCGGCCTGGCCAATGATCAGGGGGACGGCGACGGCGCCGCCGTACATCAGCAAGACGTGTTGCAAGCCAACCAGAATCAGTTGCAAGAGGGGCAGCCGCACCATGGCGGGCGCGGCAGGAGTCTGCGTTTCTAACTGGGACATGCAACACCTCGAATCTTTTTATTTTTGTGTTGTTTGCAAAGCAATTTTCAAAACACGGCAGATCTCAATTGTGGGAGCTGGCTTGCCTGCGATAGCGCAGGGTCGGCAACTCATCCGGTGACTGACACACTGCTATCGCAGGCAAGCCAGCTCCCACATTGGTCCCGTGTGAAACAGTCAGTTGGTGCGGGCCCCCTGATTGATCCAGGTGCCGATCAGGTCTCTTTCCTGCTGGGTCATCTGGGTAATATTGCCCAACGGCATGATCTGGCTGGCCACGGCCTGCGCTTGAATACGCGCGGCCTGCTGCTGGATCTGTGTCGGTGTGTCGAACATCACCCCAGCCGGAGCGGTGCTGAACAACGGGCTGGTGGGCTTGGCCGAATGGCACACGGTGCAGCGTTGCTCGATCACATGGTGCACCTGGCCGAAGTCGGTCGTGGCCTGGGCCGGTGCCGGTTCAGCGGCGGGGGCGGCAGGCGCTGCGGGTTTCAAGCCACCGCCCAGGGCGGTTTCCGGCAGCGGCTGGTACTCGATCGCAGCAGGTGCCTTGGCAATCGGTTCTGCAGGTTTGGGCCCGGTTACATACGCCAGGCTGATCATCGCCAACGCGCCCACCGGCAAGGTCCACGCATACTTCTGGCTGTCATGCCGGGTGTTGAAGTAGTGCCTTACCAGCACCGCCGCCACTGCGATCCCGGCCAGGATCAGCCAGTTGTATTGGCTGCCGTAGGTACTCGGGAAGTGGTTGCTGATCATGATGAACAGCACCGGCAAGGTGAAGTAGTTGTTGTGGCGTGAACGCAGCAAGCCCTTGGCCGGCAGCGCCGGATCCGGTGTGCGGTTCTCGGCGATGGCTGCCACCAGTGCACGCTGGGCGGGCATGATGATGCGGAACACGTTACCGACCATGATCGTACCGATCACCGCACCCACGTGCAGGTAGGCGCCACGGCCGCTGAACACCTTGCTGAAGCCATACGCCGCCGCAATCAGCAGCACGAACAGGATCAAGCCGAGCAGGGCAGGGCGCTTGCCCAGGGCCGAGTCGCAGAGGAAGGAGTAGATGAACCAGCCGGCGAACAGTGAGCCGATGCCCAGCAATACGCCTTCGGTGCCGCTGAGGCTGCTGCCGGGGGCGAGCAGGTACAGCGTGGGGTTGAGGTAGAACACCACGCAGAGCAGCGCGACGCCCGACATCCAGGTGAAGTAGGCTTCCCATTTGAACCAGTGCAGGTTGTCCGGCATGGTCGGCGGAGCCAGTTTGTATTTTTCCAGGTGGTAGATACCGCCACCGTGGATCGCCCACAAGTCACCGGCCAGGCCGTTCTTGGGGTTGACGCGATTGAGGTTGTTTTCCAGCCAGACAAAGTAGAACGAAGCGCCGATCCAGGCGACGCCAGTGATCATGTGAACCCAGCGCACGCTCAGGTTCAGCCATTCCAACAGATGTGCTTCCACAGTCTTTACCTCTCGCCTGTCACCCTTGTTGTCGGGTGATCCGGCCTTCTCTTATTGGTGGGGGGCGAGGATCAACCGCTCATCCTCTTTGAAAAAATGCTCATCGCAGTTATTGCCTGTGCCACTGCGATCAACCACCAGGAAGTCATCCCGCTTTTCGATCGTCAGCACCGGGTGGTGCCAGACGCCGCGATGGTAATTGATGCCCTGCCTGCCGTTGGTAACGAAGGCGCGGACCAAGCCTGATACAGGTGCATCGCCAAGTGGCGCGACCACGATCAGAAAGGGGTTGCCGAGCAGCGGTATGAACGCCTGGCTGCCCAGCGGGTGTCTCTCCAGCATGCACACGGTCAGCGGCATGTCCTGCGCGTCGGCGCGGAAGATGCTGATGATGGCGTGGTCTTCAGGCTGTGCTGTTTCGACCGTTGCCAGTTTGTGAAAGCGCATGGTCGACCCGTTGTTGATCATGAAGTGATCGCTGCCATCGGTTTCGATAACGTCTCCGAAAGGGGCGAAGGCTTCTTTGGTCAGGGGTTCGATCATCAGTGTGCGCATGGCTGTCTCTTATCCGAATACTGTGTTGTTTGGTCTATTGCTATCGCGGGCAAGCCCGCTCCCACATTTGGAATGCATTCCCCTGTGGGAACTGGCTTGCCTGCGATGGCATCACCGCTTATTTCGACACTTTGCCCAGGACGCGCAGGCGACTCACACCGCCATCCGGGAACACATTCAGGCGGATATGGGTAATCGGCCCCAGCGCCTTGATCTGCTCGGCGAAGGTGTGTTCTGCGTGCATTTCCAGTTTCTGCGCCGGCAACAGTTCACGCCAGAACAGCGATTGGGTTTCGATCTGGCTGTCGGTGCCGCCTCTGACGAAGGCGCCCTGGATCGAGCAGGTGTCCGGGTAGTTGCCCTTGAAGTGCAGGGTGTCGACGATGATCTTTTCGATCTCGCCCGGGTGGCCCAACGCGACGATCACCCAGTCATTGCCCGGTGTACGACGACGCGCGGTTTCCCAGCCATCACCCATGTTGATGCCACGGCCCGGGTTGAGGATGTTGCTCATGCGGCCGAAGTGTTCATCGGAGCAGGCCAGGGCACGACCGCCATTGAGCGCGGCAGCCAGGTCGACCTGTTCGTTGTCGCCCACCGAAGACCAATCGCGGAACGGCACGCCATACACACGCAGACGGGCGACGCCGCCATCCGGGTAGATGTTGAAGCGCAGGTGGCTGAACGCCTGGTCGTTGTTGATCTCGTGGTAGTGGTGACTGTTGCCTTGCAGCTCTACCGCCGACAGCACTTCAACCCATTGGGTATTGGCGTCCGGCTCGCCCGAGGCCAGGAAGCAGGCTTCCAGTGAGGCCGACGGCGGGAAGTTGCCGGTGAAGAATGAAGTGTCGATGTCCACGCCTTTGATCGAACCCGGCACGCCCAGGCGGATCACCGCGCTGTCGTAGCCTTCGAAGCGCTTGCGGCGTGACTCCCAGCCGTCCATCCACTTGCCGTTGTCATCGAAAACGCCCTCCTTCCACACGGCCGGGGTCGGCTGGAACAGGCGGTTGGCGTCGGCGAACCAGTCATCGGTCACCGAGATGATCTTGGTGCCCAGGCGGGCGTCGGCCAGGTTGACGAACTTTTCGAAAGGTACGGCGTAAGCTTTCATTCTTCTTGTCTGCCTTGGATAGAGTGGCTGGGGATGGTCGTTTAGAGGGTCAATAAACGGAACAACGCGATCTTGTTGATCTCGTCCAGCGCGCACTTGAACTCGGTGTCTGTCGAGTTATGGATGCGCGTTTCGAACGCGGCGAGAATCTGGTGCCGGTTGCTGCCTTTTACCGCCATGATGAAGGGAAACTTGAACTTGGCCTTGTAGGCGTCATTCAGCTCGGTGAAGCGAGAAAACTCTTCGGCCGTGCATTGGTGGATACCGGCGCCAGCCTGTTCATTGGTGCTGGCTTCGGTCAGTTGGCCCTGGACGGCGGCTTTACCGGCCAGGTCCGGGTGGGCGTTGATCAGGGCCAACTGGCTTTGATGATCAGCGCTCAACAGGATATCGCTCATGCGCTGGTGCAGGATTTCGATCTGGTCGATCGACGCATCCTGGCCCAGCTCGAAGGCCTTTTCGGCTACCCATGGCGAATGTTCGTAGATGTCGGCGAAGGCAGCGACGAAGGCGTCGCGGCTCAGGGTCGACGGTTGCAAGGTCTGGAACGCAGTCATTTCGCCGCTCCCGTGCAGGGGTGGGTTTGGTGCCAGTGACGGGCGATGTCCACGCGGCGGGTGAACCACACCTGATCATGGCCTTTGACGTATTCAATGAAGCGCTTGAGCGAGGCCAGGCGTGCCGGGCGGCCGATCAGGCGGCAATGCAGGCCGATCGAAAGCATCTTCGGCGCTTCGGCACCTTCGGCATACAGCACGTCGAAGGCATCCTTGAGGTATTCGAAAAAGTCGTCACCCTTGTTGAAACCCTGCACCTGGGTGAAGCGCATGTCGTTGGTGTCCAGGGTGTAGGGGATCACCAGGTGCGGCTTGCCGTTAGGGGTATTGGGTTCCCAGTAGGGCAGGTCGTCGTCATAGGTGTCGCAGTCATACAGGAAACCGCCTTCCTCCATCACCAGGCGGCGGGTGTTGGGGCCGGTACGACCGGTGTACCAACCCAGCGGGCGTTCGCCGGTCAGCTCGGTGAGGATGCGGATGGCTTCGAGCATGTGCTCGCGCTCCTGGGCCTCGTCCATGTACTGGTAGTCGATCCAGCGGTAGCCGTGGCTGCAAATCTCGTGGCCGGCGGCGACCATGGCGCGGATTACATCCGGATGACGCTGGGCAGCCATGGCCACGGCGAAGATAGTCAGCGGTATGTCGAATTCTTTGAACAACTTGAGGATGCGCCACACCCCGGCACGGCTGCCGTATTCGTACAGCGACTCCATGCTCATGTTGCGCTCGCCTTGCAGCGGCTGGGCCGAGACCATTTCCGAAAGGAAGGCTTCAGACTCTTTGTCGCCATGCAGGATATTGCGCTCGCCGCCCTCTTCGTAGTTGAGTACGAACGACAGCGCAATGCGTGCGTTGCCCGGCCAGTGGGGGTGAGGAGGGTTACTGCCGTAACCGATCAGGTCGCGTGGGTAGTCAGCGCTCACTGCAGTCTTCCTTCTTGTTCGTGGTAGCTAGGTGTGTGGCGGCCGGGCAGTGGAAAGACTGGGTGGCGTCACAGCGATGAGTGATTGTATACAACTTATCGCAAACTTTGTAAGCCTGCATTTCTGCATTTTTTCTGAACGGTCTGTCTGCAAGAAACTTGCCTAAGTGGTCAGGTTAAAATGAAAAAGCCCACTGCGGGAGCGAGCTTGCTCGCGAAAACCCTGAGGGCGCCACTTTTCATTCTGAGAGCCCGCGTCATCGTTGGCGTTTTTCGCGAGCAAGCTCGCTCCTACAGGAGGGTGGAAGCGCTGTGAAATTTATTGTGTACAATTTTTTATAAAAGTGTCTTAATCGGCCATCGCCGGCTTTTTCACTGCCCTGAAAGAGTGCGGGTTTCTCTATGACTGACTTCGGGAGGCGCATAAAAGCCATGGGACGTTTGACCACACACGTTTTGGACGCCGCACACGGCTGCCCCGGCAGCGCGATCAAGGTCGAGTTGTATCGCGTCGAAGGCGCGCAGCTTGAACTGGTGGGTAGCGCCGTGACTAATAGCGACGGCCGTTGCGACGCGCCGTTGCTGCAAGGCGATGACTACCGCAGCGGTGTCTACCAATTGCAATTCAGCGCTGGCGACTACTACCGCGCCCGCGGTGTGCAACTGCCGGAGCAGGCTTTTCTCGACGTGGTGGTATTGCGTTTCGGCATCAGCGCCGAACAAGACCATTACCATGTGCCACTGCTGATTTCGCCTTACAGCTACTCCACCTATCGCGGTAGCTGAGTCGTCACCTCGCTTCACACCCCCCCCAAAAAAATGCTCTTCGTTGGTTTCGCCCGCGCACACTGCGGGCTTTTTTTGCGCGCGCTGCATTCAACTATCTAAAGCCTTAAGTGCCTGTGCGTTGCCTAGGCTCGGTGTTTTCCTCAATCAAGAAAACATCATGGCCTCACTCAACCACATCCCCGACCCAGAAGATCCGGAGATCGCTGCTCAAGCAACGCTTCAGGGTATGCGCAGCCAGCTGACCCGGCGAATCAACGCTCACGCCCATCCAAGCCGCCTGATCAATCAGATTGCTTTTGCCGAACTGCGCTGCGTCGAGGTAATAAAGGTGCTTGGAAGGCTGATAGCGCGCGCGCCAAAAGTTTTGTGGGTGATCCGCGACGAGCTACGCAAAGAGTTTGAAATAGACCCGGACACCCTGCTGTTCACCGTGCCCAAACCACCAGCAGAACCCCAGAAAGTCGACAGCCTGACTGATCGGGCGCTGCTGTCACTGGCCTTGCCCGCAGTGCCGATCAACCTGAATCAGTTCACTGCCCTGAGCGTCAAGGGTGACCCGACTCGCCAGTTGCCTTATACGCCGTTGCAAGTGCTGCAGCGAGTTATCGCCATGAAGCTGCAAGACAGAATTGCCTGGTCGGCCACGCCTTATTGGGACGCGCTGCAGCCCGGTTCCTCGCAAACACGCAGGGGGTATTGGGCAGAGCTGCACGCCGAACTCTTCGCTGACCGGGCTTTTATGGCGCAGCAATTGGACGAGCTGTCGAGTGCCGGGATGGCTCTGCTTCAGGCCCTGATCGACGCACCCAGTGCTGGGGCGCGCCAGCGAGCAGGGGGCGATTGGGCCACTGTGCGAGCGAGTTCGTTGATGTGGCCGGGTACGCCTGCGGTTGCAATTCCCGGTGCATTGCATATCTACCGTGAAGGCGATCCTGATGGTGCACCGCATGTGATTTATCTGCCGGGTGTGGTGCGCAATTTCTACGAGTACCCGTCCTTCTTCGACCTGCAATGCGGTTTGGTAAAGTTGGCCAGTGAGTCACTGTTCGACGAACTCTGGCAATGCCTGCCGTTAGAGCGCCGACATGAGTTGTGTCGGCCTACGGACCTGACCCCCGCGTTAAGCGTGGATCGCGGTTCGACAATCTCCGGTGATGCGCTGGCGATGAGCGCGCAAGCGTTGCTGGAAGGTCAATGGGAAAACGAGCTGGCCTGTGCGCTGGCGATCAATCACGCACACGTGTTTTCTCCAAAAAAGCCGCGACCTCAACCGCTGACCGCTGTGCCTTTTCTGCGTTTTATCGAGCGTGCAAGGAAGCAACTGGTCGGTAAAGTCCGGCTTGGGACCCTCCTCTATCAATTGCTCAAGTGGGACGAGCAGCGACGACGCGCAGAAATTATCTTTGCCAGCACCGCGCCCGGCCTGGCCCTGCTCACCGCAGAACAGCAGGTCAAACGCTACGAAAAAGGTCTGCTCGCACTATTCAACGCCGATGACCTGAGCGTCGAGACTGCAGCGCTTGAGGAATTTGTGGTGCTTGAGAGCCAACTCAAAGCGCATAAAGAAGCGTTGAATTCGCTGATTAACGGTGCACAGCAGCGGCTCTACGATATGCCTTTTTGGATTGAGCGCCCAACCGGTGCGCACAAACGTTATGCCTTGTTCCTGCGTGCCCATGTCGAGGCCCTGCGCTGTGAAGTTCAGTTGCAACACCGGCTCAAGCTGATACCCACTGCACATCAGGACTTGGTGATGGAGGTCGTGGAGCGGCTGTCGGCATCCAAATACGTGGGCGGTAAAGCCCAGGTGTTTTCGGTCTCTGTGGGCAGCGTGCAGGCTGCCTTCTACCCGCTTCATAACGTTTGGGTAGTGGCTCGGGCGACGGCGATGAAGCACCCGTCCCGTGGGGTTCCGGTCGCGCTGTATGCATTCGGGCAATATGGCGGGCTGAAGGCTTTTTCAGGCCTGGACGCTTTGACCCGCGGTCTGAAAGCCAGCCTCGGGAGCAGTGATGATTCGGTCCTGTGGGGCTGTATAGAGCACGATAAGCGTCACGACTTACGTGACCATGCCCGGCGTGAAACCCTGACGGTGCGCTATGAACCCATTGAGGGGAACCCTGCGACGGTTTCTTTCAAACACTTGATGGCCTACTACTTTCGCTTGAACAAGCGCATTGAGGGTACTGCCGGTCTGTTCAATGAGGTAAAAGATGCCGAGCTGAGCCGTTTGTTGCTATTGGCTGAGCTGGACGCGCACTTGAAGATTCCCGACAGTCCCGCCTTGAACCAGGCTCAGGCCAACATTGATCTTCTGCGCAAGGCTGCGCTTGAGGCAAAAAAATTGCCACAGTGGTTAGCGGGCGCAACACCTGCCCAGCTTAAACACTTCAAGCGCTTGCAGCGCCGGTACCTGAGCAGCGCCTTTGCCTCTGAAAGCCTGCTTGAACGCTCTCTGACTGACTTGGAAACGTTCGCCCGCCGCAAGTTGATCGCCCGCTTAACCGAGGATGGTTTCTACCCGGAGCTGGACATCGACAAGCCCCTGATCACGATGCCGGATGATGTCAGAGGCAGCTTCTGCGGTAATCAAAGCCACTGCACGCCGGGTGATCGCGGGCAGGTCCTGACCCCAAGTACTCAAACCACAACCTTCAGCATGTTGCAGCTGGCGTTGCATAATCTTGATCCGCAAGCACCCTGGGTGCCTTGGCGATTGAATCGAGCACGCTATCTGCAACCGCAGTGGAAGCAACGGCTGAACAAGGACTATCTGATCAAGACAGTCTCCTCGCTGGATATCGGCGGAAACTACAACACGCAGATCAACCACACCTTCTACCCCACGGTTAAAACCAAACCGAGTTCGGATGCAGTTCGCATTCCTGCGCTGATCAATCGCACGCTGGATGAATGCGCGCACATGCAGCTTTTTTCGGCGGTTCAACAAGGGCTAAGCACCTTTGCACAGAGCCTGTTCAGCACGGCGATGGCGGCGCGAACGCCTGAGGACCTGCTGAAAAACGGGTATGATTTGAAGTTGTCCGTCGTTCATCTGGCGGCGCACACGATGCAGCATGATCGCTATATCTCAGGGATCGTGGTCATGCAGGATCAGGGCAGCGGGCGCTGCGTAGTTTACTGGCCTGCTGCGCCGCATGCCTTGATCATCACCGAGTACATCAGCGTGGCGATGGCGCGGGTAGAACTCAGTCGCGTTGCCGCTTCGGCTGACCTTGTAAAGTTACTGGCGCGGCAGGTAGCGCCCGGTTGGGCATTTGACGCAATCATTCATGACGCCGATGAAGCAGGAGAGCCTGGATGGCTTTCTGTCATGCCGGATGCTTATTATTTCGAAGGTAAGTGGAGGCTCCCTGGCTTTGTTCGCTCCTTCAGCATTACACATCTGCAACCGACGCCAGTGCTCGATGAGATCGAAAAACTGATCCGCGAGCAAATTGCCAGTAACCCGTCAAACTGGCTGGCGATCGTTCCCATATCCCACAGTGAACCCAGGGCATTGCTGTATTACGCCAATGTGCTGGATTTGCAACGCCGCACTCAAGCGGCGAGTAATTCCGGCAAGGTGCTGGATGAGTATCGTGTCCGCCGCCTTGCGGAGCAGACTGATAGCAGCCTGCGAGCGCTCATATCTTTTTTCTTTCCGTTATTTGCGCTGGCTAACTCCTTTTATGAATTGCTGATTGTGGCACGACGTTTTCACCGTTTCGCAGACCCCAATGATGTCGTGGATATTGTGTTTATGACCCAGTATCTGGTGTTCGATTTGTGGCAGACCTTTACCCCCGGCCCCAAGGTCAGAGGCGTAGCGGCGGGTATCGTGCGGCGCCCGCTGGGGGCGGTGTTGAATCGGATACATCGTTCGCATTTCAGCCGTGGCCGAGTGCTGCGTCAGGCTGCGCCTTCTGCGGCCGCGTTAAAACCCTTGGACCGTTTCAAAGTCAAGGGCGTGCCTCCGGATGCTGTGGCGCTCAAAGGGCGTGGCAGGGAGGGCGTTTATGTGAAAGACGGTCAGCAATTTGTAACGGATGACACTCACCATTATCCCGTTTACCAACGTGATAGCGAGTCTGCGTTTCGGCTGAGAAACATGCTGAAAAGCGGTGAGGATGAGTTGGTCCTGAATATCCATCAGCCCAAGGAGTGGATGCTGGAGGCCGATAATCCTCAACCTGGGCCCAGCTCCGGGGTGCATGACCCATGGCGCGCTCCCCGGGCGCCCTCGTCGGATTGGCAACCCCCTCGTGAGCGCATGGCGACTGAGAACCGGATTGTCCAGTCACGTACAACGGACACCCAGTGGTTGAGTTGGCGTGCTCAAGTTCACCCCCGTGACATTGTGGGCTTCCCTGCGCCTGGAGTGTTTGAGGTTGGCTCGGCTCCCAGAGGTTCTTCGCTCAATGCCAGGTTTTTGCGCGTGGCTCCTCCTTATACCGACTTCCAGGATCCGAACAGCGGTTTTTACCGGATGCTCCCGCAGGGCGACCATGCATCGTTGACCGACCTGGTGTTTATCACCCGAAATGAGCCACCGGGGCCATCCGCGCGAGCCGATATCATGCGCTGGACCAGCACTGATATTCGCGACCAGCCCATTCCTGTATCACGCCTGCCTACAGGTGAATGGCAACATCATTCGGCGCTGTTCGACAGTTCGTTGGAGCACTCTGTGGGCAGGGCCTTTCCCTCCATGACGAATGAAGCTCGAAAGTTTACCGTCATGAGAATGATTGAATTGGCAGATCCTTCCCACTCTGCCACGGCAAGCCATTTGCTCGGCATCCGCGCGACGCTGGACGAATGGCTACCCCCGCTCCCTGCGAGGAGCGGCCAAACGGACGATTTACTACGGATGTTGCGGACTAATGAACGGCGCAAGCAATATCTATACGTCGGTTTCGAAGGCAAGGCACCCGGCTTCACGCGCGTTGATTTCACGCCGCCTCATCCGTTAGACCCGAGCCTGCAATATGGTGTCGTCCCGGTCAGGACGCAGAGGCTTGAAGCGGAGCGCGCCGCCGTCAGGACCGTGCTGGAGCAGCAGGGTTACCGCGTCGAGGACTTGTCTGTGCGGCGCGCAGGGATGCGTTTTGGAGAACCCAGTATTGAATCAGTCGTTACTCATCCCCGTTCGAACACCATTTACTACGTGGCCTACCAATGGCTTGAACTGGGGCGAATGACCGTGAGAGGGAAGCTTTCGAACCGTTGGGTTCGGATAGCCATCAACTCACACCCCGACTCTCTTTTATTAAGGGCAGTTGACACCGCGATGCAGGAACAGCGCTTGGTGCGGATTGTGGCCGGCATCCAATGGCCCACAAAGGGGCGTCTCGATCCAACTGTTTATTTCGTCAAATTGACCCCTTAGCATTGATGAGTGCCATCGCACCGGCGCCGCCGAACAGTGCCGCGCTGATGCGGTTGAACCAGCTCTGGCCCGAACCGCTGCGCAAGTAACGCGCTGCGCCATGGGCACCCAGACCGTAGGCCAGCTTGCACAGCAGGTCGAGCACCGTCCAGGTGGCGATCATGATCAGCAATTGCGGCAGGAACGGTTGCTGGCTGCTGAGAAACTGCGGCAGGAAGGCAGCGAAAAACAGGATGTCCTTGGGGTTGCTGGCGCCCAACACAAAGGCTCGCCCAAACAACGCACGAAAGCGCGGTACAGACGGCGTTTGTGGGACTTCGGCGCCTTCGCTCGGCAGACGCGATTGCTGCCAGCTCTGCCAGGCCAGGTAGAACAGGTACAGCGCGCCGACAATTTTCAAGGCACTGAACAGCTGTTCCGAGGCCAGCAACAAGGCCCCCAGACCCAAGGCCGAAGCACTCAACAGGCAGATCGACGCAAACACTCCGCCCAAAAACGCCGGGTACGAGCGGCGCAGGCCGTAGTTGAGACTGTTGCTGATCATCAGCAGCGACAATGGCCCTGGAATCAGGATCACGATCAATGCAGCCCCACTGAACAGCAGCCAGGTATCCAGGTTCATCATTTGCTCCTTTTTATAAAAATATGAATTTCGCAATGAAAATCGCGCACAACACCCACAGGCTGACAGAAATCTCGCGGTACTTGCCGGTGCCGGCCTTCAGCGCTACATAGGTGATAAAGCCCAGAGCGATCCCGTCGGCGACCGAGAACGTCAGCGGCATCATGATGGCAGTGACGATCGCCGGAATGCTGTCGGTAGCTTCATCCCAATTGATATGGGCCATGCTCGCCATCATCAGCATCGCTACGTAGATCAGCGCGCCAGCGGTGGCGTAGGCGGGAATCATGCCGGCCAGCGGTGCGAAGAACATCGCCGCCACGAACAGCACACCCACCGTTACAGCGGTCAACCCGGTGCGGCCACCGGCTGCCACACCTGCGGCGCTTTCCACGTAGCTGGTCACTGGCGGCACGCCAACCATGGCGCCGAACACACTGGAAGCACTGTCGGCCTTCAATGCGCGGGACAGGTTGTCGATCTTGCCGTCGGCCTTGACCAGCCCGGCCCGTTGGGCAACGCCCATCAGTGTACCGGCAGTGTCGAACATGTGTACAAAAAGAAAGGCAAATACCACGCTGATCATGCTCACATTGAACACACCCATTACGTCCATCGCCATCCAGGTCGGTGCCAGGCTCGGTGGGGTGGAGAGAATGCCGTTGTAATGCACCAGGCCCAGGCCCCAGCCGGCCAGGGTCACGGCGATGATGCTGATGAGAATTGCACCGAATACACGGTGATAACTGAGGATGGCGATCAGCAGGAAGCACACCGCCGCCAGCAGCGGGGCGGGTTCATGCAGGGAGCCGAGCTTGATCAGGGTGGCCGGGCTGTCGACGATGATGCCGGCGGTTTTCAGGCCGATCACCCCGAGGAACAGGCCCACACCTGCGCCCATGGCATGACGCAGGCTGACCGGAATACTGTTGAGCAGCCATTCTCGGATGCGTGACAGCGTCAGAATCATGAACAGTACGCCCGAGATAAACACCGCGCCGAGGGCGGTTTCCCAGTTGTAGCCCATGGTGCCGACCACGGTGTAAGTGAAAAACGCGTTCAGGCCCATACCCGGCGCCAGGCCCACCGGCCAGTTGGCGTACAGGCCCATCAACAGGCACCCCAGGGCTGCGGCGATGCAGGTGGCGACAAAGGCCGCACCGTGATCAATACCGGCGTCGGCCATGATGTTGGGATTGACGAAGATGATGTAGGCCATGGTGATGAAGGTGGTGAGGCCGGCGATCAGCTCGGTCTTCACTGTGGTGCCATGCAAGCGCAGTTTGAACAGGCGTTCCAGCCAACCGCCTTGCGGCGTGGCCTGGTCCAACGTAGGGGCTTCGGTTTTACGGCTATCCACAGCGAGTACTCCTCAATCGTTTTATTGTTATGTCCAGCGCCGGTCACATGAGTGGGCAACAGCGCTTTGAGGTACTGGCGGGTTTGTTGACCAAAAGGTCAGGAACTCGCACGAAGCGAATTATGCTTTTGTATACAAATAAAGCAAATAATGTTTTCGAATGTCTGGGCGAAAGTGGATGAAAGGCTGACTCCCAGGGGGACAGGTAGATTTATTCCGCCCGCCGCCTTGAAACATTGCCGCAATACCCGCACTTTGAGGGCGCAAGCATTCGCTCGGAATGCGCAAAGCGGCATAAGGGGAGCCCATGTACAAGGTTTATGGCGATTACAAGTCGGGCAACTGCTACAAGATCAAATTGATGCTTAGCTTGTTGGGGATCCCGTTTCAGTGGATCGATATCGACATCCTCAAGGGCGACACCCAGACCCCTGAGTTCCTGGCGAAGAACCCCAACGGCAAGATCCCGGTGCTGGAACTGGAAGACGGCACCTGCCTATGGGAGTCCAATGCGATTCTCAATTTCCTCGCCGATGGCAGCGAGTTCCTGCCCACGGAACCGCGCCTGCGCACCCAGGTATTGCAGTGGCAGTTTTTCGAGCAGTACAGCCATGAGCCGTATATAGCGGTGGCGCGGTTTATCCAGTTTTACCTGAATATGCCGCAGGACCGTCTTGAGGAATACAAGACCACCCACAAGGGCGGTTACAAGGCATTGAGAGTCATGGAGCGCCAGTTGCAAGCCACGCCGTACCTGGTGGGCGACACCTATTCGATTGCTGATATCGCGCTGTATGCCTACACCCATGTAGCCCATGAAGGCGGCTTTGATTTGGCGCCTTACCCGGCGGTGCAGGCGTGGTTGCAGCGGGTGGCCAGCCATCCCAAGCACGTGGCGATGCTGGATTGAGTTCACATTTAGAGCGATGTGCTTGCAGATAATGTGCTGTTGAGCAGTTCAAAGCAGCGCTGCGCCGCCGGGCTCAATGCCATCGCGCTGCGTGTGATCAAGCCGATCTCCCGGCTCACGCCGGGATGATCGATGTCGATTCGCTTCAATCCCTCCAGGCTGTCCGCCGCCGATTCCGGCAGCACGCTGATCCCCAACCCCTGGCGCACCAGCGCCAATACCGTCGACATGTAGTTGGCCTCCATGCCCGCATTCAGCGTCAGCCGTGTCTGGTCGAACAGTGCGTCGACCTGTTCGCGCACGCTGCTGTCACGTCCGGTAAGGATAATTGGCTGGTCGGCCAGTTGCGCCAGGGTCAGTGACCGATAGCGCGTCAGCGCATGATCCAGCGGCACAAACGCGCACAAGCGATCATTGAGCACCGGCTGAAATTGCAGGCCATGGCTCAGGCGCGCCCGTACGCCGATGCCGAAATCCACCTCGCCGTTGCGGACCTGGGCATGAATGCGATGGGCCACCAGGTCATGCAGGCGCACCTCGATCCCGGCAAAGCGCTGGCGAAACAGGCGCAAGGCCGGAGGCAGGGCGCCGGCGCAAACTGACGGCAGGGCGGCGATGGTCACCACGCCGCGACGCAAGGCTGCGAGGTCGCGTGAGCCGGTGACGATGTTGTCCAGGTCCAGCAGCAGTTTTTCCATGGGCCCGCGCGCATCCTGGCCGGCAGCGGTGATGCTCACATGGCGCGGGCTGCGGTCGAGCAGGGCGACGCCGAGCCAGTCTTCCAATTGCTGTACTTGCACGGTCAGGGCCGAAGGCGACAGGTGCAGCTCGTGGGCCGCCTTGGTGAAACTACCGGTGCGGGCCACCGCGAGGAAGGCCTGGATGTGCTGGATCGAGTTCTTCATTTTGTTTTTCCGAACGTGCTAGGCCGAATATTCCAATTTACAAAGACTAACCCGCTTCCAATACTCCGGGAAAACAATAACCGGCCCAAAACGGCCACCCTGGAGTTATCCATGCTCGCAACCCTGGGCGTCATCACCATTCTCAGCCTGCTTGTCGCTGTCATGAGCAAGCGTCTCTCGCCACTGGTGGCCCTGATCGCCTTGCCGATCATCGCCGCGCTGGTCGGTGGGTTCGGCCTGCAAACCAGTGCCTTTATCATCACCGGTATCAAGAACGTCGCCCCTGTGGTCGGCATGTTTGTGTTCGCGATCCTGTTTTTCGGGATCATGACCGATGCCGGGATGCTCGACCCCATCATTGATCGCATCCTGCGCACGGTAGGGACGCGTCCTACACGAATTGTGGTCGGCACCGCGACGCTGGCGTTGCTGGTGCATCTGGACGGCTCCGGCGCGGTGACCTTTCTGGTGACGGTGCCGGCGATGCTGCCGCTGTATACGCGGCTGGGCATTGATAAACGCATCCTCGCCTGCGTGTGTGCGATGGCCGCAGGCGTCAACTTCCTGCCCTGGACCGGCCCGGTGCTGCGTTCGTCGGCGGCGCTGCATGTGCCGGTGGCCGATCTGTTCCAGCCGTTGATCCCGGTGCAGATCGTCGGGCTGATCTTCGTCTTCGCGTGCGCCTGGTGGCTGGGCCATCGTGAAGAAAAGCGCCTCGGCCTGGGCGCCGGTTCCGGCGTGGAGGCGGTGCCGCAACGGGTGCTCAGCGACGACGATATCAAGCTGCGCCGCCCACGGTTGTTCTGGGTCAACCTGATCCTGACCGTGCTGGTGATGGTGGTGATGATTGCCGGTTGGGTCGACCCGGTGGTGATGTTCATGCTCGGCACCGTGGTTGCGCTGTGCATCAACTACCCCAACGTGGACGCCCAGCGTGCGCGCATCGACGCCCATGCGAAAACCGCCCTGACCATGGCCAGTATCCTGCTCGCCGCCGGGGTGTTCACCGGCATCATGCAAGGCTCCGGCATGCTCAAGGCTATCGCCGAAGTAGCGGTGGCGCAGATTCCGGCGGGCCACGGCAAGTTGATCCCGGCGGTCGTGGGGTTCCTGTCGATGCCCCTGAGCATGTTGTTTGACCCCGACTCCTATTACTTCGGCGTGATGCCGGTGATCGCCGAAGTCGGCAAGGCGCTGGGCGTCGACCCCCTGCAAGTGGCCCAAGCCTCGTTGCTGGGCGTGCACACCACCGGTTTTCCGGTCAGCCCGCTGACGCCTGCGACCTTCCTGTTGGTGGGCCTGTGCAAGATCGAGTTGGCCGATCACCAGCGATTCACGATTCCTTTTCTGTTTGCCGCCTCGGTGTTGATGACCCTGACGGCGTTGCTCCTGGGAGTGATTTGAGATGAACACCTTGCGCATTGGCTCCGGCGCCGGCTATTCCGGTGACCGTATCGAACCTGCCGTGGAACTGGCCGAACATGGCGACCTGGATTACCTGGTCTTCGAATGCCTGGCCGAACGCACCATTGCCCTGGCACAACAGGCGCGCATCGGCGACCCGCAGGGCGGTTATGACCCGTTGCTGAGTGAACGCATGCGCCGAGTATTGCCCTGCGTGGGCCAGCCCGGCGGTCGCCGTCGCTTACGGGTGATCACCAACATGGGCGCGGCCAACCCGGTGTCGGCGGCCATTGAAGTGCGGCGCATTGCTGCCGAGCTGGGCCTGGGTCTGAAGGTTGTCGCGGTGGTGGGGGATGATGTGCTGCACGCTTTGCCTGCCGAGCAGGTGCTGGATAACGGCCAGTCTGTTGGCTCCCTTGGCGAGCGGTTGATCTCTGCGAATGCCTACCTGGGTGTTGACGGCATTCTTGAGGCGCTGCGCGCCGACGCCGATGTCGTCATCACCGGGCGGGTGGCCGACCCTTCGTTGTTCCTGGCGCCTCAGATGTTCGAGTTTGGCTGGGCCTTCGATGATTGGCAACGATTGGGCCGGGGCACGTTGGTGGGGCATTTGCTGGAGTGCGCGGGGCAGGTCAGTGGCGGTTACTTCGCTGATCCCGGTTTCAAGGATGTGGAGAATCTGGCGCGCCTGGGCTTTCCCCTGGCCGAGATCGACGCCGACGGCAATGCGGTGATCACCAAGGTGGCAGGCTCCGGTGGGCGGGTCAGTCGCGCGACCTGTGCTGAACAACTGATCTATGAAGTTCACGACCCAGCAGCCTATTTGACCCCGGATGTGACGGCCGACTTTTCCCGGGTGGGGTTTGTCGAGGAGGGCGTGGACCGGGTGCGCGCTGAGGGGGCGAGCGGGCGTGCTCGGCCTGATCAACTGAAGGTCAGCGTCGGTTATCTGGACGGTTGGATCGGTGAAGGGCAGATGTCCTACGGCGGTCCCGGTGCTGTCGCACGGGCCGAGTTGGCGCGGGACGTGGTGCTCAATCGCCTGGCGTTGATCGGCGTAAACATGCAGGACCTGCGCGCCGAATTGATCGGCATGGATTCATTGCACGGCCCGCGCAGCAGCGTCGAGCCTTGGGAAGTGCGCCTGCGGATTGCCGCCCGTTGTGACGAACGCAGCGACGCCGTGCGGGTCGGCAATGAAGTGGAAACCCTCTATACCAATGGCCCAGCCGGCGGCGGTGGGGCTAGCAAGAGTGTGCGCCAAGTCGTGGCGGTGGCGTCGTTGTTGCTGCCCCGTGAAGCGGTCAAACCGAGGATTGAAGAATGAAACTGCATGCGCTGGCCCATTCCCGCACCGGGGATAAGGGCGACACGTCGAACATCTCGATCATTGCCTATCGCGCGCAAGACTACCCGTTGCTGTGCGAACAGCTTACGGCGGAGCGCGTCACAGAGTTTTTCAAGGATTTGCTGGACCCGTTAGCGGCCCCCGTTCGACGTTATGAATTGCCGAATGTGCAGGCGCTGAACTTCGTGTTGCCGGGTATCTTGCGTGGGGGCGTGACCCGCTCACTGGCGCTGGATGCCCACGGCAAGTGCCTGGGCTCGGCATTGCTGGATCTCGACCTGACAACACCGGTCTGATTTCTGTAGGAGCGAGCAAGCTCGCTCCTACATTGACCGTCGCGTGCTTCAGATTGCCGCGAAGCGCTTGTCCAGGTAGTCGATGATCACCTTGGAGTCGTACATCCAGGTGGTCTGGCCGTTCTCTTCGATGCGCAGGCACGGCACCTTGATCTTGCCGCCTTGTTCCAGCAGGGTCTGGCGGTCCTGCTCGTTGTTCTTTGCGTCCTTCAGGGCTACCGGCACGTTCAGGCGATGCAGGGTGCGGCGGGTCTTCACGCAAAACGGGCAGGCGTGGAATTGGTACAGCGTCAGCGCCTTGGCCGCGTCGTTCACCCGCGCCTGTTGTTCGGCGGGGCGCTGCTTTTTGCGTGGGCGGGTCAGGAAATCGCCCGCGATGATAATCTGGCCGAGGCCCACTCGAAGTGCTTTGACGAACATGGCTGTTACCTCTTGCCCATAACTGAGGGGGCGCAGCTTACCTGATTTCTGCAGGCGAAAAAAAACCGGCGATGAACGCCGGTTCTTTCCTACCCAGCCCGTTACTTGATCAGGCTGAGAAATTCGCTGCGAGTGGCCGCGTTATCGCGGAACTCACCGAGCATCACCGAGGTGATCATCGACGAATTCTGTTTTTCCACACCGCGCATCATCATGCACATGTGCTTGGCTTCGATTACCACGGCCACGCCCAGGGCGCCGGTCACTTGCAGCACCGCATCAGCGATCTGGCGGCTGAGGTTTTCCTGGATCTGCAGGCGGCGCGCATACATGTCGACGATTCGTGCAACCTTCGACAGGCCCAGCACTTTGCCGCTTGGAATGTAGGCCACATGGGCCTTGCCGATAAACGGCAGCAGATGGTGTTCGCACAACGAGTACAGCTCGATGTCCTTGACCAGCACCATTTCGCTGTTATCGGAGCTGAACAAGGCACCGTTGGTGACTTCTTCGAGCGTCTGTTCATAACCGCGGCAAAGGTACTGCATCGCCTTGGCGGCACGCTTTGGCGTGTCGAGCAGACCCTCGCGGGAGACGTCCTCGCCGAGTTGGCCGAGAATCTCTGTGTAATTCTGTTCCAGGGACATGAAACTACCTGTGGGATTTTCGCAAAGCGCAAGGTTACGGTGGCGGGCACATCGCTGCAAGCCTGACGATGGCACTTTACTCGTCGCGGCCTTCGAGCATGGTGCGCTTGAGCATCACATACACCGCACCGGCACCGCCGTGGCGGGCCTGGCAGGAAGTAAAGCCGAGCACCTGGGCATGTTGACGCAGCCAGGTGTTGACGTGGCTCTTGATCATTGGCCGCTTGCCATCCAGCCGCACAGCCTTGCCGTGGGTGACGCGCACGCAGCGGATTTCGAATTTAGTCGCTTCGGCGAGGAAGGCCCACAGGGTTTCCCGGGCCTTTTCCACGTTCATGCCGTGCAGGTCGAGGCTGCCTTCGAACGGGACCTGGCCGGCCTTGAGCTTGCGCATCTGGCTTTCCTGCACACCATCTCGGGCCCACATCAGCTCGTCTTCGGGGCCGACGTCAATCACGAACTGATCCGACAGGCCATCCACGGTAGTGGCATCGCTGCGCACGGTCGCGGCCTGGCGCAGCTTGGCGATCTGTGCCCGGTCGGTCTTGGGTTTGCCGGTGTCGGCGCGGTCGTGCTTGATCGGCTTGACGCCGCGCAGCTCGTTTTTGAACAGGGAAAAATCGTCGTCTTGCATGTCAGCCTCCGCGAAGGGCGGGCAGTTTACCTAAATCGCGGCGGCCAGGGCGCAGCAAACGCTATCCAAGCGCCATCAGTCGTGCTTTTTCATCAGGTGCGAGGCGATATTCAACGACAAGGGCTGACGCATCCGCCGACGGCTGCGGCGCCATAACCATACGCCCAACCACAGCACCAGCAGGCCGATCCCCAACAGGATCGCCGAGCCGCCCGGGCTGGCATTCAACTCGCCCAGTGCCGGCGAATGCCCAAACAGGCCGGCGCCACCAGCGCCTGCCAACAACAAGCCTATGATCGCCAGCAACGCGGCAATGCCCGCCACCAGGCGCAGACGCCAGTTGCTCGGGCCCTTGGGGCGCAAGCGACGAGCATCAAAACCATCGGATATCTTCATTCCGACCTTTCCTCCAGGGTATCGGCCCTTCGACCGGACAATACACAGGTTGTTCCGGAGGGAGGGGTAAATGCGCCAAATGAAAGGGCTTTGCGGATGAGCGGAGCAATAAACACGCCGCTCAACGCCAGAATGATCAGATCAGATCTTTAGTCAGTGCGAGGGTGGCGAAGTTGTCGGCCATGATCGCCATTTCGGTGTGCTGCACATGTTCGGCGCTCAGGATGCCGCCCTTGTAGGGCAGGTCGCGAGTGGCGCAGGCGTCTTCCACCAGGGTGCAGCGAAAGCCCAGGTTCTTGGCCGCACGCACGGTGGTGCTGACGCTGGAGTGGCTCATGAAGCCGCAGACGATCAGGTCCAGGGAGCCAAGGTCCTGCAAGTGTTTTTCCAGGCCGGTGCCGTGGAAGGCGCTCGGCAGCAGCTTGCCGATGATGGTTTCGTCACCCTCTGGCTCAAGCCCCGGGATGAATTCGCCGCGCTCGCCCTGTGGATCAAACAGACCGCCTACGGTACCCAAGTGGCGTACATGCACAATCGGGCGCCCGGCATTGCGCGCGGCGCTGACCAGTTGTTTGATATTAGCGACAGCTGCGTCCATGCCCGAGAGGGCGAGCGGGCCGCTGAGGTATTCCTTCTGGGCGTCGATGATCACGAGGGTCGCATGACTGAGGTTGGCTGCTGCGTAACCGCGACCGCTGAGTTGAAACATCGTCTTTGGAACGGACATTCTGGGGCTCCTGTGAGTGGGGCTTTTGCGACATTGTCCACTGGCTGAGCGCTTCTGTGAATCGCTACTATCGTAAGGTACGCCGTTGCTGGCGTGCAGCCATGTCAAGAGGTGGGCTTGTTTAACACAATGCGGGGCAATTGGATGAAATCCGACGTACGGCGCCAGTGTTTTCGTACATCGTCGGTACAGGTGAAGGCTGTTAGAATTGCCAGTCGTTTTTTCCAGGAGCTTGCCCCGTGATCACTTCCCGCCTGCGCACTTTGCGCGACCATATCCGTTGGGCTGTCAGCCGTTTCCATGGGGAAGACCTGTTTTTTGGCCATGGCACCGACAATGCCTGGGACGAAGCCCGGCAATTGGTGCTCGGCGCCTTGCACCTGCCGTGGGAAATTGCTGACAGCTACCTGGATTGCAACCTCGAAGAAGAGGAAATCTCCCATGTGCAGCGTTTACTGCATCGCCGTATTCACGAGCGTGTGCCCACCGCCTACCTGTTGAAAGAGGCGTGGTTCTGCGGCATGTCGTTTATTGTCGATGAGCGCGTGTTGATCCCGCGTTCACCGATTGGCGAACTGATCGAAAACCGCTTCGAACCCTGGTTGGCGCAGCCGCCGGCGCGCATCCTCGACCTGTGCACCGGCTCCGGTTGCATCGGCATTGCCTGTGCGTACGAGTTCCAGGAGGCCGAAGTGGTACTGGGTGACCTGTCCTTCGAAGCCCTTGAAGTGGCAAACCAGAATATCGAGCGCCATGGCGTCGATGAGCGGGTCTATACCGTGCAGGGCGATGGTTTTGACGGCTTGCCCGGCCAGCGATTCGACCTGATCGTGTCAAACCCGCCGTATGTGGATGCCGAAGATTTTGCCGACATGCCGGATGAATACCAGCACGAGCCGGAACTGGGCCTGGCCTGTGGTGACGATGGCCTGAACCTGGTACGCCGGATGCTGGCCGAAGCGGCGGACCATCTGACCGAGAAGGGTTTGCTGATTGTCGAAGTGGGCAACAGCCAGGTGCATGTTGACGCGCTGTATCCGGAAGTCGACTTTGCCTGGCTGGACTTCCAGCGGGGTGGGCATGGGGTGTTCATGCTGACGGCTGAGCAGTGTCGCCAACACCAGGCCGTTTTCGCTGCCCGGATATAACTGCACAAACTCGGTCAATGTGGGAGCTGGCTTGCCTGCGATAGCGGTGGGTCAGCTTGCACTTGTGCTACTGATACATCGCTATCGCAGGCAAGCCAGCTCCCACATTTTGATTGCATTTCAATCTGTCAGCGGTGAGTGGCAATCCAGATCAACAACCCTGCCTGAAACACCGTAAACGCCACCAGGCACGTGATGGTAAAGCGCAGCCCGCTGTCCTCGCGCTTGAACTTGATGACTTTTTCCTCTTCCTTGCGCAGCTTCACTTCCTGTTCCGCCAGGTTCTGATCGGCCTGTTGCAGCATCTGCGCGGCTTCGAGGATCTCCACGAACTGCACCTTCTCGGTGTTCCAACTGTCCAGCACGTCGCCGACCTTGCCCGGCTGCACATTGCCTTTGAGGTGCTGCACGTCGGCATAGGCCACATCAAATCCCTGGATACGCAGGAAGTGATCACGACGCAGGCGCGTGGCTTCGTTGAGGGCGTCCTTGTTGGCCAGGTCTACACCGTCGACGCGGTAGTGGGACCACTTCTTCTTCGCCCAGGCGGCGGCCTGAGCGACCAGGAAACGGCCGATCCCCCGGTTGGCCGGTTCGATTTCCAGGCTGTTGCCTGGGCCGAAATGCACGCGATGTTTATCGTGGTCCACCCAGATATCCAGGTGGTTCTGCTCGCGGCGTACTCGCTGGCCGGGCAGTTGAATAACCATGCGCAACAGGCTGTGGTGCTTGTCGTGGCGCTCGGCATAGCCGAACTGCACAAAGCGCAACGGCCGTGCGCCAGTGGCACGGTCGGTGGTCAGCGGAGCCAGGCGCAGCATCTTGAAGTGTTCGGCGTGGACGTCCGCCCACGGCAGGGCCGCCGCCTCGACGGCCGCGGTTGCAATCGAGGTGTCGGCGGTAGATTCGGGTGTTGCTTCGGTGGTTGTCATGCGGCGCGATCCTGTCCAAGCCCAGCAAGCCGACAGTCTTTTTACTGTCGACTCTGGACTTATCGGCCGGTTTGCCCAGGACTGGAGGCAAATTGTCGCTTAACGGGGTTGAAGTCCGTCGATAAACGCGACGATACGCTGGCCCAGTTCCGCAGCCAGGGGCAGTTTCGGGTCATTGTAGGACGCCAGTTGCTGCTTCACGTTGTTGGGCACGATGCGCATCACGTGGTTCATGCCTTCGATAACCGTCAACTGCGCGTCGGGCTTGGCGTGTTTCAACTGCTGGGCATCCGCTACGCCGACCTGAATATCGTTGGTGCCCTGGATGATCAACGCCGGCATGTTCAGCCTGGCGAAGGCGGCCGATGGGTCGGCGCGGAACAGGCTGATCAGATAAGGCTGCACGCTTGGTCGGAAGATGCCTTCGAGTGGGCGCGGCACGTCGGCATCCACTTGGCCGGCCTTGAGGTGGTCGAGGATTTCATTGCTGCGCAACAACAGGGCAGGGGGCAAGTGATCGGCCAGTTGCTGGCGAATCACCTGGTCTACCGGGCGGGCGCTGCCCGATAGGGAAATCACCCCGGCCGGCGCCAGTTGCGGCGCGGCGAGGGCGGCTACCAGCGCGCCTTCGCTATGGCCCAGCACAATCAACGGGCCCATGCGCTTGTCGGCCTTGAGCAGCTTGCCCCAGGCCACCGCATCGGACACATAGGCGTCCAGGGTGAGGTTGCGCTCATCCGGCGTGGCGGCCAGGCTGGCGGCGACCCCGCGCTTGTCGTAGCGCACGCTGGCGATGTTATGTCGGGCAAGCACCCAGGCCAGGCGCTTGAGGCTGTCATTGCGGGCGCCGTCGGCGCTGTTGCCATTGCGGTCGGTAGGGCCGGAGCCGGCGATGATCAGCACCACCGGCACCGGTTTGTCGGACTGCGGCAACAATAATGAGCCAAACAGTTGGCCGCTGCCGGTGTCCAGGCTGATAGGGCGTTGCAGTACCACAGGGGAGGCGGCCTGGACCGCGGTGGTAAACAGGGTAAGGGTGAACAGCAGAACTCGCAGCATCATCGCGCCATCATCAGTGAGGTGCCGGTTGGACCAATGTCTACCGGTAAGGTTTCGAGGATGAACTAGTCGGTTAGCCTGCGTATACTGGCCGCCTTAAGTTATTACGGTTGACTTGATTCAACTGATTTCACGGAGCGCCCTGCATGTCCGGCAATACCTTCGGCAAGCTGTTCACTGTCACCACCGCGGGCGAAAGCCATGGCCCGGCGTTGGTCGCCATTGTCGACGGCTGCCCACCAGGCCTTGAGCTGTCCCTGGACGACCTGCAGCGTGACCTCGACCGCCGCAAGCCCGGCACCAGCCGCCACACCACCCAGCGCCAGGAGCCGGACGAAGTCGAAATCCTTTCCGGGGTGTTCGAGGGCCGCACCACCGGCTGCGCCATTGGCTTGTTGATTCGCAACACCGACCAGAAGTCCAAGGACTACTCGGCAATCAAGGATGTGTTCCGTCCGTCCCATGCCGACTACACCTACCACCATAAATACGGCGAGCGCGACTACCGTGGCGGTGGCCGCAGCTCGGCGCGTGAAACCGCCATGCGCGTGGCCGCCGGTGCCATCGCCAAGAAATACCTGGCCACCCAAGGCATCGTCATCCGTGGCTACATGAGCCAGTTGGGTCCGATTGAGATCCCGTTCAAGAACTGGGACAGCGTGCAAGACAACGCCTTCTTCTGTCCCGACCCGGACAAGGTGCCGGAGCTGGAGGCCTATATGGACCAGTTGCGCCGCGACCAGGACTCCGTCGGTGCCAAGATCACCGTGGTGGCCGAAGGCGTCAAGCCGGGCCTGGGCGAGCCGATCTTCGACCGCCTCGACGCCGAACTGGCCCACGCGCTGATGAGCATCAACGCGGTCAAAGGCGTGGAAATCGGCGCAGGCTTCGCCTGTGTTGCCCAGCGCGGCACCGAACATCGCGATGAGCTGACGCCTGAAGGTTTCCTCAGCAACAATGCGGGTGGCATCCTTGGCGGTATTTCCTCCGGCCAACCGATTGTTGCGCACCTGGCGCTCAAGGCGACCTCAAGCATTACCACACCGGGCCGTTCGATCGATGTACACGGCAACCCGGTGGACGTGATCACCAAGGGCCGTCATGACCCGTGCGTCGGCATCCGCGCCACACCGATTGCCGAAGCCATGATGGCCATCGTGTTGATGGACCACCTGCTGCGCAACCGTGGGCAAAATGCCGATGTGCGCGTGACCACGCCGGTACTGGGCCAACTGTGATCGCCGCCGGCAAGCGAGCTTGCCAGGGTGAGTGCGCTTGTTGTGGCGAGCGAGCTTGCTCGCGCCGGGCTGCGAAGCAGCCCCAATAAAATGACCCCACCGCTCCCATACTGGCGCCTTTCCAGCTTTTACCTGTTCTACTTCGCCCTGCTCGGGGCGACGGCGCCGTTCCTGGCGTTGTACTTCGATCACCTGGGCTTTTCCAGCGCGCGTATCGGCGAACTGGTGGCCATCCCCATGCTGATGCGCTGCGTGGCGCCTAACCTGTGGGGCTGGATCGGCGACTTCACCGGCCGGCGCCTGGCCATTGTGCGATTTGGCGCGGCCTGTACCCTGGCCAGTTTCTGCCTGATCTTCGTCAGCAAGACCTACGCCTGGCTGGCGATGGTCATGGCCCTGCACGCATTCTTCTGGCACGCGGTGCTGCCGCAGTTTGAGGTCATCACCCTGGCCCATCTGCACAAGCAAACCTCGCGCTACAGCCAGATCCGTCTGTGGGGCTCCATCGGCTTTATCCTCACTGTAGTGATCATGGGGCGCCTGCTCGACTGGCTGAGCCTGGATATCTACCCGGTCGTGGTGGTAGTGATCATGGCCGGCATCATCGGCGCCAGCCTGTGGGTGCCCAATGCCCAGCCTGCCAGCCATGGCAATCGCTTGGCCGGTGACGGTTTCCTCAAGCAATTGCGCAGCCCCGGGGTGCTGGCGTTCTATGCCTGCGTGGCATTGATGCAAATGAGCCATGGCCCGTATTACACCTTCCTCACCCTGCACCTGGAACACTTGGGCTACAGCCGTGGCGTGATCGGGATGTTGTGGGCCCTGGGGGTGGTGGCGGAGGTCCTGATGTTCCTGGCCATGAGCCGTATCCTGGCGCGTTTTTCGGTGCGCCGGGTGCTGCTGGCCAGCTTTGTGCTGGCGGCGCTGCGCTGGTTGCTGCTGGGCTCCTTTGCCGAATTTTTCTGGGTGTTGCTGTTGGCGCAGCTCCTGCACGCAGCCACATTCGGCAGTTTTCACGCGGCGGCGATTGCCTTTGTGCAGCGCAGCTTCGGCGACCGTCAGCAAGGCCAGGGCCAAGCCCTGTACGCTGCCTTGGCCGGTACTGGCGGTGCCCTCGGCGCCCTGTATTCCGGTTATAGCTGGAACCTGCTGGGCCCGACCCTGACGTTCAGTATCGCCAGCGTCGCTGCGCTGGCCGCCGCCATTATCATTGGCCTTCGATTGCAAGAGCCGAATCAAGGAACCGTGCAATGAGTTACGTAGCCGTTTACCACATCGCCACCGCGGACACACCCAACAAGGTGCTGACCCATTTCGACGACATCCAGTCGACCCTGGCCGAACACCGCATAGGCTTTGAACGTTGGCAGCCCAGCGTTATCGAGAAAGGCGCCAGTGACGCGCAAATGATCGCGGCGTACCGTCCACAGATCGATGCGCGCGGCTATGCCACGGCGAAGGTGATCAGCGTGATGGGCGACCATCCCCAGAAGCACGAATTGCGTGACCCCTTCCTGGTAGAGCGCACCTGCCGTGAAGATAACGCGTATTTCTTTATCGCCGGCCAAGGCCTGTTCATGCTGCATGTGGGTGATTATGTATACGGCGTGCGCGCCGAGAAAAATGACCTGTTGGTTATCCCGGCGGGTATGTCGCACTGGCTCGACATCGGCGAGAACCCGCACTTGGTGGCGCTGCGTTTGTTCAACACCGCCCAGGGCGAGGTGCCGACGTTCAGCGCAGATAACATTGCCGCGCGTTTTCCAGGGCTGGACGACTAAGCATAAATATCTAAATGTTCAACCCGGGCAAGTTGGAACTTGTTGTGGGAAAACGCCTGAATATTCGTAGGGCGAAGCTGTTTGTTCTGTGTTGTACGCTTTCACTCCGCTGGTTATGTAACTCTCTGTGCGGCGCCAATGTTTATGTCATCTGTCAATAGGAGGAGTCCGAAAGGCGGTGCCGCATCAGCAGATATAAGGAGAGAGCGATGAGCAGCCCAGAGCAGACGTGTGCCCCCATCGATAGCGTGCCGACGGCTATCAGAAAACGCCTGAACTTGTCCGGCAAGCCCCTGACCCCGACGGAGCTGGAAATCCTGCGGTGGGCTTCCGAGGGCAAGACCATCTGGGAGATCAGCCAGATTCGCGGCACCTCCGAAGCGGCGGTGAAGTTTCATCTGCGCAATATCTACGGCAAGCTGGACGTGACCAACCGGGTACAGGCGAAAAACGAAGCCACTCGCCAAGGCTTGTGCTGAAGGCACAAAAAAGGGCCGCGACGCTCAACGGCGTCGCGGCCCTTTTCATGTCTGTCGCTTATGCCGAATGGTAGGTCGGCAGCGCAAAGCGGTTCTGGCTTTGCAGCATGGAAATCTGCGGCAGCTCGCTGGCTTGTTCGGCCAGGTCACGGCGAATGGCGCTGATCACCCAGGTCAATTGATCGGCGGTGTGCAATTGCTGGTACGAGATCGAGCGCTTGACCTGTTTGCCTTCGCTGTTGCGCAGGGTCAACAGGATCCCACCGTCAGGACGTGGCTGGGTGGTGACGTCGTAGTTGGAGAATACCGAAGCGAATTTATCTTGGATCAGGCTCATGTCTATCAGCTCCATTGGCTCAAGTTGGCAAGCATGGAGTGATAGGTGCAGTGATTGTGCCAGTATTGCTTAAAGAAAAAAGTCTTTAAAAATCAGATACTTATAAAATAATCGAATTTTCATTTTCGTGCAATTTGCATGAAAGGCCATCGTGCATCCTGCATTTTGCGTTATTTAGTCGGCGCCTTTGCGAAGGTGTCGGGCTTGCCTTACAGCTATTGACCGCCTTTTTTGCCGGAAAATTCCGTTGCCTGCGGCGACTGCCCTTTGGGATACAAAACTTTTCAAATCCCGCGTGTACAGCCCAAGAAGGGCTGACGTATTTTCCTGTAACGCATTGGCGAGTGCTTACAAGCTCGTCAGGTATCTGGACTCGACCAAAAATAAGAAAAAGGAAGTCCCGCCATGAGCCATCGGCAAAACGACATGATTACCTGGGGCATGATGCTGCGAAAGGTGCCTGCCATCGTTCGGGCGCTCCCGCGTGTGGTACGCGGCATGCGCGCGGCCAATGTCACCGACCCCAGGCAATCCTGCGGCCTGGGCTGGCATTTCGAGCAAGCGACCTTGCGCAATCCTGACGGTGCCGCGCTGCTTTACGCTGACCAGGTGATCAGCTATCGCGACGCCAATCAGCAGGCCAATCGCATCGCCCATCACCTGCATGACCAGGGCATTCGCAAAGGCGACGTGGTAGCGCTGTTAATTGAAAATCGCCCCGAGTTGCTGCTCAACGTGTTGGCCGTGGCCAAGCTGGGCGGCGTCTGCGCCATGCTCAATACGTCGCAAACCCAGGGAGCGCTGGTGCACAGCCTGACGCTGGTCGACCCGGTTGCCATTGTGGTGGGGGCAGAGTTGCTGAGCGCCTACGCAGCGGTGCGCGATCAGGTGCAGATTCCGGCCGAGCGCACCTGGTTTGTGGCGGATCAACCCGATGGCGCAGTTCCTGAGGGCTACATCGACCTGATGGCGGCCAGTGCCGGGCACCCGGTGGACAACCTTGCGATCTGCGCGCAGATTTCCTACAACGATCCCTGCTTCTATATCTACACCTCCGGCACTACCGGCTTGCCCAAGGCCGGCATCATGAAGCATGGGCGCTGGACCAAAACCGCTGTGAGCTTCGGCAGGATTGCCCTGGACATGGCACCGCACGACGTTCTCTATTGCACCTTGCCGCTGTACCACGGCACCGGTTTGTGCGTGTGCTGGGGCTCGGCCATTATCGGCGCGTCCGGCTTCGCCATTCGGCGCAAGTTCAGCGCCAGCCAGTTCTGGGAGGATGCGCGCAAGTTCAACGCGACCACCCTCGGCTATGTCGGTGAGTTATGCCGCTATTTGCTCGACCAGCCCCCCAGCGAACAGGATCGCGATAACCGCGTGACCAAGATGGTCGGCAATGGCCTGCGCCCCGGTGTATGGGCGCAGTTCAAACAGCGCTATGAGGTGGAGCATATTTGCGAACTGTATGCGGCCAGTGACGGCAATATAGGTTTTACCAACGTGCTGAATTTTGACAACACCATCGGCTTTTGCCTGCAGCATTGGGCGTTGGTGGATTACGCTCCGGACACAGGGGAACCGTTGCGCGGCAGTGATGGGTTCATGCACAAGGTCTCAACGGGCGGGCATGGCTTGTTGCTGGCGAAGATCGATGAAAAGTCACCGTTCGATGGCTACACCGACCCGCAAAAAAATCGCAAAGTGGTGATCAGCGACGTGTTCGAGAAGGGCGACCGGTATTTCAATACTGGCGATCTGGTACGCAGCATCGGCTTCGGTCATGCGCAATTTGTCGATCGCCTGGGGGACACCTACCGATGGAAGGGTGAAAACGTCTCGACCACCGAAGTGGAAAACGTGCTGCTGCAACACCCGCAAATCGCCGAAGTGGTGGCTTATGGTGTCGAGATCGCGAACACCAATGGCCGTGCTGGCATGGTCGCCATCACCCCGAGTGAGTCTCTGGCTGCCCTGGACATGCGCGAACTGCTGCAATTTGCCCACGGCCAGTTGCCGCACTATGCGGTGCCGCTGTTCCTGCGGATCAAGGTAAAAATGGAAACCACCGGCACCTTCAAGTACCAGAAAATGAAACTCAAAGAGGAAGCATTCGACCCGGCCAAGGCCGGCAATGACCCGGTGTACGCCTGGCTGCCAGGTTCGCAGAGCTACGTGCCGGTTACCGGGCAATTATTGGCGCAGATCCAGGGCGGGCACTTTCGTTATTGATTCTGGCTATGGCGGCTTTTGACAAAAAAGCCATGACAGGGGGGAACTCCATCGCGACACTGGGCGCCTTATTCAGTTACACAAGCCGCCTCAGCAAGGAGCCCCCATGTCAGATCAGCCTAAACAAATGACCGAAGACGAAGCCGCCGAATTTGCCGAGCAGGTCTTCGACGTGGCCCGCCGCGGCGATGCAGCCATGCTCGCTGCGTTGTTGACCAAGGGCTTGCCAGCCAACTTTCGTAACCACAATGGCGACACCTTGTTGATGCTCGCGGCCTACCACGGACACGCCGAGGCGGTAAAAGTACTGCTGGAATTCAAGGCCGACCCCTTGATCGCCAATGACAAGAACCAGTTGCCGATTGCCGGCGCGGCGTTCAAAGGCAACCTGCCGGTGGTTAGGGCCCTGATCGAAGGCGGTACGCCGGTTGAGGCGGCCTCATCGGACGGGCGTACGGCGTTGATGATGGCGGCGATGTTCAACCGCGTTGAAATGGTCGAATACCTGCTCGGTCAAGGCGCCAATCCCAAGGCTACCGACGCTCAAGGTGCCACGGCACTGGCTGCGGCACAGACCATGGGCGCGGTGGATACGGCGGCGCAGTTGCAGAAACTGGTGTAGGCTACGCGCCCTCGAAAACCCGCCCGCTACAGGATCGCCCATGAAAACCGCCCTCGTCGAACTCATCAGCAAAATCAGCGCCGGCGTCATGGCTGAGGACGAGGTGGCACGTATCGCCGACGAAGCGGCGCAAGCCTACGCAGACCCGGCCGCTTTCCTGGCGGCTAACCCGGATATCAACTACGACGACAGCTTCCCGATACCGCTGGGGGAGTGGGTGGTGGTCGGCAGCCTGCCCGACACGGTGTTGTTTCAGGCTGATACCTACGGCGACCTGTTCGCGCAGATCGTCGCCTCGTTTGGTCCGGGCGTGGCGTTCAATCTCAAGCCCAAGCAATTGACCAAGACTGAAGACCTGACCGCGTTGAACCGCATCCAGATTCAGATGAGCGCCTTGAGCCCGGAAGACGGCGGTTATGTGCTGATGAACTTCAGTCAGTTGCTCGATGATGAGATCCAGGCGGTATTGGTGTTCGGCAACGACCTGCCGCGCGTGCTGCAACTGTGCGCTGAAGTCGGCATCAAGGCTGAGCCGTCGCTTGAGGCATTGAAGATCGCCGTGCACGTCTGAAATTAAAACGGAACCCCCGCCAAGGCTGACTATCCTACAAGTGCATGCCCTCACTTAGGAGCGACACCATGGGTTCCACTTTCAACGGCCTGATTGGCCTGATCATCCTCGCGCTGGATATCTGGGCGATCATCAACGTGTTCAAAAGCGGCGCAAGTACGGGCGCCAAAGTGCTGTGGATCCTGTTGATCCTGCTGTTGCCGGTACTGGGTCTGATTATCTGGGCTATCGCTGGGCCACGCGGTAACGTGCGGATCTGAGCGCCTCACTCCTCCTGGAGTCGGCGCAGTCAATGTGGGAGGGGGCTTGCTCCCGATAGCGGTGGATCAGTGACAAATAAGCTCACTGACACACCGCTATCGGGAGCAAGCCCCCTCCCACATTTGTTCGAAAAATTTGTGTATCGAAATATTCGCTGTACAGAATTTTCACATTCCATCCAAGACAATTCGCCGGCTTTATTCGCCTGCCAAGGCTCTATCCCTGGGGCCTTTAAAGACACGACAAGGTTGCACGTTCAGTAATTAATAGCCTTGCCGGCCTTGATCGGGCACCATTTGTGCCACCGCGTAAACCGCTTACCCCAGCCAGCCTGGGCGAGGGCGGACGCCACTGCATTATTTCGCAACTTAAACTTCCAATGGGTCCTAAAACGACATGGCAAACCCGGACGCCCTGAATCAGCAGCGAGCTTCAAATCGCCTGCTGCAACCGACCGTCAAATCCCATCTGGCGTACACGCTGCTCTGCGCACTGGTCATGATGGTGATGTTCTCCCTGCTGCGCCTGGCGTTGCTGGTCTACAACCGCGAGATGATCCTGGACACGCCGGCCTCGACGTTCCTGGAAGCGTTCGCCAATGGCCTGCGCCTGGATATCCGCTTGGTGATGTACCTGCTGATCCCGTTGCTGCTGGCGTTGTTCAGTGTACGGGCCATGGCGGCACGGGGTTTCTTCCGTTTGTGGCTGACCGTCGTGTCCAGCATCGCCTTGTTCCTGGGGCTGATGGAAATGGACTTCTACCGTGAATTCCACCAGCGCCTCAACGGCCTGGTCTTCCAGTATGTGAAGGAAGACCCGAAAACCGTGATGAGCATGCTCTGGTACGGTTTCCCGGTGGTGCGCTACCTGCTGGCCTGGGCCGTGGGCACGCTGATCCTGAGCATGGCCTTCAAGGGCGCCGACCGTGCAACGCGCCCGCGTGGCCCGTTCAGCGGCGGTACGATCAGCACGCGCCAGGTGGCTCCGTGGTACAGCCGCATCGCTGTATTCGTGGTTTGCCTGCTGGTCGCCGTGGTCGCCATTCGCGGCACCCTGCGTCAGGGCCCGCCATTGCGTTGGGGGGATGTCTACACCACCGATTCGAACTTCGCCAACCAGTTGGGCCTCAATGGCACCCTGTCGCTGATCGCGGCGGCCAAGGCGCGGTTCGGTGAAGACCGTGCCAACATCTGGAAAGCCACCCTCGAACAACCGCTGGCCACCCAGACCGTGCGCGACATGCTGGTGTTGCCGAGCGAAAAACTGGTGGATACCGACACCGCTGCCGTGCGCCGTGATTTCACGCCGCCGGCCGAGAAAACCCTGCCGATCAAGAACGTCGTAGTGATCCTGATGGAAAGCTTTGCCGGTCACTCGGTGGGCGCATTGGGCCGTCCGGGCAATATCACGCCGTACTTCGACAAGCTGACCAAGGAAGGCTTGCTGTTCGACCGCTTCTTCTCCAACGGTACCCACACCCACCAGGGTATGTTCGCCACCATGGCCTGCTTCCCGAACCTGCCGGGCTTCGAATACCTGATGCAGACCCCGGAAGGCAGCCACAAGTTGTCGGGCCTGCCGCAGTTGCTCAGTGCGCGTGATTTCGACGATGTGTATGTCTACAACGGCGATTTCGCCTGGGACAACCAGTCGGGCTTCTTCAGCAACCAGGGCATGACCAACTTCATCGGCCGTAATGACTTTGTCGACCCGGTGTTCTCCGACCCGACATGGGGCGTGTCCGACCAGGACATGTTCAACCGTGGCCTGGAGGAACTCAAAGCCCGTGAAGGCGGCAAGCCGTTCTACGCATTGCTGCAAACCTTGTCCAACCACACCCCGTACGCGTTGCCGACGCCATTGCCGGTTGAAAAAGTCACCGACCGTGGCAGCCTCAACGAGCATTTGACGGCCATGCGCTACTCTGACTGGGCCTTGGGCCAGTTCTTTGAAAAGGCCCGCAAGGAGCCGTACTTCAAGGAAACGCTGTTCGTGATTGTGGGCGACCACGGTTTCGGCAACGAGCAACAGATCACTGAAATGGACCTGGGCCGCTTCAACGTGCCGATGCTGATGATCGCACCGGGCATGCAGGAAAAGTTCGGCGTACGTGACCACACCGTGGGCACCCAGATCGACATCGTGCCGACCATCATGGGCCGCCTGGGTGGCGACACGTTGCACCAGTGCTGGGGGCGTGACCTGTTGAACCTGCCGGAAGGCGACAAGGGCTTCGGCGTGATCAAGCCATCGGGCAGCGACCAGACCGTGGCCTTGCTTACCGCTGACCGCGTACTGGTATTGCCCAAGGAAATGCCACCCAAGTTGTGGGAATACACCCTGGGCGCCGAACCGACTGGCAAGGTGATCCCTGAGTCGCCGGACGAAGCTGCGCTCAAGCAGAAACTTGAGTCGTTCCTGCAGACCGCTACCAAGAGCCTGCTGGATAACACCGCAGGTGTTGTAGATGGTAAGCCGGACTAACTGACCGGCAATAAAAAAGAGGCCTCGATCGAGGCCTCTTTTTTTGTCCCGGCTTTTATATCTTGCCGAGCAACAACAGCACCAGCAGGACGACCAGCACCACACCCAGGATACCCGACGGTCCATAACCCCAGTTACGCGAGTGCGGGAACACTGGCAGGCCGCCGACCAATAGAAGGATCAGGATAATGATTAGAATGAGGCTCATGGTTTTATTCCTTATAGGTTCTGTGCAAAAACCGGCTGTTTGACCGTTATCTCGTCCATGTGCATCGGGACGTCTTAACCATTCCGACTCATGCACTTCGCAGAAAATTCATTGTTTTTCTAAAACATTTTGATTAGTTGCTTATTTCTTTTAACCCGTGCGCAACTTGAACTAATCAGTTGAAAAAAATTGAACTTGGGCTATATGCGTGCCTGCGACCCGGCCCACGGTTTGCCTGGGGCATTCATCAATCTGATGGTGCGTGGGTGCGGGAAAAACCTTCGCTACACTGCCGGTCACTTCTTCGGTAAACCACAAGGCTACTTCCTATGCAAAATCGCATGATGATCACTGGCGCCGGGTCCGGCCTGGGTCGTGAAATCGCTCTGCGCTGGGCCCGTGAGGGCTGGCAGTTGGCGTTGTCGGATGTCAGTGAGCCCGGTTTGCAGGAGACCCTCAAACTTGTGCGCGAGGCGGGGGGTGAAGGGTTTATCCAGCGCTGCGACGTGCGCGACTACAGCCAGCTCACCGCGTTTGCCCAGGCGTGCGAGGTCAAGCTCGGCGGCATTGATGTGATCGTCAACAACGCAGGCGTGGCCTCGGGTGGGTTCTTCGCCGAACTGTCTCTGGAGGATTGGGACTGGCAGATCGCAATCAATCTGATGGGCGTGGTCAAGGGCTGCAAGGCATTCCTGCCGCTGTTGGAGAAGAGCAAGGGCCGGATCATCAACATCGCGTCGATGGCTGCATTGATGCAGGGGCCGGCCATGAGCAACTACAACGTGGCCAAGGCCGGCGTAGTGGCGTTGTCGGAAAGCCTGCTGGTCGAGCTCAAGCAGCAGGAAGTGGGCGTGCACGTGGTGTGCCCATCGTTTTTCCAGACCAACCTGCTCGACTCCTTCCGTGGGCCGACCCCGGCCATGAAGGCGCAGGTGGGCAAGTTGCTTGAAAGTTCACCTATTTCGGCGACCGATATCGCCGATTACATCTACCACCGCGTGGCCGCGGGCGAATTCATGATCCTGCCCCATGAGCAAGGGCGCATGGCCTGGGCCCTGAAGCAGAAAAACCCGCAGTTGCTGTATGACGAAATGACGCTGATGGCCGACAAGATGCGCGCGAAGGCGCAGGTCGTTAAGGGCTGATTTGGATGGAGTCTGTCAGGCAAATTACCTACCTGTGTAGGTAATGCCTGATTTTCCAGCAAGCCATTGCCGGTCCATTTCCAAGGGCGCATGGTCCAGGTCCTGCTACTTGAAAAGGACACACGCCATGCTGGTCTTAAGCCGCACCATAGGCGAAGCCATCGCTATTGGCGATGACATCACCGTCTATATTCTCGAAGTGAACGGCACCCACGTGAAATTCGGTATCGAAGCCCCCGTGGGCGTCAATGTGCACCGCGCCGAGGTTTACCAGAAGATCCGCGAACGCCAGGGGCCCGTCACGCATCCCGTGTCGGTACCCAATCCTTAGGCGGGGTTTTCAGTCGAACAGATGCTTGGGTACATCGTGCTTGAGCATCAGTTGGCATTGCTCGCTCTCGGGGTCGAAGACGATCAGCGCCTGGCCCTTGGTCAGCGCCTGGCGTACGCGCAGCACACGCGTTTCCAGCGGCGTGTCGTCGCCATTGTCGGTGCCGTCGCGGGTGACGAAGTCTTCGATGAGGCGGGTCAGGGTGTCGACTTCAAGTGCATCGTAGGGAATCAGCATACAAGCCTCAGGTGTCAGGTCCCGGCGATGCTACTGCGCCGGGACCTATGTTGCCAGTAGCAGCTGTCGCCAGCGTCAGGACTTGTTTCCGACCAGGCTGTCCACCGACGGCACGCGGGTGTCGCTCTCCATTTGCGTTTCATGCTCGATCTGATGACTGAACCGATCCAGGGAACCCTGGGCCGGTTGCGCATCGCTGGCAAAGACCGGCGGGCTGAGGATATAGGCGCCCAGCAAGCGACTCAGGGCGGCCAGGCTGTCGATATGGGTACGCTCGTAGCCGTGGGTGGCATCGCAACCGAAGGCCAGCAGGGCGGTGCGAATGTCATGGCCGGCGGTAACCGCTGAGTGCGCATCGCTGAAGTAATAGCGGAACAGATCGCGGCGCACCGGCAAGTCGTTATCGGCGGCCAGGCGCAGCAAGTGCCGCGACAGGTGATAGTCGTACGGCCCGCCGGAGTCCTGCATCGCCACGCTCACCGCGTGTTCGCTGGAGTGCTGGCCCGGGGCGACCGGGGCGATGTCGATGCCGACAAACTCGCTGACATCCCAGGGCAGGGCGGCCGCTGCGCCACTGCCGGTTTCCTCGGTGATGGTGAACAGCGGGTGGCAGTCGATCAGCAGCGGTTCGCCACTGTCGACGATTGCCTTGAGCGCGGCGAGCAGGGCGGCGACCCCAGCTTTGTCGTCCAGGTGACGGGCGCTGATATGCCCGCTTTCGGTGAACTCCGGCAGTGGGTCGAACGCTACATAGTCACCGACGCTGATGCCCAAGGAGTCACAGTCGGCACGAGTGGCGCAGTAGGCGTCCAGGCGCAGTTCCACATGGTCCCAACTGACCGGCATTTCATCCACGGCGGTGTTGAACGCATGCCCGGACGCCATCAACGGCAATACGCTGCCGCGGATGACACCGTTATCGGTGAACAGGCTGACCCGGCTGCCTTCGGCAAAGCGGCTCGACCAGCAGCCCACCGGTGCCAGGGTCAGGCGGCCGTTGTCCTTGATCGCTCGCACGGCGGCGCCGATGGTGTCCAGGTGCGCAGAGACGGCACGGTCAGGGCTGTTTTTCTGGCCCTTGAGGGTGGCGCGAATAGTGCCGCGCCGGGTCATTTCAAACGGGATGCCAAGTTCTTCCAGGCGTTCGGCGACGTAGCGCACGATGGTGTCGGTAAATCCGGTGGGGCTGGGAATGGCGAGCATCTCCAGCAGCACTTTTTGCAGGTAGGCGAGATCGGGTTCTGGGATGGTTCTGGTCATGGAAACTCCTGATGAGTTGAGGGCATCGATGGTTTCGATGATAGGGTTGAGAGATTCGTTGCCAGTGCCGGCCTCATCGGGGGCAAGCCCCCTCCCACCCTTGATGTGTGAACACAGGAAAATGTGGGAGGGGGCTTGCCCCCGATAGCGGTTTCACATTCAACACAAGCCTCAAGCGGCCGGTTGACTGTGTGGAAACAACAAATCCACAAACTTCTCTGCAGTTGGTTGCGGTTCATGGTTGGCCAGCCCGGCCCGTTCGTTGGCTTCGATAAACACGTACTCCGGTTGGTCGGCCGCCGGCACCATCAGGTCCAGGCCGACCATGGGAATATCCAGGGCACGGGCGGCGCGCACGGCGGCGTCCACCAGCGTCGGGTGCAGGATGGCGGTGACGTCTTCCAGACAACCGCCGGTATGCAGGTTGGCAGTTCGCCGCACGGCCAGGGTCTGGCCCCGGGGCAGGATGCTGTCGTAGTCGTAGCCGGCGGCCTTGAGTGTGCGCTCGGTCTCGCCGTCCAGGGGGATCTTGCTTTCGCCATCGGTGGCGGCCTGACGACGTCGGCTTTGCGCTTGGATCAACGCACGAATCGAATGCTGACCGTCGCCGATCACTTCGGCGGGGCGGCGAATCGCGGCGGCGACTACGTCGAAACCGATCACCAGGATGCGCAGGTCCAGGCCCTCGTGAAAGCTTTCGAGCAGTACGCGGCTGTCGAACTGGCGTGCCGTTTCGATGGCTTGCTGCACCTCCTCGATCGTTCGCAGGTCCACCGCCACGCCCTGGCCTTGTTCGCCATCCAACGGCTTGACCACCACGCGCTGGTGCTCGTCCAGAAACTCCAGGTTGTCGTCGGCACTGCCTGCCAACTGCTGCGCAGGCAACTTCAGGCCAGCGGCCTTGAGCACCTTGTGGGTCAGGCTCTTGTCCTGGCAAAGGGTCATGCTGATGGCGCTGGTCAAATCGCTCAGTGACTCGCGGCACCGCACGCGGCGCCCGCCGTGGCTGAGGGTGAACAGCCCGGCATCGGCGTCATCCACCTGCACATCGATACCGCGCCGATGGGCTTCTTCGACAATGATTCGCGCATACGGATTGAACCCCGCCTGCGGCCCCGGGCCGAGAAACAGCGGCTGGTTAATGCCGTTCTTGTGCTTGATCGCAAAGGTGGTCAGTGCGCGAAAACCCAGCTTGGCGTAAAGGCTCTTGGCCTGGCGGTTATCGTGCAGCACCGACAGGTCCAGGTAGCTCAAGCCACGGCTCATGAAGTGTTCCACCAGGTGGCGCACCAGCACTTCACCCACGCCGGGGCGGGTGCACTGTGGGTCTACCGCCAGGCACCACAGGCTGCAACCGTTTTCCGGGTCGTGAAAGGCTTTCTGATGGTTGAGGCCCATCACGCTGCCGATCACGGCGCCGCTGTCTTCGTCTTCCGCCAGCCAATACACCGGGCCGCCTTGATGGCGCGGTGTGAGGCGTTCGACGTCGACGGGCAACATGCCGCGGCCCTGATACAGCAAGTTGACGGCGTGCCAGTCGGCTTCGCTCTGTACCCGACGGATCCGAAAACCGCGAAACACACGGGTGGCGGGGCGGTAGTCACTGAACCACAGGCGCAAGGTGTCTGACGGGTCGAGGAATAACTGCTGCGGGTCGATCCCGAGGATTTGCTGGGGCGCGGCCACATACAGAGCGATATCACGTTCGCCGGGCTGTTCGTTGAGCAGCTCCAGGGCAAGGCTGGCAGGGTCGGGAAACGTATGCCCGATCAACAAACGCCCCCAACCGCAATGCACGGCAATCGGTTCGGGACCTTGCGGGCTGCCGTCTTCGGCAAGCCGGGCCTGCAGGCGCTCGTAGGTCGGCGCCTGGCCTTTGATCAAGCGTTGGCTATACGCCGCGGCGTTAGGTTTCATGGATCAGATTCCTTGTTCGCTGAGCCACAGGTTCAGCGCCGCCAGTTGCCACAGCTTGGAGCCGCGCAATGGGGTCAGTTGACCCTGAGGGTCCGTCAGCAGGCGATCGAGCATGGCCGGGTTGAACAGGCCACGGTCCTGGCTCGGGTCCAGCAGCAACTCGCGCACCCAGTTCAGGGTGTCGCCTTGTAAATGCTTGAGGCCGGGGACCGGGAAGTAACCTTTTTTACGGTCGATGACTTCGCTGGGGATCACCCGGCGCGCGGCCTCTTTGAGCACCTGTTTGCCGCCATCGGGCAGTTTGAACTTGCCCGGTACGCGGGCCGAGAGTTCTACCAGGCGGTAGTCGAGGAACGGTGTCCGGGCTTCCAGGCCCCAGGCCATGGTCATGTTGTCGACGCGTTTGACTGGGTCGTCCACCAGCATCACCGTGCTGTCCAGGCGCAGGGCCTTGTCTACGGCGGCTTCCGCGCCCGGCATGGCAAAATGTTCGCGCACAAAGTCGCCGGCAGCGTCGTTGGCGGTCAGCCATTTCGGTGCGACGGTGGCCGCGTAGTCATCGTAGCTGCGGTCGAAAAACGCCTCGCGGTACGCGGCATACGGGTCGCTTGCGCCATCCACCTGCGGGTACCAGTGGTAACCGGCGAACAATTCGTCGGCGCCCTGGCCGCTCTGCACCACCTTGCAATGCTTGGCGACTTCCCGCGACAACAGGTAGAACGCGATGCAGTCATGGCTGACCATCGGCTCGCTCATGGCGCGGAACGCCGCCGGCAGTTGCTCGATGATCTCGCTTTCGGCGATGCGCAGTTGGTGATGGCGAGTTCCGTAATGCTTGGCGATCAGGTCCGAGTACTGGAATTCGTCGCCGCGCTCGCCACCGGCGTCTTCAAAACCGATGGAGAACGTGGACAGGTCCTGCACACCGACTTCACGCAGCAGGCCGACGAGCATGCTCGAGTCGACGCCACCGGAGAGCAGCACGCCCACATCCACGGCGGCGCGTTGGCGGATGGCCACGGCTTCGCGGGTGCTGTCGAGCACGCGGTCGGTCCAGTCTTCCAGCGTCAGGTGTTTTTCGTCCTCATGGGGCCCGTACGGCAGGGTCCACCAGGTTTTCTGTTCGGTCTTGCCGCTTGCGTCGATGCGCATCCAGCTGGCGGGCGGCAGCTTTTCAATGCCCGCCAACAGCGTGCGCGGCGCGGGGACCACGGCGTGGAAATTCAGGTAGTGGTTGAGAGCGACCGGATCGAGGATCGGGTTGATGTCGCCGCCCTTGAGCAACGCCGGTAACGCCGAGGCAAAACGCAGGCGCTGGCCGGTGCGCGACAGGTACAAAGGTTTTACGCCCAAGCGGTCACGGGCGATGAACAGACGTTGGGCGTCACGTTCCCAGATGGCGAAGGCAAACATGCCGTTGAGCTTGGGCAGCAGTGCTTCGCCCCAGGCGTGGTAGCCCTTGAGCAGCACTTCGGTATCACCGCCGGAATAGAAGGCGTAGCCCAGGGCTTCCAGCTCTTCTCGTAGTTCCGGGAAGTTATAGATCGCGCCATTGAACGCCAGGGACAATCCCAGTTGGGCGTCAACCATCGGCTGCGCGGAGCCGTCCGACAGGTCCATGATTTTCAGGCGGCGGTGGCCCAGGGCAATCGGCCCTTGGGCGTGGAAGCCCCATGCGTCGGGGCCACGGGGGGCGAGGTGATGAGTGATGCGTTCTACGGCTGCCAGGTCGGCAGGTTGATGATCAAAGCGTAACTCGCCAGCTAATCCACACATAAGTTCCTTACCGGTTTTTCCGTTGGGGAGGGGTCAATACTCAATGCGCCAAACGGCGCGTACCCAGAAACTGACCCAGTGCTATGCGTGGAGTTTTAGACCGATAAGTTATAAGGCAGATGGCCGCCTAGCCATCAATCCCGCTCTTTACGGGCTGCGGCCTGGCCTCGAACCAGAGCGCGCAGGGTAAACCGGTTGGGGTGGCAAGCCGCGGCCACGCTGGCCGGTACCGGCAGCGGTTCGCCATTCAGCCAGGCGGCCAGGAGTTCGCCGCACAGTGGTGCGGTGATCAGGCCGCGGGAGCCATGGCCACTGTTGAGGTACAGCCCGGGCAGCCAGGGGCACGGCGTATCCGGTACTTGCCGGGCGTCTTTGCCCAGCACGGCATAAGCCTGCTGGAACGCTTCATGGTCGGCCAGCGGCCCGACGATCGGCAGGTAATCGGGGCTGGTGCAGCGAAACGCAGCACGCCCTTCCAACTGTTCGGCCGCCAGGCGGTCGGCGCCCAGGCGCTGCAGCAGGTCTGTGGAGATCTCGCGCAGCATCTCCAGGTTGCCGGTGTGTTCAGCGAGCGTGGGTGTGAGGTCTTGGTTGTTGAAGTCAAAACTGGCGCCCAGGGTATGTTCACCAAGGCGGGCTGGTGCGACGTAACCCTCGGCACAGACCACAGTAGTAAGGGCCTCACTGGCTGGGGTTTGTGCGAGCCGGGTGATCTGCCCGCGAATACGCTTGAGCGGTATGTCTGCGCTCAAGGGGAAACGCTTGATCTCCGCCGCCCCGGCGAGCACCACCACGCTGGCGCTGGCCAGCACGCGATCGCCGGCGCGAGCGTGCCACTGGTCGTCGTGCCGGTCCAGTTCAAGCGCCTCATGGTGGCTGAGCACCTCAATCAGCGGATGCGTCGCCTGCCACTGGCACAGTGCGGGTGGATGCACCCAGCCGCCCTCGGGGAAAAACAGGCCGCCGTGGGCCAGTTGGATTCCAGCCTGTTGTTGCGCCTGCTCGCGGTCGAGCAGGTGCAGCAGGCCCGGTGCGAAGGCGTCGGCGAGTTGGGCCTGGCGCTGGCCTTCCTTGGCGTCGAACGCCAGTTGCAACACACCACAGCCATCCCAATCCACGCCACGGTGCAAGTGCTCCAGCAGGCGGCGGGTGTGGCCGAAACCGCTGAGTATCAGTTGGGACAATGCGGTGCCATGGGCCGACAGCTTGAGGTACAGCACGCCCTGAGGGTTGCCCGAGGCTTCCTGCGCCAGGCTGGCATGGCGTTCCAGCAAGCTGACGCGCCAACCGCGGGCGGCCAGGCTGGCAGCCGTTGCGCAACCGGCCAGGCCACCGCCAATAACCATGGCGTGGCGTTCACCGTCGATGGCTGGGGGGCGAGCGAACCAGGGTTTGCTTTTTGCGGGCGGCGGCGTCTCGTCGGGCCAGCCGAGAAACTCTCCACGCAGGATCTCCCACTTATGCCCGATGCCCGGCGTGCGCTTCATCTTGAAGCCCGCGGCGTTGATCAGGCGCCGTACCCAGCCGGTGCTGGTAAAGGTGCTGATGGTCGAGCCCGGAGCGGCCAGGCGCGCCAGTTCAGCGAACAGTTCGGCGGTCCACATATCGGGGTTTTTCGCCGGGGCGAAACCGTCCAGAAACCAGGCGTCGATCTGCGCATCCAGTTGCGGCAATTGCTCCAGAGCATCGCCGATCAACAGGGTCAGGACCACGCGGCCGTTATCCAGTACCAGGCGTTGGAAGCCTTGGTGAATGGCGATGTATTGCGCCAAGAGTTGTTCGGCCAAGGGTTGCAGTTCAGGCCAGAGGGCGAGGGCGCGTTGCAGGTCGGCATGGCTCAGCGGATATTTTTCCACGCTGACAAAGTGCAGGCGCGCGCCGGCCGGTGCGTGTTGCTCAAACAATTGCCAGGCGCAGAGAAAATTCAAACCCGTGCCGAAGCCGGTTTCGCCGATCACCAGCCGCCCGCCCGCTGGCAAGCCAGCAAAGCGCTCCTGCAAGCGGTTCTGCTCCAGGAACACATAGCGGGTTTCTGCAAGGCCCGACTGGTCGGAGAAGTACACGTCGTCGAACACCCGCGAATGCGGGCGACCTTGGTCATCCCAGTCGAGCTGGGCGTGGGTGATGGGGGTCATGGGCGGCTCATAGACATACAGCAGGCAAAGACAAGGCGGCCATTCTAGCCGATCGCGGCGCGCAGGGCCGATTCCAGGTGGTAGCCCCATAGGTTTTGCATGGAAATAGCTGCTGCGTCCGGCCTGCAATCCATCAACTATCAGCGTTAATTCTGTGCAAGTTGCTGCGGTATCGTAATAGCTTGATTTATAGGCAATAAAGGACATTGCTGATGCGCCCGCAGGACGATTTGAACAGCAAACTGAACCAATTGACCCAGCGGCAACTGCAATCCGCCTTACTGGAAATGACGGGTGATTTGGACAAGGCCCAGGTGTTGCAAAAGCAACTGCCGGGCTGGATGGTCAACGCACCGCCTGGCGTGTTGGACGCACTGACCAGAGATGCCGCACGGGTTGCAGATGCCCAGGCAGTTGTCGCCGAGCAATTGAAGCCTTTGCAAGCACTGGATGAGTTTTGCAGTGAGCGGCTCAAGGCTTACTGTCAGACCCGATGGCAACTGACCGTGGATCCGAAAAAAGATCTTTTGGTGCGTGCTGTAAACGAGTACGAGAAAGAAGTCTTGCCATTGAAATATGTGAAAACGGTGAGGCTGGTCCAGGACAGTCTCCTGCATGTGGCGATGCAGAATTTTTCCGAGGATGAAGTGCGAGCGCAGCACTTTCCGACGGGCTCGCTGCTGCGCTTGGGGGCTGCCGCTCGCGGGGTCATTGGCATAACCCCCCTGGAGTTTGCACAGGGGTGCCGTGCCCTGGATCTGGGTGGCCTGTATCAGCAGCACATCAGTGAAGTATTCAAGCTGGGGAGTGATCAGCCCAACCTCAATGATGTCGCAACCGATATCGGCCAGATGAAAACCCTGGATATGAAAATCGACGCCCACATTGCCCTGATGCGCGCAGATATTTCCCAAGGTGTCTACGAGGTGTTGTGCAAATTGCTGGACCGCAAGCTGACAGCGTCTCAGGCTCAGGCGGCAGGGATTTTGTTTGAATGGCGCCCCGTCACTTGGCAATGGCTGAATGTACAGGGCAGTTGCCTGTGGAGCATCCTGGTGTTCTCCGGCCGCTCGGTTGCGCAATACCCGCAAGAACCCTGTGTGGTGTACATGCCCAATGAGCCGGAGCGGCCATTGTTCGAGTATTCCTCGTTTGATGACTTTCAGGTCTACCTCAAGCGCAAGCTTGAAGTGCCGGCTTATCGTAGTTTCTTTACCCGGTACCTGAGCCAGGATGACCGGGTCGGCTTCTTCAGCCATTTCGATCAATCCCGTACCTTGGGGGCGCTGGAGGCAACCCCCATTACGGTTAGCCTGGCGGGGCATTTTTTCGCAACTTACGCCGCCAAACTCCAAGCCGACGCGCGGACCCTGGCGGTACCGGTAGCCGACGTGGATGAGGTGGCCCGCGAGCAGCGCTTGCAAGCGTACCTGGATGCCGGTTTGACAGTGCTCAACCTCGCCGGGTTTGTTGTGCCGGAGTTGGGAATATTGATGACTGGCGTGGCGGTGGGCCAGATGCTCGGCGAGCTGTATGAGGGCATTGAGGACTGGCGCCGTGGCGATAAAGAAGAGGCGTTCAAGCAGTTGGCAGCGGTAGCGCAAAACATCACCTCGATGGTGCTGTTCGCGGCGGGGAGCAAGGTTGTCGGTTCGGCGATGAAACGCAGCGGTCTTAACCTGGATAACTTTTTTCGCCAGTTTGAAGTGGTACGCCCCACAGATGGCAATCTGCGGCTGTGGCGGGCAAATGTCACGCCGTACTTCCATGATCAGCGTCTTGTCGACGACGAGGTTGCGGACGCTACGGGAATTTACAAAGTCGGAGGGCATTCATACGTCAAGGTCAATGATTGCGTACATCGGGTTGCGTTTGACTCGAAACTGGATCGATGGCGGGCCAGCCACCCGCTGCGGCAGACGGCTTATCGCCCGCTGTTGCTGCACAACGGCGAAGGACGCTGGCGTTTTGCGTTCGAAACGCCCGACGAATGGGAGGATCAGGAGTATCTCTTTTCACGCCTGAACCCGGCAGGCCCAGGTGCTTCGCTGCATCCCAGGAAGCTTGTGCAGATCAAGGCCATTATGGATATGCCCCATGAATGGGGCGTCTATCAGGCCGAAGAGTGCCTGCCCTTTCCCGCACGTTTTCGTGATTTGTATGAGCGTTTCAAGCTGGACCAGTCCATTCGTGATCTGATCTGGCAGTTGGAAAGCGGTGCGTCCCCCAGTGTAGAAAACTTGACCTTGCAGATGCATGCCCTGCCCTTGTTAGACGGGTGGCCGGTGGGGCGCTATTTTGAGGTGCTGGATGCACAGGGCCGCGTCAAGGCGCGTTACCCCACCGGTGGGCCGTTTGACAATGTAGGCCTGCGTTTGACGCTCACTGAGCAGATGCTTCGTGAGGGCAAAGTGTTTGATGTGCTGTTGTCCGAGCTGGACGAGGCACAAAAAATCGGCCTGCTTGGAGAGGGGGTTGCTGCTGATCAGGAGCGCGGCGTATTGGAGCGTCAGTTGCTCGCACACCTCAAGGCTGACTGCAGGCCGTTGTTCGAGCAGTTGTATCAGGCCCATGACGGACCTGTACCGCCCGAATGGGCGTTGCTTAGGCGTACCTATCCGCAACTGCCCTGTACGCTGATGCGCGAATTGATGGCCCAGACCTCAACGGTGCAGCGCGAGACCCTGCGCGATAATCAACGTATCCCCATGGCATTGGCCGAGTCGGTCCAGCGTGCTCTCGGGGAGCAACGCCTGGACCGCGCCCTGATGGGGTTTGAGCAGCCTGAGCTGGCCAGCCTGGATACGGCGTGTGTGGCGGTTCGGTCGATGCCGCATCTGGCAGGGTGGGGCAGGGAGGTGCGGCTTGAGTTGCGCCAGGGTTCGCCACAGGGTGACTTATTGGCCCTGGGCGCGAGCAATGGCGCCGGTGCGCGACGAATAGTGGTCAGCTCGGACGCTGGGTTTGCAACGTTCGACGACAACGGCCTGAGTCTAGGTGGGCCTTACTCCGGACCGGACGGCTTGTTTCAGGCGATTGAGTGCGCGCTGACCGACAGTCAGCGCGTAGCAATGGGGTTGCCGCTCAACGAGGCCAACAATCTCTGGCGCCTGCGCTACATGAGCGCTTCCCAGGCCAAGGGGGAACGGGAGCTGGCCGCCGAGGCTTTTTCCAGCAGGGGCAGCGAGCCGGTGCTGGACGCGATGCCCTGTGAAATGGCTGATTCGCCGACGGGGCCATTGGCGCACCCTCGCGCGCTGGTGCGCAAGGTGAAGCGTTTGTACCCCTTGTTCAGCACTGCACAAGTGTCTTCGCTGCTGATGGCCTTGGGTGCTGACCATCTTTCCCGGGCCAGGGCGGTAAAGCGTTTGAAGGCAGAGCTTACTCATCTGCGAGCGCTGCTCAAACACTGGAAGACCGATACCCAGGGCATGGATAAACAGCCGGGCCTGAGTGACATTCGTACCAGCCGAGAGCAGGTGGCTGAGCGCATTGAAGCCTGTTGGCGGCGTCAAAGCTTTGCTCTGGATGAACATCAGATGTCGGTTGCCAGTTTGAACCTGGACGGAATGCGCGTCGGATCGTTGCCGACGCTGCCTGCCGACATTCGTTTCGACCATGTCCGTCAGGTGTCACTCAAGAACATGCGATTGGGCGATGACGTCGCGTATTTCCTCAAGTGTTTCAAAGGCATTCGGCATCTGGCGCTGGACCGTAACCGCCTGACGCGCTTGCCGGAAATATTCTCGCGGATGCTCGACCTCGAAAGCTTGTCGATGCCCCATAACCGTCTTGCACTGACCGAGCATACCCAGCTGAAACTGGCTGATCTGAATACGCTGCGCCTGCTGGACCTGAGCCATAACCCACTGGATAAGCTGGTGGATGTCAGCAGGATGCGTGACTTGCACACGCTGTTGCTGCGGGACAGCAGACTCGTCGACCTGCCGTCGGGCATCGGGCGGTTGGCCCACTTGGAGCAGGTGGATCTGCGCGATAACCTGATCACCGTGCTGCCCGAGTGGTTGTTCACGGTGCCGCGCATTTTCAGCCAGTCGATCGACTTGGGCGGCAATCCGCTATCCGACACGACAGTAGAGGCACTCGAGCGTTACCGCGCTGACGTGGGTATTGGTATGGGGTATGTAGACGACGATCAGCCTCGTATGAGCGAACTGAAGGCCAGGGCGCGGTGGTTGCCGGACGAGGTGGCTGCCCGCGATGCCAACAAGCGTAGCGTCTGGGCCAACCTGCGGGATGATCCGGAGTCGACAGAGTTGTTCCTGTTGCTGGCTGAATTGACCAGTGCTGCTGACAGTCGCCGTGTGCGCGAGGATATGACGCAACGTGTCTGGGACGTATTGCAGGCGACCCATGACAATGTCGGGCTGCGCGAGCAGGTCTTCCAACTGGCAGCCCATCCGACTGGTTGTGAGGATGGGGCGGCGCAGATGTTCAGCCAGATTGAGGTTCTCAAGGAAGTCGAGAAGGCAACGCTGCAGGCGGGTCGTGCACAGAGCAACTCCGGGGCGCTGTTGAACTTGAGTCGAGGTTTGTTTCGCCTCAGCGAGCTGGAGAAAATTGCGGCGACATACGCGGTTGAAAAAGCCTCCTCGGATCCGCTGGAAATCAACCTGGCATTTCGGATCGGGTTGGCCAAGGACCTGCAACTGCCGGGGCAGCCGAAACATATGGTCTATGACTCGTTTTTCGAGGTGCCCAGCAACGATTTGGCGATGGCGCAAGCCCAGGTGCGAACAGCTGAGCTGTCGCCTGCCTTCTTGCGTTTTATTACCCAGTTGACGTTCTGGAAAACCCATCTCAAACAGCAGTTTCCTGCTGAGTTCCTATCGGTGACTGAGCCCTTCGATACGCAGCAGCAAACACTTTTTGAGAATCGCCAGGACCTTACTGACGGGGAGTATTTCAAACAAATGGAAGCCCTGCGCACACCGCGACGGCAGGCAATAACCGCAGTGATGGAGCGCCTGACACAGCAGATGTTGAAGCATCAGGACCTGGGCCTATGTCACGTTCCTGGGTATTAACCGTAGCCGCGGTGATTGATCCACGGCAAGCCGAGTGAAATTCCTTGCCTGCCGTGGTGCCCAATCCGCTAGTCTTGAGCCATCTTGAAACGGAGCTGCCCATGTTCGAATCCGCCGAAATCGGTCACGCCATCGACAAAGACACCTATGACGCCGAAGTGCCGGCCCTGCGTGAAGCCTTGTTGGAGGTGCAGTACGAGTTGCAGCAGCAGAAGCGCTTCCCGGTGATCATCCTGATCAATGGCATCGAAGGCGCGGGCAAGGGCGAAACCGTCAAGCTGCTCAATGAATGGATGGACCCGCGCCTGATCGAAGTGCGCACCTTCGACCAGCAGACCGACGAAGAACTGGCGCGCCCGCCGGCCTGGCGCTATTGGCGGCAACTGCCGGCCAAGGGTCGCATGGGCATCTTTTTCGGTAACTGGTACAGCCAGATGCTGCAAGGCCGGGTGCATGGGCAGATCAAGGATGCGCGCCTGGACCAGGCCATCGCCGGCGCCGAACGTCTGGAAAAAATGCTCTGCGATGAAGGTGCGCTGATCTTCAAGTTCTGGTTCCACCTGTCCAAAAAACAGATGAAGGCGCGCCTCAAGGCCCTGGCCGACGACCCGCTGCACAGCTGGCGCATCAGCCCGCTGGATTGGCAGCAGTCCGAGACCTACGACAAGTTCGTGCATTTCGGTGAGCGTGTGCTGCGCCGCACCAGCCGCGATTACGCGCCGTGGCATGTGATCGAAGGCGTCGACCCCCATTACCGTGGGCTGACCGTGGGCAAGATCCTGCTGGATGGACTGCAAAGTGCCTTGAAACAGGCCAAGGTCAAGGCCAGCGGCATGAACCCGGCGCCGTTGCTTGCCTCGGTTGACCAGAAGAGCCTGCTCGACAGCCTGGACATGACCCTGCGCCTGGACAAGGACGATTACGAAGAACAGCTGATCACCGAGCAGGCGCGCTTCTCTGGCCTGATGCGCGACAAACGCATGCGCAAACACGCGCTGGTGAGCGTATTCGAAGGCAACGACGCAGCCGGCAAGGGCGGGGCGATCCGTCGTGTGGCGGCAGCACTGGACCCGCGCCAGTACCACATCGTGCCGATTGCCGCGCCCAGTGAAGACGAACGCGCCCAGCCTTATCTATGGCGGTTCTGGCAGAAGATCCCGGCGCGTGGCATGTTCACCGTGTTCGACCGCTCCTGGTACGGCCGCGTGCTGGTGGAACGCATCGAAGGCTTTTGCACCCCGGCGGACTGGATGCGCGCCTATGGCGAGATCAATGACTTCGAAGAGCAATTGCGCGATGCGAGGGTGATCGTGGTCAAGTTCTGGCTGGCCATCGACAAGGACACCCAACTGGAGCGCTTCCAGGCCCGCGAGGAAATCCCGTTCAAGCGCTTCAAGATCACTGAAGATGATTGGCGCAACCGCGACAAATGGGACGACTACCGCGCGGCGGTGGGCGACATGGTTGATCGCACCAGCACCGAGGTGGCGCCCTGGACCCTGGTAGAAGCCAATGACAAGCGCTGGGCGCGGGTCAAGGTGTTGCGCACCATCAACCGGGCGCTGGAGGATGCGTTCGCTAAAACCGATAAGCACGACAAAAAGAAAAAGAAATAGCCTGCACCCGGCTCGGTCCAAATGTGGGAGGGGGCTTGCTCCCGATGGCGGTGAGTCAGTCACAGATGTGCTGACTGACACTCCCTTATCGGGCCACATCTCACTAGTTGTCTGCTCTAGCTCTTAACTGACTGGCATTGGGGCAAGCCCCCTCCCACATTTAGGATTGTGGCGTATCCCAATCCAGTGACTTGCCCCTAGAATGCGGTTCCACTTCCTCTGGCATCTGGGGCACTCATGCACATCTCCTCCGGCCGCTGGGTCTACGGCTTTTTCCTGACCCTGCTGACCGCGTTTCTGTGGGGCATCCTTCCGGTCAAGCTCAAGCAAGTGCTGCAAGTGATGGATCCGATCACCGTCACCTGGTTTCGCCTCACGGTGGCCGGTACTTGCCTGTTTGTCTATCTGGCTGCCACCAAGCGCTTGCCCAGCCGTAAAGTGCTCGGCCCCAGGGGCGGCTGGCTGGTGGGCATGGCGGTGTGCGGCCTGGTCGGCAACTACGTGCTGTATCTGGTTGGGCTGAAAATGCTCAGCCCAGGCACCGCGCAGCTGGTAGTGCAGATGGGCCCGATCTTTCTGATGGTAGCCAGTGTGTTTGTGTTCAAGGAGCGCTTCAGCCTGGGGCAGGGTGTGGGGCTGGTGGTACTGATTATCGGCTTTGGTTTGTTCTTCAACCAACGCCTGGTGGAGTTGCTGACGTCCATGGGCACCTACACCGCCGGTGTGCTGACGATCCTGCTCGCCACCACCATCTGGGTGTTCTATGCATTGGGGCAGAAGCAGTTGCTGACAGTGTGGAATTCGTTGCAGGTGATGATGGTGATCTACCTGTCGTGCGCGGTGTTGCTCACGCCGTGGGCGCATCCGCTGGAGGCGTTGCAGTTGAGCCCGCTGCAAGGATGGCTGCTGCTGGCGTGTTGCATGAATACGCTGGTGGCCTACGGCGCATTTGCCGAAGCCCTGGCGCATTGGGAAGCCTCGCGGGTCAGTGCGACCCTGGCGTTGACGCCGTTGGTGACCTTTGTGGCGGTGGCCTTGGCGGCCTGGCTGTGGCCTGACTATGTGCAGGCCGAAGAGATCAATGCCTTGGGGTATGTGGGGGCGCTGGTGGTGGTGACGGGGTCGGCGATGGTGGCGTTGGCGCCTTCGCTGCTCGCCGGGCTCAGGGCCCGGCGGCTGCGGATATCGGTTTAAGCGCCGAGCATGTCTTCCGGGCGGACCCACTGGTCGAACTCGGCGTCGGTGAGGTAGCCGAGTTCCAGCGCGGCTTCGCGCAGTGTCAGCCCTTCGGCGTAAGCCTTCTTGGCGATCTCTGCCGACTTGTCGTAGCCGATATGCGGGTTGAGCGCGGTGACCAGCATCAGCCCGCGTTCCAGGTGTTCGGCCATTTGCGCGGCGTCGGGCTCAAGACCCGCGATGCAATGCTCCTGGAAGTTGTTGCAGCCATCGGCCAGCAGGCGGATCGACTCCAGCAGGTTGTGAATGATCACCGGTTTGTACACGTTCAACTGCAAGTGCCCTTGGCTGGCAGCCATGCCGATGGTCACGTCGTTGCCCAATACCTGGCAGGCCAGCATCGACAGCGCTTCGCACTGTGTGGGGTTGACCTTGCCGGGCATGATCGAACTGCCCGGTTCGTTGGCCGGCAACTTCACTTCGGCCAGCCCTGTGCGTGGGCCGGAACCCAGCAGGCGCAGGTCGTTGGCGATTTTCATCAGGGCCACGGCCAGGGTTTTCAGCGCGCCGTGCAAGGTGACCAGCGGTTCATGGCCGGAGAGGGCGGCGAATTTGTTCGGTGCGGTCACGAAGGGCAAGCCCGACAGCGCCGCCAGTTCGGAGGCAATCGCCTCGCCGAAGCCATGGGGTGCGTTGAGCCCGGTGCCGACAGCAGTGCCGCCTTGGGCCAGCTCGCACACGGCGGGCAGGGCGCTGCGGATCGCGCGCTCGGCGTAATCGAGCTGGGCGATAAACGCCGACAGCTCCTGGCCGAAGGTGATCGGCGTGGCGTCCATCATGTGGGTGCGGCCGGTCTTGACCAGCTTCATATGCCGCGCGGCCAGTTCCGCCAGGCCACCGGACAGCGTCGCGATAGCAGGCAGCAGTTGCTGGTGCACCGCTTGCACCGCAGCAATGCTCATGGCGGTTGGGAAGCAGTCGTTGGAGCTTTGGGAGCGGTTCACATGGTCGTTGGGGTGTACCGGGCTTTTACCGCCCCGATTGTTGCCGGCCAGTTCGTTGGCGCGGCCGGCGATCACTTCGTTGGCGTTCATGTTGCTCTGGGTGCCACTGCCGGTCTGCCAGACCACCAGCGGGAACTGGTCGTCATGCTGGCCGTCGAGGATTTCGTCGGCAGCCTGTTCGATCAGCCGGGCGATATCGGCGGGCAGGTCGCCGTTACGGTCATTGACCCGGGCGGCGGCCTTCTTGATCAGGGCCAGGGCATGCAATACCGCCAGCGGCATACGCTGCTCGCCAATCGCAAAATTGACCAGCGAGCGCTGGGTTTGCGCGCCCCAATAGGCATCATCAGGGACCTGTACTTCTCCCAGGCTGTCGGTTTCGATACGGCTCATCGGGCACCCTCCTTATCCAGTCGTGATTGGTCAGTTTAGGCCCTGGCGGCTGCCGTGGGTTCCCTAAATCCGCATTTGTGCCATTGCGCCCCGCAAAACCAGGGCCTGCGTGGGGTGGGGTTGAGCCGCGAGGTTTTTTAGGCGCAGAATGGGCGCCCTTGGGGTCTTACCTCGCCTGCTAGAAAAGGAAACTCGATGACTCGTCTTCGTGCCATCTGTACCGCGGTTGCTCTGGTTTGCGCCAGCGGCCAGGTTTTTGCCGATACCGCCAGCCACAACGCCAGTGCCGAAGCCTTCCTTACCCTGGCCCACGCTGACAAGCTGGGGACCCCGGTGTACATGCAAGTGCAGCAAATGTTCGCCCAGCGTTTCGAACAGACCAAGGCGCCTGCCGCCAAGCAGTCCGTACTGGACAGCTACCAGGCCAAGGCCAACGCGGCCCTGGACCAGGCCATCGGCTGGCCGAAGCTCAAGCCCGATATGGTCAAGCTCTACACCACCAACTTCAGCGAATCCGAGCTCAAGGACCTGGTAGCGTTCTACCAGTCGCCACTGGGCAAGAAAGTCCTGGAAAAAATGCCGCAGCTGACCCAGCAATCGGCCCAGATGACCCAGGCCAAACTGGAAAGCGCCGTACCGGTGGTGAACAAGCTGTTGGAAGACATGACCAATGAGCTGGCGCCAAAAGGTGCCGCACCGGCCAAGAAGAAGTAAGCAGCAATGACCATGCAACAGCGTATCGAAACGGCGCTCGCCGCCCTGGGGCCGGAACACTTGAGTGTGCTGGATGAAAGCCACATGCACAGCCGTGGGTTGCAGACCCACTTCAAGGCCGTGCTGGTCAGCCCGCAGTTCGAAGGGCTCAACCGCGTCAAGCGCCACCAGAAGGTCTACGCCACCCTGGGTGACCTGATGAGCGAATTTCATGCGTTGGCGCTGCATACCTACACGCCTGAGGAGTGGGCGAAAATCGACGCAGCCCCGGCCTCGCCGACCTGCGCCGGCGGGCACTGAAAACCTTTGAGGCCAGCAGGTGCCAAGCCTGCTGGTCTCGACAGGTAGTGCCAGAATCTGGTTACACAAGGCTACTTTTTATACCCCTTTATCGAGGCCGGTACCTCTAGGATTTGTTGACCTTAGTGCAAAACAGGTCATGAATTCATGTCTAACGCCCTACATCGAAATACGCCTACCTTGACGGCCATTGACCCTCGCGGGTTAGCCGTGCGCACTGTGCAGTATCATCGTGCAACGCTCGCGGACTCCCCTCAGGCGCGGGTCAATCGCCAGGTGTTGAGTGCCAGTGGTTTTTTGCTTGAACAGTGGGACCCACGTCAGTTCGCCCTTGGCTCGACCGGGGTGGCGGCGCAATCGAACCTTTACAGCCTGTCGGGTGAAACCGTGCGAACCCAGAGTATGGATGCCGGTTGGCGCTTGGTCATGTACGGTGCAGCGCGGCAGCGGTTGCACAGCTGGGACTCGCGCGGCGCCCTTCAAGCGTTTCACTATGACCATTTGCTGCGCCCTGTGGCGGTGTTCGAACAATCTGCAGAGGACCCGTCACCCCGTTGTGTCGAACGTATGACGTACGCGCCCGCAATCTCGGCCGAGGTCGTCGGCAATCGCTGTGGACGGTTGATTCGCCATGCGGACCCAGCGGGTGTGCTGCTGGTGGAGGCGTACGCGATCGATCAACGCGTCATCAAGCAAACCAGACGGTTTCGCGCCGATATCGCTCTGGTCGACTGGCCAAACAGCGATGAGGCACAGGATCTGCTAACGGAACGCCAGGCCTATACCACCACCTGGCGTTACGATGCGCTGGGTGCAATGCTGGAGCAGATCGATGCCAAGGGCAACCGCCTACAGTGGCGCTATGGGCAACAGGGCTGGGGGTTGGAAATGCTGCTGATCTTCAAGACCGGCGAGCGCCAAGTGTTGATGAATCAGCGGGTGTACAACGCCAGCGGCCAAGTCGTGTCCGAACGGGCGGGCAATAACGTTACCAAAGTCGCCCGTTACGCCGAGCACGACGGTCGTTTGCAGCAACTTGAGGTGTACCGCCAAGGGCAGGCCGGCACGCCGCTGCAGCAGCTGGTATATGAGTACGATCCGGTCGGCAACATCCTCAGCCTCAGCGACCTGGCGCAACCGACTCGATGGCACAGCAACACCCGGATTGATGCGGTTAATCGCTACCAGTACGACACGCTTTATCAGTTGATCCAGGCCAGCGGTCGGGAAAATAGCGCCAATGCCGGGGGCCGGGCTTTGCCAACGCAGGTGCAGTTCGGGGCGACGGATCAGGGGCTCTGGCGCAATTACACCCAGCATTATGCCTATGATGGTGCGGGCAATCTGACGCGCCTTCGACACGTGCCCTCCAGCGGCACAGGCTATACCCGCGAAATGCAAGTGGCGGCGCTCACGAACCGCGCCGTGCCCGTAGCGCAAGGGTGGCAGGTTCAATGGGATGGGGCGTTCGATGCCAATGGCAATCAGTTGTCGCTCGACGGCACACAGCAGGCGGCCTGGAATGTGCGCAATCAATTGACCTACACCACCCAGGTACAGCGTGAGAACGGTGACCCTGACGTGGAGAGTTACCTGTATGACAGTCAAGGCCTGCGCGCACTCAAGGTTCGCAGCCGTGAGGCTCGTGCAAAACCTTACACCCAGGAAACCTATTACCTGCCGGGCCTGCAAGTACACAAGCAAAGGGCACAGCGCTTCAATGTGCTGGACATTGATACGGGCGGTGGGCGAGTCACCGTGGTGCAATGGGAGTCGGGCAAACCCAGCGAGATGAGTACCCACTCACTGCGATTCAGCATTCTGGATCACCTCAAGAGCTGTGCGCTGGAACTGGACGAGCAGGCTCGCTTGTTGAGCCAGGAGCATTACTATCCTTATGGCGCAACGGCGTGGTGGGCAACCAGCAATATCGTTCGGGGGCACCCTAAGATTCGCCGTTACTCCGACAAGGAACGCGACGCCACGGGCCTGTACTACTACGGTGCGCGTTATTACGCACCGTGGTTGCAGCGCTGGATAAGCCCGGACCCGATGGGCGATGTGGACGGCTTGAACCTGTATGCGATGGCCCGGGGCAATCCCGTAGGGTTCAGGGATGCCGATGGCACGCAAACGACGTTTGGCGAGCAATTCCAACCCGGTCGAGGCGATATTCTCTTTGGCTTGGCCGCGACGGTTGCTGCCTACAGGAGTTTCTGGTCGAAGCTGAGCGCGCGCGGGGATGCGATGGTGGCCTATTTCTCAGGCGCGGAACTGCAGCGCTGGACTGCCGGGCTGGCGCCTCCCGTTCGCGCCTTCTCTGCATTTCGCAACGTGAATGCGGAGCTATTCAGCGACTTGACGCAAGATCCACATGACCCAGCGAAAGCTAACGAACTCAAGGCCGAGCTCATTGAGCAGCTTTCGGTCGGCGTCCGGCCGTTTTACGAGGGCATTGTTTCGAAATATTCAGGTTGTACGTCAACTTCCTGCAACCAGCAATTCGCGAGGAGGTTTGTCAGTGATCTTGCCGCAGGCAGGTATTCACTCGAGGCGACGGCTCGCCAACACGTTGGCACAGACCTATTGGCCATTCAGCAAAAAATCGTCACTCGAAGCAGCAAATCGGCTTTGGAAACCTTGACTAGCCCGCAAAGTGCGGCGATGGTCCATTTCGCTCTCGACAATTTGGACATAGGAGCCGTCGTCAGCAAGCAAGGGGTATCTGCCACGGCCTCCGAGCTGCGCTGGCTTTATCGGCATCGTCTGCAACTGGCAGGCCGCGTGACGTTCTATCGACACCAACAACGGGTCGACGCGCCTTGGGAGTCAAACGCGTCCGCTTGGCGTCGCTACAAGCCCAGCCGTCCGAGGGTGTCAGGGCGGGCGGCACGCTGACACGTGAGCGGGTCGGGGCGATGCCAGTAACTGGATACACAAAAGCATCCTCCAGCACCACCTTTCTCATCCCCTCATCCCTAGGCTCTCAGGACTACTTGTTCAGCAATAAGGTCCTGAGGTCATGTCTGATTCCATCCATCGAAACACGCCGTCCCTGGTCGCAGTCGACCCGCGTGGGTTAATTGTTCGTAACATCGATTACCACCGTTCAAGCACAGAGGTTGAACCGCAGATGCGCATTCATCGTCAGGTGTATGGCAGTACGGGCTTGATGATTGAACAGTGGGACCCACGTTTGTTGCAGTTGTCACGCTCACAGCCTGACACCGCGCCCAATCAACGCACGGTCTATAGCCTTGGTGGACAAGCGTTGCGCACCGACAGCGTGGATGCCGGCTGGCGGCTGACGCTGATGGGGGAGGCTGGGCAGTTACTGGAAGAATGGGATGGGCGGGGCGCTCACCAGGCTCATCGCTACGATCAATATCTGCGGCCGGTGGCGGTCTTCGAGCAGGCGGCCAGTGACGGGCAAGCGTTGTGCGTCGAGCGTCTTGCCTATGCTGCATCTTCGAACGAAGAGGCGGCGCGCAACCGCTGCGGCCGGGTGGTTCGCCACGATGACGGCGGCGGCTCGTTGTTCCACGAGCGGTATGGGGTGCACGCAGAGGTTGCTCAGCAGACCCGACGCTTCCGGCAGGCGGATGCCGCGCTGGATTGGCCGCAGCTGTACGCACAACGCGAGGTGCTCCTGGAGCCCGAGATATTCCAGACATCCATTGGGTTCAACGCGCTGGGTGAGCGCCTGCATCACACGGACGCCAAGGGCAATCGCTTCGACTACGCCTACGGCATTGACGGCCAGCCGGCGAGCATCTTTGTGACGCCCAGGGGCGGCGAGCGTACGCAGGTACTGGGCCAGCGGCACTATAACGCAGCGGGTCAGGTGCTCAGCGAACGCGCCGGCAACGGCGTTGTGCGTGCCATGCACTACCGTGAATTCGATGGTCGCTTGCGGCAAATGACTGCCCATCTGCCCGCGCAACCGGGCGCAGCGCTGCAAGACCTGCGCTACGAGTATGACGGCGTTGGCAACGTCGTGCGGATCGATGACCTTGCCCAGCCGACGCAATGGTCCAGCAACACCCGAATCAGTTCGACCAGCCTTTATGAGTACGACACGTTATCGCAACTGACCAAGGCCACCGGCCGCGAAACCGCCGGCAACACTGGAGGCCCGGCGTTACCAGCGAGTGTGACGTTCGGCTCGACTGACGACAGCGTATGGCGTCGCTACACCCAGCGGTTCAGCTATGACGCCGCCGGAAATATGCTTGAGTTGCAACATGTGCCCAGCAGCGGCACGGGCTTCACGCGGCAGATGAGCGTGGCCGCGGGCAGCAATCATTTTTTGCCGCAGGCCGATGGCAAGACTGCGCCGGGGTTGGGCCAGGGCTTTGACCGCAATGGCAATCTGCAAGCGTTGGCAGGCGATCACAAGATGGGCTGGGATGTGCGCAATCAACTGGTGCGCCTCACGCAGGTGCGGCGCGAGGGCGGCAACGACGATGAAGAACGTTACGCCTACGATGCCACGGGCCAGCGCATCCTCAAGCGCCGGGTCTCCCAGGCCCGGGGCGTGCTGCATAGGGCCGAGGTGCGCTACTTGCCGGGGCTGGAAATTCGGCATGACAGCGCAACGGGTGAGCAACTGAATGTACTCAACCTTGATGCTGGTACGACCACGGTCCGCGTCCTGCTTTGGGATCGCCACCCTTCGGGGGGGCGCCAGGACGCGCAGATCCGTTACGGCTTGTCGGACCACTTGGGCAGCAGCAGCCTGGAACTGGGCGAGCAGGCGCAACTGCTCAGCCAGGAAAGTTATTACCCCTACGGCGGGACTGCCTGGTGGGCGGCGAAGAATGCCAGCGAGGCGAGTTACAGGTTCATCCGTTACTCGGGCAAGGAGCGCGATGCCAGTGGGTTGTCTTACTACGGCTTCAGGTATTACGCACCGTGGTTATGCCGATGGATCAGCCCGGACCCGATCGGCGATGCCGATGGTTTGAATCTGTACGCCATGGTTGGCGGTAATCCGGTTAGCAAGGTCGATGCGCAAGGGCTGGCTGCCACACCGGCTTTGGAGGAGTCGCAGGATAAACAAATACGCAGGCTTTCCATCAGCCGCAGGCTCGCGAATATAGGTAGGGTTATGCGCCCGAGGATACAACCGGCCTCGGCGGCAGCGATTCGCGATGGTTTATCCACCTATATCGCCAATGCAATCGCGACGGGCGTCGATCTGGCGGTCTTCAGTACCGTCCAGCCCACGGCACAACGCAACCAAATCTTGCGCCTTACCGTTGCGGTGCTGGATGCAGTGTCCACGGCACATATGAGCACCGGTATCGCCGGTAACTGGACGCGATATGCGCCACAGATCGGTGCTATTTTTGCAGGTGCCGCGGGTATGGGGTATGCCATGCATGGCGACTCGATAGGTGATCAAGCCGAGCACAGCTGGGACCCGGTGGCGGTCCAGCGGTTGGGCGGACATGTGCGCGCGCTCTCCAGAGAACTGGTGCAGCAGGTCCTTCGTGGGCACGGTACCGGCATCTCCTGGGGCAGCACGCCCCTGCGCGGCAGGGTCACGCGCACCGCCGGAGCGACGGCCGCCTATGCCCTTGCTACCGTGGCCAACGCTGTTTATGGCGGGGAAGTGCCTGCGCTGATGCAACCCAATGTCTCACCTGCAATAGAAGCCTACGATGGGGCGATGGGAGCGATGATGCGTGGCGGTCACCGGACCGCCGTCCACGATCCCCATGGCCAAACCGTACAGCTGCCGGATCCTGTCGCGACGGCGCACGGTGGGCTGAGCAGAATGTTCAATCAGGTGTGGACGCACTGGGCCGCGTCCGGTGTCGAGGCATTGGCCGTTGCGCTGACGGGCCTGCCAAAGGCCGCTCAAGGCCGGACCACTCGAACAATTGTCATGGCGGCCCGCGGCGTGATTGCATCATTGACCGAATGGCGCGGCTTTTTCGTAACGTTTGCCAGGCGCGGGTATACAACCTTGGCGTCGCGATGGGGCGCAGCCCGGCGATCCTGACAAGAACATGAATGGGTCGTCGCTGCGGCCCATTCAACATCCCGGTCGGCTTCAAGGCTGCCTTTGCAGGCAAGCCTCACACACATTTGAACGGCTCACGTTGGAGGGGCCAGACCGCTACAGGTCTGGCGCAGGAGCAAAAGTTCTGTAGATACCCAGGTCTTTAGGGGGTATCAGTCAGTATGTTGTCGGAGTTCAGCTCTGCATAAGTGTCGTTTTCGTCCTCATTGACGGTGTACCAGGCCCAATAGGTGTTACGCCGCATAAATCCTCCTGCGGTCAATGTCTTTGTCGGGCGCCCGAGGGGGTCGTAGAACTGTCGGTCGCTGTGGCCCAGCTCGCGCATGGATTGATCATTGACGTAGGTGTGCTTGTCGGCGAAGTAGGGGCGGTAGACGCGAATGACCAGGCCCTTGTTGTTGTATTCGACACGCTCGCTGATGCGCCAGCGGGGGTCGGCTTGCACTTGGCGCAGCTGTTTCTTCAAAGTGGCGTTTGCATCCGGCAGTTCGTCGACCAACAGGTTGCCCTTGTCGTCGACGGCATGGGCCGGGCCTGGTTCGGTCTTCTGCTTGGTCTGCAATGAGCGGCCGAAGCCATCCCAGCAGGTCAGGGTCATGCGAACCTGTTGTTCGGCATCGCCGGGGTAGCGGTCAGCTTGCAATATGAGCCCATGTACCGGCGTACGGCTGGCCTCATCGATCAACGCCTTGAGTTGTTTTGCACTGTCACTGAGGGGCTGGCGAGCACCACCCAGCCGCGATCGCGCGCTCATGCGGATATGCCCGCCGGGGAGCAGATACCCCTTGGTAATCCACTCGGGCTTGACCAGAGCCAAGTCGATGCTGCCCATCCAACTGAAAGGCGCGTAGCAGTGCGCGCTGGCCATGTCTTGCAGCACGCTTTGCGCCTGTTCGATGGCCAATGCGGGCGTTACATTTTTGCGCGGGCGGTAGCTTTCCAGAGCGGCGAAGCCCACTCTGAGGCTTTGTTCGTGGCCGTAAAAGGTGTTGGCGAGTAATTGCCCAAAACCGTCATAAAGCGCTTCTTGAATAGTGCCATTGGGGTCGACGATTTTTATCGGCAGCAGCAATCGATAGTCGTATTCGGCCTTGGTTACACAATCGTCGGGCATTTTTACGCGCACGGTTTGCAACGTGTAGGGGTCATAGGTGAGCTTTGTTTCGCCATGGGCCTCGGTGGCCCGCAGCGCCCTTATCCGATAAAACTGGGTGGCCTTGCCATAGCGGGGAAAGTGCCGGCGAATCGACCACAGTCGGTTTTCCTTGGGCGGCACCTCGCCGTCGAATAGAAAAAACAACTCCATGGTGTGATAGCCGCTGTCGGTGAGCTTTTGCACCAGGTCCACCTTGGGTTGGTTGGGCATGGCCGGAATGTCGTTGTAGGCACTTATGGCCTGGTCATCCAGCTCGGCGATTTCCAGATAGTCAGTCAATGCCTGGACGGTGGCGACGCCAGGCTCCAGGGTTTTACCGGAGCTACCGGCCTGCCGGTAGTACTGCAGCGACAAGCCGCTCAGGGTGCGGCTGGCCCCTGCGGCCAGCGGCCCGACGCTGGTATCGATGAACACCTCATAGGCGATACGCGCAGGGTCCAGCCCGCCAGGCGCCGGCGCCTTGCCGAGCACCAGGGCGTTGTCTCGTTGGCGGTAGGGCAAGGCCAGGCACCACTGCTGTGCGTCGTCCAGATGAATGGGCTGCGCCAGCGTTTCGCTCAGGTAATAGAATTGTTGCGCGTTGTCATGGGTATCGTGCCACCAGCGCTGCTGGTGCTCATCCACCAGCACGGCGGGCGGCGGGCTGTCGGTGGTGGTACGGCGGGCATAATGCAGGGTCACGCTATGCACCAGGTAACCATAGGCATCCCAGCGCAGATTGATCTGGTGCTGGCAGACGGGATCGTTTTCCACGCCTTCATATTGATAGCTGATCGACTCCAGCGCTAATGGCAGCAACCGGGGGTAGGGCGTATGAGCACTGGCCGGGGCCAGTTCACGGACCAGATACCGCTGGTGTTTGACCGAGTAGGGCACGACGTCTTGCGCCGGGTCTGCTGCCATCACTTCGACCCGCAGCACCGCGCCACTGAGTGCACGGGCCACGTCGCGTGCCAGCGCCGGTGCGGGGTCGCTGATCAAGTCGTCATGATGATCCAGCGGTTGTGCCCCAGCTGTCCCCCTGTAGCGGCTGACCAGCGTGCGGCCGGGAGCCTTGGCGTCTGGGTCGTGAGTGCTCTGGCCGAGGCAGGGCATGTCAAGGGATCGCCCGGTATGAAACCAGGTTTTGCTGAGCACGGGAGCGCTTGAACCCGGCGCGTGAGGGGCGTCTTTGCGGCTGTCGGTGTCGGTTTGCAGCAACAGCCCAAAGCCACGAAACTTGCGGTCCACACGGTCGTAATAAGCCTGACGATAGCTCACGCGCTGGGTCAGCTGGTTGCCGGTAATTTCGTCTCGTTGGGTTTGTTGGCTGGCCAGCAGCAGCGCAAAGGGTAACTGGCTGATAGCGGGCTGGCCCTTGGCATGCAGCTCGCGTTTTTCGTCCAGCCACTCCTGGGCGCTGCTGCGATATTTGATCGCCGCCTGGGCGCCCATGTTGTTGTCGGTGCGTATGAGCAGCCAGGGCTTGTGGCTGAAAAAGTCGTAGCGCCAATGGATGGGGGTCTGGTGGGCGGCGGTCAGGATCAGGCTAGGGCAGCCCCGGCCGCTCACGTCGACGATGTTGACCTGGCAGTGGTCGTCATACTGCACACCCTCTGGCCACGGGACCTTGATCGCCTGCGCCTCGAAACCGTTGCCGCCTTTATTGAGGAAAATCCACAGGTGGGCGGCGCTCAGATACAGCAAGTCCGTAGCGCCACCTCCATTGAGGTCGACGAGCAGTACATTGGCCGGCTTGAACGTTTCATAACGCAGTGGCAACGTAGCCAACACAAACCCTCGGGCAAAGCGGCCTCGACCCAGGTTCGGCCAACATTTCACTTCGTCATGCCGGATACGCACCAGATGCTGTTGGCCCGTGGCGAGTACATCGCTGAACGCCACCAGCTCGTTAGGCGAGGCGGAAACGATCGGCAAGACGTCATCGAGCTTATGAGGCACCTCAATGGCGGGTTCGAAGCCTTTTCTTCGGCGATTGGCATACAGGCGTACGCTACGGGGGCCGATCATGGCAACGTCAGGGCGTCCCGTCCCCATCAAGTCGGCGAGGATGCCCTGGGGGTGGAAGAACTCCGAGGGGAATGCATCGAACGACGTATAGGCTGACCAGTTACGCTGTTCATCCAGGCTGAAAAAGCCATTCATTCCTGGGTGGGCAACCAGCCAGTCCAAACGGCCATCGCCGTCCACATCGGCCAGCGCCTGGTGGATGGGCCGGCTGCTGTCGGCGACCGGCACCCGCGCCAACTCCTGGGCCGCGCCGTAAATCACCTCGTCGCTGGTTTTCGTGTGCTGCGGCCTGAGCGGTTCACGGTAGTACCAACTCTTGTCAGTGCGATACAACACACCCGGTATGCCTTCGCCATACAGATCGACCAGTTGATAGCGATCGCTGTCATGCAGCCCGGGCAGCGAACTGAAGGGCTTATAGCCGCTCTTGTCTACCTTGAGCTGGCTCGATTGGTAAAAACACTCCAGCGGCGGGCGGCTCACACTATTGCCCGAGCTGTCGAAGGCCTGCTCATGGACCCCAATCAACAGGCTGACATGGGTGGGCGCGCGGTATTCCAGCAGCAGACGTTTGACCAGCACCGGGTCGGTGCCCATTTGCGCTTCCTTGGGGAAGTGGTGAAACATCAGAATCTGGTTGCAACAGCGCAGGGTGCGTAGCTCGAAGCCGAACGAAAAATCCGAGCAAGGATCGGGTCGTGTCGGCCACTCCCGGATTTTCTGATACGTCGGCCGCTTATCCAGCTCAAGGTCACGTTCGCCATAGTCAAAGAGCAACTGAAAGTGCCAGCCCATGCCCGGCTCATCGTCGGTCTTCCAAAGGTAGAGTTGTTCCTGCTCCTCGGCGGTGAAGTTGCCGTAGCAGACGCGCTCCAGGTAACGCTGGGCTCGACAGTCCCTCGGGTAGCGTGAGGAGTCAGTTTCTTTTTTGTAGTGATAATAAATGTGTTCGCCGTGGGTATTCAGGCTTTCCTGCAACAACCATTGCGCCACATGGTGCGGGTGGTCCGGATCGGCAATTCGGGCCAATGGGGTCTTCCCGTAAAAGTGCTGACTGCCATCGGCACTTTGTATCAACCAGAAGCCTGCAGCATCGGTTGCCGAGTGCCAGTGCTCGATACGGTCGAAATGGCTCTCAACCCGGGGAAAGTACCGGGTGGCCGTGTAGGCGATGGTCAGTGGCAAACCATTGAAGGAGGTCGCGGCGCGGCTGACGATCGCACCTTCGGCGTCGCGTTCGGGTAGCCATATTTGCGCGTCGGGGCCCACCAGTACGTCGTGCTCCGTGTAGGCCGGCACACCATGGGAGGTACGCCGGCTGACAGCCGGCAGGGGTATCCCCCAACCCAATCCGAAGGGGCCGTTGCCAGCGCCGCTGTGATAGGCCAGCGACATGGCCGGCGCGTAACCGCGCGCGGGAGAGATCGGCAAGGGAATCTCAAAGGTGGCCATACCGCTGGCGCCGACATCGCCCCAGCCTTTGCCGGTGCCTTGAATGGCACCGCCGCCTTTGGGCAGGGCCGGGGTATTGACTTGGAGGTTGGGCGTATCGTCGTTCATACCTTACCCCCGCTGGCAACTGGCACCCTGGCGGTGTAACGCAGGTGAATGACGATATCGTTGATTGATTGGAGTACGGCTTCTTGCCGGCTGTGATTGGGGAATTCCAGGGTCCAGTTGGAGATGGCCCCGGTGTATTCGAAGGGCAAGTAGCGATCGTGGCTCTCGAAGTTGAGGGTGAACAGGCCGTTGTCATCCAGGCCGGTGGACAGTGCGATTTGCTGATGGGCACGCATGTCGCGGCGCCGCTCGCCTGCGGGCAATACGATTTCGTTATGGGTTTGGGTCAGTATCGCCTTGATGTCCTCATAGGGGCCTAGCGTCGCGGGCAACGACACGCTGATGCTTTTTATTCGCCGCAGGATGTGGTGGGGGTAATCCTCTTCAAACAGAGCCTCGGGCAACTTGAAGCACAGCGTGCCGTTATCGACCAGTTGTCGTTTATGCTCGGCCCATGTGTTTTGTGTACTCGATGATTGAGTGCCGGTTGTGTCTGTTGTAGGTGTGGAGACTTTGCAATCGATCATGCGATGACGCAGGGAGATGGTCTTGACGATCTCCAGGTCCCGCACGTTCTGGTCCACATAGGCCGCATTCATCTTCAACAGCGACAGCTTCAGGGCCTCACCCGCCAGGTAGCCGCGGTAGTTGTTGTTCCAGGCACCGGGCTGGATAAACGTGCTCGCATAGTCTGCGACTTCGTACTGCCAGCACGCTTGCGCGGTGCGGCACAGGGAAAGGCTAAGGTCATAGACTTGGTAGTAGAACTTGCTCAGTTGTACATTGAGCCAGTCATACAGTTGTGCCCTGGTAAAGCGCTTGGCCAGCAATTGATAGTTCGACCAGGCCTGGGCCAGGGAGGTCTCGGCCAGGCGTAATTGCAGGCGCGTGGCTTTTTCCTGCTCGGCATAGGCTTGTAACTGGGCATCGACCTGTGCCAATTCGAGTCGGGCCTGATCCTGGGCATGCGCCCACTCTTGCTCCCGACGGTTGAATTGCTCGGAACGGTCCAGGTCTGCGGCAGTGCCCCGCAACACTGTCGCGACGCCTTGAGCCAAGGCTTGGGCTGCATAAAACGGGCCCTCCCAGCGCGACCCGCCGGTACTCGTACCGAAGATGTTCGGCGCGATCATCGCGATGCCGGCCGCTGCGGCGGCGGCGGAACCTGCGGCCTCGAATCCGCTACTGATCAGGTAGAGTTGGCCTGCGTGTGCTTCTGCGGGGCTGATGCCTTCGGTGAGCAGGCGTTCGTAGTGGCGCATCCGGGATTCGATCATGCTACGACTGGCGCCGAGTGCCTGGCGGTTTTTCTCGTCGAGCAACAATGCCTGGTGTTGTTGGGTGACGACGATATTGGCCAAGTCCCAGGCTTGTTGTTGCTGCAACTCCAGGTATTCAGCCTGTTCCTTGCGCTCAATCAGGCTCAGCACCGTGTTGCCGAATTGAATCACCGCCTCGGTTGCCGTGAGCGCGTGGCCCAGCATGATCTGGAAGCGATAATGGCCGACTTGCGCGTCAATGAACGGCGCCGCGCCTCCTTCGCCGAAGGCACCTATGCTGCGGCTGGCCAACAGTTTTAGAGGTGAGAGCGGGGTTGCGTACAGCGACAGGCGCAAGGGTTTGCCAGTGATATCGAGATTGTACCGCAGGTTATGCAGGCGACTTTCGAGCTTGTCCCAGCGCGCCACCAGATCGGTATTGAAGGGTAGGCACAGATTATCGGTGTCCGTGAGCGAAGCCAGTGCGGTGCTTTCGGTCGCAGGGTTGACATTGATTGGTGGGTTTTCTTGCTCCAGTTCTACCAGCGCTTTAGAGCGGCTCGTCGTCAAACTTTCGAGGGTGATTTCATCCCACGGTTCAGTGGTGGTGACGCGGGGGCGTGGCCCGAGAAAGTGATTGGCTCGCGTGTACCAGAGTTTGGCCTGGGTCAGGCTGTCGGGGGTGAGTTGCCGATAGGCTGCATCGCCACGATTGAGCAGTATGTCGAGATAAAGCAGGTAGATTGCTTTGCGAAAATGCACCGGTGAGCGAATCGCCAGTTTATGTGGGTCGTGAGTGACTGAACCGGGGAGCGGCCCCGTACGAACGAGCTCGTTGAACCCCCAAAATGCAGGGCGCTCGCTGGTCGTATCGGCCAATCGCCCTGGGTCGAAGATGTGTTTTAGCCAGGCTTGGGCTTCGACATACTGCTGCTCCTGATTCAGGCGGTGGGCAACCAGCCAGGGCACGTACAGGAACAGCTCCCAGAAGTACTTGCCGTGAGCCCCGTTAAAGTCAATGTCCTCTGCTGCGCCACCTGGCGTGAGTGGAGGTTCTTGCCACGTTTTCGGTGTTAACGAAAACAAATGCTCAAGGCTGACATTGGCCGCCTTGACCAGATTGCCGGCAAAACAGGTATTCATGCGCAGGCGGGGGGGCGTGTCGGCAGGCGGGGTTGAGGTGCTCGTTGGGAAATCAATAAATTCGGCGGTGCCGAGTTTTTCCGACGTCTGTCTTTTGATCGTCGGCGCCAGTTGTTGATTGAGCGTTGTGTCAGAGGTGGAAGGGGCCAGCTTCAAGGTGGTCGCTTTCAGGGTATAGCCGAGAATTGTCGAGTCGTCTTCTTTGGCAGGCTCAAGCGTCACCACCCCGTGTATCAGGGTGATGCCCGACGTTATTTCCTCCGTGGTCACTGGAATCCGCGCCGTGACCCGATGCCCGCTGGGTAATTCGGGATTTGATCCGGTGAGGCTTTCGTGGGTAGTGTCCTGATAGTTGATGATTTGATGTGAGTTGGCATTGATTTTTTCGGTGAATGGATAGTCTGTAAAATTGGCTCTCATAATGATGTGCTTATAGGCACGTAAATTAGATGTGCGCAGGTTGGGCCTTTTGATGGTCAACGTATTTTGTGCGTGCAGCGACGTCTTTTTGTTTGTGTCTGGATATTTGCTGTAGCGGTCAAGGGCGACCTGGATGGAGTTTTTTGTACTTGTATATAAACTGATGAACGCATTCTTGTCGATATAATGATCTTCGAGTGAGACGGTGTTCCCGTCTTTGGATTTAGCGTTAATGAGTAACCCGTTTTTGATATGTACAGCATTGGGGAACTCATCATGCGTGGCCGTATTTTTAAAATAAAGAGCGTAAAAATCAGTTTTTAACGCGTCTGTTGGGCCGATAATTTTAGACTCACTGGTCAGTTTGAGCTGAGTGGCTTTCGGATCATCCAGTGCGTCGTCTACTATCAGTATGATGCTAATATCCTTAGGGGCTTCTTTTGTTAATGTGACGCTGTACGATTGCCGGAAATTTTCATTGAGGGTGGAGGTAAACACGAGTTCGTTGGTATTTGAATCAAAAGAGACGTCACTTGTTTCTGGGCTTTTTATTTTTTCTCGATTTTTTCCAAAGTTCCAATAGTTGTTGTCTTCGGTAATCGTTTCCTCCCGGGGGGAAATCGAGTGCTTATTTGGGGGTGTCACCTTGAACTGCAAGTTACCTTGGTTTTTATGAGCAAAGAACGTGAGGTATTGCCGGGCGGTGTCAGGCAGCAACTCACTGTAGTACCCACTCACGCTTTGATCTTTGCCTTGAACCACCGTCTGCACTTTTGTCTTCTGCGATGGATCGAAGTGTTCCAGGAGTCGGTTTATCTCTTCGTCCACCTGTGAGCCGGTCAGCACGCTGTAGCGCTCGGGGCTGCCGCCATCGGCGATGGTAGTGATGTTGAAGGACTGGTCGACGTGGACAGCCTGGAAAAATTTGCCAATAAAGTTCTCCTGCTGTTTGGGGTCTTTACGGCTGGTGGCCAGCACACTTAAAAACAGTACCGGGGGGCCGTCACTGTGGACGATAGCTACCGTCTGCGTAATGGTTTTCAGAAAGGCAGAGGTCAATGCATTGACGTCTTCGGTAGCGCAGTGCTCCTCGATGCAGGCTTTGGGTGCGCTCCAACTGCCATCGTGCTTTTTATAAGAAAAATTGAGGCGAAACTTGACGTAGCGGCTGTTGATCCATTCGGTCAGCTGTTTTTTTTCCTCTGAATCCGTTTGCGCCGGTGGGACGGAACTGGTGGGGGCGGGTTTGATGCATTCGGCCCAGATGAAAAATAACCGGTTATTGAAGTACACCGGCCGGATACTTTGCTCGGCGGTGGCGTCGGAGACCGACAAGTTGATTCTCTCCCAGTCTGACCAGGCGTCCTGAAAAAGTACCGAGCCTGCGCGCTTGGACAGGTCGAGGGAGCGCCAGTAATAGGTGTTTTCGGAACTCGATTTACCGACGAAGTAATAGGTGCCGCTATGCAGCTTGCTCAAGTCGGCGTCGATATAACCGTTGATCGTGCGTATGTTGGCGGTTTCCTCGAACCTGGCCAGGTAATTGTGAACCGCCGTGGTGACGGTATCCGCTTGAATTCGATACTGGCTCAGGTCGTTTTCCAACTGTTCAAAACTGTCGGTCTTGTCACGCCGTAATGTCGGGTCCAAGTAGTTGGCGGGGTGATAGTGCAACTGCTGGTTGGCATTCCAGAGAGCGTAGGTGTGCAACTGTTCGCGCCATAACGTGTCCTGTTGCGCGGTCATGCCCTGCTTTTCATAGCCCGGTTCCAGGCCGAGTTGGATGCGCGTGATGTACTGCTGCAGGCTGGAGATGGCACAGGCTACCGGGCTGGTCGGTACGGCTTGGCTGACTTGTACGTCGAGCAGCCAGTATTCGTAAAGATCGTCGGCATGGGTGATCTTTTCCTTTAAGTCGGTAGGTACCTTGTAGGTCAGGTAGTACGCGAGCATGGCGTCGCGCAGGCTTTCATTGAGCTGTTGATTAAGCGAGTGAGACATGATCAATCCTTGAGCAGGTCGAATGTGAGTAGGGTGTGAATGGGTTATGAATACGCACTTGTGATCGCCTCGCCGACGCTCTTCCAGTCAGCAAATGTAGAGTCGGCTTTCAGTTCGCTGGCTTTGATCAGCATGTTGGCAGGCAGGCCTGTGTCGATGCTGGCTTGGCGGCAGCGCAGCACCCAGTCCAGGCGCATCATTGAGGTAATGCGTGGAGGTCTCAGTTTGTCGCAGAAGACGTCGATTTCACTGGCGTTCCAACCTAAAAGTTGAGCGAGACGCTCGTTCGTTTCTTCACTGGTGTTTTGCGTAGCGCCGTTGGGCAAGGTATTGGCGTGTTCGAAGTAGTCGAGCAGTTGCTCTTCCGTCAGGCCGCAGTGGTGTAGGCAATGTTTGAACTGCTGCATGAGGTAGAGGTTGTACGGGGTGAGTTCAAGTAACGAAGACATCTTGTACTTGCTCGCGAGCCAGTGCGGATTGACCAGGAACTGGTGAAGTGCTTGTGGGCTGAGGGGCAGTTGCAGAATATCGGCGGCGTGAGGTAACCGCAGTATCAGATAACTGAGCGTTTGCAGCGGCGAAGCAGCGGGAGCATATAAACGCAGGAAATGGTGGTCATTGTCGTATTTTTGATAGCCGTTGGTATTGCTTGGCTCATGGAGGACGGCTTGGGTGATTTCTTTAAGGCGTAGATATAAAGCCCACAACTCATCACGCACCTTGCTCAGCAGTGTGTTGAGTGTAGGTTTCGCTTGGTTGATCAAATGTGTCGTACGTACAGGCATAGTGCTGATTTCAACGGAGGAGAGCACTTGATCGAGCGCCATCTCGATGCTGTTATTGGGACGCATCCGTTGCAGCGCCGCATAGGCCAAGGATTCCCAGTCAACGGCGGGTAAACGAACTGTTTCGTCATCGGGTTGCTGAGGAAGATCAAACCGGTGCAACGCTTCGGAAAGAGACGCTTGGTCATAGCTGGCGAACTCCTTCAATAGCTGATTGATGATCGGGTCCTGGACCTGGCGATCCAGCAATAGCTGGCGTCTGAGCAGCGCCAGGCTGCTGCCGTTTTCTTTAAACCAACGGCTGGCCCACTCCAGGTGCATGAGCATGTCGAGGAAGTCAGTCGTGCCCTTCGGTTTGTTGCGTAACGTTGGGTTGCGCAGCTGCATGAGAAAGTTCGCATTCCCGAGCATTTGCACCAACTGTCGGCATTCCACGACCGATAACCCGAACAGGCGAGCGACTCTCGCTTGCCGATAGATCTCGCTGACCGTCTCGATCGTGCGGGTTGCAGGTTTGTTGGGGTTGATCAGTAGTTGAAGCGAATCCTGGGTGTCTTGCAGGCCCAACCCCGCGCAGAGCTGTTGCCGGGTGGTACCGTCGAACGTAGCGCTGTCCAGATACAGGGGAGGCAGGGCGGAACCCGTGCGATTGAACACCTGGTCGAACAATGACACGCGGTCGCCTGAGGCATGGACGGGTAACTGATGAAGCAGGGCGGCAAATTCTTCGGCTTGCAACGTGTAGCGTTTGCTCAAATAGCAAAAGACCCCCAGCGACCGGAGGGTGTTATGGGTGATCAGCAGCGTGCTGTTGCGATGGCCTTCACAGCGCATGGCGCTGACTATCAGGGTGTCCAATTGCGCGAAAGGCAGGCCGAGCCAGCGCTGTAGACGAATCATGCGTTGCAGCCTGTCGAAGCGCTCAAGGCTAACGTGGGTCAGCTTGGCGTTGTCCAGGCTGATAGCGGGTGTGGTCGTGCCGTTGATATAGCACGCACCGTAGGTGAGGCCGGGGTTTTGCTTGCAGTTAGGCGATTGGCGTGGTGACTGAGTCTGTTGTGCAAGCAGCGCCTGAAGTTGGTCGGCATCCAGTTGTGTATGGTTCAGAAAGTCAGTGAGTTCTGCCGGTCCGATCAGATCAGTCTTCCAGTTGTAATAGGCGTGATAGAACCCTTTCGCGCCCGCTTGGGTTACCAAGCTACTTTTCAGCATGTTCTGTTGTTGAGGGCTCAACCCCGATAACTGACACTGGACTTCGTTGTTCTGTTCGCCGACCTGCCCGTAAGTGCTGGTTTCTCCCGCCAGAGGCAATTGGCGACTGATGCGATAGTTCAACTCACCCAACGCCGGCTTGTCGCCCGACAGGCCCTGTTGGCATTGCTGATGGTGCAAATGATAGGGAAGAGAAAACGGATACCAGGTTTCACTCAGCACCTTATAGGTATCTTCTTCTTTGGCCTGCGCGATATTTTTGAGCAAGATCTGGTTGACGATCGACAACATGGGAACCTGGCCCGAAACGCTATGTTGGTTGATCACCTGGTCTTTGAGTTCCGGGCGTCGCTGCGACAGCTTGAGCGCGTTTGCGTCCTTGGTGTTTCCTTCCAGCTGTTGGGCGAACAAATAGAGCGCCCGCAGGTAGGCAGTCGGTGAGTCAACCGCTGCAATCGACGAACTGGAGCAGAACTGGTCCCACTTTTCCTTGAACAAGGCCTGGTAGGTTGCGCTGGTCTCGGGGGGGAGACTGCGTTTATTGCGCGGTGAAGAAGGGGGGGACGAGACTTGCTGTTCGCGAAATAGCGTTTCCAGTTGCGCGGCGGCGCTCTGGGCCTTGAGGTACACCGTGTGTGCATCGTCATCGTTGTACGTTGCCAGTTGCTCGGCAAAGGCGCTTTCGGACAATCGTACGATGTCCAATACCGAGTTGAGGTTGAGGCGCCGCAGGGCGGTCTTGAAATCGTCCCGACCGGGGGCGGGAGGACGTGAGTGATCAATCAGCTTGGCGAGCAAGGGGCTGCTGTCGGTTTGCATATTCATACGTTCCTTCACGCCCGCCGAGGGTGCCGGCGGGCAATGAAAAACGCTATCACGCAGGTTAACGGGGCCAGGTATAGGTATTTACAGGCGTCGTCGGTGCACGCCGGTTGAGGTGCCTATACACCGATACCACCTCTGTGCAAGACATGAGCCCTAGGCTTTTCTGACCATTGTGCAACTCAGGCCATGTGATCATGTCTGCTTCACTTCATCGAAATACGCCCTCGCTTGTAGCATTCGACCCCCGTGGGTTGACGGTCCGCAGTGTCGCTTATCTGCGCGCTACCCCCCAGGCTGCGCCGACGGCCCGTGTCAGGCGTCAAGTCTATGGGGCCAGCGGCCTGATGCTTGAGCAGTGGGACTCTCGCCTGCATACCCTTAAATCACGTGAACCATTGATCGAGGCGAATCAGGTGTCGGTGTACAGCCTGTCCGGGACGCTGATCCGCAACCACGATGTGGACGCCGGCATGCGGCTGATGCTGGCAGCGCCATCCGGGCAACTGTTGCAGGTCTGGGATGGTAGGGGGGCCTATCAGCGCCACGACTACGATGACTTGCAACGTCCGGTGGCGGTGTTCGAACAGGCTGCCGACGAAGAGCGACCCCGGTGTGTTGAACGCCTGGTATATGCCACCCCAACGTCTGAGCACCGCGCCCTTAACCGCGGTGGTCGTCTGGTGTGCCATGCCGACCCGGCTGGCACCCAAGTGTTCGAAGCGTATGGGATGAGCGGGCAAGTGCTTCGGCAGACGCGGCGATTTCGCGAGGCGCCGGGCGATGTTGACTGGCCGCTTGCTCAGGCCGATCAGGACGCGCAGTTGGACGGCGAGCGTTACACCACACGCTGGATATTTGATGCCCTCGGCGGCACGTTGGAACAGGTCGACGCCAAGGGTAATGGTCGGCAGTTTGCCTATGGGTTGGACGGACAGACGAAACATATTCACCTCGCCTTGAAAAGTGGCGCACGCAAAACCGTGATAGACCGCTACGTCTATAATGCCGCCGGTCAGGTGGAGACGGCCCGGTTGGGCAATGGCGTGAGCAGTCTGGCCGCCTATCGGCCCGAGGATGGCCGTATGAACCGGTTGATGGCGTACCGCCAGAATGAGCCGGCGGCGCCATTACAGGATTTGCGCTACGACTATGATCCCGTGGGAAATGTTTCGAAGCTGCGGGATCAGGCGCAACCGGCCCAATGGAGCCACAACACGCAAGTGAATGCCGCCTATTGCTATCAATACGACTCGCTGTACCAACTGACCCAGGCGACAGGCCGGGAAAGTACCGTCGCCGCCATCACCCCAGCACTGCCTGCGCGTATTTCGTTCGGTTCGACCGATGCCGGTTTATGTCGCAACTACACCCAGCATTATGCTTATGACGAGGGGGGCAACCTGACCCGGTTGCGGCATGTGCCGTCCAGTGGCGTCGGTTACACGCGCGACATGCAGGTCGCCAGTGGCAGCAACCGCGCGTTGTCTAGCGAGCATCCGGTTGGCGCGTTGGCGCAGGGTTTTGACGCCAATGGCAATCAGCAACGGCTGGGGCGTGGTGTAGCGATGGCGTGGAATGTGCGTAATCAGTTGTCCAGGGTCACGTCAGTTGTGCGCGACGGAGCTGACTCGGATGAGGAAGCTTATGTGTATGCAGGCGACGGCCAGCGTGTGCTCAAGCTCACTCACCAGCAGGTTGCCGGCAGTCGACAAACGGCGCGTGTCTATTACCTGCCAGGCCTGGAAATTCGCCAGTGGCCATTGCGTCGATTGAATGTGTTGCGCCTTGACGTAGCGCGCTGCGCGGTGGAGGTCTTGCAATGGGAGCTGGGACTTGATGAGGGGGCTGACGATGAAGCCCTGCGTTTCTGCCTGACCGATCAGCAGTCGAGCCATGGGTTGGAGTTGGGCGAAGAGGCCGAGTTATTGAGTCAGGAGAGTTATTTCCCGTATGGGGGGACAGCGTGGTGGGCATCGCGCAACGCGGTGGAGGGCAGTTACAAAACCCGTCGATATTCAGGCAAGGAGCGTGACGGCAGCGGTTTGTATTACTACGGTTTCCGCTATTACGCCCCATGGTTGCAGCGCTGGATAAGCCCCGACCCCGTTGGGGGAGGGACGCAGCTGAATCCTTATCTCATGGCGTTCAACAACCCGGTCACGTTCGTTGATTCAATGGGGTTGCAGCCTACCGACATGGAAAATCCTCAGATACAGGACGAGATCATACTCATCCTGGTTCTGGCCTTGCTGGGCCTGGGGGCGGGAGCGTTGCTGGGCGATGCGAGGGTGGGAGCTGCCGTGGGCGGGCTGGTGGGAGGCCTGCTGGTTGGTACCGCCCGCTTCATTACCTATCAAAGCATGCAGCCGCAGGCCCTGGCCAGCGCAGCGCAACAACAGGAAGAAAATTTCGCCAGGGCCGTTTCGGAGACGGCGATTGCTGCGGCGGAGGATGCGGGGCTGAGTCACGAAGAAACGGAGCGGCTGGTGAATTTTGCCTACGCGCGCCGTCATGCTGAAAAAGGCATTACCCTTATGGTCCATCGGCGTCAGGGGACCCTCCGTGGCTACGTGGGGCCTGTGGACGAGGCGGAAGACCTCGAACGCGTACTGGGGGGGAATCGTAACCCGATGCCGGAGTTGAAACGCATGGGCTATGGCGTGATAGTGCTGCGAAGTCCAGCACGTGAGTCCGCTGCCGCGAGCGGTCAGCAGGCGGGGCCAAGCGCGTTCGAGGTTGGGGTGACGACACCGGTGGCTGGTTCAAGTCGCGCACGCGGTGGTCGGCAAGCACAGGCGCAGGTGCCGTTGGTGGCGCCGGCGGCAGCGAGAGCCGTTACCCCGCAGATGGAGTTCGATACCGCGAGGCTTGTAGATACCCAACTATCGGGCCGCGAGCGCCGCAGTATTGCCCTTACCCTCAGCCACTTGCGTGAAGGGCGTTTTGGCGCGGTTCATTGGCATGCTCACAGAGACCAACTATGGTCCGCTGATTTGCACGGCTACGCCGCTGCTCGTGGACGCGGTGCCTATCGTTTGATGTTCAGCCATCTCGGCGGCCAGCGTTACCGAGTGGAGGGGGTACGTAACCCACATCGCTGAGGACCTATCAGCGGCTGCGTGCCGATGCGATGGCGCCGCACTTTTGTTAGAATGCGCGCCGCGTCGCCTGACCGACGCCTTTTTGCATCCGGTTCACCCCTTACGAGGGTAGCCACCTGGAGAGAACACCCATGACTCAACCGATTGTTGTGGCGGCACTGTATAAGTTCGTCACCCTCGAAGATTACGTCGCCCTGCGCGAGCCACTGCTGCAGGCGATGGTCGACAACGGCATCAAAGGCACCTTGCTGATCGCCGAAGAAGGCATCAACGGCACCGTTTCCGGCAGCCGCGAAGGTATCGATGGCCTGATGGCCTGGCTGAAAAAAGACCCGCGCATGGTCGACATTGACCACAAGGAATCCTACTGCGACGACCAGCCGTTCTATCGAACCAAGGTCAAGCTCAAGAAAGAGATCGTGACCCTGGGCGTCGAAGGTGTTGACCCGAACAAAAAAGTCGGCACCTACGTCGACCCGCAAGACTGGAACGCGCTGATCAGCGATCCTGAAGTGCTGTTGATCGACACCCGTAACGATTATGAGGTGTCAATCGGTACCTTTGAGGGCGCAATCGACCCAAAGACCACCAGTTTTCGCGAATTTCCCGACTATATCAAAGCCAACTTCGACCCGGCCAAGCACAAGAAAGTCGCCATGTTCTGCACCGGCGGCATTCGCTGCGAGAAGGCGTCGAGCTATATGCTCAGCGAAGGCTTTGATGAGGTTTATCACCTCAAGGGCGGGATCCTGAAGTACCTCGAAGAGGTGCCCCAGGAAGAAACCAAATGGCAGGGCGACTGCTTTGTGTTCGACAATCGCGTGACCGTGCGCCACGACTTGAGCGAAGGCGACTACGATCAATGTCATGCCTGCCGCACACCAGTGAGCGTAGAAGATCGCGCCTCTGAGCATTATGTGGCTGGCATCAGTTGCCCCCATTGCTGGGATAAGCTGCCGGAGAAGACCCGTCGCAGCGCGATCGACCGGCAGAAGCAGATCGAGCTGGCCAAGGCCCGCAATATGCCGCACCCGATTGGTTTCAACTACAAGCAAACTCCTTCCGAGGCCTGAGCCATGTCTGCGCGCCTGCTCTATGTAATGGATCCGATGTGTTCCTGGTGCTGGGGCTTCGCCCCGGTCGCGCAGGCGCTGGTAGAGCAGGCCCAGGCGGCCGGCGTGGACGTGCACCTGGTGGTGGGCGGCTTGCGCACCGGCAGCGGTGCAGCGCTGGAGCCGACCACCCGGCGCTACATTCTTGAGCACTGGCAAGCGGTGACCGAGGCCACCGGCCAGCCATTCAAGCGTGAGGGCGCATTGCCTGACGGGTTTGTCTACGACACCGAGCCTGCCTGCCGTGCCATCGTCACCGCGCGCAGCCTGGCGCCGGATTGCGCCTGGAAGCTGCTGGGGCTGATCCAGCGCGCGTTCTATGTCGAGGGACAGGACGTGACCCTCGCCCATGTGCTGGTGGACTTGGCCGAGCAGGCCGGTATTCCGCGTATCGAGTTTGCAGGCGAGTTCGACCGCGCCGAGCAGCATGCCGCCACGGCCGCCGATTTCACCTGGGTGCAGGATCTGGGGATCGCCGGTTTCCCGACGTTGCTCGCAGAGCGCAATGGCCAGTTGGCCTTGCTGACCAATGGTTACCAGCCGCTGTCCGAGCTGTCGCCGTTATTGGGTCGATGGCTGGAGCGAGCTGCCTGTGTATGAGCAACCTCAACGCACTGACCGCCTGACCTGGGCAGAGATTCGCCGTCTGGCGCTGCGCCACAAGAAAGCCCTGTGGATCGCCAATGGCGTGGCCGTGCTGGCGACGCTGTGCAGTGTGCCGATCCCCCTGCTGTTGCCATTGCTGGTGGACGAAGTGCTGCTGGGCCACGGCGATGCCGCGCTCAAGGTGATGAACCACGCGTTGCCCCTGGGTTGGCAGAAAGCCGCCGGCTACATCGGCCTGATGCTATTGGTAACGCTGGCCCTGCGCTGTGGTGCGTTGGTGTTCAACGTGGTGCAGGCGCGGCTGTTTGCGCGTTTGGCCAAGGACATCGTCTATCGCATCCGCGTGCGGCTGATCGAACGCCTCAAGCGGATCTCCCTGGGTGAGTACGAAAGCTTGGGTAGCGGTACGGTCACTACCCACCTGGTCACCGACCTGGACACCCTGGACAAATTCGTCGGCGAAACCCTCAGCCGTTTCCTGGTGGCGATGCTCACCCTGGTCGGCACGTCGGCAATCCTGGTGTGGATGCATTGGCAGCTGGCGCTATTGATCCTGTTGTTCAACCCGTTGGTGATCTACGCCACCGTGCAATTGGGCAAGCGCGTCAAGCATCTGAAGAAGTTGGAGAACGACAGCACCTCGCGCTTTACCCAGGCACTGACCGAAACCCTCGATGCCATCCAGGAAGTGCGCGCCGGCAATCGCCAGGGCTTTTTCCTCGGGCGCCTGGGCCAGCGTGCCCAGGAAGTGCGCGACTATGCGATTCATTCCCAATGGAAAACCGATGCTTCCAGCCGCGCCAGTGGGTTGCTGTTCCAGTTCGGTATCGACATTTTCCGTGCGGCAGCCATGCTTACGGTGCTGTTCTCCGACCTGTCCATCGGCCAGATGCTCGCCGTGTTCAGCTACTTGTGGTTCATGATCGGCCCGGTGGAACAACTGCTGAACCTGCAATACGCCTACTACGCCGCGGGCGGCGCGCTGACGCGGATCAACGAGCTGTTGGCACGCGCCGATGAGCCGCAGTACGCCGGTGGTGCCGACCCGTTTACCGGGCATGAGACTGTCGGTATCGAGGTGCGTGGTCTGGAGTTTGGCTACGGTGAGGACCTGGTGCTCGACCAATTGAACCTGGCGATCGCGCCGGGGGAGAAGGTGGCGATTGTCGGCGCCAGCGGCGGCGGCAAAAGTACCCTGGTGCAGTTGTTGCTGGGGCTCTATACACCACAGGCCGGCAGCATTCGTTTTGGCGGGGCCACCCAGCAGGAGATCGGCCTGGAAACCATTCGTGAAAACGTCGCCGTAGTCCTGCAACACCCGGCGCTGTTCAACGACACCGTGCGCGCCAATTTGACCATGGGCCGCACTCGCTCCGATCAAGCCTGCTGGCAGGCGCTGGAAATCGCCCAGCTGGATGCTACTGTCAGGGCGCTGCCCATGGGCCTGGACAGTGTGGTGGGGCGCTCGGGTGTGCGCTTCTCCGGTGGTCAACGGCAGCGCCTGGCCATCGCCCGCATGGTGCTCGCCGAGCCTAAAGTGGTGATTCTGGACGAAGCCACCTCGGCACTGGATGCGGCGACCGAGTACAACCTGCACCAGGCATTGGCGCGGTTTCTCAGCGGGCGTACTACACTGATCATCGCCCACCGGCTGTCCGCGGTGAAACAGGCTGACCGAGTACTGGTGTTCGATGGCGGGCACATCGCCGAGGATGGTGACCATCAGCAATTGATCGCCGACGGCGGGCTCTACGCCAAACTTTACGGACACCTGCAACAAGTGCGTTGATTTAGCTTAGGCTGTGCTATCGGAAGCGGATTTTCGCGTGCGTATCAAGCTGTGCATGTGTAAGGGACTTCATGAAGCAAAAGCGGACTCTCGGAACGCCACGGTTGTTGGGTATCGTCTGGCCCTTTATTGCCGTTGTCTTGTTCCAGGCATTGTTAGGCTGTGGCAGTCTCTACGTGCTCTCTGCGGTGCGTGGCTATGTGGCTGGCGAAAGCTTGTGGTCCAAGGGCCAGAAGGATGCCATCTATTACCTGACGCTGTATGCCGATAGCCGCGACGACGCCACCTATCTCAAATACCAGCATGCCATTGCCGTACCTCAAGGCGGGCATGAGCTGCGTGTGGCTCTGGATCGGGCCACGCCAAACCTGGCTGCCGCGCGCCTGGGCATCCTCAAGGGTGGCAATCACCCGGACGACGTCCCCAGCCTGATCTGGCTGTACCTCAACTTCCGCCATTTCAGCTACCTGGAAAAAGCCATTGAGCTGTGGACGGTGGGCGATGGCTACCTTGAGCAACTGGATGAACTGGCCCAGCAGATGCACAGCGCCATCAGCACCGATCAGGTCACCGAGCAGGATGTGCGCGCCTGGAAAGCGCGCATCATTGCCATCAACGAGGGTGTAACGCCGGCCGCCAAGGCGTTCAGTGATGCGCTGGGCGAAGGTTCGCGAATGATCCTGCGCCTGTTGTTGATCACCAACCTGGCCACCGCCCTGGGGCTGATCGTCCTGGCGCTGTTGCGTACCCACAAGTTGCTGGCCCAGCGCCACGCCTTCGCTGACGCGCTGCAGGCGGAGAAGGAGCGGGCGCAGATCACGTTGGAGTCGATTGGTGACGGGGTGATCACCACCGACGTCGACGGCGCCATTGCTTATATGAACCCCGCGGCCGAAGCGCTGACCCACTGGAAGTCCGAACAGGCCCAGGGCTTGCCGTTGGCGGCGTTATTCAAGTTGCTGGATGAAAACGCCGAGCCCGACGGCTTTACCTTGATTGAACACATCATCAAGGGCCAACTCAGTGGCGGCAGCGAGCATTCCAAGCTGATCCAGCGCCTGGACGGCAGCACCGTCTCGGTCACGCTGGTGGGCGCGCCGATCCGCAGTGCCGGCAAGGTCAGCGGTGCGGTGTTGGTGCTGCACGACATGACCCAGGAGCGCCAGTACATCGCCAACCTTTCGTGGCAGGCGACCCATGATGCCTTGACTGGCCTGGCCAATCGCCGCGAATTCGAGTTCCGTCTTGAGCAGGTACTGCAACAGGTGGCACGCCAGCAAAATGGGCGACATGCCTTGATGTTTCTCGACCTCGACCAGTTCAAGCTGGTCAACGACACCTGCGGCCATGCGGCAGGCGACGAACTCCTGCGCCACATCTGCGCGCTGTTGCAATCTGACTTGCGCGAGGGCGATACGTTGGCACGCCTGGGGGGGGACGAGTTCGGCATTCTGCTGGAGAACTGCCCGGCGCCGGTGGCGGAAAAGATCGCCGAGAGCTTGCGCCATACGGTGCAAAGCCTGCACTTTGTGTGGAAAGGCCGACCGTTCATGACCACCGTCAGCATCGGCCTTGTGCATATCTCGCAAACCCCAACCACCCTGGAAACCTCCCTGCGGGCGGCCGACATGGCCTGCTACATGGCTAAGGAAAAAGGGCGCAACCGCATACAGGTCTATCACGCCGATGATTCCGAGTTGTCGCTGCGCTTTGGCGAAATGGCCTGGGTGCAGCGCCTGCACATTGCCCTTGAGGAGGATCGGTTTTGCCTCTATGCGCAGGAAATCTCGCCGTTGGGCCACACCGAAGCCGGCAATGGGCACATCGAAATTCTTCTACGCCTGCATGACGAAGCCGGGCGCATCATTTTGCCCGACAGTTTTATCCCGGCAGCCGAACGATACGGTTTGATGACGTCGCTGGATCGTTGGGTGGTTGAAAACGTATTCAAGATCATTGCTCGATGCATGACTGAACGTCCGGGCCGTCCTATGGCCATGTGTGCGATTAATCTGTCAGGAATAACTATCGGTGATGACGATTTTCTAGGTTTTTTACGTGAGAAATTCGGTGCTTACAGCATTCCACCAGAAATGATTTGTTTTGAAATAACTGAAACCAGCGCTATAGCCAATTTGGGTAGTGCCATTCGATTTATTAATGAACTCAAAGCGTTAGGTTGCCATTTCTCACTCGACGACTTTTGCGCCGGAATGTCCTCATTCGCATATTTGAAACATTTACCTGTAGACTTCCTGAAGATCGATGGAAGTTTCGTAAAGGATATGCTGGACGACCCGATTAACCGCGCCATGGTCGAAGTGATCAACCACATTGGCCACGTCATGGGTAAGCGCACAATTGCCGAATTTGTTGAAACACCCCAGATCGAACAAGCGTTGCTTGAGATCGGTGTGGATTACGCTCAGGGCTACCTGATTGAACGCCCGCAATTGTTTACCTTTGATAGCTTGCAGTGTCGACCCGTGCGGCCTCAGCCCTTGGTGTTCAAGGCGCCCGGCACATTCCGCTGAAACATTTGCTGGTCTGTAAAATCACACTTAAAAAGGAGCCCTACAGTGATCGACACATTCAACAGAACCGGGCCGCTTATGGAAGCCTCTAGTTACCCAGCCTGGGCGCAGCAATTGATCCAGGCCTGTAGCGAGAGCAAGCGTCGGGTTGTCGAGCACGAACTGTATCAGCGTATGCGCGACAACGCCCTCAGCGCCAAGACCATGCGCCACTACCTCATTGGTGGTTGGCCGGTGGTGGAACAGTTTGCTTTGTACATGGCGCAAAACCTGACCAAGACCAAGTTCGCCCGCCACCCGGGTGAGGATATGGCGCGACGTTGGCTGATGCGCAACATTCGCGTGGAACTCAACCATGCGGATTATTGGGTGAATTGGGCGCGTGCCCATGGTGTCAGCCTTGAAGAGCTGCAAGCCCAGGACGTGCCGCCGGAATTGCATGCACTGAGTCATTGGTGCTGGCACACCAGCTCGGCGGATTCGTTGATCGTCGCGATTGCCGCCACCAACTATGCGATCGAGGGGGCGACTGGGGAGTGGTCTGCCGTGGTCTGCTCTACCGGTGTGTATGCCGACGCCTTCCCCGAGGAAGATCGCAAGCGGGCGATGAAGTGGCTGAAGATGCACGCCCAGTACGACGACGCCCACCCGTGGGAAGCCCTGGAAATCATCTGCACCCTGGCCGGGAACAACCCTGGCAAGGCCCTGCAGGAAGAGTTGCGCCAGGCAGTATGCAAAAGCTACGACTACATGTACCTGTTCCTGGAAAGCTGCATGCGCCTGGAGAACGTCGAGAAAGACAAAGAGAAGGCGCCAGCCATTCGCGAGCGCCCGGTGCGCGTTGCCAGCGAGGCGTGATGTAAACGTGATGGCGGGGACTTACCCCGCCATCGCCAAGCGGTTGCGGCCTTCGCGCTTGGCCACGTACAGAGCGTTGTCTGCCCGGCGCAGCAGGCTTTCAGCCGATTCGGCCGCCAGCAGCGTCGAGCAACCCAGGCTCACCGTCAATTCGATCCGCGTGCCTTCCACCCAGTAGTCCTGGGCTTGTGCCGCCTGGCGCAAGCGCTCACCGACCATCTTCGCTGCATCGCGTCCGGTGTTGGACAGCAGGATCAGAAACTCTTCCCCGCCAAACCGAAATACCATGTCGACGTTACGCAACTGGTGTTTGATCGCCCCCGCCACGGTGCGCAGCACGCTATCGCCGGCGGCGTGACCATGGGTGTCATTGATTCTCTTGAAGTGGTCGATGTCCAGCATCAGCACGGATAAGGGGTGCAGATGCCGCCTGGCCATGTCGATTTCCCGTTGCAGCGTCTGATCCATGGCCACGCGGTTACCGGTTTCGGTCAGCGAATCGCGCAGGGCGCTGCGGGTGGCTGCACGGTAGAGCAGGGCGTTACGCATCGGATACAGCAACGTCACCAGCAGGGATTCGAGCTGGCTCAGTTCCTCGTCGATCAACCGTTGGTTGCGGCGAAACACCAGTTCCCCAAGGTGCTCGCCTTCGTGGCTCAAGGTGTAGCTCACCGAATGGTGGCCACGATGACCGAACTCGAGGCGCAGGTCGCTGGCGGCATGGCGATACTGCAACGCGTCCAGCGGCACCAGGCGTTGTATTTCGCGAAAGAACAGGCCGAGGATGCGCTCCGGCTCCAGGCTGGTTTGCAACTGTTGGCTCAGTTGCTGGCACAGTTCGCTCAGGGTTGCGGGGCGGCGTGGACGCAGGGAAGGTTGACCAAATCCCAGGCGCTGCAATTTGGCAGTGTCGAAGTCAATCGCGTTGGTCTGGGTGGGTGTTTTCATAAGCGGGTGGCCTCTAAGCACTTGGCTGTCTTACAGGCGGGATGAGGGCGGCAAGTGCCAGGCGTCTTACTGTTCCTTCAGTTCCGTAAAACATGAGGAGCAGTTTAAACCGCTTTGCATTGAGTTATAACCCCGAGGCACGTGCCGCACGTCTTGTCATCACTTAACCTGCTTGGCAAGTGTTACAGCGAGATTCGTGCCAAAGCCGTTTTGTTTTAAAAAGTTATTATAAATCAAAAGGCTGTAATTAAAATAAAAAATTATCTTTTAATTAATGGCGCCAGTTATTTGGCTGGTATGGGCCGGCGTTGCAGCCGACCCGTTCAACTTTAATGTCACGGTGGTTAGCGTTGTTTGTCGCGAACAAACAACGACTCAAATAAACCTCACATAAATGACACCGCCTTCAGCACGGCTGGACCAGCGTCGTGCGGTCGATCTGCGCGATGGAAGTGACGCCGGTCAGCGTCATGGCCACGCGCATTTCCTTGGCGAAGATATCCAGCACGTTCTCTACCCCACGTTGGCCTTCGGCGGCCAGCGCATAGGTGGTCGCGCGCCCCAGCAGGCACGCCTTCGCACCCAGGGCGAGCATACGCACCACGTCGAGCCCGGAACGAATGCCGGAGTCCACCAGCACGGTCAAGTCATCGCCCACCGCGTCGGCAATCGGCGGCAACGCCTTGGCGGTGGACAGCACGCCGTCGAGTTGGCGGCCGCCATGGTTGGACACCACGATACCGTCGGCACCGAAGCTCACCGCATCCCTGGCATCCTGAGGGTCGAGGATGCCCTTGATGATCATCGGGCCTTTCCAGAATTCGCGGATCCACTCCAGGTCTTTCCAACTGATCGACGGGTCGAAGTTGTTGGCAAGCCAGCCAATGTAGTCCTCCAGATGGGTGGGTTTGCCCAGGTACTTTGAGATATTGCCCAAGTCGTGGGGGCGGCCCATCAAGCCCACATCGAATGCCCATTGCGGCTTGGTGACCGCCTGCAGCATGCGCCGCTGCGCCGCGTACGGCCCGGACATGCCCGAGTGCGCATCGCGATAGCGTGCGCCGGGTGTGGGCATATCCACGGTGAACACCAGCGTGGTCACGCCGGCCGCCTGCGCTCGCTCCAGCGCATTGCGCATAAAGCCGCGATCCTTGAGCACATAGAGCTGGAACCAGATCGACTGCGGGCTCTGCGAGGCCACTTCCTCAATTGAACACACCGACACCGTCGACAGGCAGAAGGGGATGTTTTTGTTGGCAGCTGCCTTGGCCGCTTGCACTTCGCCGCGCCGCGCGTACATGCCGGTCAGGCCGACCGGGCTAAGAATGACCGGCATCGCCAGTTCCGTGCCGAACAAGTGGGTGCTCAGGCTCAGGCTGTCGACATTGCGCAGGATGCGTTGGCGCAGGCTGATCTCGGCCAGGTCCGAACTGTTGGCGCGCAACGTGTGCTCAGCGTAGGCGCCGCCGTCGATGTAGTCGAACAGAAAGCGCGGCAACTTGCGCTTGGCCGCAGCGCGGTAGTCGGAAGCGGACGAGATGATCATCGACGGTGTCTCCACAGGGCAAAGTGCTACACGATAAGCAAAGTTGTGACATGATAAAAACAACTTTTATCACTGCTATCCAGTCGCAAAAGGAATACTGATGAACCTGCGAACATTGCGTGCGTTTGTCGAAGTGGTGCGCCAGGGTGGGTTCTCCCAGGCGGCCGAGGTGGTAGCGTTGACCCAGTCTACCGTCAGCAAGGCGATCAAGACGTTGGAAGACGAGCTGGGTACGCCGTTGCTCAACCGCCTCGGCCACAAGAACGAGCTGACCGCCGCCGGTGAAATCGCCTACCGCCGCGCCTTGGTGATACTCGCCGAACGCAACGACCTGATGGCTGAAATCAACGACCTGCGCGGTCTTACACGCGGCGTACTACGCATTGGCCTGCCGCCGGTGGGGTGCGGGGTGCTGTTTGCCGCCATGTTCGCCACGTACCGCAGCCGTTACCCGGACATCGACATTGAACTGACCGAGTACGGCAGTAAAAAACTGCGTGAATGCCTGGAAGCCGGGGAGGTCGATCTGGCCGCACTGCTGTTGCCGGTGGACGAAGGCTTTGACTACCAACCGGTACGCAACGAACCCCTGATCGCAGTACTGCCCATCAGCCATCCACTGGCCCGACGCAAGCGCATCGACTTCACCGACCTGGCGGACTCGCCGTTCATCCTGTTCGAAGCCGGTTTCGCCCTCAACGCCAAGATTCTCAGCGCGTGTGAGCGCAAAGGTGTGACCCCGAAAGTCACCGCCCGTAGCGGGCAGATCGACTTTATCGTCGACCTGGTCACCGCCGGCCTGGGCGTTGCCTTCCTGCCGCGAATGCTGGCGCACAAGCACCAACACGCCGGCATCGCCTTGATCCCCCTGGACGAACCCCACACCGACTGGCACATCGCCCTGGCCTGGCGCGCCAGCGCCCACCTGCCACCGGCGGCACGGGCCTGGCTGGATCTGGCGGCGGAACCGGCGTTTTCAAGCGGTCATGGCGGGTAATTGAAGCGAATGTAACGCAAAGCTTGACTTCTTCTTTTTAATCAGTAACATACGGCGCATTCCGCGATAGCTCAGTTGGTAGAGCAAATGACTGTTAATCATTGGGTCCCTGGTTCGAGTCCAGGTCGTGGAGCCAGATAGAGAAAAGCCTGCAGAGATGCAGGCTTTTTTTTTGCTTTGCGCCCAGCATGGGGCGCAATCTTGTGGGTAAAAGTTCCACCGTAAGCTGATCACAGCGAACGAAGTGAAGCGCAACTGCATGAGGGCGACCGAATGTGGGGAGCAAGCGTGAATCTAAACCGCGAACAGCGGGGGGCGTGGGTCAAGTCATTGCTACAGGGAGCTGACGCGCCGGTTAACCCGCCATACGAAGGTAGCTCCCAATCATTAGCTATCTGCCAACCATGAACGAAAACAATACGTACGCGCCTCAACTAGCGGCTTCTTTACCACTGACAGACTCGGCAGCCACATTGACGACCGGCTTGCCACGCAGCAGACGGCCATTGATTAAGGCGTACGCCATCAGACCAATCAGCAGCCCCCAGAACGCCCCGCCAATCCCGAACAACGTGATATTGGCCGCACTTGCCAGAAAGGTAATCAGCGAGGCTTCACGGGTTTTGGCGTCGGCCATCGCATTGGCCAGGCTGCCGCCAATGGTGCCCAGCAGGGCGAGCCCGGCCAGCGCCGTGATGAAAGCTGGCGGGAAGGCCATGAACACCGCTGCCAGGGTCACGCCGAATATCCCTACAAGGATGTAAAAGAAGCCCGCTGCAATGCCGGCGATCCAGCGTTTGGAGGGCTCTTCGTGGGCTTCCTTGCCGGTGCAGATGGCGGCGGTAATCGCGGCGATATTGAATGCGTGGGAACCAAAGGGCGCCATAAGCAAGGAGCCCAACCCGGTAAGGGTCACGATTGGATTGGCACTGGTGCTGAACCCGTCATTGCGCAACACCAGCATCCCAGGCATGTACTGGCCGGTCAGCGTGATCAGAAACAGCGGCAGCGCGATACTGAGCAAAGCGTTGAGCGAGAACTCTGGCCGGGTGAACACGGGTGCCGCGAGTTGCAGTGTCAGCCCAGACATATCCAGACGTCCCTGAAGCAGCAGCGCAACCACTCCCACTACCAGGATGCCCACTACTGCGTACCGTGCGGTAAAGCGTTTGAGCAGGATATATACGGTAATCAGCAAGCCGACCAGCATGGGATCAAGGCTTATGCCGCCAAACGCGCCGATGCCAAACTGCAGCAGGATACCGGCCAGCAGCCCCGCCGCCACACCCGGCGGTATCAGGCGGATGACTTTTTCGAAGTAGCCCGACAACCCCAGCAGCACAAAGGCGGCGGCCGAGATCATGTATGCGCCCACCGCTTCGGCATAGGGCGCGCTTGCCAGGGCGATCACCAGAAATGCCGCCGCCGGTGTTGACCAGGCGGTGATGATCGGTTCGCGAGAAACCCAACTGAGGAACAACCCGGTAACGCCCACACCAATCGATACGGACCACACCCACGAAGCGGTCAACTCCGGGCTTAACCCGGCGACCCTGGCCGCCTGGAACACCAGAATGAAGGTGCCGCCATAGTTGACGATGACCGAGATCAAACCGGCGAGAATCGGATGAAGCAGATCGCCGAGGCGAACAGATGACGTGGATGTTGATGAAGACATGGCTTTACGTTGCTCCCTGCAAATGGCGATGAGCAGAGTCTACGGATAAACTGGCCTGCCTTTTCCGGCCAATTTATTCGCATAGGGCAGACCGCATGGCGAAAACCTTCGAGCTCGACACCTTGAAGATAAGGATCAATGACGCCGAGTTTCAGAAGCTGGACCTGCATCAGCGGATTCAGCGGGCCCTGCGTGCACTTATCCTTGAGGGCACCCTTGGGTCTGGCCTGAAATTACCGGCGACGCGGGTCCTGGCCAAGTCGCTTGGCGTGGCCCGCGACACGGTCGAGAACGCTTATGGGCAACTGCATCGTGATGGTTTCATCGTGCGACGTGAGGGGGCGGGAAGCTATGTCTGCGAAACGGTCGGCGCCCAATTGCACGGTGCTGCACGTCGCCGTATCAAGGCGCAAGCCACCCGACCCAGTGAGGTGACGCCAGGAGTGGGCTTGAGTCAGCGCGGCATGATGATTTTCAACAGTGGTGGCGTTAACGATCAACAGACGGTTAAGGCCTTTGCTACAGGGCTGCCGGAAACCCGTACCTTCCCCACTGATGTATGGGAGCGCCTGCAACGCCACGTCATGAAGGACTATCGCAGTAACGTTCTTCTGCATGGCGACCCGCAAGGCGCTGAGCCTCTGCGCAAGGCCATCGCCACCTACTTGAACCTTGAACGCGGAGCCAAATGCTCTGCCGACCAGATTCTGGTGTTGAGCAGTACGCGCCAAGCCCTGTTCCTGTGCGCCCAATTGCTGGTGGATGCGGGTAAACCGATCTTGTTGGAAAACCCCGGCTACTACGGCGCCAGAAAGGCCTTTGAAACGGCTGAGACCAAGGTCGTGCCCATAGATGTCGATGCCCAAGGCATACGTACGGACTTGCTGCGAGCAGACCGCAGCGGCGCCGGTTGCGTCTATGTCACCCCCTCGCATCAATACCCCACCGGAGCGACGTTGCCCCTGGAGCGTCGGCTTGAGTTGATCAACTGGGCAGCCGAGCACGGCAAGTGGGTCATCGAGGACGACTACGACAGCGAGTTCCACTACGACGGGCTACCGACCGCCTGCGTGCAGGGCCTGGATAAATATCGGCGCACGATCTACCTCGGCACGTTCAGCAAAACGCTCTATCCGGGGTTGCGGATGGGCTATATGGTGCTGCCTGTCGAACTGGTCAAAGCCTTCACCTATGCGCGCAGCATGATGGACGGCCATACGCCGCAGGTCCTTCAATTGACCCTGGCGCGATTCATGGAGGACGGTCACTACAACGCCCATGTTCGGGCCATGCGCAAACTCTACGCCAGCCGCCGTGCGGTCATGCTCAATGCTATCAGCCAGCATCTGAACGGTATTGCGACGGCCTTGACCACCCAAGGTGGATTGCAGATTCCCTGCCTGCTGGCCGAGGGCTGGTCGGAAGAAAAGACCATCCGCCAAGCTGCCAGTGCGGGCGTGCAACTGCCCGGCCTCAGCCGGCTATACGCCGGCGAACAAAAGAAGCAAGGTTGGCTGTTAGGGTATTCGTCCTTGAGCGCATGTGAAATTGAATCCGCCATGCTGCGTCTGGCCAATGCGCTGAGCAATAAATAGGGCGCGCAAATGCATGGTGCGACAGGCATGAGTCCTGTCTAATCCCGCGCCTGGCCGGCCTCTGTCGATTCACCTTCATCGGCTCTATAACAACTGTCACCGCTGCGCCTGCCATCCGGGTAGACAATAAAGCCCCCGCGACCTTCGGGGCAGGCGTGCAGATACACCGGCGCCAGCTCTCGTTGCTTATCGACGTGGGCATTCAAGCGAGCAATATAGATACCCACCGAAACCGACACGCCAACAATCAGCACCACGCACGCGACCAACTGGGCGGCATAACTGGCGCCGATGTCGTCAGGACGCGCTGGCGACATAACTCGATCCTGTGCGCTCGGCATTCTGGCCAATCGGAAACCAGCCGCTGCCGCCCATGCGCCCCCGCTGAGCGTCCGGCGGCAGGAAACCCACCAGCAGGGCGAGGAAAATCAAGGCTAGCAGGGCACCTTTGATCATCGAAGACAGGTTCATGGCGAGGGCGAGCTCTGGATAAGAGAAGCCTTAGCTTAAGCAGCAGTGGGTTAACGTCAGGTAAACGTCAGCAGAAAGCAGCTCGAGTTCCGTTATCCTGCAAACCTCTGCGCACTCCCTGTTCGAGGTTTTCCCCGTGCATATCCACTTGCTGCTGGTCGAGGACAACCTTGATCTGGCCACCACCGTCATCGAGTATCTGGAGATCAGCGGCATTGTCTGCGACCACGTCAGTAATGGTCAGACCGGGCTTAACCTGGCGCTCAATCAGCATTACGACGTCATCCTCCTGGACATCATGCTGCCGCGACTGAACGGCCAGCAGGTATGCGATCGGTTGCGCCAGCAGGGCATCCAGACGCCGATCCTGATGTTGACCTCGCTGGACGCGTTATCCGACAAGCTCGCCAGTTTCGCTGCCGGAGCCGACGACTACCTGGTCAAGCCGTTCGAGCTGGCCGAGCTGGTCGCCAGGATTCGCGCCCTGAGCCTGCGCCGCAGCGGCCAGACCAGTCGCCTGCAAGTGGATGACCTGGTAATGGAGCTGACCACCCGCAAGGTCAGCCGCGCAGGGCAGGAGCTGCATTTGTCGCCCATCTGCTGGACCTTGTTGGAAAACCTGATGCGCGCAAGCCCACAGCCGGTCTCTCGAGAACGCCTGGAAGCGAAGATCTGGGGCGACGAGCCACCCGACACTGATACGCTCAAGGTGCATATGCATCGGTTGCGCAAGGCCGTGGACAAGCCTTTTGGCCGGCCGCTGATCCATACCCTGGCGGGTGTCGGCATTCAGGTAAAACCCCATGCGTAACGGCCTGAGTCTGAAGTGGGTAATCAGCGGCAGTTTCCTGTGCTTGATTGCGGTGGTGCTGGTGATCTACAGCAAGCTGCTGCCTGAATTTACCGTGCGCGGCCTGTTCTATACCGCCAGCGCGATGATGGAGGAGGAAGCTCAGTATTTTCTCCGGCACTACAAGCAGGACCCGACCACGCCGACGCCGCACAATTACTTCTATACCAGCGTCATCGGCAAGCAGGCATTGCCGCAGGACGTGCGTGAGTTGCTCGATACCCCACCGAGCCTGTCCTTCGGTGCGGTGAATATCTTCGGCGATCTCTATTCCGATGACGACGACGAGCCTTTCCAGATCATCCTCGAACAGCCCCTGGGTGACGGCAAAACCCTCTACATGTACGACATCGACCACGATAAGGAAGCCGGGGGTGAGGTCGAGACGCCGTTGTCAGACGCCTATTTCGATCAGGTCATAGAGAGTGTCAAGTTCATCAGCCTGGCGGTATTCGTGCCGGCGCTGATCATCATCGCCTTGCTGGTCTGGTGGCTGGTTCGGCCGCTGGGGCGTCTGGTGCAATGGTCCGGCACACTCAAAGATCCTGATGCCCTGGCCAGCACACGGCCGGGTTTCAGTTTCAAGGAGTTCAATATGCTGGCCGATGCCCTGGCCAAAAGTGTTGAGCAGGTGCAGGCCGCCAGCCAGCGTGAAGGCCGCCTGTTGCGCTACACCAGCCATGAACTGCGCACGCCACTGGCGGTGCTCAAGGCCAATATCGAATTGTTGGCCCTGCAATCGGGCGGTGTGCTGCCGCCTTCCTTGCAACGTATAGAACGCTCTGTGATGAACATGCAGCTGATTGCCGAGACATTGCTGTGGATGAGCCGCGAGCGTTCCGAATCGCTGCCCGAGCAAGACGTTAATCTGAGCGAGGTAGTCGGCGAACTGATTGAGAAGCACCGCTACCTGATCGGTAATCGGGATATCAAGCTAAGCATCGACATCCACACCGAACCTTGCCGACTGCCCCCTACGGCGTGTCGTATCGTGATCGGCAACTTCCTGCGCAATGCGCTGCAATACGCAGAAGAGGGCACGGTAGACATCAGTTTCGAATACCCGCGGCTGATGATTGCCAATCACGTCCGCGAGGCCAAGCCGCGACAGGAGTCCGACGATTTTGGGTATGGGCTAGGGTTGCAGTTGATGCGGCAATTGTGCGCAAAGCTGGGCTGGCAGATTGAAGTGATCCGTGAGCAACAGAGGTTTACGGTCATTCTTGATTTTACGAGCGTGCGGGCTGTCGAGTCAGAACATTAAAGGCAGATAGCGCTTCACAATAGCGACGGCTGGTTGGGGAGCGGTTTTTATACCCGCGCCTCAGCATCACAGCCCACGATTCCCGCGCGCCAGTGCGTCAGCACTGACACGCAAGAAGGGCGAGGGCGTTACAGCGTCTGCACAATGACTTGGCTTTTCAAGTCGTTGACCATACTTTCAACCGCCGGTTGCATGGCCGCAAAATCCTCCGGGGTGCAGAGAATCTCTGGCTTGCTAAACACATATTGGCGGGTGATCAGCACCGTATTGGCCTTCTTCACATAGGTCGAGCGATAGTCGAAGCCTGCCTGTTTCACCGACACAGCCTTGGGTACCGCGAGGATCTTCACCTTGGCGGGGAACTCCAGGCGCGCTACCTCTGTGATCTCACTTGAGAGGCAAGTGAAGGCCTGAGTGCGTTCCTTTTCGACGATCAAGGAAAACACGCTCTGGCCAATACCGCCGGCCAGGCTGGAGAGGGTAGGCACCCCGGTCGGGCCAGGTAGGTTCACCAGGTTGCTGGTGTGGCCTTTAATCGCGAATTTGAAGGTATTGGCAGTGCCGTCCAAGGCGTCAGTTTCGATCAACCCGCTGCCGGATTGCCCATACATGCTCAGAATCTGCTGCACCAACTGATTGCGGTCGGCCGGCTGCATGGCTTTGAGCATGAAGCGGTTAAACTCTGCGCCCCAACCGTCGATGGTGGAGTCATTGGTAAAGTCTGCAGCGCCTTTGGCGTTGACCTTGAAGGCTATGGTTGTGTTCACTTTGCCAGGTTGGCCGGACGGCGTTTGTGTACGTTCACCGGTCTGTGTCAGCAACACCGGTTTGCCGAGTTCGGGCAGAGGCAGGTAGCCAGCGGCGATGGGTGTCGCGGTGGAGTCCAGGTACAGATTGAGGCTGGGTACATAAGTGATCACATGGTTGAGCACCCCCAGGGTTGGCACCTTGGGCAGTACGTGGGCGTTGCCGGCGTTGATCAGGGCGGGCGAGCTTTCAATGGCGACGGCTTTGAGCAGCGCTTCAAGCAGGGCCACATGGTCCTTGCAGTCGCCATAGCGGTTATCCAGCACCGCTTGCGCTGAATGCGGTACTACGCCGCCGGCACCGACGTACACCGCCACATAGCGAATGTTCTTGCGTACCCAATCACTCAGCACAAGGGCCTTGCTGCGTGAGTTGTCGAGGTTGGCGGTGAGTTCCTTGGCCAGTTGGGTCATGGCCGGGGTCACTTCTACCTGTGCGCGTGCGGCGTAGGCCTGGGCAAACTGTTTGTAGTCGGTGAACGTCGATACGGCCAGCAGTTGCCCGTAGTCGGTGTAGGCAACGGAGCCTTCTTCCACGCGGTTTTTCTTGGTTTGTTCCAAGTCCCAGCGGTACACCGTTCGCCCGTTGGCGTTGGCTGGCGTGGACGCCTTGAAACCCCGTGAGTCGGCGTACAGCTTCATTTCGGCGGGCATGTCGTAGCTCAGGCGCACCTGTTCATTCTGGTAGAAATCCGGCGAGAAAAGGTCTTCGAACTGCCCCGCAAACAATGGCGTATTGCGATGGCGCTGGTACCGCAACACCATCCGATCGCCCACTTGCAGCTCCGGGAAGATCACCACCTTGACCCGCGAGTCCTGGAACATCGGCGCCTGGGCAGACTCAAGCTCCTGCTGCTCCTTGATCCGGTCGGGTGTTACCACGACTTTGCGGCCATCGGGTTTGAGGGTGTAGGCCTCGACGATATCCAGGGTTTCCAGGGTGCGGTTGTAGGTGACCGAGCGCTGGGCGTTGGAGGTGATCGCGCGCTCTTCATTGATCCGCATAACCCGTTCGACATCCAGTACAAAGCTGCCGTCGGCATTCACGACGTAGGACTGAATATTTTTTTCATGGGTCAGGGAAAGGTCGGTGTAATCGGCACGGGCTTGCGTCGTCAACAGCGCACAGACCATGGCTGCCAGCACGCCGAACAGGCGTAACGCAGAGAACGGGAGGCTTTGCATAGAGATCCTTCTGAGCTAGGGGCGCGCCGTTTCACCGGGGCGTATGTTCCTGAATATGCCGATGGATAGGACTCGCAAGCGCTTCGCCTATTCATTTGGCTGACGTTCAAGGGTTATGAAGATTTTTTCAGGTTTCTCTCGCACGCTATGGGGGCCGAGATTTTCCTTTGAGTAAGACGTTTTCGAATTATTTTATTTAGCCCTGATTAATCAAAAAGTTAAACGCCTCGATTATGGTCATGGAGCGCAGGCGTGTTCTTTTTGACGGCCAATGATTTTTTCCCTTTCGTTTTATTCCAAACAGGTCTTTTACCGAAAAATCAGGACCATGCTTTATTGGTCGAAGCGGGCGGCTGCCTTGGGCAATGCGGTCTTCGAAGCGGCAATCAAGCAACCATTGTTTGAGTTATCGATGCCTTCAAAAGGATCAAACCCCATGGCATTCACCACGCTGATACTTGACGCGCCCGGTCCGCCGCTGCTCTATGAGGAAATCGATCGATTCCTTGAACTGGGCTTGGCGGTCGTCCTTAACCTCTATTACTTCACCGATAAACACAGCATCCAGCAGCGCTACGGCGCACGCATCGGGTATGCCGATATCAACGGCCATGATGAGCGGGGTTTTATCGCAGCGGTGTATCAGGCTGGGGGTTACAGCGTGTTCAAGACGCGCTTGAACATCCCGCTGGGCGGCGAACTGATTCGCGCCGCCAGCTCACCCGGGTTGCCCATACCGCTGCGCGCCATCGCCCAGGCCGGGACCGGTCTCAACCATATCGACCGACAGGCGTGCGAGCAGGCGGGAGTGACGGTTCTGCATACGCCGGGTTCCAACGCGACCGCTGTCGCTGAATACGTGTTGGCCCAGGCGTTGTTTCTGTCTCGGGATCTGGACCACTACAACGCGCAAACCCACCAAGGCCACTGGTCAAAAGGCACCTTGGCGCCTGCTGCTGAATACGCCGAACTCACCCTCGGGCTGGTGGGCACCGGCAGCATTGCCCAGCAGGTGGCGTGTAAAGCCAGCGCCTTGGGGATGAAGGTGATTGCCACCGGGTCCGAGCGCTTCACCGAGCAGGAGGCGCGCCGCCTCGGGCTGCAACGCAGGCAAACCCTGGAACAGTTGCTGGATGAGGCCAATATCGTTTCGATCCATGTGCCGCTCACCCCGCAGACTCGCGGCTTATTCGGCAGCGCCGAGTTCAAGCGGATGCGCCAGGGTTCGATACTGATCAATACCGCTCGCGGTGGCATCGTCGACGAGCAGCAACTGGCCGCCTTCATGATCCGGTTTCCCCGGCATATCAAGGCGGTCGCCATTGACACCTTCGCCCTGGAAAAAGACCGTTTCAGCTCGCCGTTGGCGGGCATTGCCGGTGCGCAATTGACGCCGCATATCGCCGGCAATACCACCACCGCAATCCGCACCGCTTCGCAGCGCATCGTCGACCACATCCACGCGTTCAGTCACGCCTTGCAGATGCCGTGTCGCTGATACTGCCTGTGCCGGCTGAGGGGCTAAGCGAGCTTCACATTCATGGTGATGTGGGCAGTGAAGACCTTGACGCCGCCCGCATCGAAGATCTCTACCGGCACGATCTTGTCGCCCGCGGTCTGCCAATCGATAGCGCTGCCATCGGCGACGGCGCGGATATCGGTTTTCGCCTTGGCCAGGTATTCCACGCTCATGCCCTTGGGAATCCAGCGTGCGCCAGCGGGGATCGACGCGTCGGTCATCATGCCGCCGGCCAGTTCGGCGGCGTTGCACAGCGCAATGGCATGCACCGAAGCCAGGTGGTTGGTGATTTCCTTGCGAAACGGCACGGTGACCACTGCATGGTTGGGCTTGAGTTCCGCGATCTCGGGAGTGATGGTGCTGAAGTAGGGTGCCATCTGGCACGCCAGGTTGCTGAATGCGGCAGGGCCTACGCTATTGAACATGCTCAGTGCTTGGCTCATACGAATATCCTCAAGGCTTAGTTGCGGAATAATATTCCGTAACAGAACAATATTCTGTAGATTCCGTGCCTGTCAACCCGAGCTTTCTCTGGCGGTCGCTCAGCCTATAAACTGTTTTGATTTGGCGTTCCCCCCCATGCACTCCATCGATCTCATCGAGCGCACCTTCCCCGGCAGGCGCAGCGACCTTAAGCGCACCATCCTGCGTGAGGCGTTGGCCTGTTTTAACGAGGCAGGCATCGAGGCGACCAACATCGAGACCATCCGTGCGCGCTGCGACACCAGCGTGGGCGCTATCTATCACCACTTTGGCAACAAGGAAGGGCTGGTCGCCGCGCTGTTCTTTGCTGCGCTGGAAGACCAGGCCAGCCTGCGTGACCACTACCTGCAAGCGGCGGATACGGCCCACGCCGGTGTGGTCGGCCTGGTGTACAGCTACGTTGAATGGGTCACCGCCCAGCCGGACTGGGCGCGGTTTGTTTTCCAAAGCCGTTTTGCCGTGTCCAACGGCCCGTTCAAGGACGAGTTGATTGCGCGCAACAAGCAGCGCAACCAGCAGTTGAAGGAGTGGATGGGCGGGGAAGGGCGCAAGGAACACTTCAGCCATTTGCCCGCAGAACTTATCCCTTCGTTGATCATTGGCGCGGCGGAAAGCTACTCCCGTGCGTGGCTGTCGGCGAAGGTCAAAAAGAGCCCCTTTGAGTACCGTGAGCTGCTGGCTGAAGCGGCGTGGAGCTCGATCAGCCAGCGTTAGTCATTCCTCCTCATCCCCCTGTGGGAGCTGTCGAGCTTTGGCGAGGCTGCGATAGCGATGGTTCAGGCTATGAAGGGTTGACTGTGCCGCCGCCTTCGCAGCCTCGCTGGGGCTCGACAGCTCCCACATTAGGGCGGTGCTGTTGTCGGGAGTTGTGTTTGTCGCAATGGCCCTGCCAATCGAGATCAACCCAGCACCGCTAATCCCTGTGGGAGCTGTCGAGCCCCAGCGAGGCTGCGAAAGCGGTAGTTCAGGCGATGAAGATGTTGACTGCGTCGCCGCCTTCGCAGCCTCGCTGGGGCTCGACAGCTCCCACATTTGGGCGGTGTTGTTGTCGGGAGCTGTGTTTGGCGCAATGGCCCTGCCAATCGAGATCAACTCAACACCGCTAATCCCTGTGGGAGCTGTCGAGCCCCAGCGAGGCTGCGAAGGCGGTGGTTCAAACGATGAGCCTCTCGGCAATGCCTGCGCCTGATCAAGTTCCGTCTGGGGCTATACTGGCCTCCTTCCAACCCATCGAGATCCCCATGAGCACCTCCCTTTCCCTGGCGCCTGCACGCAAGCCTGCAGCGCCACTGATAGCCTTTATCATCCTGGTGGCGGGCGCCCTGTTCCTGCAAAACACCGTTGGCGCACGCCAAGTGTTGTTGCTGGTGGTCGGCGCCGCGCTGGGCCTGACGCTGTACCACGCTGCCTTCGGTTTTACCTCGGCCTGGCGCGTGTTTATCAATGATCGGCGTGGCGCCGGCTTGCGTGCGCAGATGGTGATGCTGGCGGTGGCGGTGCTGCTGTTTTTCCCGGCACTGGGCGCGGGCACTTTGTTCGGCCAGCCGGTCGTGGGCTTGGTGGCGCCGGCCGGTGTGTCGGTGGTGTTCGGGGCGTTTATCTTCGGGATCGGCATGCAGCTGGGTGGCGGCTGTGCATCGGGCACCTTGTTCACCGTGGGCGGCGGTAATGCGCGCATGTTGGTGACGCTGCTGTTCTTTATCTGTGGCTCGTTGATCGCCACCCACCACGTCGACTGGTGGTTTGCGTTGCCGTCGTTCCCGGCGGTTTCCATCGTCAAAAGTTTCGGTGTGCTGCCGGCGCTGGTCTTGAGCCTGGCGGTGTTCGCGCTGATTGCGGTGGCGACCGTGCGCCTGGAAAAGCGCCGTCACGGCCAGCTTGAACAAGGCGTGCACAGCGAGCATCAAGGGCTGCGTCGTTTTCTGCGTGGGCCCTGGCCGCTGGTGTGGGGCGCGATTGGCCTGGCGCTGCTCAACTACGCCACCCTGGCCCTGGCTGGGCGGCCGTGGGGCATCACCTCGGCGTTCGCGCTGTGGGGCGCCAAAGTGGCGAGCGGGCTGGGTGTGGATGTGGCGAGTTGGGCGTTCTGGCAGATGCCGGGCAATGCCAAGGCCCTGGCCGCGCCGGTCTGGGAAGACATCACCAGCGTCATGGATATCGGCATTGTCCTTGGCGCGCTGCTGGCCGCTGGCCTGGCCGGGCGTTTCGCTCCCAGCCTGAATATTCCGGCACGCTCGTTGATCGCCGCCGTGATCGGCGGCCTGCTGCTCGGCTACGGTTCGCGCCTGGCCTATGGCTGTAATATCGGCGCCTATTTCAGTGGCATCGCCTCGGGCAGCCTGCATGGCTGGGTGTGGCTGGTGGCGGCGTTTATCGGCAATGGCGTGGGCGTGCGCCTGCGGCCCTTCTTCTTTGCCGGCGAACGGCCCCAGGTGGCGTTGAGTGGTTGCTGAGCAGGCCGCCCACATTCGCCTGGCGCGCACGCAAGACGCCGGTTTGTTGCCCGCCATCGAGCAGTGCGCGGCTCAGGCGTTTCGCGCAATCGAAGGGCTGGCCTGGCTGGCGGATGCCGCGTCGATTGGCGTCGAGTGCCATCGGCAGTGGATCGCGCTATCGACCTGTTGGGTGGTGGTTGATCACCACGACCAACCCCAGGGTTTCCTCAGCGCAGAACGCTTTGGCGACGATCTGCATATCCATGAAGTGTCCGTGGTCCGGCCGCTGCAAAGCCAGGGCTGGGGGCGCAGGCTGGTGGAAACGGCGATGAACCACGCCCGCGCCCAGCAACTGCATGCAGTGACCCTGACCACCTTTGTGCATGTACCGTGGAATGCACCGTTCTACCGGCGCCTGGGCTTCGCTACTCACAGTGATCCGCGTCTGGAAACGATCCTGGCGGATGAGTACGCCCATGGCTTCGAACCCGGCAGTCGTTGTGCCATGGCGTGCCCGGTGACATGTCCGAATCCGTCCTGAAGTAGTCTGCCTTGCGCCTGTCGTGCGCTGTGGGTTGTCCTTACCATGGCTTGCATCGTTCACCCACTGATGCAAGCCAAAAGGACTGCCCATGAGCCGTAAAGCCCTGATCGTGATCGACGCCCAGCACTCGTTCCGTCATTCAACCTATTGGTCCGAAAATGACCTGCCCGACTATCTGGAAAAACAGCAGGCCCTCATCGATGGTTGTGTTCAGCAGGGCATCCCGGTGGTACAAGTCTTCCATGTTGAAGACCAGGGGCATTTCTCCATGCAATCGGGCAACGTCAGGGCACTGAGCGAGCTGTCGATCAATCCGCAGTTGGTGATCCACAAGCGCTACCACAGTGCCTTTGCGGGTACGCCCCTGGCCGCTCGCCTGGTGGAGATGGGCGTCGCCACGCTGATCATCAGCGGCATCCGCACCGAGCAATGCTGCGAGACCACTACGCGGCAGGCTTGCGACAGTGGCTTAAAGGTGGATTTTGTCAGCGAGGCGACGCTGACCTTCCCGATGACCCACGCGCGTAGCGGCCGGGTCTATACGCCGGCCGAGATTCGCGAACGCACGGAGCTGGTCCTCGATGACCGCTTCGCCCGCATCGTGACGGTCGCCCAGGCCCTGGCGGAGTGAATCGATGAGTGTGCCGGTGCTGTTTGTGCTGTTGCCAAACGTACTGATGCTCGACCTGGCCGGGCCTGCCGAAGTGCTGCGTCTGGCCGCCCAGGTCGATGACCCGGCGGTGGTGGATTTCGACTTGCAGTACGTCAGCCCGGTGGCAACGCTGCACACCTCCATCGGTTTGCCGCTGACGGGGCTGGCGCCACTGCCACCGACCTTGGCCCCCGGCACCCTGGTGGTCTTGGTGGGCTCCACGATGAAGGTCAGCAAGGCACACCAGCAGGCGTTCGAGTCGGCCAGCAACCACCTGACTTACTGGTTGCAAAACGTCTTCGCACCCTCGGCTGAACGCCTTATCTGCGTATGCGCCGGCGCGTTGAGTGCCGCCAGCGCCGGATTACTGGATGGCCGCCAATGCACCACGCACCACTCGTTGTGCGCCACCTTGCAAGCCATGGCGCCCAAGGCTCGCGTCCTGGAAAACCGCTTGTACGTGACCGATGGTCCGGTCAGTTGCAGCGCCGGTGTCACGGCCGGTATCGACCTGATGCTGCACCTGGTCGCCGAGCTGGCCGGGCCACGGCTGGCGTGCGCGGTAGCGCGGGACATGGTGGTTTACCTGCGCCGCAGCGGCAGCGACCCGCAGTTGTCGCCCTGGATAACCGGGCGTAATCACCTGCATCCGGCGGTGCATCGGGTGCAGGACGCCATCGCCGCGGCGCCCTGTGAGGACTGGACCGTAACCCGCATGGCCGCCCTGGCCTGCACCGGCAGCCGCCACCTGGGGCGCTTGTTCCAGGAGCATGTCGGCATCAGCCCGCTGGACTACCTGCACCGCCTGCGCCTGGCGGTGGCCCGTGAACTGCTGGCCGAGTCGGACCTGGGCATTGAAACCGTGGCCGAGCGCGCAGGCTTTGGTTCGGCGCGGCATCTGCGGCGTATCTGGGGCAAATATGAAGCGGCCACCCCTTCAGCCATGCGCCTTACTCAGCAGGCGTCTCGAGGGGCGTGACAGGGTTTTCACCGGCCTCGGTCGCCAGCTTCAAACGGTCGGCCTTGCTGATGTATTTGTCTTTGCTTTTCGGCGCCAGCTTGGCGCTGGCTTTTTTGGCTTTGGCCTTGAAGAGCTGCTGGAGTTTTTTCTGGCGGTTCATGTCGCGGAGCCTGAGAGGGAAAGGCGCGGATGATACCAGTTTCAGCAAATGTGACCGGGCCCTGGGTCGCTTTTTAGCGCTGATCTGTGCATTGAATCGTCCTTCGTTTCGCCAATAATCGGGCCGAGTATCCAGCGCAAACGGAAAAGCCCCGATGAGCATTCACACCCGTACCAAACGCATGACTGTCCCTCAATTGGTCGCCATGAAGGGGCAGCAGAAAATCGTCTCCCTGACCGCCTACTCCAGCGCTATCGCCAAGCTGATCGATCCGATCGTCGACTTCATCCTGGTCGGTGACTCCACGGCCATGGTCGGCTATGGCCGGGCGTCGACCCTGAGCATGCAGCTGGAAGAAATCATCGGCCACACCCGTGCGGTGGTCGACAGTACACGCTTGGCCTGTGTGATCGCAGACATGCCGTTTGGCAGTTACCAGGAGTCGTATGAGCAGGCTTTTCGCAACTGTGCCCAAGTATTGGCGCGTACCGGTTGCGACGCGGTCAAGCTGGAGGCCAATCAGGCCCTGGCCGGCACCGTGGAGTTCCTGGTTGCACGAGGTGTACCGGTGATGGCCCACGTGGGGCTGATGCCGCAATTCGTCAACGTCATGGGCGGGTTCAAGGCTCAGGGCCTGAGCGCTGAAACCGCTGCGGTGATTGTCGCCGATGCTCGCGCCAACCTGGAAGCGGGGGCCTTCAGTCTGCTGCTGGAAGGGGTGGCCGAAGGTGTGGCCCGGCAGATCACCCTGGACTCAAGCAAACCCACCATCGGCATCGGCGCATCGCCTGCGTGTGACGGCCAGGTGTTGGTCACCGAGGATGTGCTGGGCCTGGGCGGCGGCTCGATGCCGCGCTTCGTCAAGCAATACGCTGATGTGGGGGCGGTGATTCGCGATGCCTGCGAGCGTTTCGCCGACGATGTGCGCCAGGGTCGTTTTCCCGAAGACCGGCACTGCTACGGGCTTTGACGCAACGCCTGGGCCAGTAGTTGGACGGCCTGGGCAATGTCCTTGCTCCAGTCGAGTGTGTAGCTCAGGCGCAGGTGATCTGGCCAGGCGCCTTGCTGGCTGAACAGTTCGCCGGGGGCGATGACGATGCGCTGGCTTAGCAAGTGCGCGAACACCTGGCGCATATCCACCGGGCGGCTGGCCCGGAGCCAGAAGCTTGCGCCGCCATGGGGTTCGACCACCTGCCATTGGCCATTGCCGTGGGTTAACAGCAGGGCTTTGAGCTGCGTCATGCGCGCCAGTAACCGTGCGCGCAACGCCTTCAGATGGGCGTCGATACGCTTGGACGCAAACAGCTTGGCGATGGCTTTCTGGCGGATCGGCGAGAGGCGAAAGCCGCGCTCCAGGAACAGCTGTTGCAACGGTGTGGCATGCCCGCGACACAGCACATAGCCGTAGGGTGCCTCCGAGCCGATGACTTTGTCGAAGGTCGAGAACACCAGTAGTTTGTGCGGGTCGGCGTAGTCGCGATAACGCGCCGGTTGCGGGCCGAAATACAGCTCGCCGTAGGTGTCGTTTTCGAACAGCCAGATATCCCGCTCGGCCAACCATTCGCAGATCTGCTGTTTATCCTGCGCGGGCATCACACCGCCCTGGGGCATATTCACCGTCGATGACAGCACCGCCAGGCGGATCGGCTCACGCTTGAGCAGCGTGTTCAGAGCGCCCAGGTCAAAACGCCCATCTGCGCCGAGGGGCATCTCGATCACACGGATTTTCGCCGCCTGCAATTGCCGCAGGATCGCCCACGAACACGGCGACTCCACCAGTGCGAGCGTGCCCGCCAGGTTCAAGGCGTTGAGCGAGACCTCCAATACGCTGTGCAAGTCCGAGCCGATATACACCTGGTCGGCTTGCCAGTAATGGTCAGTAGAGCGGCTGTAGCGTTCGGCCAAGGCGGCGCGCAACTCGGGCTCGCCCATTGGCAGATACAGGGGTGCCAGTGATCGCGGATACTGCCGGGTCAGTTCGCGTTCCAGCATCAACAAAGGCTGCTCCAGCGACAGCAGCATCGCCGGCGCATCACTGCTCAGGGCCAGCATGCCGGGTTGGCGTGCGTTGGCGAAGACCTGGTCGAGCAGGGGGGATGAATTTGGGTTGATGGCGGGAGCCGAGTTCGGGACGATGAAAAAACCGAGCTTGGGCCTGGCCTGGATCCGCCCTTGTTCCTCAAGCAATGCATACGCGTACTTGGTGGTCGACACCGACACGCCCAGGCGCAGGGCCAGTTGGCGCAGGGACGGCAATTTGCGTGCGCCGTCGGCAGGGCAGGCCTCGATCAGCTCGATGAGGTAGCGGTACACCGCCTGATAGGCAAAGGTGTCTTTGCTTCTTTTCATACTTATTTGAACCGCTATTCTGTAGGAGCGAGCTTGCTCGCGAAGCACTTCAGCACGCCACGTTTTACCTGGAAGCGCGCGTTATCGTTGAGATTTTTCGCGAGCAAGCTCGCTCCTACATCATCAAACCCTGATCAACGTGCCAAAAACTGGCTGATCAACGTGATCACCTGCTGCTGGATAATCGGTCGTGGCCGTGCACCCGGCCCATCCTGACAAATGATGCTGTCGCCGGGCACATCCGCGTCGAGCACCGCCGCCGCGCCCGGTTTGCATTGCGACATAAAGCTGAAGTGATTGGCGTCGCGGATCTCCACGTACTGCGTCGAGGCGTTTGGCAACCGTTTGGCCATGTCGGCCGATTCCATCTGCGCCGGCAAATCCGCTGACGGTACACCGGCGGCGATCACCAAGGCCCGCACCGGCAGCGCCGCCAGACTTGCATCGGTAAACCCGCGCGACAGGCCCAGGTCCAAAGACACCACGGCGCTGACGCGCTTGTCGCTCAAGTCCGCCGCCAATTGCTCCTTCCCGTTCGCAGTGCCTTCAGGGTTCATCTCACGGTAGGCGGCACACGCGACCAACGTCGGATGAGCGCTGCAGTCCCGGGCAAACAGCGCCGGGTCAAAACGCGCACCGGCCGTCTCCATCACCGTCCAGCCTCCCAGGGAATGCCCCACCACGGCGATCCGGCCGCTATCCACCGCACCGAATGGCTCTGGCTGGGCCAATAGCGCATCAATGGCCCGACTTAAATCCCTAGGCCGTTGCCATAACTGCGCAGCGGCCTGTGCGCTGCGATCCTGGCTGGTAGTGCCCGGGTGGTTGACCGCCGCCACGATATAACCCTGCTGCGCCAACGCACTGGCCAGCCACGCCTGTTTGCCCCAATTGCCCCCGTAGCCGTGGGAGAGCACCACCAAAGGATGCTTGCCGGGCGTCGGCGCCGCATCGGGAACGGCCAGCACGCCGATGAACACCACATTGTCGGCGATCAGCTTGGGTTTGGCAGTGGTGGCGGCGGGGTACCACACAGCCATTTCCAGCGGGCGGTTGTTGTGGGTGTCTGGCAGGGTGGTGGTTTGAAAGCCGACGGGGCTGTCGCTGGCGAATGCGGGAGCGCTCAGGCACATCAGCAGCAGAGCGGCGAGGCGGGCTTTCATGCTGTTTTCGTCCTTGAAAGGGAGGGCGCAGCATGACCTGAAACGGTCGGTTCAGGTAGAGGGTCCAAGAGAAAGGGCGCCCACCAGGCTCCGAGGGCCTGACCGGCGCCTAGGTGCTGCCGAGTCGTCGTGAAGTCGATCATGACGACGCGGCGGTCTATCGGGTGGCTGCAAGACTAGCTAACCCTTGAAGCACTTTCCCTCGCCATCAATTTGTCCACCAACAAAACCCCCAATTCACTCAGCTGATGAATCGCCAGCGCGACATCGCGCTGTTTGCCTGACAGTTCATCCGACAGGTCAAGCAATAACGCTGTCACCGAGGAAAAGGTTTCGTAGCTATTGGCGATGAGCATTCGTTGCTGGCGTCGTCGGCAACGCTGAACAGCGGTGAGGGAGGTGGTTCGGCGTGGGTGTTAAGGGATGCCTGATCAAGCTTGAGGTTTGGATCGTTTGGAGGGTTAGGCGTGACTTTATACATGTGTGTTGTACCTGTTTTAGGGCCAACACCTCATCGCTACTAAACGATGGGGTGGCGGCTGTACGCAGGTTAGTAGACCGGGGAAACACACAAAGCCGGCGCGCCCGAGGGCGCCCTGCGCACAGCCACCATCAAGCACAGACAAGAACATCTGATCGATGAGGCTCATGCACTTTATGTTGTCACTCGGGCTACTAAACCCGATCACTGAGTTGTCAGCGACCGAGCCACCTTAGAGACGCCCATCCAAGCGCACAAGCCGGCGGATTCTGACGCAACTGTAGGCAATGGAGCAAGGTGGTGCGGAGCGCTGTAGGACATGTCTACGGGCTATCGCTACTCGTAGGCGAACTGGTCAATCAACCCCAAACGCGGAACACGACTGTTTGGCTCTAATATTGCGCCTGGAGCAATGACGGCATTCGCGCCGATTTTGCAGCCGTCGCCTACCAGGGCACCAAATTTGTTCACCCCTGTCTCGATCACATTGTCTGCATAGCGGATCTTGATATCCGCCCCATCCAACTCGTTACGGTAATTGGCGATGATTGCACCGGCTTCAATATTTACCCCTTCGCCAATCAATGAATCGCCGACAAAGTTGAAGTGTGCCAGCTTGCTTGCGGCCAGCATGAAGGTGCTTTTCAGTTCGCAGCTTGGGCCCACAATGCAATGGCTGCCCAGATAAACGCCGCCGCGCAGGTACGCTCCCGCTGCTACGAATGAGCCTTCGCCGATGATGATCGGGCCTTTCAACACAGCGCCTTCTTCGACAATGGCGCTTTCGTGGATGGCACAGTCTCCGTGGCGCCGGTAGCCCGTGCCGAGGCGTGACAGCAAGACCATAATCTGGTTTTCGCAGTCTTGAGACACCCGCCAAGCGGCAGGCTGCGTCACGCCAAGGGAGGGCCATTGAGCAATGAATGTACTGATCTCAGGTAGCTTCATGCAGAGCGCTTCCGATGTCGGGGTGGGAGGGTAGAGCCCGCTGTGACGATAGGGTGGTGGGCTCAGGCAACATCTTAATAGCGTCTGCCCCGGTTTACTTAGTACCAAAGAAAGTCGCGGGTCGCCGTTGTGCGCAAAAATGCTGCCTCAACGACAACGCAGTGCAAATGTGGGAGGGGGCTTGCTCCCGATTGCGGCAGGTCAGCCAACCTCTCAATGGCAGATACACCGCTATCGGGAGCAAGCCCCCTCCCACATTGGCTGTGTGTTGCTGGTTTTAAAAAAGCACTGGCAGATGCAAGATGTAGCCAGTAGGCTACAGGCGGACAAAAGATTCTCGATGCCCTGAGAGGTCAATGACATGAGTCAGTCAACATTCAAACCAGAGGACATGCCGATCCTCGAGCTGGATACATCCGGCACCAGCGCCTATGAGGCTTCACGCTTCCTTGATAGCCCGCAAACCATCAGTGCCTATCTTGCGCAAAGCATGGCGTGCCATGACCCGCAAGTCCTTATGAAGGCGCTGGCCGAGGTTGCCAAAGCCCAGGGTGTGAACAAGGTTGCCGAAGCGGCAGGGGTGAATCGGGAGAGCTTGTATAAAACCCTGAAAGGCGGCTCAAAGACGCGTTATGAGACGGTCCAGAAGCTGATGTTGGCATTAGGGGTGGAACTGACGGTGCAACCGATTGCCGCGACCACAATTAAAAAAACGGCCGTCACCGGCAAAACCTGATGGACCAAAAATCGGACGGTTTATTTGATTGAAAATAGATACGTCCCTTTTTGTCCACAGAGGGCTATCCGTTACGAAGGGATGATGCGATTTACGAGAGAAGCAGTGTTGATGTGCGCCTGGTCTTGTAGGAAATCGACCTCTTGCAGCGTAAGGTTATTCCCATAATACTGGTTATATATCCAGTATTTTCGGGGCGGCGCGCTCATGAAACGAAAATGAGTGAAAAATGGGCCAGTGGCAAAAAAAAGCAGCTCCGTTAGGTTGAGGTCCTCTTCTTCAAGAAAGGAGAGTTCTTAATCAAATCAATGGAGTCACAAAATGAACAAACCACAAACCCAGACACCGCTTCGCCATGGTCGTGTCACATCCCCTTCCAGCCGTGGCGCAGTCGCCGTGGATCTCGGCCTGCTGGAGACCTGGCAGGTCAATGAAATGGAAGGCGGCAAAAACTTCCCGGCACTGATGGCCGGTCCGTTCCCGGCGCCTTACCAAACCGACAGTGACAGCGTCACTCCACCAGCCGACGGCTTCATCCTCAGCGGTGGCAAGACCGATGCGCGTGACTGCATCAACTTCACCAACGAGGAAATGGCCAAGAAACTCAACCGCGCCTTCACCTGGCCGTTACTCAATGTCGAGCCGGGTCAGACCTTCAAGGTCACCTGGGCATACACCGCGCCGCACACCACCCGTGGCTATCGCTGGCTGATCACCAAGGATGGCTGGGATCCCAAACAGCGCATCACTCGCGCACAGCTGGAAACCCAGCCGTTCGCCGAAGACTTCTATACCCAGGTGCCGTACTACAGCCATGCCGGCGAACTGAAGGCCAAGGTCAATCATGAAGTGAAACTGCCGGCCAACAAGAAGGGCCAGCATGTGATCGTATTGATGTGGATCGTCGCCAACACCGGCAACGCCTTCTATCAAGCCTTCGACGTGGACTTCAAATAAGCCCGCACCATTAAACCCACAGGTTCTGAAGGATTAGAACATGTCAAATATCGACTTTACCTCACTGCAATCGCCACTCAACGATGCCGCTTCGCTGATGCCCAGCATTGCCGGCAAAAAGATCCTCATGGGCTTCTGGCACAACTGGCCTGCCGGACCCAGCGATGGCTACCAGCGTGGCCAGTTCGCCAATATCAGCCTGGCGGATGTACCAAAGGATTACAACGTGGTGGCCGTGGCCTTCATGAAGGGCAACGGTATCCCAACCTTCAAGCCGTACAACCTGTCCGACGCCGAGTTCCGTCGCCAGGTGGGCGTGCTGAACAGCCAGGGCAGGGCGGTGCTGATTTCCCTTGGCGGCGCCGATGCACACATCGAACTGCATAAAGGCAACGAACAGCCACTGGCCAACGAGATTATCCGCCTGGTGGAAACCTATGGCTTTGATGGCCTGGATATCGATCTTGAACAGAGTGCGATTGATTTCGCCGACAACAAGACTGTCCTGCCCGCCGCGTTGAAACTGGTCAAGGACCACTACGCCGGTCAAGGCAAACACTTCATCATCAGCATGGCGCCGGAATTTCCGTACCTGACCACCGCCGGCAAATACGTCGGCTACATCCAGGCGCTGGAAGGCTATTACGACTTCATCGCCCCGCAGTATTACAACCAGGGTGGCGACGGGATCTGGGTGCAGGAGGTCAACAACGGCAACGGTGCCTGGATTGCCCAGAACAACGACGCGATGAAAGAGGACTTCCTGTTTTACCTGACCGAAAGCCTGGTGAGCGGAACGCGGGGGTTTACCAAAATCCCGGCAGACAAGTTCGTCATTGGCCTGCCCGCGAACGTCGACGCGGCTGCCACCGGTTATGTGATCAACCCAACAGCCGTGACCCGTGCGTTCAAGCGTTTGTACGACAAAGGATTGTCGATCAAGGGCCTGATGACCTGGTCGGTGAATTGGGATAACGGGGTCAACAAAGACCACGTGCCCTACAACTGGGAGTTCAGCCGTCGTTATGGGCCGCTGATCAATGGCACTGCTCTCTCTGGCCTTGAGGAGGATACGGCGGATCTCGAGGTCGCCAATCAGCAGTAGTGCAAAGAGGCCTCTGGCAGACGTGCCAGAGGTCAAACAGCTAAGCTTCTGATCTGACTGAAATCCGATGCCTGTTTGGGCATCGGATTTTTTGCGTCACGCTCAAATTGCGCTGAGCGCTCCTAAAGCTGATTCACCGCACCAAGCAAGGCCGCTTGTTATCAAAGCCCCAACCCGGGATCAAGAATTGCATCGCCACACTGTCATCCCGCGCCCCAAGGCCCATGCCTTTGTACAGCTCATGGGCCTTGGCCACGGCGTCCATATCGATATCCACGCCCAGGCCCGGCTTGGCCGGCACCTTTACGTAGCCCCCTTCAATCTTCAGCGGTTCGCGGGTCAGGCGCTGGCCGTCCTGCCAGATCCAGTGGGTGTCGATGGCGGTGATCTCACCCGGGGCGGCCGCGGCCACCTGGGTAAACATCGCCAGGGAGATATCGAAGTGGTTGTTGGAATGCGAGCCCCAGGTCAGGCCCCACTCGTTGCACATTTGCGCGACGCGCACCGAGCCCTGCATCGTCCAGAAGTGCGGGTCGGCGAGGGGGATGTCCACTGATTGCAGCTGGATGGCGTGGCCCATTTCACGCCAGTCGGTGGCGATCATGTTGGTAGCGGTTTTAAGGCCCGTGGCGCGACGGAATTCGGCCATGACTTCGCGGCCCGAATAGCCGTTTTCTGCGCCGCAGGGGTCTTCGGCGTAGGCCAGCACGTGGTGTTGGTCGCGGCACAGGCGGATGGCTTCTTTCAACGACCAGGCACCGTTTGGGTCAAGGGTGATGCGCGCATCCGGGAAGCGTTCGGCCAGCGCGGTGACGGCTTCGATTTCTTCATCGCCACTGAGCACACCGCCCTTGAGCTTAAAATCGTTGAAGCCATATTTGGCCTTGGCGGCTTCGGCCAGGCGCACCACAGCGTCAGCGGTCAGGGCTTTTTCGTGACGCAGGCGGAACCACTCATCATCGGCGTCGGCTTCGTTGCGGTAGGTCAGGTCGGTAGCGTTGCGGTCTCCCACATAGAACAGGTAGCCGAGCATTTTCACTGCGTCGCGTTGCTGGCCTTCGCCGAGCAAGGCGGCCACCGGCACTTCGAGGAACTGGCCCAGCAGGTCGAGCAGCGCGGCTTCCATGGCGGTGACGGCATGAATGGTGATGCGCAGGTCGAAGGTTTGCAGGCCGCGTCCCGCGCTGTCTCGGGACGCAAAGGTGCTGCGCATCTGGTTAAGCACGCGCTGGTACTGGCCAATCGGCTGACCGATCACCAGGCTGCGCGCGTCTTCCAGGGTTTCACGGATACGCTCGCCGCCGGGCACTTCGCCCACGCCGGTGTTGCCGCTGCTGTCCTTGAGGATGACGATATTGCGCGTGAAGTAGGGGCCGTGGGCACCGCTGAGGTTCAGCAACATGCTGTCGTGGCCGGCGACCGGGATGACCTGGAAATGGGTGACTACAGGGGTATTCATGGCAAGGTCCTTATATACGCTCAAAGGGGTTTGCTGATGGCGGCGCCTGAGGGTGCAGCGCTATGTGAGGTCTGCACGATAGAGGGCGACGTCTTGGCGAAAAACACCAGGATGGCCGCAAGCACCGAGGTGCCGGCCAGGCCATACAGCCCGCCCTGGATCGAGCCCGTGGTTTGTTCCAGAAAGCCGAAGGTGGTCGGCGCCACAAAGCCGCCCAGGTTGCCGATGGAATTGATCAGCGCGATCACGGCGGCGGCGATGCGCACATCCAGGTAGCCCTGGGGGATCGGCCAGAACAGCGACGACGCGGACTTGAACCCGATGGCCGCAAAGCAGATCGCGACGAAGGCGAAGATCGGCCCGCCGGTGGTGGACATGAACATGCCGGCCGCCGCGATCAGCAGGGCCGCCGCGACCCAGGCTTGCTGGAACTTGAACTTGCCCGACAGCGACGCAAAGGCGTACATGGCAATGATGGAGATCAGCCAGGGGATCGAGTTGAAGAAACCCACCTGCACATCACTCAGGTCGCCCATTTTCTTGATGATGCTCGGCAGCCAGAAGGTCGCGGCATAGATCGTCAGTTGAATGCAGAAGTACAGGGCGCAGAACAGCAGGATCTGGCGGTCCTTGAGCAGCTTGCCGATGGTCGGTTTCACCGTGGTCAGGGCTTCACGTTCGCGCTGTTCCTGGTCAATGGCGTCAACCAGGGCGTCCTGTTCTTCGCGGGTCATCCACTTGGCATCATGGGGCTTGGAGTCCAGCCAGAACCACACAAAGAAGCCCAGCGCCACCGAGGCCAGGCCCTCGATGCCGAACATCCATTGCCAGCCGTGCAAGCCAAAACCTTCGATCTGCAACAACGCGCCCGACAACGGCCCGGAGATCAATGACGCCACCGCCGAGCCACTGAGGAAAATAGCGATGGCCTTGCCGCGCTCCACGCCGGGCAACCAACGCGTGAAGTAATAGATCACGCCGGGGAAGAACCCGGCTTCCGCCACGCCCAGCAAGAAACGCAGGATGTAGAAGTGGGTTTCGTTCTGGATAAACGCCATCAGCGTGGCGACGATGCCCCAAGTGAACATGATGCGGGTCAGCCAGATACGGGCGCCGACCTTTTGCAGCAGCATGTTGGACGGCACTTCGAACAGCGCATAACCGATGAAGAACAGCCCGGCGCCGAAGCCGTAGGCCGCTGCGCCGATCCCCAGGTCATGCTCCATGTGCGTGCGCACAAAGCCGATATTGACGCGGTCGATGTAGTTGAGGATGAACATGACCACGAACAGTGGCAGCACATGGCGCTTCACTTTGCTCACGGCGCGGGCGAGCACTGAATCACTTTCGGGTACGGCAGATGCTGGGCTTGAATGGCTCACCATTTGAAAACTTCCCCCTGATTGTTTTTATGCGGGTTTGGTTGTTTTGTTGACAGACATCATACAAGTGGTTTTTCAGGAATCGCAATGCGCTGATGAGTGAATTTGTTTTTATAAGTACTGTGATTGACCAGTTGGTTCGGTTATTTAGGCGTTTTCATTGGTTGTCGCAGCGGGGCTCGCGTGGAGTGTTTTGAGCAGGTCAGCAATACAGTTGGTGAGCATTTGATGTGTTGTCATACAAGTTAAAGGTTTTTTGCAGCAAAAGGGCGGTGCTTCCGGGCAGGGTGATAAGCTTGCTCCTGCCCAACCCTGCGGACCTGTAGTCATGCCCATTGAAAGCCCAACGCCTGTGCGTAAACGCTCAACCAACCTGGCCCAGGGCGTGGTTGAGGCGCTGACCCAGCGCATCCTGCTCGGGCAACTCAAGCCCGGTGAAAAACTGCCGTCTGAATCCACCATCGTGCTTGAGCACGGAGTGAGCCGCACCGTTGTGCGTGAAGCCTTGTCCAAGTTGCAGGCGTCGGGGCTGGTGGAGACGCGTCACGGCATCGGCACCTTTGTGCTGGAGCAACACACGCAGCCGGGCCTGCGCCTGCATGTGGACACGGTCGCCAGCGTGCGCAACATGCTCGAATTACGCTTGGGCCTTGAGGTGCAGGCTGTGGCGTTGGCCGCCCTGCGCAGGAGCGAAGCGCAACTGGCCCATATGCGCCAGGCGCTGGACGACTACCAGGCCTCGCTGGCCAACAACGACAGTTGCGTGGAGGAAGACAAGCGCTTTCACCAACTGATCGCCGAGGCCACCGGCAATACCTTTTTTACCGACATCATGCTGCACCTGGGCAGTGCGATGATCCCGCGCACCCAGGTCAAGGACGCCGAACGCGGCGGCGCGGACTTTGCCCAGCTGGGGCAGTTGGCGAACCTGGAGCATGAGGCGATCTACAACGCCATCAAGCGCCAAGACCCGGACGCCGCACGGGCGGCCATGGTGCTGCACTTGACCAACAGCCGGGATCGATTTTCCGGGCACTCATAAGGAACCACCGTTGAACCAACACACCTTGTCCATGCGCCTTGAGCGTGTGGCAGCGCACGTGCCAGCCGGCACACGCCTGGCCGATATCGGCTCGGATCACGCCTACCTGCCGGTGGCGTTGATGCTCCGAGGCGCTATTGCGGCGGCAGTGGCGGGGGAAGTGGCCGCTACACCGTTTCACGCAGCCAACCGTACCGTGGCCGACAACGGTCTGGCGCAGCACATCACCGTGCGCCGGGCTGATGGCTTGGCGGCAATCAAGGCGGGCGATGATATTACCGTCGTCAGCCTGTGCGGCATGGGCGGCGAAACGATCCGCGACATTCTCGACAGCGGCAAGGCGCACCTCAATGGCCGCGAACGCTTGATCCTGCAACCCAACGGCGGCGAACAGCCGCTGCGCCAATGGTTGATGGACAACGGCTACCGGATCCTGCACGAGGAGCTGCTGCTGGAAAACCGCTTCTACTACGAAATCATCGTCGCCGAACGCGCCGAGGCGGTCACCTATACCGCCGAGCAGCTGTACTTTGGCCCGTTGCTAATGCAGGCGCGTAGCGAGGAGTTCCTGGCGAAGTGGCAGCGTATAGTGCGCGAAAAACGCAAGACACTGGCCAGCCTCGAACAGGCGCGGCAGGCCGTGCCCGAGCAGAAAGTGCAGGAGATCGTGCAGCAGGTGAAGTGGATCGATCAGTTGCTCGCCTGAGCCACATTCACGGCACTTCACCGCTACCCTGTAGTCTTCTCCTAAATCCCCCAAGGTGTTGCCCGCTATGATCACTGTTCACCATCTCAACAATTCCCGCTCACAACGTATCCTGTGGGCGCTTGAAGAATTGGGCCTGCCCTACGACATCAAACGCTACCAGCGCGACGCCAAGACCAACCTGGCGCCACCTGAACTCAAGGCCATTCACCCCCTGGGCAAATCCCCGGTGATCGAAGACGGTTCCCGCGTGCTGATCGAATCTGCCGCAATCATCGACTACCTGATCCGCCGCCACGGCAACGGCCAACTGCAACCCGACCCGGCCACCGACGCCTACGACAGCTATGTGCAATGGCTGCATTTTGCCGAAGGCTCGGCCATGCTGCCGTTGATGCTCAACCTTTATGTGGGGCGGCTGGGTGAAGCGGGCGCACCGCTGCATCCACGGATTGAATCGGAGTTGGCCAACTACCTGGGCTATCTGAATGATGTGCTGGGGCGCACGCCGTACCTGGTTGGCGACGAACTCAGCGGTGCGGATATCCAGATGAGCTTTATCGGTGAAGTCGCCCAGGCCCAGGGTAAATTGCAGGCTTACCCGAACCTGGCGGCGTGGCTGCAAAAACTCCAGGCGCGGCCGGCTTACCGCAAGGCGGTAGAGCGGGGCGGGGAATACGCGTTCGCCAAATAGCCAGAGGTGAAGAGGACCAATGTGGGAGGGGGCTTGCTCCCGATAGCGGTGGGTCAGCTACAAAAATGCTGACTGACAGACTGCTATCGGGAGCAAGCCCCCTCCCACATTTGGAACCAGGTGAACCTTCGAGTCCTCCAGCGCTCACTTAAGAGGTGGCACTGGCTTTTCTCGAAAGGAATCTGCATGCACTCCACCTCGTCAATCGCGCCCGTAGAGCGTGAACTGAGCCTGCGGGCAGTCATCACCGGGATCGTGCTGGGTATCCTGCTGACCCCTTCCAACGTGTACGCGGGCTTGAAGATCGGCTGGTCGTTCAACATGTCGATCATCGCCTTGCTGATTGGCTATGGCATCTGGCAGGGCCTGGCCCGGCGTTCCGGCGAGCACCTGCCGTGGACCCTGCACGAGAGCAATATCAACCAGACCGTGGCCTCTGCCGCGGCGTCGATCATTTCCGGCGGGCTGGTCGCGCCCATCCCGGCCTATACCCTGCTCACGGGCAACCAGCTGGCGGCGCTGCCGATGATCGCCTGGGTGTTTTCGGTGAGTTTCCTGGGGATCTGGATCGCGTGGTACCTGCGGCCTTCATTGCTCAATGACAAGGCGCTGAAGTTTCCCGAAGGCATGGCCACCCTGGAAACCCTGCTGCACATCTACAACCATGGCCGCGAAGCCGCCACGCGCTTGAAAGTGCTGCTCGGCGCGGCGCTGTTGTCCGGATCGGTCAAGTGGGTAGATACCTTTATGTGGGCCTTCCCGCGCTGGTCGCCGAGCCCCGCGTTGGAGCGCCTGACCTTCACCGCAGACCCTTCACTGCTGTTGCTGGGGTTCGGCGGCATCATCGGCATTCGCGTGGGCCTGACCCTGCTGCTTGGCGCCTTGCTGGCCTGGGGCGGGCTGGGGCCGTGGCTGTTGGCTAACGGCTTGGTGAGCCTGCCCGCCGACAGCAACGGTCCGCAATTTGCCGCGCTGGTGGAGTGGCTGCTGTGGCCCGGGGTGAGCCTGATGGTGTGTTCCACCTTGGCGTCCCTGGCGATTCGCCTGTGGGCACTGCATCGCTCGACCCGGGCGTCTGGCGGCACGCCGTGGACGGTTCCCAAGCCCGGGCCTGCCGTGGGGTTTGCCTTGGCGATCGCGCTGGTGGTGAGCCTGCAAGCGCTGTTGTTCGGTATCAACCTGGGCATGGCGCTGCTGACCATTCCCCTGGCGATCTGCCTGGCCGCGGTGGCGGCGCGGGTGGTGGGGGCGACCGGTATTCCGCCGATTGGCGCCATCGGGCAACTGTCCCAGCTGAGCTTTGGCATTGTTGCGCCTGGCCAGGTGCCGATCAACCTGATGAGCGCCAACACCGCCGGCGGTTCGGCGGGGCAGTGCACGGACCTGATGAACGACTTCAAGGTGGGCAAAGCGATTGGCGCGACGCCGCACAAGCAAGTGATCGCTCAGATCCTCGGAATTTTCGTCGGCAGCATCGTCGGCGTATTCGCGTACCTGGCGTTGATCCCTGACCCTCAAACCATGCTGCTCACCGAACAATGGCCGGCCCCGGCCGTCGCCACCTGGAAAGCCGTGGCCCAAACCCTGACCCACGGTTTGGATTCACTGTCCCCCAGCATCCGCTGGGCCATCGGCATTGCAAGCTTGTTCGGCGTGCTGCTGGGCATACTCGACAGCACATTACCCACACATCGCGCCCGCTATCTGCCAAGTGCGGCAGCCCTGGGACTAGCGTTTGTGTTGCCTGCGTCGGTGTCGCTGATGATGGCCCTTGGCGCGATCATGACCTGGGCCGTGAGCTGTCGCTGGCCGAGCGTGACGCAGCGCTTTGCGATCACGGCAGCGGCGGGGTTGATCGCCGGCGAGAGCATTACCGGCGTGGGCGCGTCGTTGTGGCAGATGCTGGGGAGTGGATGAATGACCCACGTGGATTTACAACTTTTCACGAATTCAAAAGGCTCATCGTTATAGGCTTGGCGCTGCGATCACTGGATCAAACCCATTCAACTGAGCGTTGAGCCTGCCCCATGAAACTGCCTGCCCTCGCTGCCACGTTTCTCGCCGTTGCTACGCTGCACCCTTTACCCGTGCACGGCGCAGGCCCCATCACCCATGTCGCCATCTACCGTGGCCCGGCAGGTTGGCGGACTGCTCGGAAAACGTGAAAACCGCCCTGCAGCGTCTCAACCCCAATTTCCAGATCGACTTCGTCGGCGCCGACGAACCCATCGACATCACGCCAGAAAACCTGGCGCACTATGACCTCTACGTGCAACCCGGTGGCGGCCAGGACATCCCGGCCGCTCTCGACAGCCTGGGCGATACACGTGCCGAAGCCATCCGCGCTTACGTCGCCAACGGCGGCCGCTACCTGGGCCTGTGCATGGGCGCCTACCTGGCCGACGACAACAACCTCGGCCTGATCCCTCAGGCCATTGACACCGAAGCCGGCCGCCCCGGTTTTGAAGTGACTGGTATCGACGATGCCGCCGTGCGGGTGACGTGGGACGGGCAGCCTGACCATGTGTTTTACCAGGACGGCCCTTACTTCCCCAAAGCCAGCGCCGCGGCACCGTACAAGGTCATCGCGACCTACCACAATGGCGACGTGGCGGCGGCGCGCTACACCTACGAACGTGGCGTGGTTGTTCTGAGCGGGCCGCATCCGGAAGCCGGGCGAGAGTGGTTTGAAAATGCCGATATCGAGCTGAGCAAGATGCCGCGTGGAGAGCTGTTCGGGTCGTTGATACGTAGCGCGCAAGAGTAGGGCGCCACGCTCGTCACTTCAGGGGGCCACCCTCACAAATGTCGATATCAGACACGATGGCGGCGTAACCAGGCTACTTGCGTCTGGCCTCGGGCACTTAAGGTGAGGGTCATTGGCCGCCCGAGAACAACAAAAACAATGACTAGCCTCAACTGCAACGATTCCAACGGTCAGCTGGCGCAGGGCTTCAAGCCGCGTCACGTGACCATGTTGTCCATCGCCGGCATCATCGGCGCGGGGTTGTTTGTCGGCTCCGGACACGCCATCGCCGCCGCGGGACCTGCGGTTTTACTGGCTTATCTGTTTTCCGGCCTGCTGGTGGTGCTGGTCATGCGCATGCTGGGGGAGATGGCGGTGGCACGCCCCGACACCGGCTCGTTTTCCACCTACGCCGACCAGGCCATCGGCCCCTGGGCGGGGTTCACCATCGGCTGGTTGTACTGGTGGTTCTGGGTGCTGGTCATTCCCATCGAAGCCTTGGCCGCCGGGCACGTGCTCAACCAGTGGTTCCCTCAGGTCGATGCGTGGCTGTTCGCCTTGGTCTCAATCGTGTTGCTGGTGATCACCAATCTGTTCAGCGTGGCCAAATATGGCGAGTTCGAATTCTGGTTCGCCATGGCCAAGGTGATTGCCATCGTCGGCTTTATCGGCCTGGGTTTCAGCGTGCTCATGGGCTGGATCCCGGATCGTGAAGCCAGCGGCTTGAGCCGCTTGATGGAAGAACACGGAGGTTTTGCCCCCAACGGTCTTTCGGCGGTGGTGGGCGCGTTCATTACCATCATGTTCAGTTTCATCGGTACCGAAGCGGTGACCATCGCCGCAGCCGAATCGAGCAACCCGGCGCAGAACATCGCCAAGGCCACCCGCTCGGTGATCTGGCGCATCGGCGTGTTCTACCTGTTGTCGATCTCCATCGTGATTTCCGTGGTGCCCTGGAACGACCCGCTGCTGGCGTCCGTGGGCTCCTATCAGCGCGCACTGGAACTGATGAATATTCCCAACGCCAAGTTCATGGTCGATGTGGTGGTGTTGATCGCCGTAGCCAGTTGCATGAACTCCTCGATCTACATTTCCTCGCGCATGTTGTTTTCCCTGGGCAAACGCGGCGATGCGCCATCGGCCCTTAAAATCACCTCGAAGGCGGGCGTGCCCCGGGCGGCGGTGATCGCCAGCACCATCATCGGTGCGGGCGTCACGTTGCTGAGCTACTTCATGCCAGCCGGTCTGTTCCAGTTCCTGCTCGCCAGCTCCGGCGCCATCGCGTTGTTGGTGTACCTGGTGATCGCGATCTCGCAACTGCGTATGCGTCGCTTGCTGCTTCGGCAAAACGTCGAGTTGACCTTTCGCATGTGGCTGTTTCCGTGGCTGACTTACCTGGTAATCGTGTTCATCTGCCTGGCCCTGGGAGTGATGATGGTGACGCCCGAGCACCGCACCGAAGTGTCCTCGACCATTGGCCTGGCATTGGTGATTTCCTTCATCGGCCTGGTCACGTCGCGCCAGCACAACCGGGCACCCAAGCCGGTGGCGCTGGAACATTCCTGATCACGCCTGCGGGGTAGCGGTGATGGAAACCGAGGCACCTGTTTGCCAGACCATCGGCTTTTTGCTGCTGGACCAATTCACCCTGATATCGCTGTCGTGTGCGGTCGAGCCGCTGCGCATGGCCAACCAATTGGCGGGCGAAGAACTCTACCGTTGGCAAACCCTGAGCCTGGACGGCCAGCCGGTTTGGGCCAGCGATGGCGTGTCGGTGACCCCGGATGCGTGCGCGCAGGACCAGCGCGGCTTCGATGCGGTGATCGTGTGCGGCGGCGTCGGCATTCAACAGGCTATCAGCCCTGCGCTCATCGCCTGGCTGCGCAGCCAGGCGCGCTTGTACTGCAAACGTCTCGGCGCGGTGTGCACCGGCAGTTGGGCACTGGCCCAGGCGGGGTTGCTCGATGGCTTCCAGTGCAGTGTGCATTGGGAGCTGATGGCGTCGATGCAGGAGGCGTTTACCCGCGTCAAGGTCAGCTCCAGCGTGTTCACGCTCGATGGCAACCGCTTCACCAGCTCCGGCGGCACTGCACCGCTGGACATGATGCTGCACCTGATCGGCCGCGATCACGGGCACACGTTGTCGGCGGCGATTTCCCAGATGTTCGTGTACGAGCGCATTCGCAATGAGCGCGACCACCAACGCGTGCCGCTCAAGCACCTGCTCGGCACGCAACAGCCCAAGCTGCAAGAAGTGGTCGCCCTGATGGAATCTAACCTGGAAGAACCCATCGACCTCGACCAACTGGCCGCCTATGTTCACGTGTCCCGACGCCAGTTGGAGCGCATGTTCCAGAAGCACCTGTACTGCACGCCATCGCGCTATTACCTCAAACTGCGCCTGACCCGTGCGCGTCAGTTGTTGATGCAGACGCCGATTTCGATTGTCGAGCTGGCGGTGATTTGCGGCTTTGTGTCCACGCCGCATTTTTCCAAGTGCTACCGGGACTTCTTCGGCGTGGCGCCCAGCGATGAGCGCTCGGACATGCGCCTGCATCCGCCGCCTGAGCTACGGCCCGAGGTGCAAGCCCGGGCCCCGCAAAGGCCCAGGAATGCACTGGAGCAGGCGCGCGACGAGCCGACCTTTGCCACGGTGCAGATTCAGCGGCGCTAAGGCGATGCTCAGCTTAGCGTCAGAATGTTGTCTGTAGACCCACCCTGAGGGTTCGGCCCGGTGCCGGCATAAAGCTTTGCGCCAGCGGGTCCAGGTAGTAGCGGTCGGTGAGGTTTTGCAGCGAGACATTCAGTTGGGTGTGGTCCTGCAATTTGTAGTTGAGGAACAAGTCCACCAGCGTCACTTCGCGATAGACCAATTGTGGCGTGGTGGCGCCTGTCTGCCAGGGTTTATCGGCGGTCACCGTGGGGCCGGAGGTGTAGGTGATGCGCGTGCCGACCGTCAGCGACTGGTCGAAAAAGCGCAGGCCGGTGGTCAGGTTGGCGGCAAAGCGTGGCGGGTTCTGAGTGTTGGTGTAGGAGCCCATGAAACTGCCGGGCGTGCAGTTGGGCGTCTGGCTGGTGTCGCGATAGCGGTTGCTGCTGGCACGCAGGCGAGCGGCGAACGCCGAGTCGCAGGTTTGGGTCTTGAGGTAGTAGGTGGATGACAGGTCGGCAAACACACGGCCGGCATCGTAATGGGACTGCAACTCCAGGCCGCTGGTCTTGAAGCTGTCGGTGTTGCTGAATTGCATCTGGCCCATCAGGCCGGGGCTGGGGTCGTAGTAACGGGTGATGTAGTTTTTGATCGTGTTGTTGAAGTACGCCAGTTTGATCGCCGCCTCATCGTCAGCCACAAACAGGCCTTTTTGGAGGGTGCTGGCGCCGATTTCCCAGTTGCTCGAACGCTCGGGCTTCAAGCCTTTGCCGGGTAGGGTTTGTAATACGCCCTGGCTGGTCTCGAACAGCGACGGCATCCGCAGGCCCTGGGTGTAAGAGGCGTAGACGAAGGTGTCGGGCGCCACCTCCAGATTGATGCCGAAGGCAGGAGCAAACGCACCGCCGCTGTTGCGGTTTTTTCCGGAGTAGTCATAACCGCTGACCACTTCGCCCACCTGGGGCTCATACACCGTGGTATCCGTGGCCCCGAAATCGTTATAGCGCGGGCCCTCAAATGGGTAGTTGGTGTTACTGAAAACGATGCCGTTGTTCAGGCGCGGGTCGGTAGCGTCGGTGTAGTCCCCGTTCATGTCGGGGAACCAGAGCATGTTGCCGTAGGCCCCGGCGTTCGTGGCTGACACATAGCGCAACGGGCGCTCTTCCCGGCGCGCCGTTGAAAGCGGCACATGGTCTTGTGTGCGGTAATAGGTATAGCGGCCACCGCCCCATAGTGTCAGGCGGTCCACGGGTTGGTATTCAAGCTTGCCGTTGAGGTTGAATTCCTGGCGTGAACCATCGCGCAAACTGCGGTTGGCGTTGATGTCGTGCTGGGTGGTGACCACGCCTTTTTGCGGGCGCAGCTCTTCGACCTGGAAGCCACCGCCCAAGTCCAGCTTGAGGTCACCATAGTCGCTGGTGAACCGTGAGGTATTGGCCAGGTCACCGCCGATGCGACGGTTGGCCTGACGGCTCCAGTTGCGGTCCGAACGGTAGGCTTGGGAAGCGGGCGCGAGCACTGAAGTCAGTTGGCTGGTTTGCGCATCGGTCATCCACAGGCTGGTGGTAAAGTCCACCAGCGGGTTGTTGGTGGGCAGGTAATGGTAGCGCGCGGTATAGGTGTCGATCTGGGTATGGCCCAGCGGGTACTGGTAGATACCGCCGGTGCCGAACCGAAAAATATCCGACGGCATGATCTCGCCGATGTGCCCGTTGTAGCGCTGGTAACCGAGGTCGAAGGTGTGTTCGTCGGTGGGGCGGATGGTGGTCTTGAGCAACCAGGATTCAGTCTCGGCCGACGAATTGAGTACTTCTTCGCCGGCGTTATAAGTGCTGGCCACCGTGCTTTCTTCGTCGCCATAGCGGTCGTAGGTACGGTAGCGATCCTGGCCCTTTTTGCCGGCAAAATAGTTGCCTTGATTGCGGTGAGCGTAGGCTGCGACCACATCGAACAGGTCATGGGTGTAGGCAAACGCGGCGCTGCCGGATTCGGCTTGGGAGCCGAACAACCCGCCACGGTTTCGGTGCGGTTCGGCGTACAGGCTGCCCTCGGATGAGTGACCGTCGCGGTAGGCGGGCGCAACGCCGTTGTTCCACGCCTCGCCCTTGAGGCGCAGGCCGATGTTTTGCCCATCGCGCAGAATGTCTTCAACCCCAAGGGTGCGCATTTTTACCGTGCCGCCAATGGCGCTGGAGTTAACGCTGGGGCCCTTGTCGATGGTCACGTCGCTGATCAAATCCGGGTCGATGTAACTGCGCTGTTGGGTGCCGGCATAGCCGCGATACACATCCAGCGCTTGCTGCGCGCCATCCACCGTAACCGCCACGCGGCTCTGGCCCTGGATGCCGCGGATGTTCACATCCAAACCGCCGCCGTTGCGGCTGTCGCCCACCTGCACGCCGGGCTGGCCTTTGAGCAGGTCGCCGGCGGAGATCACGCCGAAGCGCTGCATGTCCTCGCCGGAGATATACACGGAGGAACGCGGCGCCGAATACACCTGCTGTTTCTGCGGGTCTTCGCCGGTGACTTTCTGCGTGGGCAGCGCAAGCGCCGTGCCGCCCGGGTACAGCTCGTAGCTGCCATCGGCCAGGCGCTGATAACTCAAGCGCGTGCCTTCCAGCAGCCGTGTCAACGCGGCTTCGGTGGTGAAGTCGCCGGTCAGGCCCTGGCTGCTCTTGCCGGCAGTCAGCGTGGCGCGCCCCGCCATGCTGATGCCCGCCTGTACGCCGAAGCGCGAGAGCACCTGGTCCAGCGTACCGGCGTCGATGTGGAAGTGCTGGCGCTCATCGGCTGCCAACACCGCCGCGCCGTACAACGGTTGCAAGCCGAGAAACAGCAGGCCGAGCGTGCGGCTGCGCAGAACATGGAGGGGGGAGGTCATGCAGGGCTCCTGAGGGTGAAGGCCCACCTGTTTCGATGGGTTATTCCCATAGGCCAAGCGACGTGGAAAAAACTGCGCTGTATGACAAAAATATTTTCAGGCTGGCACCACGGTCACCCAATAGCGCGTGCGCCGCTCAATGCGCACCGGCAGCGCTTGGGCGAGCAGGGCCAGGGCTGCATCGGTATCGTCGAGCTGGAAACTGCCGGTAACGCGCAAGCCTGCAACGGTTTCGCCACAGCGCAAAATCCCTGGGCGATAGCGCGAGAGTTCGGCCAGCAGCGTGTCCAGGCGCATGCGTTCGGCGCGCAGCAAACCCCGCAGCCAGGCCTGGGCGAGGAACCCATCGACAGGAGCCGGCGCGGCGATACCCTGGCTATTGACCTGGGTACGCCAGCCCGCGTCCAGCCGCAGGGGCAGTTGGTGGCCTCGCGCATGCACCTGTACCAAGCCGCGCAGGACCGTCACCTGGGTACCCCGGCGGTCGTGGCGCACCAGCAGATGAGCGCCCGGGCTATGCAGCGTCGCGTCGGGTGTCAGCAGTTGCAGCGCCCGCGATTCGACGGGCGCGTCCAGGGCCATCTCGCCTTCGACCAACTGCACGCTGCGCTGTGCGGCGTTGAAGTCCAGGTTGACCGCGCTGGCGGTGTTCAGCCACAACGAACCGCCGTCGGCCAACCGCCATTCGCGCCGCTCGCCGGTGCCGGTGCTATAAGTGGCCAACGCCGAACGTACTACGGTGGACTGCGCACCCTGCCACGACAGCCCGCCGAGCAGGCCGACGGCGAGCAGCGCCTTGAGCATCTGGCGGCGCTGCTGTGGATCATTGCCGGCAGCTTCCAGCGCCCGTCGCGTGGTGGCATCCGCCAACAGTGTCGCTCCCGGTTGCAACGACAACGGCAAACTGCTGACGCGCTGCCAGGCGTATTCATGTTCGGTATTGGCTTGGCGCCATTGCTGCAAAGCCAAACAATCGGCAGCGTTCATCAGCCCGGATTGGCTTTTGACTAGCCAGTTGATGGCGCTGTCGCGGACCTGCGGATCAACCGGCAGGCTCATTCAAAACGACTCGCGTAACACACGCTGAACGCCTTGCCCATGGCCCGCTGCACCTGAGCCACGCTGAGGTTCAGCTGCGCGGCGATTTGCGGGTAGGTCAAGCCGTCGAGCTGGGACAAGAAGAAAATCCGCCGCACCGGCATCGACAGCCCCACCAGCAATGAGTCGAGTTGCAGCAGGGTCTCGATGGTCAGCAGTCGCTCCTCCGGCGAGGGCTCCAACGCTTCGGGCCGAGCGGCCAGTGCCTCCAGGTAAGCGCGTTCAATCGCCTGGCGCCGCCAGCGATTGATCAGCAAATCATTGGCAATCTTGGCCAGAAACGCCATGGGCTGGCGCAGCTCGCCCACCTCCTGGCGCGAACACAACACGCGCACGAAGGTGTCGTGGGCCAGGTCCTCGGCATCGGCACGGTGCCCCAGACGTCGATGCAACCAGCCCCGCAACCAGGTGCGGTGGCGGGTATACAACTGCTCGACCGGCGAGGCGGTGCTGTCGTTGAACATGTGAGATTCGCTTGGCTTAAATGATAACTCTTCTCATCTTATGGGTTTTGGTTAAGGGTTGTACAGCGCTAAGCAGCGTACGCCTGCGCTCAAATCCACTGATCGTTGACTGCCGTCCGCTCTCCGCCTTCGTGTCCGGTGTTCAAGATGCCCCTTGGCTCGATCATCATCAGCCTGGCTTCTCCTTCGGCGGCGGTCCTGTGCTCAATGCCACGCGGCACCACATACAACTCACCCGGCTTCACATACACCGGGCCACCCGGCAGGTCGATACGCAGCGTGCCTTCGAGCACCAGGAAGGCTTCATCGGTTTCGGGGTGCGAATGCCAGATGAACTCGCCCTCGATGCGCACCACCTTGAACTGGTAGTCGTTCATTTCGGCAACCACTCTTGGGCTCCATTGTTGGTCGATGAGCGAGGCTTTGTGCGCGAGGTTTATCGGTTGGGCGGGTTGCTGTAGGTGAGTCATGCTGAGCCTTCCTGTCGGTGAGAAGGCCAGACTATCCGGGCGACAGGTCAGAGGCTTGTACGATCCTGCAACCCCTCCACTCGCACGCCCCCGCATTCCCCATGGGAATGCAGCACATAACATTAATGAATTTTTCTTGCTGCCACGGTTAACGTAATTTGCGTCAAGGCCACGGAGAACCGCCTTGAACTCATCCTCACCCAACCCTGCTGACAAATTCGATACCTCAAGAGCCAACGAGTACGCACGACAAAGCCGTATCGCATTGGCGGGCTATGACGCGTGCCAGGACCTGGCAGCGTGCATGCTGGCGGCAAGCCTTGGCGATACCCCTTCGGCCAAGGTACTTGTGGTCGGCGCTGGCGGTACGGCGCAAGAGATCATCGCCATGGCCAGCCTTGAACCGGGCTGGCGTTTTATGGCGGTTGATCCCTCCCAGCCGATGCTGGACGCGGCAAGGCAGCAGTTGGAAGCCAACCACTTGCTTGATAGAACCACCCTGCATCTCGGGCAGCTCGAAGACCTGCCAGCAGACGCGTCATACGACGCCGCCACCTTGATCGGTGTGCTCCACCATCTGGAGGGTGACGACGCCAAGGACCGGATACTGCGATCGATTCGGGCGCACCTGAAACCGGGGGCACCGCTGATCGTCGCGGGCAATCATTATGCGTATGCCAGCCAGCCGTTGCTGCTGGCGGCGTGGGGGCAACGGTGGCGTCAGCATGGCGCCAGCTCGGACGAAGTAAAGGCCAAGCTCGGCAAAATCCTTCAAGGCGCTGACCCGCCCCATTCCGAGGCCGCGGTTCAGAAGCTGTTGCACGACGCCGGCTTCGGCGACGCGACCCGTTTCTTCAGCAGCCTTTTCTGGGGGGCTTGGTTGACGTGCAAGGTGGGGTAGCGATGTTCCCCTTGCTCAACAACCCGTGGCGCGATTCAGATCGCTCGGAGAGTAGCCAGCCGCCGACGCCAATCGCCGCCATGCCGAAGGTGGCATTCCTCTTCGGAGTCGAAACTGACGCAGCGGGCGATGTTCGGGACGTGCACGTCAGAGTCATCCAGCGCGGCGGTGGTCAGCTCGCGCATACGGGCGTCTGCCCCGGTTGCGAGGGCTTGAGCCTTACTCGCAAGGCTGTCGAATACCCAGATCACCCGCAGGCTTTGGGGGAAGGCGCGGTAGTCGACTGTGTGGGTCAACCAGTCGAAGCCCGGGATTTCCGCCTTTGCGATCTCGCAGGCGTCGGTCAGGGCTGCAATGAGACGGCGTTCGATACGGGCGTGGTCGCGTGAGGCAGGCGGCATAAGGGAAATCCGTGAATTCTGGGAGTGGGTTGGGGGGGGCAGGCGAGAGGCTGATCAGAGCATAGGTATCTACACAACTTCGGCACGACGCTAAATCTGTGGCGAGGGAGCTTGCTCCCGTGACGGCCTGACAGCCGATGCATGTCCATCTGACGCTCCGAAATCCAAATGTGGGAGCTGGCTTGTCGGGTCGCCGCATCGCTGCGAAGACGGCCTGACAGCCGACGCCAATCTACCTGACACCCCACGATCAATTGTGGGAGCTGGCTTGCCTGCGAAGACGGCCTTACATTCGACACCGTGATACCGAGTACATATCCATTCCTGCGGTAACGGCCACCTAGGGTTCCGCTCTGACAGCGGCTCACTTTTGAAAAGCCCAAAAGTAAGCAAAACGCTCTTGCCCCACCACTCGGCACCTCGCTTAGGCTCGGTGTGCCCGAACACAGGCTTGAATCCGTGGGCCGCCGCCACGCGCCATCCATGGCGCGGGGCGGCTAACCCGGCGTCCTGCCGGGTTACCCACGAATTCAAGCCTGCGTTCGGCCAGCGTGGTTTAACGGGGCGCCTAAGATCAAGATCAAAAGCAGATCAAGATCAACAGCGGCTCGCTTCGCATCGTGGTTACCGCTGAGCGCTACAGAGTTGTGTAGATACCTATGCTGATCAGAGCGGGCGCGATTGAAGCGAGGGACGCAACCGTTGCCATTCATTCCAGCAATCCTCGGCAACGATATCCGGGTAACCCCGTTCTTGTTCCATCGCCAGCGCGGTGGAGAAGGTTACCGCAATGCAAGTGGCCTGGTCGCGGAGATCGCAGACTTCGACTTCGTTTAGGGGGGCGCCTTTTTTCGCTTCGGCGGCCGTCAGCACGGCGGCAAGGGCGGGGACAAAAACCAGGCAGAGGGGCTCGGTAGACATCAGCTTTTTCCTGAGTAGGGTGGGTGGTGCGCTTATTCTTCAGGGTTGATCAACGATCTCAACGTATGGTCCTCCCAAACGCCAGCAATCTTCAGATAGGCTCGCGCATAACCTTCCTTTTCAAACCCCAGCGACTCCAGAAGGCGTTCACTTCGCACATTGCGGGGCAGATGATTGGCCATGATCCGATGAAGCCCCAACTGCTCAAAGCAATGACGGTTAGTGACCTGAAGTGTTCTTTTCATCAGGCCACGGCCCTGGGCAGATTCCGCCAACGAAAAGCCGAGATGACAGGCCTGAAAAACGCCCCTCACAATGTTCGTATAGTTACACCGCGCTAGAACCTCTCCGCTTTCGGGTTCAAGCAAGAGGAAACACAGAGCGTTGCCAGCCTGCATATTGTTTACCTGCTGCTCGACCCTGGCCTTGGCGTTGCCAGTGGTGAAGTATTCCTCATCCCTGAGCGGCTCCCAGGGTTGCAGATGCCTGCGGTTGACGCTTTCGTAACGGCTGATCCTCTCGAAATCGTCGCGGCACAATGGCCGAAGGCAGTAGCCCTCAACGCAATAATCCATAAGCCCCTCCAGATTTACCAATGGCCCCCCACCTCACTGCGTAGCCGCAAAGAATAGCGCCGCTGCGCGTAAAGCGACCCCTTTCATGGCAAACAGGTCTACCATGCCAGCCCCGGCAGTGGTTCCACTCGCTCCCGAACTCCATTCTTCAAGGTAGCGATAATGTCCATCGACCAGATCTCCCTCCCCAAAGGCGTCGGCCCCCACGCCGCCAAGCTTCTTGACGCTATTACTGGCGCCTCCACCCATGAAGAACTTAACCGTGCTGGCGGTAAAGCCGAGGGCTTTGTGCTGGGGCTGGAGGCCACCAAGGCGATCAAAAGCCAAATTGCAGAGTCGTTGTACGTGGCGTATGACGACGCGGCGAGCAATCGGGCTGGTGAACTGAAGGGCTAGTACAAGTCAGCCCATGGTTCCGGAATGAGCGCCAATCGCCGGAATAGGCTGACGAACATAATAATTGTCGAATTCACTGCTTTCGATGAGCTGGAAGCCATGGCGGGTATAAAAGCGATTCGAAGCGCTTTCTTTGAGAGCCCCCACTTTAATAGGCAGCGCAGCCGCATCCGCCTCTTTGAAAACCTGAGTGAGAACAGCGGACCCTACCCCTGACCCTTGCGCGCTCGGCCTGACATACAAGTGGTCGAGCAAGAGTTCATTGCGGTGATGTTTGACCACTACGAAACCCACCCGCTCTCCAGCTGCCTCGATATAGCGTGTGTCGCGAGCTTCAAAGCCGCCAAGAAACCGCTCCCGCGCACGGACCGGATCAAATCGCCCAACACGCTCCAGACTTTCGCGCATTGCCTCGATTCGAATGGCTACCAGATTATCCAAGTCGCTATGTTGAGCGGGGACCAAAATGATGGGGGAGTTTTGATTGGGTGCAACGGGCATATTGTGTGCTCCAACTACCATCCTGGGGGGCCAGTATAGAGAGCCTGATACTGATGAAGCGACCCGCATGATATGTTCACGGCATACATGGAGTAACGGACCCCAGGAAGGAAATTGCAATGCCAGTGGACACCCACCCAATCCGCATTCTTTCGCAACGCCTTAGCATCGAGCCCTTCTGCGAGCACGACGCTGTTGAGTCCTTCCTTTGTATCACGCCTACTCTGACTCGCTACATGTCCTGGGAACCGCCTGCCTCGCTGGAAGAGTACGCGCAAGTCTGGGGGCAGTGGCTGCCTGCGATAGCGGATGGTAGCGACATCGTGTTCACGGTCAGGGAGCGGGTGAATGCCCGTTTTACCGGCTTGGTCGGGCTGCACCATACCGGCAGTGAAACGCCGGAGTTGGGTATCTGGATCCGTGAAGATAAACATGGGCAGGGGTTTGGTGGTGAAGCGGTGCAGGCGGTTGTTCAGTGGGCTAACAAACGGTTTGCGGCAAAGCACTTTATCTACCCTGTTGCGACGCAGAATCGTGCGAGTCGGCGTATTGCCGAAACTTTGGGGGGAGTTGTCATTGAGAGGCGGATGTCGGAAAAATATGAGTCGGTTGTGTATCAGATACCGGTGGTTTAACTCTGGGTATCAGGTTGGTCGGAGGCCTGCTTTCGGCCAGAAGCCGCCTATCGTGAACGGCTTCTTTAGACCAGAAACATAAATTCGCTATCACTAGTTTTTTCTGGAGTTTGACCGTTTGCATCTAGCCTCGACGTAGCGGGCGCCGCCCTCACACCCTTCCCCCTTTTACCCTTGCCTTAACCCATTTCAATAGCCCGCAGGATCTTGCCTTCTTATACCGCCTCTCTCTCTTCTCAATCCTCTTCGCAGCCCTGTCCAATATCTGCTCATATCGGGTGTAAAAGCTCTTTTCAAGCTCAGCCAAACGTTGCGGGTGATCCCAGTTTTGCTTATCCCATCTAACCGACACAATCCATTGAGGTGGACCAGGCTGAGGGATTCTCTTGTACGAGCACGTCGCGCCCAACGATAAGAAAAGCTGCTCCCGCGCATCGCGTAGCGCAATAGGGTCGTCTTGTGGGTTTTGGCGAAACAAATCAAATTCAAGCACTGTGACGTTTGGGAAGACGCTGGCGATGTGTCGAGCGAACAGCAGAGACCCAAGGCCGCCCAGTCCGCAGCCCTTTAGCTCGGAGACAACTGCGTAGTGGTTGAAGGAAAGGGTGGCGCTTTTATTGTTCCCGGTCGGCGTTTCAACGTTCGCGATGATGAAGGCTCCATAGCGAATGCTCGCATCGCCCTCGCCTAGATACGGTGCAAGGTAGGCGTCCAGTACACAAAACTCATATTTTTCCTTTGCTTCCACCGCTTTTTTCATTGCTACTCCATTGGCGTTTTTTTGGGACTTCTGTGGATTCACGACCGCTCACATTTGCTCAGTATGCCCTGCATGTGCAAAGGGGAGCTTGCCGGGTTTACACTGCGTAATTGCATGGACTTGACCAGTCATTTGAGGGTATGTGACCAGCTAACTGGGTAGCGATGGCCGGCAGAAATCGGCCAATAGCCGACATTTAGATCAGCCCATTGAGGAAATTACTCGGAGGTCCAAACGTTCCACCACTCCATCTCGCCGCGTCCTTAACCATCGATATCGCCGTTTCGGATGGCCATCCTGATGGCTTGTGCTGTCGTTGTCACGCCCAGACGTCGGCGCGCTGAGCGGAGGTGATTTTCAACCGTACGCTCCGACAAACCGAGAGTAGCTGCAATATCCGCTTGCCGTCTTCCGGCAGCCGTCCATTCCATGACTTCACGCTCTCGCGGGGAAAGGCTTTGTAACGCTTCGTCCAGTGGAGCCTCAAGCAACCGCCTAGCTGCGAAAAAAGCGGCCGTCGCAACCAAGCTTAGTCCCAAGCGAACCCGCGCGCTTCCATCCACCGGCTCACCCCCCAAGCTCATCGCGCCCTCAAGCCCCTGCGGGCCGAAAACGGGTACCTGCAACCCCTGAATCCCTGGGTCACCTGGAGAACGAATCACCCGGTAGCGCTCTTCTCCATTGACCTGCTCTTTCTGCCAGAAGAAGGATTGCCGAGCATTCAGAAGGTGGCGAGTCACCGGACAATGTCGAACATAAGTCTCTGCATCCACCGATCGACCGTTATCGAACCAATCGCCTTCAACCCAGTAGATATGCTCAACCACTTCTTCACTTGCCGGCGATGCAGAAAACAACACGAATCGATCATAGCCGTAGGGCGTGGCAAAACCCCTGACGGCTTTCTTGATTGATTCAAGTGTGCGCGCCGTCTCTATCTCCAGAGCAGCTCGCATCGCTGTTTCTGCCGACCCGTCGCTCACTCCGATGCGACCTCTTTCAACAATGCTTCAACTGCCAACTTGCCCAGATTATTGCCTGCCAGTGGGCTGTCGCCAGTCAGCAACTTGCGGTCTTGGAGCGTTGCACCTGAAATATCCTGGTTGACGATCTCAACTCCCAGGGCTTTCAATTGCTCACCAAATTTCCAGGTCAAATGCCCAGGCATATAACCGATGTCGGGCGTTTTTGCGTCGAGACTGTCTGGAAATGCGCAGATCTTGTAGCCGTTGAAAATGTAGGAATCCCTCGACTCTCCAATACCCGCCGCGAGCATTGCTGCTGGGCCGTGACATAGGGAAATCACAAATTTGTCGTTGGTGATTGCCCAATGCAAAGCCGCTTTCACGTCGGCACTCTCCGGCAATCCAATCAGCGCGCCGTGTCCGCCGGGTATGAAAACCCCGATGTAATCCGAATCCTCGCCCAGTGCCTTTTCGACCACATCGGAAAGCTTCAAGGGTTTTTTGAACTGTTCGCGGTATTTGGCGTAGAAATTCTTTACCTCGGTATCTTCGGAAGGCATGGCCCAGAACTCAAACTTCACCGGATTGCCTGACAGGGTCGCAACGTCGAACGCGAAACCGGCTTTGTCGAGGTGGTACATGGGTAGCAACGTCTCGACCGGGTGATTACCGGTGGAAAACATGGTGCCGTTGTCGGTCAGTAAATAGCGCTCGTCGGCGCCGATCAGCAATATTTTCCAGCGGCCACCTTGGTAAGGATTAGGGTAATCCGCGTCACTCAAATCAGATTTTGGCGAGGTAAATTGGCTTAGCGAGTATGGAGAGGGGAAAAAGGCATTGTCCTCTGCCTGATCCGGAGTGGGGCGCTTGTCGTCACTCTGCAAGGTAGTCATGGTTTTCTCCTACGAATGGGCCGATTGCCGAAATCAATGCTAATAGCGTGACGCAGGCCCAGCAATGAGGGTTTTCCCTCAAAGAAATTTTCCGCACCCATACAGTACGCCGCTCGGCTGCTTTTGGCCGATTGCTGCCCCTGGCGAGAGGCATAAAACGGCCAAAGGCGGACATCAAAGCAGGGAGAAATAAATCCTCCCATTTACCCCCGGTCTCGCCTCCTTCCGACTAGTAAGTGCTCTGGCCGGCATGAGGCGACCCCGTATTAGCACGTGCAGGTGCAGTAGGCTCATACGGGACAAGTGATTTACGAGAGAATCGGGATGTCAGCCAGCATGTCCTTAAGCGTGATGGCATCCCACGGCAGATGCTCGGTGATACCTAAACCAACTACATCAGTCGCACTGGACACATCGTTGATCAATCGCACCACTTGGGCCGCGCTCATTTTCCCTGCTGGAAAAGCCTCATAAGGATCGCTCGCCGGGTTGGGCTCACCGAAGAACACCGAGCGAAACTCAGTCGGGTTCAGAACATCCAGGTCAAAGTGGATGGCCAGATGCTTGATTTCGTTGAGACGGATCCACTCCAGTACGCTTTCACTGGACGAGATCAGCGCTTCTGGTGTTGCAACACTCAGACTGTGGCGTTCGATGAATTCAGCTTCCTGGCGGGTCAGACCATCCTGCCGCAGCCCTGCAAACATCACCTTCTTCGGATCAATGTGCACCTTTACTTGAGCTGCCAGCGTTGCGTCTCCTTCACCGAGCAGGTTGGCCATTACCATCGTGTGGGCGTTGCAATACTCTTTCGGGTTTTTGATATCCGGGTGTGCATCTATCCAGAGGATAGCGAGTTGGCCGTCGTACCGTTCGTTGAGGTAAGCGAACGGGGCTTGGTCGACCAGGCAGTCGCCTCCAAATACCACTACGCGGTCTGGGCGATGCTCATTAAGTACTTCAGTTGTTGCCTGGAGCTGCTCCATGATCGCTTCACGATGGGCTACGCCATCCTGAATCACCGTCTTCTGCCCGGTGTAGGGCTTTACGGGAATCTCGATCAGAGGGCTGGTACTGGCCGGTGCCAGGAAGGCTAGTAGCTCTGCACCGAACCCGGTTGGCGGATTGTCACCACCTTGCCACTGGGGAATCTTCAGGCGAAGTGTTTTACGTGGGCCGGCCAGCTCGATGGTAAGCTCGCTTTCCTTAACGCTGGCAATCGGCTGGAGCACATCACCGTTGAACGGACGCATTTCAAGCTGAGCTTCCAATCGGTTTGGCAGGTCTGGGTTAGCCAGGGCTGCTTTGCCAATGGCTAAAACGCTCGCGCCTGCATCCAGCACCTTGCCGGCACTCTCAAGATCTTCCAGGCCGCCATTGGCAATGATCGAAACGCCAGGGGCGTAACGGTGCGCGAGCGACACCAGGGTATCCTGGCCTTCGGGGAAGGCTGGCTTTGAAGCATCGTATTCAGTGACATGGATGAAGTCTGCGCCTGCTTGCGCAAGAGCACTGAAAATGATCTGCGCGTCAGCTTCGCCGCCCGGCCACTTACTGGTGAAATCGTTCACCTTGCCTTGTGAGATCCGGATGCCGACCCGAGCTAACTGACCGATTTCCTTTTTGACCTTCTCTACGATTTCCGCCAGCAGCGAGACCCGCCTCTGGGTATTTCCACCCCAGCGATCGGTGCGTTTGTTGGTCTCGTAGCTTAGGAACTGATCGAGCAAATAGCCGTTGGCACCGTGAATCTCGACGCCGTCGAAGCCCGATATGCGTACAGCGCGAATCGCTGAGCTGACGAAGCCCTCGACGATTTCAGCGATTTGCTGCTCGCTCAATTCTTTCGGTTCGGCGTAATCGCCCTTGCCGTAGTAGAAACTCAGTTGCTGACCCTTTGGCTTGATCGCCGAAGGCGCGACGGTTTCGGTGCGAAAACGATTACTCTGGCTGAGCGCGCCCGAGTGCATTATCTGAGCGAAGAAACGGCTGCCCCTGGCCTGAACCGCCTGCACGGTAGCCACCCAGGCGTGCGCTTGTTCGTCGTCAGCCAAGCCAGGCTGGAATGCGTATCCCTGGGAGTAATTCCTGTCGGTATAAAGCCCTTCGGTAGTAATCAGACCGAAACCACCCTGTGCGAAGCGCAGGTAGTACTCATGCATCGCCGCAGTGATTTTGCCATGCTCAGTGGCAGTGACGCGGGTCATGGGGGCAACAGCAAGATGGTTCTTCAGCTTCAAACCGTCTATTTGAGTGGTTGCCAAAACTCGAGGTATTACTTGCGCAGTCATGATCTCAGTCCTCATCAAAATTCTTGGACTGTTGGACGAATCACGATTTCGTTGATGTCCACGTCCTGGGGTTGTTCGATGGCATAGGCGATGGCGCGGGCGACTGAATCGGAGGAAATCTGGTTGGCCTGATAGAAGCCTTTCACCACCTCCGCAGTATCGCTATCGCAGGTGTGGTGCTTGAGCTCAGACTCAACCGCGCCGGGAGAGATGATTGTCGAGCGGATGTTATGGCCAATCTCGCTGCGCAAGCCTTCAGCGATAGCCCGCACAGCGAACTTGGTGGCGCTGTAGACACTGCCGATGGGTGCAAAGACCTTGATGCCGGCTACCGACGAAATATTGATGATATGCCCGCTGTTCTGAGCCTCGAAGCGTGGCAGTACGGCCGCGATACCATAGAGCACGCCTTTGATGTTGATGTCGATCATGCGATCCCATTCATCAACCCTGAGCTTGTTGATCGGCGCCAGCGGCATGGTGCCGGCGTTATTAACCAGCACATCGATTCGGCCGAACTTCTCGACGCCGGCGGCTGCCAACGCTTCCAGATCCTCTCGACGCGTCACATCCGTTTGCACCGCGATGGCTTGGCCACCCTCAGCAGCAATCTCTGCGACTATTTGATCAAGGCGTTCCAGTCGGCGAGCACCCAGAACAACCTGTGCACCCGCACGAGCCAGGAGGCGAGCTGTAGCCTCGCCCAAACCGCTGCTGGCTCCGGTAATGATGACAACTTTGCCTGCGATATTTGATTGGCTCATACGAAGAATCTCCGTTGTTGGAAAAGGTGCGTTACACCCTACCCGTCAATGACCAACCAAATAATGGGTAAACTGCTTATTTATAAACAACCAAGAGTTGCCTATGGATCGTCTTCGAGCTATCGAAATCTTCATCAAATCCGCCGACCTGGGCAGTTTTTACAAAGCCGCCGCAGTGCTGGGTATAACCCCTCAAGCCGTCAGCAAGGCCGTTCGTCAGCTGGAAGCAGAGTTAGGATTGCCGCTGTTCCGGCGTTCGCGGCGCAGCTCAAGCCTGACCGAAGAGGGGCGCACCTTCCTCGAACGAACCCGAGGCGGGGTTGCGGCACTGGCATCGGCATGGGAACAGACCCGACAAGCCACTGCGTCTGACCAGGGGCTCATTCGTCTGACAGCACCATTGAGCTTATGTAAGAACCTCATGCTGCCACTCATCAAGAGCTTTCAGCAGGCACATCCAGATGTTGAATTCGATCTGGTGGCGGAGGATCGATACACAGATATCGTGAGTGCCGGCATTGATGTGGGCTTCAGATCAGGTTTCTCCCCCGAAGGGCAGCTCGTGGTGAGGGAACTGATGCGACTCCAACTGATCGCCTGTGCCTCTCCAGACTATCTGGATCAACACGGCGTTCCTGCCACGCGCATGGATCTGGTCAACCATGAGTGCATTGGCAGTCGTAGGCCGAATACCGGTCGGGTCATTCCTTGGGAATTCAACGTCGATGGCATCGCCGAGTACGAGCCTGTCCATGTCTCGTTCTGTACCAATGACGTAGGTACCGAATTGCAAGCCGCTTTGGCAGGCATGGGGATAGGCATGATCGATGGCATCATCGCCGCTCCCTATCTGCGCAGCGGTGAACTAGTTCCTCTGTTCTGCAGTAGCATCAGCGAGCGATACGCGATCTTTCTTTATCATGCCCATCAGCCTGACATGCCTCGGCGCGTCCAGCGCTTCATTGAGCACGCGGCCCAGTATATTAAACAGCAGGCCGACAGTTTCCGCTTTGATGAAAAACAGCTTTCAGCTTTGCATCTGGGATACGTAAAGGAACTTTAAAAACCATTCAAACAGTCAGGGCGAGAATATGTAATCACTCTTGGCAGGTCCGAGAGCCAAGAGTGACTGATCCAAGCGCCACTGCCATCTTCCTTACTTACTGCAGATATCGAAGAGGCTGATTCGTACCACAGATGGAGATTTGCAAAGATCTGCTTCTGGCCGAAAGACTGACAAGTCTTGAGCGTACGCTTTTGGCCGGTTAGCTAACGTTGCTCCGATTAGCCATCCTTGTCCTTCCACACGTGGAGGACTTGTCATGAACATCATCGCTACCTGCAGACGTCAGCCCTGGAACAAAGGAAAACTGGTCGGGCAGAAAACCCCACTCCGACTGAGAGATATCTGGGCCATCCGAGTAAGGCTTCAAATTGCGGAAAGAACCCGAGATCTGGCTCTCTTCGATCTGGCCATCGACAGCAAGCTTCGAGCCTGCGACTTAACCAAGCTCCGCGTGCGCGACGTTGCTCATGGCGAGCACTTATCATCACGAACCATGGTGATGCAGCAGAAGACGCAACGGCCTGTGCAGTTTGAGATCACTGATCAAACACGATCTGCTCTCTGGGCCTGGATACATCGGGCCCAGCTACGCAGCGAGGACTACCTTTTTCCTAGCCGGCTGCATACTTCAGACCATCTATCTACTCGTCAATACGCTCGTATCGTCAAAGGCTGGGTGAAAGCCGTGGGCCTTGATCCAGCCATGTATGGCACACACACAATGAGACGTACGAAGGCATCACTGATCTATCGCAGGACGAAGAACCTGCGGGCGGTTCAGTTGCTGCTCGGCCATACGAAGCTGGAGAGCACTGTTCGATACCTGGGGATTGAGGTCGATGACGCCCTGGAGATGGCGGAACAGACTGAGGTTTGACCATGCATAGCGACGGTCGAAGTTAGACCGTCGCTAACCGGCCCGCTCGTCGACAGAGACGTCGACTACGCGGACCGCATTGGTATCACTGACTTAATCGTCAAGGCTTTCGGGAAGCAGAGTGCTTTGTCCGCGATAGTCACCTTGGATGAAACGTTTCATAGGCAATCCTGCGTTATCACTTTGGGCAATCGGAGCAACGTTGGAAGACTCTTGATGTACTCTGATGCAAGAAAGTAATGCTAGTAAATTTGGAGCTTAAGGATCTGCCTATGGATGTGATTTCAGCGCACCAATTTTCTACAAATCACCGTACTCAAATTGAGGCAAGCGATCACTGTGGCTGTTTTTACTGCTTAGGTGTGTTTTCGCCCTCTGAAATCACTGAGTGGGTTGATCTAGATAGCACCGCTCTGTGTCCGAAGTGCGGGATCGACTCGGTCATCGGTTCAGCATCCAGTCTGCCGATTACCCCTGTATTTCTTTCGAAAATGCACGAACACTGGTTCTAGAAGATCCCGTCATTCGAGGGCATCCCTTCGGTTTGAGATCTACAGACTAGCTTTACCTCAGTGCCGAACGTTCCTGCTAAGTATTTACACACTCTGGGCCGAAAGCAGTCGCCGCTCTCCTCATCGCAGAGGGCTTTGTGCCGAGGCTGAATCCACCAAAGCCATCAAGCGCCAACTCGCCGAGTCGTTGTACGTGGCTTACAACGACGCGACGAGTTATCGAGCTATTGAATTAAAGGGCTAATCATCACCCAGGGCAGGGCGCTTCGCGGTCGAGGAGTCTGGCGGTAAGCAGTACGCCCAGTTCGCTCAGTTGGTGTATGGCGAGGGCGATGTCGCGGTGTTTGCCGTTGAGGTCTTCGGACAGGTCGAGCAGGAGGGTGCTGACGCTGGTGAAGGTTTCGTAGCTGTTGGTGATGAGGCTTTCGTTGCTGGCGTTGGGGGCAACGTTGAAGAGGGCACTTGAATTTGCTTTTGACATGAGTAGACATCCTGAGTGATGCCACCACCTTTCCGCTACTAAACAGTGGGTGGCAGCTGTACGCAGGTTAGTAGACCGGTGGACATCTAAAGCCGGCGCGCCCGAAGACGCCCTGCGCACAGCCACCATCAAGCACAGACGCACTGTCTGACTGATGAAACTCATGCACTAATAGATACCCAAGCTCAGGCTACTAAACCCGAATCACTGAACAATTCAGCGACCGAGCCACCTTAGAGACGGCCACCCCAGCGCACAAGCCGGCGGATTCTGACGCACGCGTAGGCAATGGAGCAAGGCGCGGTGTGGAAATCGGATTTTGCCTTCAGGCGCTGCGTTATCGTTTGGGTTTTTCGCGAGCAAGCTCGCTCCTACAGAAGTGCCATATTCCGGTGTTATGGTTGGCGCTGACGATGGAGGACTGAACATGACATTGACTGTCGACACCTTGCTCGAATTGGCCATGGCCAACCCTATCAATGCGCAAATCACCGCGCGCCTGCCGGATCTGGGTGTGCAGCAGTGCATGCTCACGGCGGGCTGCCTGTTCCAGGCGGTGTGGAACCATCAGGCGAATCTGCCGGCTGCTCAGGGCGTGAAGGACTATGACGTTTTTTACTTTGACGAGGACCTGTCCTACGAGGCGGAAGACGCGGTAATTCGTGCGGCGCAGGTGCTATTCCAAGACTTGGGGGTGAATGTGGAGGTCAGGAATCAGGCGCGGGTGCACCTTTGGTATGGGCAGCGGTTTGGCCGGCCTTACCCGCAGTTGCATTCGGCCCGGCAAGGGGTGGACCGTTACCTGGTGGCGGGCACGTGTATTGCGCTGGATATTGCCTCGGGCGAGGTGTACGCGCCTTATGGCTTGGAGGATGTGAAGCAGGGTGTCTTGCGTATCAACCCCTTGCATCCGGAGCCGGAGCTGTTTTTGCACAAGGCCAGGAGTTATCAAGCGCGTTGGCCGTGGCTCGAGATTGTCGAGCCGGGCTTAGCCCCAATGCTGTAGGAGCGAGCTTGCTCGCGAAAATCGTTAACGATAACGCGTGCCTTCAGATTAAACGCGGCGCCTGTGAGTTTTTCGCGAGCAAGCTCGCTCCTACAGTAACCCCCCGAGTACGCCGCAACCTATTACTACCAGCCATGGCGGCAGCTTCCACACCATCAACGCGACCAGTGCGAGTAGCGCCAACGCCACGTCATACACATTGAAAATCGCGCTGGTCCACACCGGTTGGTACAGCGCCGCCAACAACAGGCCAACCACCGCCGCGTTCACCCCGGCCAGCGCCGCCTGGGTGCGCGGGCTTTTGCGCAGGTTGGCCCAGAAGGGCAAGGCGCCGAAGATCAGTAGAAACGAGGGGGCGAAGATCACCAGCAGCGCGATCACCCCGCCAAGCCAACCGCTCGGGGCGTGGGTCATGGAGGCGCCGAGGAAGGCGGCGAAGGTGAACAGCGGGCCGGGCATAGCCTGGGTGGCGCCGTAACCGGCGAGGAATACATCGTTGCTGACCCAGTGGCTGGGCACCACTTCGGCTTGCAGTAGCGGCAACACTACGTGGCCGCCGCCGAATACCAGCGCGCCGCTGCGGTAGAAGGCGTCCACCAGCGCCAGCGTGGGGTTGAGCGCCCATGCGGAGAGGAGTGGCAAGCCTATAAGCAGCAGCAAAAACAGCATCAACCACAGGGCTCCGGCACGGCGGCTGATGGCGATGGGCAGCGCGTCGGGCTCGGCACTGCTCTCGGGCTTGAACAGCAACAGGCCGGCCACGCCTGCGACCACCATGACCCCGACTTGAGCCCAGGCGGAGGGTTGCAGCAGCACCACGCAGGCGGCGATCAACATCAACGCCACCCGTAAAACGCCTCGGCACAGGTTGCGTGCCATGCCCCATACGGCCTGGGCCACCACCGCTACGGCGACGACCTTGAGGCCGTGCAGCGCGCCATGGGGGAGGGCGCCGCCGTAGTGGGCCAGCCCCAGGGCAAACAGGATCAGGGCGATGGCCGACGGCAAGGTGAACCCGGCCCAGGCTGCCGCCGCGCCCCGGTAACCCGCGCGGGACAGGCCCAACGCGATACCGACCTGGCTGCTGGCCGGGCCGGGCAGGAATTGGCACAGGGCGACCAGTTCGGCATAGCTGCGCTCGCTGAGCCAGCGGCGGCGGGTGACGAACTCTTGGCGAAAATAGCCCAGGTGCGCAATCGGCCCGCCGAAGGAGGTGAGGCCCAGGCGCAGGAAGATCAGGAACACTGACCAGGGGCTGCTGCGGTGATCGGCAAGCTGGGGCAAGGGGGCGTCTCGGGCAACGATGCTGGATGTTGCCGACCATAACCAATTTTCATGACGCGCAGAAGAGCGGGTATTTTGCTGCTCCCATTGAATTTATCCGCGGTTGCTTGAGTCACTCAAAGCAGTGCATTGTTTTTCCATCCACAGGACCTCAAGGACCGACCATGACCTTTTTCATCTTCCTGCTCGCCTGCGCCGCCGCCGCCAGTACCGGTGTGATCTTCAAACCCGGTGCCTGGTACGAATCCCTGGTCAAGCCCAACTTTACCCCGCCCAATTGGCTGTTCCCGGTGGCATGGACGATCATCTACCTGCTGTTGGCCTGGGCCGGTTACCGCTTGACCCTGATCCCCGGCAGCGAAATGGTGTTGGCCTTGTGGGCGGCGCAGATTGCATTGAACACGCTGTGGACGCCGGTGTTCTTCGGGGCCCATCGGTTGTTCGCCGGGATGGTGATTATCGTGCTCTTGTGGCTCACCGTGGCAGCGATGGTGGTGCTGGCCGTGCGCCTGGATTTGATTACCGGGCTGATCCTGTTCCCGTATCTGGCGTGGCTGTGCGTGGCCGCGGCGTTGAACTTCTCGATCCTGCGTAATAATCGCTGATGGCTTACCAGCATTGGCCCGCCAGCGAGCCCGAACTGGCCCAGATGCGCCGCTTCAATCAGAAACTGGCGTGGATGCCGCGCTTTAAAGTCCGCAACCGCGTGACGCCGCGCATGATCCAGGCACTGCTACGCGCCAGCCAGACGTTCAAGAAGGCGCCCGTGGTTGAGCTGAAAAGGCTGGGCACGGTGCCCGTGCGCATCTTGCGCCCCAGTGGCAAGCTCAAAGGCGTGGTGCTGGATATCCACGGCGGTGGCTGGGTGATCGGCAATGCGCAAATGAATGACGACCTTAACCTCGGCATGGTCAACGCTTGCGATGTGGCGGTGGTGTCGGTGGATTATCGGCTGGCGGTGGATACGCCGATCGAAGGGTTGCTGGACGACTGCCTGACGGCTGCGCGCTGGCTCCTGGCGGATTGCCCGGAGTTTGCCGGCCTGCCGGTGTTTTTCGTCGGTGAATCGGCCGGCGGGCATCTGGCGGCGGCCACCTTGTTGGCGCTCAAGCAATGGCCCGAGTTACTCCAGCGGGTAAGCGGCGCGGTGTTGTATTACGGCGTCTACGATTTGACCGGCACGCCCAGTGTGCGCACGGCCGGGCCGGGCACCTTGTTGCTGGACGGTCCGGGCATGGTCCAGGCGCTGCGCCTTCTAACGCCGGGGATCAGCGACCAGACGCGCCGGCAGCCGCCGTTGTCCCCTTTGTATGGGGACTTTGAGGGGCTGCCGCCAGCGCTGATGTTCGTGGGCGAATTGGACCCGCTCAAGGATGACACCCTGCTTATCGCCGAGCGATGGGCGGCGGTTGAGGCCCATCTACTGCCGGAAGCGGCCCATGGGTTTATTCATTTTCAGGTGGCGATGGCCGATCGCGTGTTGGCTTACGCTCGCCAGTGGATAGCGGGTCGGATCCTTGGCGATGAGCGTTAGTATCGAGGCGGTGCAGGCCGCTGACATTCCCCAGGTGCTGAGCTTCGCTTTGCAGGCGCGTGATGAACTGTTTCCGTCGCTCAGTGCCACCGGTGTTCCTCACGATCTGGCGCAGTTTGAAGCCATCTACCTTGAGGGCGGCGGGCGGTTTTTGATTGCCCGTGCCGAAGGCCGGATAGTTGCCTCGGTGGCTTATCGGCCCTACGACGGCCGCTTCCCACAGTTGAACTACCAGGGGCGCAAGACGGTGGAAGTGGTGCGCCTGTATGTGCTCCCGGCAGTGCGCCGCCTGGGCCTGGCGGGCCAGTTGTACCGCTCGCTGGAGGCGCTGGCGCGGGCGAATGGCGTGGAGGTGATGTACTTGCACACCCATCCGTTTCTGCCCGGCGCGATTGATTTCTGGCGGCGGCAGGGGTTCGAAGTGGTGGATGTCGAGGCCGACCCGATCTGGCAAACAACCCATATGCACCTGCCTCTGTAGAACCAATGTGGGAGGGGGCTTGCTCCCGATGAGGGAGTGTCAGCAAACACATCTATGACTGACCCACCGACATCGGGAGCAAGCCCCCTCCCACATTTTGATCACAGTTGGCTGTCAGGCTGTCACCAGAACAAGCTGCTCCAACCTACAGGTTCAGTTGGAGCGCAGACGCAGGATTTGCGCACCGTCGAACGGGTCTGTCAGGTAATGCCCCTGCACCCCGAAGGTCTCTTGCAAACGCTGCGGCGTCAGCACTTGCAGCGGCGCGCCCAGCGCCACCAGGTGCCCGCGATCCAGTACGGCCAGGCGATCACAGGTCAGCGCCTGATTCAGGTCATGCAGCGCAATCAAGGTCGTCACCGGCAAGCCTTGCACGCCTTTGAGGATCGCCAGTTGATGCTGGATATCCAGGTGATTGGTCGGCTCGTCCAGCAACAAAATCTGCGGCCGTTGCGCCAGGGCGCGGGCGATGTGTACGCGCTGACGCTCGCCACCGGAGAGGCTGCGCCAGGCGCGTTGGCTCAGGTGGGTGGCGTCTACGTCGTGCAGGGCCTGGTGCACGATGGCATCGTCTTCGCGCGACCACGGACTCAGCGCCGACAGCCACGGCGTGCGGCCCAGGGCCACGGCATCGAACACGCGAATGGCGTCGTCGGTGTCGGCCTGTTGCTCCACGACCGCCAATTGTTGCGCGATGGTGCGGCGGGGCAACTGACCCAGCGGCTTGCCACCCAGGCGAACATCGCCGCTGGCCGGCACACGTAATCCAGCCAGCAATTTGAGCAGGGTGGATTTGCCTGAACCATTGGGCCCGACGATGCCGAGGGTTTCACCCAACTGCACGTCCAGGTCAACGTCACGCAGCAACTGCGCCTCACGCACTTTGAAGCCCAGGCCGCTGCAACTGAGCACGCTCATCGCGCATTCCTCCGGCCAATCAGGATCAGCGCAAACACCGGCGCGCCCACCAATGCGGTCACCACACCCACCGGAATCACCTGGCCCTTGATCAAGGTGCGCGACAGCACGTCCGCTGCGATCAAAAACAGCGCGCCACCCAAGGCGCTGGCCGGCAACAAGCGCGAATGCCCGGTGCCAAGCAACAGGCGCACCGCGTGGGGAATCACCAAACCGACAAACCCGATGGAGCCGACGATGGACACCATCACCGCCGTCACCAGCGCAGCGCAGGCCACCAGCACAAATTGCACGCGGCGCACCGGGATGCCGAGGGAGGCCGCCGAGTCGCTGCCGAAGGTAAACGCATCCAGTGCGCGACGGTGCCACAGGCACACCGCGAGCCCCACGACCGCCACCGGCACCGCCAACCACACCGAGGGCCAGCGCACGCCGCTGAGGTTGCCCAGCAGCCAGAACATAATGCCGCGGGCTTGTTCGGAGCTGGCCGACTTGGTGATCAGGAACGCGGTCAGGGCATTGAATAACTGCGAGCCGGCGATGCCTGCGAGGATGATTTGCCCGGTGCCGCTGGACGAACCGCTGGCCCGCGCCAGCAGCGTCACCAGCGCAAACGCCGCCATCGCCCCCACAAACGCGCCGGCCGATAACGACACCAGGCCACCGCCCACGCCAATCAAGGCAACGAGCACCGCGCCGGTTGACGCGCCGGCGCTGATGCCCAGCAGGTACGGATCGGCCAGCGGGTTACGCAGCAGTGATTGCAGGATCACGCCGCATGTTGCCAACCCTGCGCCGCAGGCTGCGGCCACCAGGGCCCGGGTGAGGCGATAGTTCCACACCACGCCTTCGTCGATGGGGTCCAGTACGTAGCCGGCGGCCCAGAGTTTATTGGCGAGCACCTGCAGCACCACCTGCGGTTCGATGGCAGTTTCACCGATGGCGACGCCAGCGAGGAGGGCGAGCAGCAGCAACGCCAGGGCGAGTAGGGTGCGCATCATTGGCCCAGGTTATAGCCGTCGATGGCGGCGGCCAGTTGTTCAAGGCCTTCGAAGGTGCGCAGGCTCGCCTGCAACGCCAGGGCGTCGAGGATGATGATGCGGTTGTTCTTCACCGCGTCCATGTTGCGGGTCACGGGGTCGCTGCGCAGGAAGGCGAGTTTCTTTTCATGGTCGTCGGCCGGGTAGCGGCGGCGGTCCATGCGTGCGATCACCAAGAAGGTGGGGTTGGCCTTGGCGATGGTTTCCCAGCCGACGGCGGGCCACTCTTCATCGGACTGCACGACGTTACGCAGGCCTAGGGTTTGCAGCATGAATTGCGGCACGCCCTTATGGCCGGCTACGTAAGGGTCGCTGGCCATTTCGGCGCTGGAGAACCACACCAGTGCGCTGGCCTGCTTCAAGCCTTTGCCCTGCGCCGTAGCGACGGATTTGGCCAGGCGCGCCTTGAGTTCGTCGGTCAGTTGCTGGCCGCGATCCTGTACGTCGAAAATCTGCGCCAGTTGCTGGAGGCTCTGGTAGATCGTCTCGATGCGAAAGGGCTCCAACCGGGTGCCATCGGCGCCCACCAGGTTGTCTTTGCCTTCGCAGTCGGACGGCAACAGGTAGGTGGGGATCTTCAGTTCATGAAACTGCTCACGGGTGCCGACCACGCCTTGGGGCCCTACCACCCATTCCAGTTCGGCGGCCACCAGTTGCGGGCGCTTGGCGAGTACGGCTTCGAAGCTTGGCTCGTTGTTGGCCAGGCGCTCGATGCGGTCGTCCTGGGCCTTGTACTGCGCCGCCACGTTGTTGAACCACAGCGAAGTGCCGACCACCTTGTCGCCCACGCCCAGGGCGTAGAGCATCTCGGTGGCGGCCTGGCCGATGGTCACGCTGCGGGCGGGGGCGTGCTGGAAGGTCAGGGTGCTGCCGCAGTTTTGCACGGTCAACGGGTACTGAGTGGGCGCGGCTTGCGCCAGGGCACACATACCCAAGCCTGCGATCAGGGCGGTAACGCGTGGCAGCATGAGGCGATCTCCTTGTGAACCGTAGATGCAGCAGGGGAGGTACGGCTCGGAAATACGCCCATGGACGCTGCTGATGGGCAGGGCCAGGATGTCCTTCCCGGACACCCCGCCGGTTAGTGAATTAGCTGGGCCGGCAGGTCTCCTGACTGATGCGTCGTCGCCTTGCTCCCGCCTTCCCGGACGCGGTCCAGTGGCAGTGGGGAGCAGGCTCGGCATCTACAGTTGCGGGGGCAGTTTCGGTTCACGTCGCGTGCGGCGTTTCGAATTCCCTGTTAGTCCCATACGGGAACCGGCGGCGGTATGGTAAGCGATCACACCCTGTAGGCGCGAATCAGAGCCGAATATCTTGCGGCCCGCGGATCAGCGCTTCGATCCGCGTACCTGTGGCGCGTTCTTCGTTGCTGAACCCGTCGTAGTCGGCCAGGTTGGCGAAGCGGATGCCGGTCAGTTGTTCGATCTGGATCACACTGCGCTGGTAGGTTCGAAGCGGGCCGAATACCAGGTCGAGTTGGCCCAGTTCGCGGCTTTGGTCAATCGTGTAGGCACTGGCCGAGGGCTTGCCATCGTCGCTGAGGTAAGCCACCACTTTCCAGAACGCCTTGGGGATTTTCACGCCACGGTAAAGCCGGTCGTCATCGGCGAACACTGGCCCGGTAAACACCGTGGCCCGGGCTTTCCAGCGCTGGGTGTTGTCGAGGATGTAGTCTTCGAGCTCCAGCCAGGTTTTCTGGTTGAAGCCGCTCATTTGAGGGGAGCAGTTGGTGAAGTGAAAGGTGTCGATGTTGGCGGTGTTCGCCTCGTCGCCCCAGTTGGGGTCCTGGCGCCGTACCAGGTGGCCGCGGTCCAGGCCATTGCCGGCATAGAGGTCTTCACCTACTTGGGCGTCCAGGGGCAAGCGGCCATCGTAGGCCCAGGTGTCGTTGCTGCGCGTGATGTCCACATGCTTGGCGCCGTCGATATTGACCCCCACGTAGAGCGCCAATCGTCGGGAGCGCGACATGGTGATGGAGAAATGCGTGTAGTCCAGGCGCTTGGGTTGCACGTCGCCCGCCAGTGGCTCGCCAACCGTGGGCCATGGCACCACGAAATCGCTGAGGAAATCGTCGGCATAGCCCGCGCGGTTTTTGAAGTCCTTGGCCGCTGTGACACGCGGCGTCGCGGCTCTGGCTTCCAGCAGGGTGGGGCTGGCCGCGACCAATGGACGCAGGTCGGCGAGCCTTGGGCGGTGGGAAAGGTCGATTTGGGCTGTGCGGGCGGGCATGGGCATGTTCCTTATGGGCCTCGGATAAACACCACTGAAACACAAACTCATGACAATTTGGCCCAGGGGGCGAACACAGGGCTATCCTGAAAACCGTTACCCGGACGTTCATCACACGCCAAAAAGGAGCCAGCTCATGTGTGTTCGCCAACTGCGCAACCCGATTTTCTGCCTGATCCCGCCGTACATGCTCGACCAGATCGCCCGCCACGGGGATAAAGCCCAGCGGGAGGTCGCATTACGCACGCGCGCCAAGGACAGCACGTTCCGGTCGTTGCGTATGGTCGCGGTACCCGCCAAGGGCCCGGCCCGCATGGCACTGGCCATGGGCGCCGAGAAGCAACGCTCGATCTACAGCGCCGAAAACACCGACAGCCTGCCCGGCAAGCTGATTCGCGGCGAAGGGCAGCCCGCCAGTGGCGATGCCGCAGTAGACGAAGCCTATGACGGCCTGGGCGCCACCTTCGATTTTTTTGACCAGGTATTCGACCGCAACTCCATCGACGATGCGGGCATGGCGCTGGACGCCACGGTGCACTTCGGCCAGGACTACAACAACGCGTTCTGGAATTCGACCCAGATGGTGTTCGGCGATGGCGACCAGCAGTTGTTCAATCGCTTCACCGTGGCACTCGACGTCATTGGCCATGAGTTGGCTCATGGCGTGACCGAGGATGAGGCCAAGCTGATGTACTTCAACCAGTCCGGCGCGCTGAACGAGTCGCTGTCGGATGTATTCGGTTCGTTGATCAAGCAGTACGCGCTGAAGCAAACGGCCGAGGACGCCGACTGGTTGATCGGCAAGGGGCTGTTTACCAAAAAGATCAAAGGCACCGCTCTGCGTTCGATGAAAGCCCCGGGCAGCGCCTTTGATGACAAGCTGCTGGGCAAAGACCCGCAGCCGGGGCATATGGATGATTTTGTGCAAACCTACGAGGACAATGGTGGCGTGCATATCAATTCCGGCATTCCCAACCACGCGTTCTATCAGGTGGCCACCAAGATTGGCGGGTTCGCCTGGGAGCGTGCAGGGCGGATCTGGTATGACGCACTGCGCGATTCGCGGCTGCGGCCCAATTCCGGCTTTTTGCGTTTTGCGCGTATCACCCATGATATTGCCGGTCAGCTTTATGGCGTAAACAAGGATGAGCAGAAGGCGGTCAAGGCAGGCTGGAAAGCGGTGGGCATTAACGTTTGACGAAGCCGCCTGTGCGGCGAGGAACAGCCATGCGAATTTCAATCAAGGAAAGCGGCGGGGCGGCGTTTTTTCCAGGGTTGGCCAAACCGCGCAGCGTCGAACTGGACGCGCTGCCCGAGCAGGACCAGCAAGAGTTGCGGCAACTGATCGAAGACTCGGGTTTCTTTCGGTTGCCGCAAAGCACTCGCCCTGAACCAGGCAACCCCGGCCAGGTGCATTACACCCTGACAGTGACGGAAGGAGCGCGCGAGCACACGGTCTGTGTACTCGCGCCGGTAAAACCCCAGGCCCTGGATGGTTTGGTGCAGTGCGTGCGACGACATATCAATTGTTGAAGCGCCAAGGCTGGCAGGCTACTTGCGATCCAGCCACACCGTCTGCGCATTGCAGAACTCGCGTACACCGAAGTGCGACAGCTCGCGGCCGAACCCGCTTTTCTTGACGCCGCCAAACGCCACCCGAGGGTCAGACACGCTGAACGCGTTGACGAAGACCCCGCCGGTTTCCAGCTGGTCGGCAATCGCTCGCGCCTTTGCCGAGTCGGCCGTGAAGATGCTGGCCGTCAGGCCGAACTCGCTGTCGTTGGCCAGGGCTACGGCGTGGTCGGCGTCGCGGGCGGTGATGATCGAGGCCACGGGGCCGAACAGTTCCTGTTTGAACGACGTCATTTGGTCGGTGACGTCGGCCAGTACGGTCGGCTCATAGTAATTGCCCGCGCCCGCGACTTTATGGCCGCCCAGCAGCAGCCTGGCGCCTTCTTCCAGGGTCGCCTGGACCTGGCCGTGCAGTTCGTCACGCAGATCAAAACGCGCCATGGGGCCAATATAGGTGGCGGTCGAGGTGGGTTCGCCCATCACCAGGGCGCGGCTGGCTTCCAGGAATTTGACGGTGAAGGCTTCAACCACGCCTGCTTCGATGATCAAGCGCTTGGCGGCGGCACAGACCTGGCCGCTGTTCTGGAAGCGGCCGATGACGGCGGCTTGTACGGCGGCGTCGAGGTCGGCGTCGTTGAGCACGATAAACGGGTCGGAGCCACCCAGTTCCAGCACGCATTTTTTCAACGCGGCCCCGGCCTGTGAGCCGATGGCAATACCGGCGCGAACGCTGCCGGTGAGCGTCACGGCGGCGATGCGCGGGTCGGCGATGGCGGTGGACACGCCGTCCTGGGTCACGTTGATCACTTCAAACACACCTTCGGCAAAACCGGCTTTGCGCAGCGCTTGCTGGATCAGGTAGGCGCTGCCCATTACGTTGGGCGCATGTTTGAGTACATAGGTGTTGCCGGCGAGCAGGGTCGGCACGGCGCCGCGCAGCACTTGCCACACCGGGAAGTTCCACGGCATCACCGCGAGGATCGGGCCCAGTGGGCGGTATTCGATCCGGGCGCTGCCGTTGTCCACCAAGGTAGGTTCCGGGGCGAGCATGGCCGGGCCGTGGGCGGCGTACCACTCGCTGAGCTGGGCGCATTTTTCAATCTCGGCGCGGGCCTGGGCGATAGGCTTGCCCATTTCCAGGGTGATCATCTGCGCCATGTCTTCAGCTTGCTCACGCAGGGCGACAGCCAGGGCCAGCAGATAGTCGGCACGCTGGTTCACCGGGGTGTGGCGCCAGGTACGGAAGGCATCGGTCGCGCGGGTGAGGGCGGCATCCAGTTGTGCTGCGCTTTCATAGGGGTAGCTGGCAACGGTTTCACCGTTGGCGGGATTGATCGACAAGGCGTGGGTCTGGTGGGAAATAGCGTTGTTCATGGCACCGTCCGGCTGAATGAGTGGAATGGGACCAGCGTACGGGGCTGTATCTTTTCTGGAAACTGAATAATATTAAGCAATACGTTCATGAATGGAGAATGACTTGGATCTGGTGCAGCTGGAAATCTTCAAGGCGGTTGCCGAACAAGGCAGCATCAGCGCCGCCGCACAGTTGATTCATCGGGTGCCGTCGAACCTCACCACGCGCATCAAGCAACTGGAGCAGGATTTGGGCGTGGAGTTATTCATCCGTGAGAAGAGTCGATTGCGTTTGTCCCCTGCGGGGTGGAATTTCCTCGGCTATACGCGGCGTATTCTCGATCTGGTGCAGGAAGCCCGCGCCACGGTGGCGGGGGAGGAGCCCCAAGGCGCCTTTGCCCTGGGCTCGCTGGAGAGCACGGCGGCCGTGCGTATCCCGGCGTTACTAGCGGCGTATAACCAGCAATACACCAAGGTGGAGTTGGACCTGAGTACGGGCCCCTCGGGCACCATGATCGAAGGCGTACTGTCGGGCCGGCTGACGGCGGCCTTTGTCGATGGGCCGGTGCTGCATTCCACGCTGGAGGGTGTGGCGGTGTTTGAGGAGGAGATGGTGGTGATCGCGCCGCTGCATCACGCGCCGATCAGCCGGGGGCAGGATGTGAATGGCGAGAACATCTATACGTTTCGCTCGAACTGCTCGTACCGGCATCACTTTGAACGCTGGTTTTCACAGGATGGCGCGGTGCCGGGCAAGATCTTCGAGATCGAGTCCTACCATGGCATGTTGGCCTGTGTCAGCGCCGGGGCCGGGCTGGCGCTGATGCCGCGCAGTATGCTGGAGAGTATGCCGGGGTGCGCGGCGGTGAGTGTGTGGCCGTTGACGGACAGCTTTCGACTGCTCAATACCTGGCTGATCTGGCGGCGGGGCACGGTTTCGCAGAGTTTGAACAGTTTCGTAAAACTGCTGGAAGAACGCAATCTGCCAGCATCCTAGATCAAATGTGGGAGCTGGCTTGACTGCGATAGCGGTGTGTCAGTCAATGAATCTTTAACTGAACCGCCGCTATCGCAGGCAAGCCAGCTCCCACAGGTGTCTTGCATCAGCCGCCAAATTGCAGGGTGCCCATCGCCAGTTTGGCCATGATCGCCGTTGCACCCAACTGCACCAGCCACAAGGCCAGCCCACCCAGAAATACCCCCAGCGCCACTTGCAGCACCAGGCTCTTCTGGCGCTTGGCTTGCGGTGCGCGTGGGGCATAGTCGTGCAATTCGTCGCGGTCGGCGCGCAGGTCCAGGTCATCGTTTCTCATAGGGTTCTCGCAGCAAGGAGGCAGTCGACGTTCAGTCTAGTGTGTTCGCCAATAAAAAGGGGGAAGCCAATGGCTTCCCCCCTTCGTCTAACGCTTGCCGGCTTACAGCACTTCGACAATCGCCTTGGTCACCGCACCAATGTTCGACTGGTTCAGGGCCGCCACACAGATACGCCCGGTGTCCAATGCATAGATGCCAAACTCGGTACGCAGGCGTGTGACTTGCTCAACGGTCAGGCCGGAGTAGGAGAACATCCCACGCTGGCGACCGACGAAGCTGAAGTCATGACCTGGCGCAGCCTTGGCCAGCTCGGCCACCATCTGCTCGCGCATACCGCGGATGCGCAGGCGCATTTCGGCCAACTCGGCTTCCCACTGAGCGCGCAGCTCAGGGTTGTTCAACACTGCGGCAACGATGGCTGCGCCGTGGGTGGGCGGGTTGGAGTAGTTGGTGCGGATCACGCGCTTGACCTGGGACAGGATGCGCGCGCTTTCTTCCTTGGACTCGCTGACGATCGACAGCGCGCCTACGCGCTCGCCATACAGCGAGAACGACTTGGAGAACGAGCTGGACACAAAGAAGGTCAGGCCCGACTCAGCGAACAGGCGCACTGCGGCGGCGTCTTCGTCGATGCCATCGCCAAAGCCCTGGTAGGCCATGTCGAGGAACGGCACCAGGTTCTTGGCCTTGACCACCTCCAGCACGTCTTGCCAGTCGGCTGGGCTCAGGTCGACGCCAGTCGGGTTGTGGCAGCAGGCGTGCAGCACCACGATGGACTGTGGCGGCAGGGCGTTGAGGTCTTCGAGCAGACCGGCGCGGTTCACGTCATGGGTGGCCGCGTCGTAATAACGGTACGTCTGCACCGGGAAACCGGCTTTTTCGAACAGCGCCTGGTGGTTTTCCCAGCTTGGGTCGCTGATGGCAACAACGGCGTCGGGCAGCAGTTGCTTGAGGAAGTCGGCGCCGATTTTCAGCGCGCCAGTACCGCCGACGGCCTGGGCGGTAATCACACGGCCGGCACTCAGCAGCGGCGACTGCGCACCAAACAGCAGCTTCTGCACGGCCTGGTCGTAGGCCGCGATGCCGTCGATCGGCAAGTAGCCACGGGCGGCGTGTTGCGCCACACGAATGGCTTCCGCTTCGGCAACGGCACGCAAGAGTGGAATTTTCCCCTCCTCGTTGCAGTAAACGCCCACGCCAAGGTTGACCTTGGTGGTTCGTGTATCGGCGTTGAATGCTTCGTTGAGGCCCAGGATAGGATCGCGTGGTGCCATTTCGACAGCGGAGAACAGGCTCATTTTTGCGGCAGCTCTATGGGGGAAGGGAGGGACGTGTCGCGCTCCAGCCGAATGCACTAGAGCGGTGCACAAACGGGGAGCTAGTATAGAGGCCATCACCGCGCAGGGCGACAGCCGAAATGGCTTTTCGGCCAAGTTTTTCGGTTTATTTGCTGACCGTTAGTCTTATTGCAACCTTGAAGGGAAAGGACATGTAGGACGTCAGCCTTGAAACCCGTCACATTCGCCACCACTTCTACAGCTATCATGGTTTTTTCCTGCAACCTGCGATGATTATTCGCGGGTTGCTGAGCTATTTCGTCCCTGGCGGTGTCGAGTCTGGGGTGACTTCACGAGGTACGTTATGTCGGATTTCCAGCTCGTTACCCGTTTTGAGCCCGCCGGCGATCAACCGGAAGCCATTCGCCAGATGGTCGAAGGCATCGAGGCCGGCCTGGCGCACCAGACGCTGCTTGGGGTGACCGGTTCCGGCAAGACCTTCAGCATCGCCAACGTGATCGCCCAGACCAACCGCCCGACCCTGGTGCTGGCGCCGAACAAGACCCTGGCCGCGCAGCTTTACGGCGAGTTCAAGGCGTTCTTCCCCAACAACGCTGTTGAGTACTTCGTTTCCTACTACGACTACTACCAGCCCGAAGCCTACGTGCCGTCCTCCGATACCTTTATCGAGAAGGATGCATCGATCAACGACCATATCGAACAGATGCGGCTGTCGGCGACCAAGGCGTTGCTGGAGCGCAAGGACGCGATCATCGTCACCACGGTGTCGTGCATCTACGGTCTGGGCAGCCCCGAAACCTACTTGAAGATGGTGCTGCACGTTGACCGAGGCGACAAACTCGACCAGCGCGAACTGCTGCGCCGCCTGGCGAGCCTGCAGTACACCCGTAACGACATGGACTTCGCCCGCGCCACCTTCCGGGTGCGCGGCGATGTGATCGACATCTACCCGGCCGAATCCGACCTGGAAGCGATCCGCATCGAGCTGTTCGATGACGAAGTCGAAAGCCTGTCGGCCTTCGACCCGTTGACCGGCGAGGTGATCCGCAAGCTGCCGCGCTTTACCTTCTACCCGAAAAGCCACTACGTGACCCCGCGTGAAACCCTGATGGGCGCCATCGAGGGTATCAAGGTCGAGTTGGCCGAGCGTCTGGAATACCTGCGTTCCAACAACAAGCTGGTGGAAGCCCAGCGCCTTGAGCAGCGCACCCGTTTTGACCTGGAAATGATCCTGGAGCTGGGCTACTGCAACGGCATCGAAAACTACTCGCGCTACCTGTCGGGTCGCGAATCCGGGGCGCCGCCGCCGACCCTCTATGATTACCTGCCGCCGGACGCCTTGCTGGTGATCGACGAATCCCACGTCAGCGTGCCGCAGGTGGGGGCCATGTATAAGGGCGACCGCTCGCGTAAGGAAACCCTGGTGGAGTACGGCTTCCGCCTGCCGTCGGCGCTGGACAACCGGCCAATGCGCTTTGACGAGTGGGAGGCCATCAGCCCGCAGACCATCTTTGTGTCGGCGACGCCCGGCAACTATGAAGCCGAGCACGCTGGTCGCGTGATCGAGCAGTTGGTGCGACCTACTGGCCTGGTGGACCCGGAGATTGAAATCCGCCCGGCGTTGACCCAGGTCGACGATCTGCTGTCGGAGATCAACAAGCGCGTGGCCCTGGAAGAGCGGGTGCTGGTTACAACATTGACCAAGCGCATGTCCGAAGACTTGACCGACTACCTGGCCGACCACGGCGTGCGCGTACGTTACCTGCACTCGGACATCGACACCGTGGAGCGGGTAGAGATCATCCGCGACCTGCGCCTGGGGACCTTCGATGTGCTGGTGGGGATCAACCTGCTGCGTGAGGGTCTGGACATGCCCGAAGTGTCGCTGGTGGCGATTCTGGATGCGGACAAGGAGGGCTTCCTGCGCTCCGAGCGCTCGTTGATCCAGACCATCGGCCGGGCGGCGCGTAACCTCAATGGCCGGGCGATCCTGTATGCGGACCGCATCACCGGCTCCATGGAGCGGGCGATTGGCGAGACCCAGCGTCGTCGCGACAAACAGATCGCGTTCAACCTGGAACACGGCATCACCCCCAAGGGCGTGTTCAAGGACGTTGCCGACATCATGGAAGGCGCCACCGTGCCCGGCTCGCGCAGCAAGAAGCGCAAGGGCATGGCCAAGGCTGCCGAGGAAAGTGCCAAGTACGAGAACGAACTGCGCTCGCCGAGTGAGATCACCAAGCGGATTCGGCAGTTGGAAGAGAAGATGTACCAGCTGGCTCGGGACCTGGAGTTTGAGGCGGCGGCGCAGACGCGGGATGAGATTGGCAAGTTGCGCGAGCGTCTGTTGGCTGTTTAATTTGCGTTGATTGGGCTGGCCTCATCGCGGGCAAGCCCGGCTCCCACATTGATCTGTGAACGCGGTCAAAATGTGGGAGCTGGCTTGCCTGCGATGGCCGCGCCTCGGTTTTCCAGATATCCCCCAGGCTGTTACCATTCGCCCCTTGTTTCAATTTTCAGTTTTATCGCCCATTCGAGACCTGCCATGACCACCGTCCGCACGCGCATTGCGCCATCGCCTACTGGGGATCCCCACGTCGGTACTGCTTACATCGCCTTGTTCAACTACTGCTTTGCCAAGCAGCATGGTGGTGAATTCATCCTGCGGATCGAAGATACCGATCAACTGCGCTCCACCCGTGAGTCGGAACAGCAGATTTTCGATGCCTTGCGCTGGCTGGGCATTACCTGGGCTGAAGGTCCGGACGTCGGCGGCCCGCATGGCCCGTATCGCCAGAGCGAGCGCAGCGACATCTACAAGCAATACACCCAGCAACTGGTCGACATGGGCCACGCCTTCCCGTGCTTCTGCACCGCCGAAGAGCTGGACCAGATGCGCGCCGAGCAACAGGCCCGTGGCGAGACCCCGCGCTACGATGGTCGCGCGCTGTTGTTGTCCAAGGAGGAAGTGGCCGCACGCCTGGCGGCTGGCGAACCCCACGTTATCCGCATGAAAGTGCCGAGCGAAGGCGTGTGCGTGGTGCCGGACATGCTGCGCGGTGACGTCGAAATCCCGTGGGACCGCATGGACATGCAAGTGTTGATGAAGACCGACGGCTTGCCGACGTACTTCCTGGCCAACGTGGTCGACGATCACCTGATGGGCATCACCCATGTGCTGCGCGGTGAAGAGTGGCTGCCATCGGCGCCGAAACTGATCCTGCTGTACGAATACTTCGGCTGGGAGCAACCGCAGCTGTGCTACATGCCGCTGCTGCGAAACCCGGACAAGAGCAAGCTGTCCAAGCGCAAGAACCCAACGTCGGTAACGTTCTACGAGCGCATGGGCTTTATGCCTGAGGCGATGCTCAACTATCTGGGCCGCATGGGCTGGTCGATGCCGGACGAGCGCGAGAAATTCTCGTTGCAGGAAATGGTCGACAACTTCGATCTCTCCCGTGTCTCCCTCGGCGGGCCGATCTTCGATATCGAGAAGCTGTCGTGGCTCAACGGCCAGTGGCTGCGTGACTTGCCCGTGGAAGAGTTTGCCAGCCGCGTGCAGCAATGGGCGTTGAACCCCGAGTACATGATGAAGATTGCGCCGTTGGTGCAGGGCAGGGTAGAGACATTCAGCCAGGTCGCGCCCTTGGCCAGTTTCTTCTTTGCCGGCGGCGTGAACCCGGATGCCAAGCTGTTTGAATCCAAAAAGCTCTCCGGCGACCAGGTTCGCCAACTGATGCAGTTGATCCTGTGGAAGCTCGAAAGCCTGCGCCAGTGGGAAAAAGATGCGATCACGGCCACGATCCAGGCGGTGGTGGAATCCCTTGAGCTGAAACTGCGCGATGCCATGCCGCTGATGTTTGCCGCGATCACCGGGCAAGCGAGTTCGGTGTCGGTGCTCGATGCGATGGAAATCCTCGGCCCGGACCTGACCCGTTTCCGCCTGCGCCAAGCCCTTGATTTGCTTGGTGGTGTGTCGAAGAAAGAAAACAAGGAATGGGAAAAGCTGCTGGGCGCCATCGCTTAAGCAGGCCGTTGCAGTGACGAAACCCCGGTTTTCCGGGGTTTCGTCGGTAAGTGATTGTTATCCCGGCAAAAAATTTTGAAAATTGTTGAAAATAAATTTGACACGTTTCCAAACCGCCATTAAGATTCGCCCCGTCCTCACCGATGA
>NZ_SPKO01000024.1:157120-182636 GCF_023127795.1 Pseudomonas sp. W2Jun17 | reverse complement strand
TGCATGGCATGCAAGAGGTCAACGGTTCGATCCCGTTTAGCTCCACCAATTTACAGGTTCAAGGTTCCGGCCACACCGTCCTTGAATTGATCAGGTCTCAGCTCTGATCAGATGTACAGAAGGTTTTGTCCCCTTCGTCTAGTGGCCTAGGACACCGCCCTTTCACGGCGGTAACAGGGGTTCGAGTCCCCTAGGGGACGCCACGATTACCCGCTTTGCGGGATTTTTAAGGGTCATTCAATTATTGAATGGCCCTTTTGTTTGTCTGGCGTTCGGCCATTTTCTTGATTGATTCCATTTTTTTGTTCTGACCGGCGGTCGTACCTTTCGCTTGCGCAATATTATTATGGTAATAATATCCAACCCATGAAAGACGGAGGCCTTGATGAGCGATAAAAAAGCGCAAACCCGCGAACGTATTTTGCAGGCTGCCAGCGCGGCATTGATCCAGCGCGGCCCGGCTGAGCCGAGTGTGGGGGAGGTCATGGGGGCGGCAGGGCTGACCGTCGGTGGTTTCTACGCGCACTTTGAAAGCAAGGACGCGTTGATGCTGGAGGCGTTCAGCCAGTTGCTGGCGCAGCGCCGGGCCTCTATCGACGATCTGGACGCGCAGCTCACCGGCGAAGAGCGTCGGGCGCTGGTGGCGGCCTTCTATCTGTCACGCAAGCATCGTGATTCAACCTCCCAGGCCTGCCCCTTGCCGGCCACAGTTGGCGAGATGGGTCGCTTGCCCGACGCATTTCGCGAGGTCTTGAGCGAGCACGTGGAGCTGATGACTGCACAGCTGGCCGACAGCCCTGAAGACATCGACAAGGCGCTGGCGGACATGGCCTTGATGGTGGGTGGCCTGACATTGGCTCGCGCACTGGGGCCGGGTGAGTTGTCGGACCGCGTAATCCGAGCGGCCAAGTCGGCGGTGCGCTGAAGAGGCGCGCCTCGACTGCCGCCGTCTACAGCAGCGGCAAACCGCCTGATACACTGCCCCGCCGACATCAATCGACTGGAGCAAGGCATGGGCTGGGATTTGGCAACGCCGTTTATCATCGATCTGCAGGTTGCGCCTGAAGACATCGACGGCCTCGGGCACGCCAACAACGCGGTGTACGTGTCCTGGCTTGAGCGTTGCGCCTGGCGCCACTCCCAGCGCCTGGGTCTGGACCTCACCGAGTATCGCCGCCTGGACCGCGCCATGGCGGTGGTACGCCATGAGATCGATTATCTGGCGGCAGGCTATGAAGGCGATGAGCTGCAACTGGCCACCTGGATCGTCGACTGGGATCAGCGCCTGAAAATGACCCGTCGTTTCCAACTGGTACGCCCCCGCGACGGCGCGACGCTGCTGCGCGCGCAAACCACCTTTGTGTGCATCGAGTTGTCCAGCGGCAAACCCAAGCGTATGCCTGCCGAGTTTATTGAAGGTTACGGTCCCGCCCTGACAGGGGGTTAACGGTCCTCGCCGGAAACCCAGTAAACTGCGCCACGATTTTTGTTGAGTGTTTTCCATGCAAATTGCTTTGGCGCCCATGGAGGGGTTGGTCGACAACATCCTGCGGGACGTGTTGACCCACGTGGGCGGTATCGATTGGTGTGTGACCGAATTTATTCGCGTCAACGACCGCCTGCTCACCCCTGCGTATTTCCATAAGCTCGCGCCGGAACTGCTGCACGGTGCCCATACCGCTGCGGGTGTGCCGCTGCGTGTGCAACTGCTCGGCTCCGACCCGGTGTGCCTGGCCGAAAACGCTGCCCTGGCCTGCGAGCTGGGGTCTGAGGTGATTGACCTGAACTTTGGTTGCCCGGCCAAGACCGTCAACAAGTCCCGGGGTGGCGCGGTGCTGCTCAAGGAGCCGGAGCTGCTCAACCAGATCGTCGAGCACGTGCGCCGTGCCGTGCCCGCCCACATTCCCGTGACCGCCAAGATGCGCCTGGGCTTCGACAGCCCGGATGGCGCGCTGGTATGCGCCACCGCGTTGGCCGAGGGCGGTGCTGCACATATCGTCGTCCACGCGCGCACCAAAGCCGATGGCTACAAGCCGCCGGCCCACTGGGAGTGGATCCCGCGGGTGCAGGACGTGGTCAAGGTGCCGGTATTTGCCAATGGTGATATCTGGAGCGTCGAAGATTGGAAGCGTTGCCGTGAAATCAGTGGCGCCGAAGACATCATGCTCGGCCGTGGCCTGGTGGCGCGTCCTGACCTGGCAAGGCAGATTGTGGCGGCCAAGGCCGGTGAGGAAGTGGTCGAGATGACCTGGGCGCAGATGCAGCCGATGCTTCAGGAGTTCTGGCGCCAGTCGGTGGCGCAACTGACTGAAAAACAGGCACCCGGCCGCTTGAAGCAATGGCTGGCGATGCTGACGCGCAACTACCCGCAGGCGGTGGAGCTGTTCACCGCGCTGCGCCGCGAGACCGACCTGCAATGCGTCAGCCGTCTGCTGGGCATGCAGCATCCGGTCCCGCTCGACCCTGTTCCAGCAACCGCCTGAAGCCTTCTATCGGCAACGGACGGCTGTGCAGATAACCCTGGAATAAATGGCAGCCCAGCTTTTGCAGGAACGCCAGTTGCTCCGGGGTTTCCACGCCCTCGGCGATCACGTCCAGGTTCAAGCTGCGCGCCATGGCTACGATGGCGCGGATGATCTCGGCGTCATTAGGGTCGTGGGTGGCATCGCGTACGAATGACTGATCGATTTTCAATGCATCCACGGGCAGGCGCTTGAGGTAGGTCAGGGATGAGTAGCCGGTGCCGAAGTCATCCATTGCGAAGCTCACGCCGAGCTTTTTCAGGCGACGCATCTTCGCCACGGTATCGTCCAGGTTCTGGATCACGATGCCTTCGGTGATCTCCAGTTTCAGCAGGCTGGAGGGCAGTTGATGCTGCTTGAGGCTGTGTTCTACCCGTTCCACAAAGTCGTTCTGGCGAAACTGCCGCGGGCTGATATTCACGCACAGGCTGAAATTGAGCGGGTCTACCAGACCGTCGGCAATCAACTGGGCAAAGGCGCCGCAGGCTTCATCGAGAATCCAGGTGCCGACTTCCAGGATCAGGCCGCTGTCTTCCAATACCTTGATAAATTCCGTCGGCGACTGCGCGCCCAGTTGCGGATGTTGCCAGCGCACCAGGGCCTCGGCCCCCACAATCCGGTTGCCACGCGCATCCACCTGGGGCTGGTAATGCACGCTGAACTCGCCGCGTGACAGGGCCAGGCGCAGGTCGGTCTCCATGCGAAGGCGCTCGCTGGCGGTTTTTTGCATGCTGTTGTGGAACATCTGTGTGGTATTGCGCCCTGAATCCTTGGCGCGGTACAGGGCGATGTCGGCACGCTTGAGCAAATCGGCTGGCGTGGTGCCGTGGTCGGGAATAAGCGCTACGCCGATGCTGGGCGTGACCTGCAAACGATGGCCGTCAAGGAACATCGGCTCCGACAGCAACTCACGCAATGTATCGGCCACGCTTTGCACCTGGTCGCTGACCTCCTGGCGCTTACCCTCAAGACCGCTGAGCAGCACCACAAACTCATCGCCGCCCAGGCGTGCCACGGTGTCCTCCATGCGCACGCTGGCTTCCAGGCGTGCGGTGACGATTTTCAACACGGTATCGCCCACCGGGTGGCCGAGGGAATCGTTGATGTGCTTGAAGTGGTCGAGGTCGAGGAACAGCAGGGCGCCGCGCAGGTTGTGGCGCTTGAGCAGGGCGATCTGCTGGCTCAGGCGGTCCATCAGCAGTGCGCGATTGGGCAGGTTGGTGAGCGGGTCGTGATAGGCCAGGTGGCGGATCTGCGCCTGGGCGTTTTTCAGCAGGCTGACGTCTCGTGCGGTCAGCAGCAGGCAGGGGGTTTCGTTCAGGGTGATCGGCTCGACCGAGACCTCCACCGCCAGCACCTCGCCTCGTTTGTTGTGCCAGAGCATTTCCAGATGATGGATGCGGCCCTTGATCTGCAACTCGGCCAATAATGCCGCGCGCTGGTTTTCATCGGCCCAGATGCCGATCTGGTACAGGGTCAGGCCGATGGCTTCTTCGGTGCGGTAACCGGTCAGGCGGCAAAAACCGTCATTGACCTCCACATAACGGCCGGTGTCGCGTTCGGTGATTGAAATCGCGTCGGGGCTGGAGTGAAACGCCTTGGCGAACTTCTCTTCACTGGCCTTGAGGGCAGCTTCCGAGCGTTGCTGCTGGGTGATATCCCGAAGGGTGGTGACGATGCAGGGTTGGTCGCTGACCTTGATCAAGCGGCTGGAGATGACGCAGGTCAGGCTTTGGCCGTCCTTGTGATGCACCACGATGGCCACATTGCTCAGGGCCTGTTCGCGAATCACCCGCTCGATGCGTTGCAGGCGCTTGCTGGAGTCGTCCCACAGGCCGATTTGTTCGGCGCTTTTGTCCAGTACTTCGGCGGCTGTCCAGCCAAAGGTCTGGGTAAACGCCGGGTTGATCTCGATAAAAGCGCCGCTTTCCAGGCAGGTCACGCAGATAGGGTCGGGGCTGGCCTGGAACAGGCTGGCAAATTTTTCCTCGGAGGCGGTGAGGCGTTGCTCGCGTTCGACCTGATCGGTGATATCCAGCAAGGTGCCCGCCATGCGCAGGGGTTTGCCTGCTTCGTCGCGGTACAGGCGCGCACGGCTTTCCAGATAGCGTGGGCTGCCGTCCTCCAACTGCACGCGGTAGGTCAATTGGTAGTTGCCGTCCGGGCCTTCACGCAAGCTGCGGTAGGCATTGCGCATACCCTCGCGATCCTGGTCGGACATCCCTTCGAAAAATGCATCGAAGGATTCATGAAAGGGCGCGGGTTCGAGCCCGTGCAGTTGGGCGGCGCGGGCCGAGCCGTAGAGCATGCCGCTGGGGATGTGCCAATCCCAGGCGCCCAGTTGCGCGGAGTCCAGGGCCAGGTCGAGGCGCTCCTGGCTGTCTTTGAGCGCTTGCTCGGCGTTTTTGCGTTCGGTGGTGTCCAGGAACGTGCTGATCAGGTAAGCCTCACCGTCCAGTTCCACCTTCTGGGCGCTGAGCGTGCCGTCGTGGATCTGGCCGTTGCTGGCGCAGAACTGCACCTCCATGGTGATGGGTTCGCCTTTGCGCTGGGTGGCCTTGACCAGCAGTGCACGCTGCTCCGGATGGCGCCACAGGCCCAGTTCCAGGGTGGTACGGCCGATGGCATCGGCCACCGGCCAGCCGAACAGCATTTCGAAATACTGGTTGGCTTCGCTGATCAAGCCATCGGCCTGGCGGGTCAGTAGCACCATGTTCGGGCATAAATGGAACAATGTGGCGAAGCGCTTTTCGGAGTGGCTGAGGGCGTGTTCGCGGTCGCGCTGATGGGTGATCTCGCGGATCACTCCGATCATGCGGCGCCGTCCGGCTTTTTCCGGCGCGAGGCTGCCGCTGATTTCCAGCCAGTGCAGGCTGCCATCGGGCCACTGGATGCGATGGTGCATGGCCCGTTCGAACGGCTCTCCTGCCAGGACCGCGTGAAAACCACGCACCACCCGTGCGCTGTCTTGCGGGGCCAGCAAGTCAAGGTAGTCGAGGTCCTTGGGCAAGGGTTGATGCGGGTCAAAGCCGAATAACGCTTGAGTACCCCGTGACCAACTGATTCTTCCCGTGTCGATTTCCCAGCACCAGGCGCCCAGCTGGGCGGCATTCAGGGCTGCCAGCAATTGCGGGGCACTGTCCCAGCTTTGCTCCGCCGCTTGGGGGTCCAGGGCGTAGATGCGGGGCAGGGGGGGTACGGGGTCGCCGGGGTTGCGCATTGTCAATGGGCCTTGGCTCGGTGAGAAGACAGCGCGGTTTTCCTTGAAACCCGAGGCCGCACAGTGTCATGCCGGTAACCCTGGCAGATCGACCTGTGCATCCAGCAGGCTCATGAAAGCCCGCGCAGCGTTCGATAGCGTCCTTTCTGTATGCACGATATAGCCTAGCTGGCGACTGAGTTGTATGCCCGGCAAAGCGATACTTGCCACTTGATCATCGAGCATGGTGCGCGGCAACACGCTCCAGGCCAGGCCGATGGACACCATCATCTTGATGGTTTCCAGGTAGTTGGTGCTCATCGCAATATTTGGCGCAAGCCCCTGGGCTTCGAACAGGCGGCTGACAATATGGTGCGTAAAGGTGTTGCCGCCGGGAAACACCGCCGGGTGCCTGGCGATATCGGCCAGGCTGATGGAGCCGTTGCTGATCAGGCTGTGTTCCGGCGCTACCACAAAGTCCAGCGGGTCATCCCATACCGGCGAGGCGCGCACCAGATGGTGGGGCTCGGGCGCCAGGGTGATTACCGCCACTTCGGCGCGACCATGGAGTATTTCTTCGTAGGCCACTTCTGAATCCAAAAACTGAATATCCAGTGCCACGTTTGGGTATTGCCGTGTGAAGGTGCGCAGGATCGGTGGCAGGCGGTGCAGGCCTATATGGTGGCTGGTGGCCAGAGTGAGGCGCCCGCTAACTTCGCCTGTAAGGTTGGTCAGGGCGCGGCGGGTGTCGTCCAGCACGTTGAGGATTTGATAAGCGCGCGGCAGCAAGGCCCTGCCGGCTTCGGTCAAGCCGACTTCACGGCCCAAGCGATCAAACAAACGCACTTTCAATTGCTGCTCCAGGCCCGCGATGCGTTTGCTGATGGCGGGCTGCGTCAGGTGCAGGCGTTCGCCGGCCCCCGAGAAGCTGCCGGTCTCGGCGATGGCGATAAAAGCATTGAGGTTGGCCAGATCCATGGTGCTATTCCAGTTGGTAATCCAAAGCATAAAAAATATGAATTTGAGTTATTTAATGTAGCGCCATACCATCAGCCTCACAAGCCAAAGGGTTATTGAAAAGCCCGGCGTATAGAAACACCGCTGATGAGGACCGACTGATGGCCGGCAAAACGCTTTACGACAAGCTTTGGGATTCCCATGAAGTGAAACGTCGCGATGATGGATCGTCGCTGATCTATATCGACCGTCACATCATCCATGAAGTGACCTCGCCCCAAGCGTTCGAAGGCCTGCGACTGGCCGGGCGCAAGCCTTGGCGCGTCGACTCCATCATCGCCACGCCGGACCACAACGTGCCGACCACTCCTGAGCGCAAGGGCGGTATCGAGGCCATTGCCGACCAGGTTTCGCGTTTGCAGGTGCAAACCCTCGACGACTATTGCGACGAATACGGCATCACCGAATTCAAGATGAATGACGTGCGCCAGGGCATCGTCCATGTGATCGGGCCGGAGCAGGGTGCGACCTTGCCGGGCATGACCGTGGTCTGCGGCGACTCCCACACCTCTACCCACGGTGCGTTCGGCGCCCTGGCCCATGGCATCGGCACCTCCGAGGTGGAACATGTGTTCGCCACCCAGTGCCTGGTCGCCAAGAAAATGAAGAACATGCTGGTACGCGTCGAAGGCCAATTGCCGTTTGGCGTGACCGCCAAGGACATCGTGCTCGCCGTGATCGGCAAGATCGGCACCGCCGGCGGTAACGGCCACGCCATCGAATTCGCCGGCAGCGCCATTCGCGACTTGTCCATCGAAGGGCGCATGACCATCTGCAACATGTCCATCGAGGCCGGTGCCCGTGTGGGCATGGTGGCGGCGGATGAGAAAACCGTGGAGTACGTCAAAGGTCGCCCGTTTGCCCCGCAAGGCGCCGATTGGGACGCCGCCGTCGAAGCCTGGAAAGACCTGGTGTCCGACGCCGATGCGGTGTTCGACACCGTGGTCGAACTCGACGCTGCGCAGATCAAGCCGCAAGTCAGCTGGGGCACTTCGCCGGAAATGGTCCTGGCCGTTGACCAGAACGTACCGGACCCGGCCAAAGAGGCCGACCTGGTCAAGCGCGGCTCCATCGAGCGCGCCCTGAAGTACATGGGCTTGAAGGCCAACCAGGCGATCACCGACATCCAGTTGGATCGCGTGTTCATTGGCTCCTGCACCAACTCGCGGATCGAAGACCTGCGCGCCGCGGCGGTGATCGCCAAGGGCCGCAAGGTTGCCTCGACCATCAAGCAAGCCATTGTGGTACCGGGTTCCGGCCTGGTGAAGGCGCAAGCCGAAGCTGAAGGCCTGGACAAGATCTTCCTCGAAGCCGGTTTTGAGTGGCGTGAGCCGGGCTGTTCGATGTGCCTTGCGATGAACCCGGACCGTTTGGAGTCGGGCGAGCATTGCGCGTCCACCTCCAACCGTAACTTTGAAGGGCGTCAGGGCGCCGGTGGCCGCACCCACCTGGTCAGCCCGGCCATGGCCGCCGCCGCTGCCGTCAACGGTCGTTTCATCGACGTTCGCGAATTGATCTGAGGAATACCCGATGAGAGCTTTTACCCAGCACACAGGTCTTGTAGCGCCGTTGGACCGTGCCAACGTGGACACTGACCAGATCATCCCCAAGCAGTTCTTGAAGTCGATCAAGCGCACCGGTTTTGGCCCCAACCTGTTCGATGAGTGGCGCTATCTGGATGTGGGCTACGCCTACCAGGACAACTCCAAGCGCCCGCTGAACAAAGACTTTGTGCTCAATGCCGAGCGCTATCAGGGGGCCAGTGTGTTGCTGGCCCGGGAAAACTTCGGTTGCGGCTCCAGCCGTGAACACGCGCCGTGGGCCCTGGAAGAGTACGGCTTTCGCAGCATCATCGCGCCCAGCTATGCCGACATCTTCTTCAACAACAGCTTCAAGAACGGCCTGTTGCCGATCATCTTGAGCGATGCCGAAGTGGATGAGCTGTTCCAGCAAGTGGAAGCGAATGTGGGTTATCAGCTGACCGTGGACCTGGCCGCGCAGACCGTCACCCGTCCGGATGGCAAGGTGTATCACTTCGAGGTGGATGCGTTTCGTAAGCATTGCCTGATCAACGGCCTGGACGATATCGGCCTGACCTTGCAGGACGGCGATGCGATTGCGGCGTTTGAAGCCAAACATCGGGCGAGCCAGCCTTGGTTGTTTCGCGATGCCTGATTTGCGGTAGGCAGGACCGCCGCCATCGGGAGCAAGCCCCCTCCCACATTTGAATGCGTTCGCATATCAACATGTGGGAGGGGGCTTGCTCCCGATAGGGCCAGAACAAACACCACAAGGTCCATTGAGGAAAGCCCATGACTACCACCGCCCACACCCAAGTCGTGCAAAAACAATTCGGCGAACAGGCTGCGGCCTACCTGAGCAGTGCCGTGCACGCCCAGGGCACCGAGTTTGCGCTGCTGCAGGCAGAGCTGGCCGGGCAGGGCGCTGCACGGCTGCTGGACCTGGGTTGCGGTGCCGGTCATGTGAGTTTCCAGGTGGCGCCTCTGGTTAAAGAAGTGGTGGCCTATGACCTGTCCCGGCAGATGCTCGACGTGGTCACCGCCGCCGCGAAAGATCGCGGCCTGCACAATATCCGCACCGTCCACGGCGCCGCCGAGCGTCTGCCGTTCGCCGATGGCGAGTTCGACTTCGTGTTCAGCCGTTATTCGGCCCACCACTGGAGTGACCTGGGCCTGGCCCTGCGGGAAGTGCGCCGCGTGCTCAAGCCGGGCGGGGTGGCGGCGTTTGTGGATGTCTTGTCACCGGGTAGCCCATTGCTGGACACTTACCTGCAAACCGTCGAAGTGCTGCGCGACACCAGTCACGTGCGAGATTACGCCGCCGCCGAGTGGATGCAGCAACTCAGCGAGTCCGGTCTGCATGTGCGTAACAGTCTGCGCCAGCGCCTGCGCCTGGAGTACACCTCGTGGGTCGAGCGCATGCGCACGCCAGAGGTGCTGCGTGCGGCAATCCTTGAGCTGCAAAGGGCGATGGGCCAGGAAGTGCGCGATTATTACGAAATTCAGGCCGACGGCACCTTCAGCACCGACGTGCTGGTGGTCTTTGCCCAGCGTTGATTGATTTTTCCCGACCTGCCCACGGGCGGGTCGCTTGATGAAATGAGGAACCCATGAGCAAGCAGATTCTGATTCTCCCTGGCGACGGTATTGGTCCGGAAATCATGGCCGAAGCGGTCAAGGTGCTGGAGCTTGCAAACGCCAAGTACAGCCTGGGCTTCGAGCTGAGCCACGACGTGATCGGCGGCGCCGCTATCGACAAACACGGCGTGCCCCTGGCTGACGAAACCCTGGACCGTGCCCGGGCGGCCGACGCCGTGTTGCTCGGCGCCGTGGGCGGCCCGAAGTGGGACAAGATCGAGCGTGACATCCGCCCGGAGCGCGGCCTGTTGAAAATCCGCGCGCAACTGGGCCTGTTCGGCAATCTGCGCCCGGCGATCCTCTACCCGCAACTCGCCGATGCCTCAAGCCTCAAGCCGGAAGTGGTGGCGGGCCTGGATATCCTGATCGTGCGTGAGCTGACCGGCGGTATCTACTTCGGCTCGCCACGGGGCGTGCGCGAGTTGGAAAATGGCGAGCGCCAGGCCTACGACACCCTGCCGTACAGCGAGAGCGAAATCCGCCGTATTGCCCGGGTCGGTTTCGATATGGCCCGTGTGCGTGGCAAAAAGGTGTGCTCGGTGGATAAAGCCAACGTGCTGGCCTCCAGCCAACTGTGGCGCGAAATCGTTGAGGAAGTGGCCAAGGATTACCCGGACGTCGAACTGAGCCACATGTACGTCGACAACGCCGCGATGCAACTGGTGCGTGCGCCCAAGCAGTTCGACGTGATCGTCACCGACAACCTGTTCGGCGACATCCTGTCCGACCAGGCGTCCATGCTCACAGGTTCCATCGGCATGTTGCCGTCGGCGTCCCTGGACACCAACAACAAGGGCATGTACGAGCCGTGTCACGGTTCGGCGCCGGACATCGCAGGCCAGGGCATTGCCAACCCGCTGGCGACCATTTTGTCGGTGTCGATGATGCTGCGTTACACCTTCAACCTGAGTGAAGCGGCCGACGCGATCGAGAAAGCCGTCAGCCTGGTACTGGACCAGGGCTTGCGCACCGGGGACATCTGGTCCCAGGGCTGCACCAGGGTCGGAACGCAAGAAATGGGCGACGCAGTAGTCGCCGCGCTGCGGAATCTGTAATCTCTCGGGCCCGCTTGCAGTTCTTGCTGCAAGGCGGCCCACTTTTTAACAAGGTGTAGTTGCGATGAAACGTGTAGGTCTGATCGGTTGGCGCGGTATGGTCGGTTCCGTGCTCATGCAGCGGATGCTGGAAGAGCAGGATTTCGATCTTATTGAGCCGGTGTTTTTCACCACTTCGAACGTAGGTGGCCAAGGGCCGTCCGTGGGCAAGGATATTGCCCCGCTCAAGGACGCCTACAGCATTGAAGAGTTGAAGACCCTCGACGTGATCCTGACGTGCCAGGGTGGCGACTACACCAGCGAAGTCTTCCCCAAGCTGCGCGAAGCCGGCTGGCAGGGTTACTGGATCGACGCCGCTTCCAGCCTGCGTATGCAGGATGACGCGGTGATCATCCTTGATCCGGTCAACCGTAAGGTCATCGACCAGCAACTGGATGCCGGCACCAAGAACTACGTGGGCGGCAACTGCACCGTCAGCCTGATGCTGATGGGGCTCGGTGGCCTGTTCGAAGCCGGCCTGGTCGAGTGGATGAGTGCCATGACCTATCAGGCGGCTTCCGGTGCCGGTGCGCAGAACATGCGCGAGCTGATCAAGCAGATGGGCGCGACCCATGCCGCTGTCGCCGATCAACTGGCCGACCCGGCCAGCGCGATTCTCGACATCGACCGTCGTGTGGCCGAAGCCATGCGCAGCGACGCCTACCCGACCGAGAACTTCGGCGTGCCATTGGCTGGTAGCTTGATCCCGTGGATCGACAAGGAACTGCCCAACGGTCAGAGCCGCGAGGAGTGGAAGGCCCAGGCCGAGACCAACAAGATCCTCGGTCGCTTCAAGAACCCGATTCCGGTGGACGGCATCTGCGTGCGCATTGGCGCCATGCGTTGCCATAGCCAGGCGTTGACCATCAAGCTGAACAAAGACGTGCCGATCGCCGATATCGAAGGGCTGATCAGCCAGCACAACCCTTGGGTCAAGCTGGTGCCGAACAACCGCGATATCAGCATGCAGGAGCTGAGCCCGACCAAGGTCACCGGCACCCTGAATGTACCGGTGGGCCGTCTGCGCAAGCTGAACATGGGTAGCCAGTTCCTCGGTGCGTTCACCGTCGGCGACCAGCTGCTGTGGGGCGCGGCTGAACCGCTGCGTCGCATGTTGCGGATTTTGCTGGAGCGTTGATCGCTTTCTTGCATTGAAGAACCCCGCGCTCTGGTGACAGGCGCGGGGTTTTTTATTGTTCTGTCGGGCGCTATCGGGAGCAAGCCCCCTCCCACATTCAACCCAGTTCCAACCTTGAAATGGAGGGCAAGTGTGGGAGGGGGGCTTGCTTGCGATAGCGCCATCAGCCACACCACAAGGCCCAGGCTAATTGCCTCACCCCCAGCCACCCGGTAAAGTGCCGCTCCCCCCTGCAATGCCCGAGGCAGCCCCCATGACCCAGACCTTTGAAATCGCCGTGATCGGTGCCACCGGCACTGTGGGTGAAACACTGGTGCAGATCCTCGAAGAGCTGGATTTCCCGGTAGGCACCCTGTATTTGCTGGCGGGCAGCAACTCGGCGGGGGCTTCGGTGCCGTTTCGTGGCAAGAACGTGCGGGTCAAAGAGGTCGACGAGTTCGATTTCAGCAAGGCGCAGTTGGCGTTCTTCGCAGCAGGCCCGGCGGTGACCCTGAGTTTCGCCCCGCGCGCCACAGCCGCTGGCTGTTCGGTGATCGACTTGTCCGGTGCATTGCCTGCCGAACAGGCGCCGCCAGTGGTGCCGCAGGCCAACGCCCAGGTGTTGAACGGTTTGAAAAAGCCGTTCCAGCTCGCCAGCCCAAGCCCGTCTGCCACCTACCTGGCGGTAGTGCTCGCGCCGTTGCGGGGTTTGGTGGACATCCAGCGCGTGAATGTCACCGCCAACCTGGCGGTCTCTGCCCAGGGCCGGGAGGCCGTCAGCGAGTTGGCGCGGCAGACCGCTGAGTTATTGAACGTGCGTCCACTGGAACCGAAGTTCTTCGATCGGCAAATGGCGTTCAACCTGCTGGCTCAAGTCGGTACGCCAGACGCCCAAGGTCATACAGCCTTGGAGACACGCCTCGTACACGAGCTGCGTGCCGTGCTGGAAACACCTTTGCTAAAGATTTCCGCAACCTGCGTTCAAGCCCCGGTGTTTTTCGGCGATAGCCTGACAGTGTCGTTGCAATTGGCCGCGCCGGTCGATCTGGCCGCAGTCAACCGTGCACTCGATGCTGCGCCGGGTATCGAGCTGGTTGAGGAGGGCGATTACCCAACGGCTGTAGGCGATGCGGTCGGCCAGGATGTGGTTTACGTAGGACGCGTACGTGCAGGTGTCGACGACCCCGCGGAACTAAATCTGTGGTTGACGTCAGATAACGTACGCAAGGGCTCGGCCCTGAACGCTGTGGAGCTGGCGCAGTTGTTGATAAAAGGCCTTGTGTAAAAGATACTTGGCGGCAATTTGTAGATTGATTCTAGCCAGGCGCTATGCTTGGTCCCAAGTGAAACACAAGCGCGTCGGTGACCTATCGGCTCGCCATGCCTTATGGCAGCGGTTACCAACCTTCTCGCAGGGCGGGGAGCGTTCAAACAAAGGATGAGGCTATGGTTCAAGTTCGCAAACTGGTGTTAGCAATAGCGGCCGCCTCGGCGCTGTCCTCCGGTATGGCGCAGGCGCTGCAACTTGGGGAGATGACCCTCAAGTCGAAGTTGAACCAGCCGCTGTCGGTGGAAATCGAATTGCGTGATGTGGGCGGCCTCACGGCGGCCGAGATCACTCCGAGCCTGGCTTCTGCCCAGGCCTTCGTGGATGCGGGTGTTGACCGCCAGGCGTTTCTCGATGACCTGACGTTCACCCCGGTGATCAACCCCGAAGGTCGCAGCGTGGTGCGCGTGACCTCCAGCAAGCCGCTGCCCGATTCCTATGTGCGCTTCCTGCTGCAGGTGCAATGGCCCAATGGCCGTTTGATGCGTGACTACAGCGTACTGCTCGACCCGGCCAAGTTCGACCAGCCGGCACCGACTGCCAGCGCGCCGGCCAGTACCGCACCTGCCGCCGGCACGCCCGCCCAGCACACCACCACGTCCCGCGACACCTTGTGGGAAATCGCCGCGAAGAATCGTAACGGCGCCTCGGTCCAGCAGACGATGCTGGCGATCCAGGCGCTCAACCCTGACGCTTTTATCGATGGCAATATCAACCGCCTGAAAACCGGCCAGGTCCTGCGCCTGCCAGATGTCACGCAAAGTACGGCGCTGGCGCAGCCTCAAGCGATCGCCGAAGTCAGCGCGCAGAACGCCGCATGGCGTCAGGGCCGTCGTACCCCCAAGGGCCAAGTGGCCGGCAAGGCGCAGTTGGATGCGACCAAGCGTACCCAGGCCGGCAATGCGCCGACGAGCACCCAGGCCAAGGACAACTTGAGCCTGGTCTCGGCCGAAGCCGCCAAGCAAGGTACGAAGGGCAAGGCCGGTGATAACCGTGCATTGAGCGACAAGCTGGCGATGACCCAGGAAGAGCTGGACACCACCCGCCGCGATAACGAAGAACTGAAGAGCCGCGCCGCCGACTTGCAAAGCCAGTTGGACAAGTTGCAAAAGCTGATTCAGTTGAAGAATGACCAGTTGGCTCGCTTGCAGGCGCAAAACGGTGAGCCGGCTACGGCTGCAATCCCTGCGCAGCTGGCAGGTGAGCCCGCAGCAGAGCCTGCGGCGCCCGCTGCAACCCCTGCACCCGCCGCTGAACCGCCCAAGCCGGTCGCGGCACCTGCTACCACCGAAGGCAAGTTCAATGACTTGCTGACCAACCCTATTATCCTCGGCATCATTGGCGGGGCAGGCATCCTGGTGGTGCTGCTGCTTCTGTTGCTGTGGGCGCGCCATCGCAATGCCCGCCGCGAAGAGGAAAAGCATCTGCGCATGGCGCGGGCGCTGGCCGAAGAGCCTGAGTTCACGCCCAATATTGACCAGGACCTGCCGCCCGACAGTTTTGAAGGCCTTGAAGTGCCGCCGCCGAGCGTCAAGCTGGGCGCCGCGCCAGCGCCTGCCCCGGTGGCTGAGCCGGTTGTCGTGCCGACTGTCGCTTCCGTGCTCGCACCCCTGGCCGTCGCTGTTGCCCAGGAGAATTCCAGCGATGCATTGGCTCAGGCCCAGTCCCATATCGACCGCGGCCACCTGAACCAGGCGGCTGATGTGCTTGAACAAGCCATCAAGCATGAGCCCAAGCGCAGCGACCTGCGTTTGAAGCTGATGGAAGTCTACGGCCTGCAGAATGACAAGGACGGCTTCGTCACCCAGGAGCGGCAATTGGTCGCCAACGGTGAGAACCACGCCCAGGTCGAGCAGCTCAAGAGCCGCTTCCCGGCCATGGCCGTGCTGGCAGCGGGCGTCAGCGCCGCCGTGGCTGCTGCGGCTCTCGATGCGCAGTACGTCAAGGATTTGCTCGATGACAAGCCGGCCGCGCCTGAGCCGGCGGACACCTTCGACAACGATTTTGACCTTAGCCTGGATGAGCTGGAAGCTGCCTCGCCGGCCGAGATCGCCCGGGACCAGCAAACCTTTGAAGCACTGCTGCAACAACAGACTGAGGCAAAGGCCGATGCGCAGGATCTCTCGGACTTTGACCTGGACCTGCAACTGGATCCGCCAGCGTCGAAATCCGATGACGACTTCTTCTCGGGACTTGAGGAGCAGATGAAGGACGTGCCGCCTGTCGAGCCGCCCACCCTGACACCTGCCGCGCTGGACGAATTCGAGTTGCCGGAAGACTTTGACCTGTCCCTGGCTGATGAGCCGACGGCCCCGGCAGCCAAGCCCGATGCGTTTGCCTCGGAACTGGACGACGTCAATGCCGAGTTGGACCGATTGTCCCAGAGCCTGGAGCACCCGCCGATCGAGCCGACCTTCACGGCCGAGGATGCCGCGCTGGGCGGTGATGATGAACCGGATTTCGATTTCCTCTCAGGCACGGATGAAGTCGCTACCAAGCTCGACTTGGCCCAGGCTTACATCGACATGGGTGATGCCGATGGCGCTAAAGACATCCTTGATGAAGTCTTGGTCGAAGGCAACGAAGACCAGCGTGGCGAAGCCAAGGAAATGCTCGGCCGAATCTAAAGCCAGGCGCTATAACAGTGTGGGAGGGGCGGTGCGACGATTCGACTTGCTCCCTCCCACATTTGTTTGGCATCGATCCATAACAAAACGCCCGTCAGGCATCCGACGCCTTTATAATGCCCGCCTTTGCGCAACTCATCAGGCTCTCAGTTCTTGGCAAATATAGATAACGCGGCCGCCGAAATGGCGGCCGCCGGCTTTTACCGCATCGCCCTGGGCGTGGAATACAAAGGCTCGCGCTATCGCGGCTGGCAGCGTCAGGCCTCCGGCGTGCTGACGGTGCAGGAAACCCTCGAAAACGCCCTGTCCAAAGTCGCTGACTCGCCGGTGTCGCTGATGTGCGCCGGGCGTACCGACGCTGGCGTACACGCGTGTGGCCAGGTGGTGCACTTCGACACCCAGGCCGAGCGGTCGATGAAGGCGTGGGTGATGGGGGCGAATATCAATTTGCCCCACGACGTGAGTGTGAGCTGGGCCAAGGTCATGCCGGCGCATTTTCATGCACGCTTCAAGGCCATCGCCCGGCGTTACCGCTACGTGATCTACAACGATCAGATCCGGCCCGCGCATCTCAATGAAGAAATTACCTGGAACCACCGCCCACTGGATGCCGAGCGCATGGCCGAGGCCGCGCAGCACCTGGTGGGCGTGCATGACTTCAGCGCCTTCCGCGCCGGCCAGTGCCAGGCCAAGTCGCCGATCAAGGAAGTTCATCACCTGCGAGTCACCCGCCACGGCAAGATGATCGTGCTGGATATTCGCGCCGGGGCGTTCCTGCATCACATGGTGCGCAACATTGCCGGCGTGCTGATGACCATCGGCGCCGGCGAGCGCCCGGTTGAGTGGGCCAGGGAAGTGCTGGAAAGCCGCATCCGTCGCACGGGTGGCGTCACGGCGCACCCGTTTGGCCTGTATTTGGTGGATGTGGAGTACCGCGACGAGTTCCAGTTGCCGGAACGCTTTATCGGGCCACACTTCCTCACAGGTTTCAGTGAACTTGGCGGCTGACGCCCGGAAAAGCTTTTGTTAACATCCGGGACTTTCTCGGTCCAACCCTGAGGTTCCTACGACATGTCAGCCGTTCGCAGCAAGATTTGCGGGATTACCCGCATAGAAGACGCGCTGGCGGCAGTCGAGGCAGGGGCCGATGCCATCGGTCTGGTGTTTTATGCCAAAAGCCCGCGCGCGGTGAATGTGCTGCAGGCGCGGGCCATCATTGCGGCGCTGCCGCCTTTCGTGACCACCGTGGGCTTGTTCGTCAACGCCAGTCGCTGCGAACTCAATGAAACCCTGGATGCGGTGCCGCTGGACATGCTGCAGTTCCACGGCGATGAAACGCCTGATGAGTGTGAGAGTTATCAGCGCCCGTACATCAAGGCGTTGCGGGTCAAGACGGGCGACGATATCGCCGCGGCGTGTGCCGCGTATATCGGCGCTCGCGGGATCCTGCTCGACACCTACGTCGAAGGCGTACCGGGTGGTACGGGTGAGGCGTTCGATTGGTCGCTGATTCCCGAAGGGTTGAGCAAGCCGATCATCCTGGCCGGTGGGCTCAACCCTGTGAACGTCGGGGCTGCCATCGAGCAGGTGCGGCCGTATGCCGTGGACGTCAGCGGTGGGGTGGAGCAGGGCAAGGGCATCAAGGATCACAACAGGATTCGCGCATTCATGCAGGCCGTGCGCAACAGCAGTGGCGGGATGTGACGGCTGGCAGTCTGCCGCCGTCCATAACTACCACTGTGTAAAACAGCCCGGCGCCGCCTGTGGGTGGCCCGGAAATGAAGTGGCAACCCTGCGCTGGCAGGTTGTCTGGAAGGCTGAGGATGCAGGCGGGAAATGGCAGGTCCAACGTCTGACCCCGTCCCGCAGGCATCATCGCCACATATGAATTTAGCTCAAGGGCATACGCGGGGCTGTGTTCAAGCCACCGGTACTGGAGAAAGAAAGCATGAGCAACTGGTTAGTAGACAAACTGATCCCTTCGATCATGCGTTCCGAGGTGAAGAAAAGCTCGGTTCCTGAAGGTCTGTGGCACAAGTGCCCGTCCTGCGACGCGGTGCTGTACCGCCCGGAGCTGGAAAAGACCCTGGATGTTTGCCCCAAGTGCAATCACCACATGCGTATCGGCGCGCGCGCGCGCATCGACATCTTCCTGGATGCCGATGGCCGCAACGAACTGGGCGCTGACCTGGAGCCGGTCGACCGTCTCAAGTTCCGCGACAGCAAGAAGTACAAGGACCGTCTGGTCGGTGCGCAGAAGCAGACCGGCGAGAAGGACGCGCTGATCTCGGTCAGCGGCAAGCTGCTGGGCATGCCGGTGGTGGTCTCGGCCTTCGAGTTTTCCTTCATGGGCGGTTCCATGGGCGCCATCGTCGGTGAGCGCTTTGTGCGTGCGGCCAACTACGCCCTGGAAAACCGTTGCCCGATGATCTGCTTCGCCGCCTCCGGTGGTGCGCGTATGCAGGAAGCGCTGATCTCCCTGATGCAAATGGCCAAGACCTCGGCGGTACTGGCGCGTCTGCGCGAAGAAGGCATTCCGTTCATCTCGGTACTGACCGACCCGGTCTACGGCGGCGTTTCCGCCAGCCTGGCGATGCTCGGCGATGTGATCGTCGGCGAGCCCAAGGCGCTGATCGGTTTTGCCGGCCCGCGTGTGATCGAGCAAACCGTGCGCGAGAAGCTGCCGGAAGGCTTCCAGCGCAGCGAGTTCCTGCTGGAGCACGGTGCTATCGACCTGATCATCCCGCGTGGCGAACTGCGTCCACGCCTGGGTAACCTGCTGGCGCAAATGATGGGCCTGCCGACGCCTGTGTACGTCGCGCCTAAAGTCGAGCCAATCGTCGTGCCGCCGGTGCCTGCAAACCTATGACCCAACGTACCCTGGGCGAATGGCTCGCCTACCTTGAGCAGTTGCATCCGTCCGCCATCGACATGGGCCTGGAGCGCTCGCAACAGGTAGCGGCCCGCCTCGGGTTGGGCCAGCCGGCACCGCGTGTGATCACGGTGACCGGCACCAATGGCAAGGGCTCCACCTGTGCCTTTGTCGCGGCGCTGTTGCAGGCCCAGGGCCTGAAGGTCGGCGTGTACAGCTCGCCGCACCTGCTGCGCTACAACGAGCGGGTACAGCTCAATGGCGTCGAAGCCACGGACGAGCAGTTGTGCGCAGCCTTCGCTGCCCTGGATGCCGGGCGTGGCGATACTTCCCTGACCTATTTCGAGATGGGCACCCTGGCGGCGTTCTGGCTGTTTGAGCGTGCGCAACTGGATGTGGTCGTACTGGAAGTCGGCCTCGGCGGGCGCCTGGATACGGTCAATGTGGTGGATGCCGACCTTGCTCTGGTCACCAGCATCGGTGTTGATCATGCCGACTACCTGGGCAATACCCGCGAGTCCGTGTCCTATGAAAAGGCCGGGATTTTCCGCCAGGGCAGGCCGGCGCTGTGTGGCGACCTGGATCCGCCGCAACCTTTGCTGGACAAGGTGCGCGAACTGGATTGCCCGTTCTACCTGCGCGGCCGTGAATTCAATCTCGATATCGGTGCGACCCATTGGCAATGGCGCGGGCGTGATGCCCGTGGCAAGGTGGTCGAGTTGCTTGATTTGCCGCTGCTGAACCTGCCGATGGAAAACGCTGCGCTCGCGCTGCAAGCCTATTTGCTGCTGGATCTGCCGTGGGATGCCGAGCAGATCGGCGCAACCCTGCGGGCGACGAAAGTGGTGGGGCGCCTGGATCGTCGGGTGCTCGACTGGCAAGGCAAGCGCCTGAACCTGTTGCTGGATGTGGGGCACAACCCCCATGCGGCTCACTATTTGGCGCAGCGCCTGGCGCGCACGCCACCGGCCGGCCGTCGCCTGGCGGTGTTCGGGCTGTTGGCCGACAAGGATCTGGATGGGGTGGTTGCGCCGTTGCTTGGCAGTGTTCAGTCTTGGGCTGTTGCGCCGCTGGATACGCCGCGCAGCCGGCCGGCGGTTGAGCTGCAGACCGCCTTGCAGAACCTTGGCGCGCCCGTGACGTCGTATGCAAGCATCACTGCCGCCCTTGAAGCGCAGTGTGCGGTGGCTACGGCAGAGGACGAAATCCTGTTGTTCGGATCATTTTATTGTGTTGCCGAGGCGCTCGAATGGCTGGCCCGGCGCTCCACGGAGGAAGCTGCACATGGCATTACTGGATAGCGCATACAAGCAGCGAATGGTTGGAGCCCTGGTATTGGTGGCGTTGGCAGTCATCTTCCTGCCGATGCTGTTTTCCCGTCAGGACGAGCAGCGCCAGGTGGTGGTTGAAGCGCCCGCTGCGCCCCAGGCGCCGGTGGTGCCCCAGGTTCAGGTCGAGCCGGTGGTGGTGCCCGAGCCTCAGGCGTTGCCGGAAGAACCTGTACCTGTCGAGGAGGAGGTCGCCACGCAACCGGCTCCTTCGATGCCGGTGCAGCCAAGTGTGCCGGTGGTCAAGCCGACGCCGGCACCGGCTGTCGCTGCCAAACCGCCTGCACCGGCGCCAACGCCCAAGCCTGTGGCGCCGCAGCCTGCTGCGCCGGGTAAACCGGATGTGGGCCAGAGCCGCATTGATCCCAATGGCCTGCCGATCAGTTGGTCGATCCAGCTCGCCAGCCTGGCCAATCGCGAAAGTGCCGACGCCTTGCAGAAAAAGCTGCGTGCCCAGGGTTATAACGCCTATATCCGCAGTGCCGATGGCAAGAATCGTGTGTTTGTCGGGCCGCTGATCGAGCGCGCCGAGGCTGATCGCCTGCGCGATTTGCTGGGTCGCCAGCAGAACCTCAATGGGTTTGTGGTGCGCTTCCAGCCGGAGCGCGGCTGATTCAAGCAGGCATTAACGCAATCTAAGTGTGGGAGGGGGCTTGCTCCCGATAGCGGTGGGTCAGTCAGTACATCTGATACTGACACACTTCAATCGGGAGCAAGCCCCCTCCCACATTGGTTTATGGTGGGCTTGAAATGGCGTTCACACTGCCCAATCTATTGATTTGCAAAGCAGCCGCAATCACCGCTTACCGATAGCCCGGCGCTCTGCTAAAATGCGCCGCCTTATCCGTACGTAGGCTGCACTGTGCCATTTACCTGGGTTGATTGGGCGATCGTTGCAATCGTCGCCATCTCCGCTTTGATCAGTCTGAGCCGCGGCTTTGTAAAAGAAGCACTGTCGTTGCTGACCTGGATCATCGCAGGAGTCGTAGCCTGGATGTTCGGTGGTTCACTGTCGGTCTACCTGGCCGGGTACATAGAGACACCTTCGGCTCGCGTCATCGCGGGCTGCGCCATCATGTTCATCGCCACGCTGCTGGTGGGGGCAATGGTCAATTATCTTATTGGCGAGTTGATACGTGTCACCGGCCTCTCCGGGACCGATCGATTTCTCGGCATGGCCTTCGGCGCCGCGCGTGGCGCGTTGCTGGTGGTTGTGGCGGTCGGGCTGTTGAGCCTGGGGCCGGTACAGCAGGATTCGTGGTGGCAGGAGTCTGTACTCGTGCCAAAATTTCTATTGGTTGCAGATTGGTCCAAGAACCTCATATTGGGGTGGAGCAGTCAGTGGCTGGCCAGCGGAATCAGCGTACCCGCTGATCTTCCGTTCAAGGAACACCTCTTGCCGGCGCAAACGCCTCAGTAAGCTGTGTTCAGTCAAGATTCATTAAGTAGGGGTTGCGTCGCATGTGTGGCATCGTCGGTATCGTCGGTAAGTCGAACGTCAATCAGGCGCTGTATGACGCGCTAACCGTCCTCCAGCACCGCGGCCAGGACGCTGCCGGTATTGTGACCAGCCACGACGGCCGGTTATTCCTGCGCAAGGACAATGGCCTGGTGCGTGACGTGTTCCATCAGCGTCACATGCAGCGCCTCGTCGGGCACATGGGCATTGGCCATGTGCGCTACCCGACTGCCGGTAGTTCGACTTCGGCCGAAGCTCAACCGTTCTACGTCAACTCGCCTTACGGCATCACCCTGGCGCACAACGGTAACCTGACCAACGTTGAACAGCTGGCCAAGGAGATCTACGAATCTGACCTGCGCCACGTCAACACCAGTTCCGACTCGGAAGTGCTGCTCAACGTGTTCGCCCACGAACTGGCCCAGCGCGGCAAGTTGCAGCCGACCGAAGAAGACGTGTTTGCTGCCGTGATCGACGTGCACAACCGTTGCGTCGGTGGTTATGCCGTGGTGGCGATGATCACCGGGTACGGCATCGTCGGTTTCCGCGACCCCCACGGCATCCGCCCGATTGTGTTCGGCCAGCGTCACACCGACGAAGGCGTCGAGTACATGATCGCGTCCGAAAGCGTGTCCCTGGATGTACTGGGCTTCACCCTGATCCGCGACCTGGCGCCGGGCGAGGCTGTCTACATCACCGAAGACGGCAAGCTGCACACCCGCCAGTGCGCCGTTGCGCCGAAGCTGACCCCGTGCATCTTCGAGCACGTCTACCTGGCGCGTCCCGACTCGATCATCGACGGTGTGTCGGTCTACAAGGCGCGTCTGCGCATGGGCGAGAAGCTGGCCGAGAAGATCCTGCGCGAGCGTCCAGAGCACGACATCGATGTGGTTATCCCGATTCCGGACACCAGTCGTACCGCTGCGCTGGAGCTGGCCAACCACCTGGGCGTCAAGTTCCGCGAAGGCTTCGTCAAGAACCGCTACATCGGCCGTACGTTCATCATGCCCGGCCAGGCTGCGCGCAAGAAATCGGTGCGTCAGAAGCTCAACGCCATCGAGCTTGAGTTCCGCGGCAAGAACGTGATGCTGGTGGACGACTCCATCGTACGCGGCACCACCTGCAAGCAGATCATCCAGATGGCCCGCGAAGCCGGGGCGAAGAACGTGTACTTCTGTTCTGCGGCGCCTGCGGTGCGTTACCCGAACGTGTACGGTATCGACATGCCGAGCGCCCATGAGCTGATTGCGCATAATCGTTCGACCCAGGACGTGGCCGACCTGATCGGCGCCGACTGGTTGATCTACCAGGACCTGCCGGACCTGATCGAAGCGGTTGGCGGGGGCAAGATCAAGATCGAGCAGTTCGACTGCGCCGTGTTCGACGGCAAGTACGTGACCGGAGATGTCGACGAGGCTTACCTGAACAAGATCGAGCAGGCGCGTAACGACTCGTCCAAGATCAAGACCCAGGCGGTCAGCGCGATCATCGACCTGTACAACAACTGAGTAGACACCGGCCCTGAGGGGCCGGTTTTGTATCTTAAATAACGTATTGAGTAAGGAGTCGCAGCATGAGTCAGGAATGGGATGCCGGTCGGTTGGACAGCGACCTCGATGGCGTAGCTTTCGATACCCTGGCTGTGCGCGCCGGCCAGCACCGCACCCCGGAAGGGGAGCACGGTGACCCGATGTTCTTCACCTCAAGCTACGTGTTCCGCACGGCGGCCGACGCTGCGGCGCGTTTTTCCGGTGAGGTGCCGGGCAACGTGTACTCGCGCTACACCAACCCGACCGTGCGCGCGTTCGAAGAGCGTATCGCGGCCCTGGAGGGCGCTGAGCAGGCTGTGGCGACCGCGACCGGCATGGCGGCCATCCTGGCGGTGGTGATGAGCCTGTGCAGCGCTGGCGACCATGTGCTGGTGTCGCGCAGCGTGTTCGGCTCGACCATCAGCCTGTTCGAGAAGTACTTCAAGCGCTTCGGTATCGAAGTGGATTACGTGCCCCTGGCGGATTTGTCCGGCTGGGATGCGGCGATCAAGGCCAATACCAGGCTGCTGTTCGTCGAATCGCCGTCGAACCCGCTGGCCGAGTTGGTCGACATCGCTGCGCTGTCCGAAGTCGCCCACGCCAAGGGTGCGATGCTGGTGGTGGATAACTGCTTCTGCACCCCGGCCTTGCAGCAACCGCTGAAGCTGGGTGCGGACATCGTGGTGCACTCGGCAACCAAGTTCATCGACGGCCAGGGCCGTTGCATGGGCGGCGTGGTGGCTGGATGCAGCGAGCAGATGAAGGAAGTGGTGGGCTTCCTGCGTACCGCCGGCCCGACCCTGAGCCCGTTCAATGCCTGGATCTTCCTCAAGGGTCTGGAAACCCTCAGCCTGCGCATGAAAGCCCATTGCGCCAACGCCCAGGCCCTGGCCGAGTGGCTGGAGCAGCAGGACGGTATCGAGAAGGTGCACTACGCTGGCCTCAAGAGCCACCCGCAACACGCCTTGGCCCAGCGCCAGCAGCGTGGTTTTGGTGCGGTGGTGAGTTTCGAAGTCAAGGGCGGCAAAGACGGCGCCTGGCGCTTTATCGATGCGACGCGCTTGATCTCCATTACCGCCAACCTGGGTGACAGCAAGACCACCATCACTCACCCGAGCACCACCTCTCATGGGCGCCTGGCGCCGCAGGAGCGTGAAGCGGCCGGTATCCGTGACAGCCTGATCCGTATCGCGGTGGGCCTGGAAGATGTAGCAGACTTGCAGGCAGACCTGGCCCGCGGGCTGGCGGCCTTGTGATCGAGTGGTCCATGGAGGCCGCAGCGGCCAGTAACGGGCGCGTTGCGCTGGTAACGGGCGCGGCGCGGGGCATTGGTCTGGGGATTGCCGCGTGGCTGATCAGCGAAGGCTGGCAGGTGGTGTTGACCGACCTTGACCGCGAGCGCGGCGCCAAGGTGTCCAAGGTGCTGGGTGATAACGCCTGGTTCATCACCATGGACGTGGCCGACGAGAAGCAAGTGGCCCAGGGGGTTGCCGAGGTGTTGGGGCAGTTCGGGCGACTCGACGCGCTGGTCTGCAATGCCGCCGTGGCTGACCCGCGCAATATCACCCTGGAAAGCCTCGATCTGGCGTACTGGAATCGCGTGCTGGCGGTGAACCTCGGCGGGCCGATGCTGTTGGCCAAGCATTGCGCGCCGTACCTGCGCGCCCACGGCGGTGCGATCGTCAACCTGGCCTCGACCCGGGCCCGTCAATCGGAGCCGGATACCGAAGCTTACGCGGCGAGCAAGGGTGGCTTGCTGGCCCTGACTCACGCCTTGGCCATGAGCCTGGGGCCAGAGGTTCGGGTCAATGCGGTCAGCCCTGGCTGGATTGATGCGCGTGATCCTGCTGCACGCCGTGCGGAGCCGCTCACCGATGCTGATCATGCCCAGCATCCGGCGGGCAGGGTCGGTACGGTAGAGGACGTGGCGGCGATGGTGGCCTGGTTGCTGTCGCGTCAGGCCGGGTTTGTCACCGGGCAAGAGTTTGTAGTGGACGGTGGCATGAGCAAGAAGATGATTTACAGCGAGTAGGGCGGTTAGCCGTCTTGAAGTGATTTTGTCTTTTTCAGAAAAACTTCAAGCAGGCTATTGACTTAGGTCCGCTATCTGCGTAAATTTCGCGGCCTCAACGAAGCAAAGGGTGATTAGCTCAGCTGGGAGAGCATCTGCCTTACAAGCAGAGGGTCGGCGGTTCGATCCCGTCATCACCCACCACTTCTTGAGAGTCTTGCACTTGTGGCAAGACGCAACTTTAAAGGTTGCACCG
>NZ_SPKO01000024.1:96731-157110 GCF_023127795.1 Pseudomonas sp. W2Jun17 | reverse complement strand
CCTGTCACGCCGGGGGTCGCGGGTTCGAGTCCCGTCCGCTGCGCCATATTTTCCAGGTTCGATGTGTCGAGCTTGAGATTGAACAACCCAGGTTGATCGATCAGATGTTCAAAGGTGGTTGAGGCTTTACGCTCAATCAGCCAAGCGATACGCAGCGGTAGTTCAGTCGGTTAGAATACCGGCCTGTCACGCCGGGGGTCGCGGGTTCGAGTCCCGTCCGCTGCGCCATATCTGCCTCAAGGCCCACTGAACGCCTTGAAGCACAAGGAAAGCCACTGGCTGACTTTGATCCGATAGCAAAGACCCTGGTCGAAAGACCGGGGTTTTTTGTGTCTGGCGTTTGAAAAAACGTCATGGTGTTTGTGACATCGTCCTCATTTATAGGCAAGCGGCTGACAGATCGTCTCGATCTTGTCGGCCGTTTTGCGTTGTTGTGTCAAAAAATTTCAATGTGGTTATTTGCCGCAGGCGCAGAAACCTTTAAAGTTAACCCTTCGGTCAACTTTGCACTGTCATCATGGCCTTTTGATTCGTCGTAAAAAGGCTTCTGCAAGTCTCGATATTCGGTGTACTTAACCATAAGGGCGGATTTATAACCGCTCAGAGGATGATCCATGTCCAACCGTGAAATAACCCGGCGCTCGTTCCTCCAGGGCGGCCTGGTGGCGGGTGTGAGCGTCACGCTGACACCGCTGAGCACCCAGGCGCTGGCTGCCCTGATGGAAAACAGCGTTACCGTGCCGTCCGAAAAATGGCTGGGCAATAACGGCAAGGCGCGCCAGCGTAACGATGCGTTGTCCAAAGTGTGCGGCAGCAAAGTCTTCGCCCGCGATATCCGCTCCAAGGACATGCCCGGCTGGCCCGTGCAGCAAGGTCACGCCATGCTGCTGAAAACCATCAAGGCCGACCATATTTATGCGGGCTACGACTTGGCGTGGCTCGGCGCCGATCTGCAGCCGGATCGTATCGTCACCGCTGCCGATCTGGACAAGGACGGTATTGTTTTCCCCGAGGAGCATGCTCCGGATCCGCTGCTGCCTGAAGGCAAGGTGCCGATGTTTATCGGTCACCCGGTGGCGATCCTGATCTGGAACGATTTCGAGCGTTTCCGCCAGGCCAAGAACAAACTCAAATTCAACGACAAGGCGATTCGTTACGGCGCCAAAGTGCCGTACTACGAAGGCGACCCTTACGGTAGCTTCCGCTATGTGCGCGTTGGCGGCCCCACCTCGGCCGATGAAGACGAATTTGCCAGCCTCAAGGATTCGATTCTGTTTCCGATGCTGAAAAACCGTCGCCCGGTATGGAATTCACAACCGAATCTGCACGGCAACCTGACCGAGCGCGGGCTGTTCTACGCCGACCGCATGAAGAGTCAGATCAACACACCGCCGGACAACTGGCTGGTGTTCGACGAGCGCTACAAGACCCCGTCAATCGAGCCGGCCGCCATGGAGCCGGACAACGGCAACGGTTGGTACGATCCGGCAACCAAGACCCTGCACTTCGTGGTGGCCACCCAGTGCCCGTTGGAGGTGGCCACCGAGACTGCGAAAATGATCTCGCCGTCGCGCTTCGGCCTGGCCAACCTGAACATGCACCCCGGTTACACCGTGGGGTACGGCTCCAAAGACCACAACATCTTTGTCTACTACGCCGCCCTCGCGGCGTTGTACGGCGCCGGCGTGCCGGTGCGTCTGGCCAATGACCGTTACGAGCAGTTCCAGAGTGGCATCAAGCGTCATCCGTTCGACATTCGTTACCAATTGGCTGTCGACAAGAACGATCACAGCTTCAAGATCTTCCTCGCCGACATGAGCGTCGACGGCGGTGGCCGGATCAACTACAGCCCCTCGGTAGCCGCTGTAGGCGCCACGGCCGCACAGTCGATCTACTACATGCCGCAGAACGACCTGCAAGTCACCGCGTATCACTCGCGGGGCGTTGAAGCCGGTTCGATGCGTGGGTACGGCACCCTGCAAAGCATGGCTGCGACTGAAATGATGGTCGATGAAATCGCCGGTCGTCTCGGTGTAGATGCTATCGAGTTGCGCCGCAAGAACGCACTGCGTTCGGGCATGAAAAACACCCAGGGCGCCATTCCTGCCGGTGCGTTGCGCCTGCACGAAATCCTCGACAAAGCCTCTGTGCACGAGGTCTGGAAAAACCGCGACGCGATCAAGCAACAACGCGAAGCCGCGGACCCGGATAACTGGTACGGCGTGGGTTTTGCTATCTGCCAGAAAGACTTTGGCACTGGTTCCGAAGCTCCGATGGCCAGTATCGAATTCAGCGCTGACGGTCGCATCAGCCTGCGTCATATCGGTATCGAAATCGGCACCGGTATGTCTACCTCGCAATCGCTGGTCGTTGCCGATTTCCTTGGCAGCCCGGCACACGAAGTGAAGACTGGCGAAACAGAGTGGAAGGAAATGCAGCTGATCACCAGCGACAACCCTTACATCATGAGCCAGGCCGAGCAGGACAACCTGCTGCGCAACCCGCGCTGGGTGGGCAAGCTCGCTTCGGCGTCTTCGGCCACCAACTCGGCGTACTACTTCAGCCACGCCACCCGTGAAGCGGCGCGCGTGCTGTTCAACCATGGTTTGTGGCCGGCGGCGCTGGAGATCTGGCGTCAGGGCCCGTTCGGCGGTCAGGCCAACCCGTATGTGGTGCGCCGCGAAGATGCGCATTGGGTCGACGGCAAGCTCACCGCCAACGGCATGCAGCCGCTCAGTTTTGAAGAATTGGCCAAGCGTGCCCACGAGCGCGGCCTGGTCACCGCGGCCACTGTGCACGGTTTCAACCGCTGGAGTTGGGCCGAGGCTGAATACAGCATCGACGGCGTGCGTGAGCGCCTGCCGCTCGACGGCCTGGCCGTGAAGTACGGCGACGGCGCGCCAAAAGCCAAGCAGGCGCTGATGAGCACTGCCGGCTTCCATCTGCTGGATCGCCAGAACATCAGCTACCCCGCGACGCAGTTGAACAACGCTGCCGTGACTTACTACAGCCCGGTCGCCACATTGGTCGAGCTGAAGGTCAATAAGGGCTCGGCGCAGGTGGAGGTGCTCAATCACCATTCGTGGATCGAGTGCGGTCGCGTGTTGGTTGAGGAGTTAGTCAAAGGTCAGCTTGAGGGCGGTGTCGCCATGGGCATCGGCCACGCATTGATGGAGGAAATGCCGCTGTATGAAGGCGGGCCGGGGGAGGGTGACTGGAACTTCAACCGTTACCGTCTGCCGATGGCGCGTCACGTTGCCGTGTGGAAACAGACGTCGGAGATTTTGCCGGCGCTGTCGCCGAGCGATCCATCCAAGGGTATCGCTGAAGTGGTGATGATCCCGATCGTCGGGGCCATCGGTAATGCCGTGGCGCACGCCATTGGTAAACGTGTTCGCGACCTGCCAATCACTGCTGCGCGCATCAAGGAAGCCCTCAATGCCTAACCGTCCGCTTCAACTGACCCTCAATGGTCAATCCGTCGGCCCAGTGGACATCCCTGATGACCTGCCGATGATCGACTACCTGCACGAATACAAAAACCTCACTGGCTCGCGTCTTGGCTGCGGCCAGGGTATTTGCCACGCTTGCGTGGTCATCGTCGACAACCCGGACGGCACCAGCGAAGAAGTGCGCACGTGCATCACCGGCGCGCATTACTTTGAAGGCAAGCGAGTGCGCACCATCGAATCCCACGCCAAGCGCGACGAGTCGGGGCAGGTCATCGAACTGAACCCGATCCAGCAGCGCTTCGTGGATGAGTTTGCGTTCCAGTGCAGCTACTGCGCGCCGGGCTTCGTCAACGCAGCGACCGTGCTGGTGGAAAAGCTGCAGCGCCAGCCGACCGTACACAGCAAACTGGAACAAGTCATCGAGGACAGCCTTGGGCATCACGTCTGCCGTTGCACCGGGTACGTGCGTTATTACAACGCTACCCGCAACGTGCTGACCGATCTCGGCCTGGTCAAGGAGGGTTGAGCATGAAGCTTTTTCTGACCCGAATGACCCTGGCGGTCGGCCTGGCTGCGCCGGTGCTGTTTGCTCATGCCGATGATCAGGTCAAGCGCGGCGAATACCTGGCCCGCGCCGCCGACTGCATGGCGTGCCACACTGCCGCGGGCGGCGCGCCGTTTGCGGGCGGGCTGCCGATCGTCTCGCCGTTCGGCACGATCTACGGCACCAACATCACGCCGAGCAAAGAGCACGGCATCGGCTTGTACAATGATGACGAGTTCTTCGCTGCGCTGACGCAAGGCAAGCGTCGCGACGGAGCGAATCTGTACCCGGCGATGCCGTACACCTCCTACCACCTGATGCCGCGCGAAGATTCGGATGCGATTCATGCGTACCTCAAAACCATCGAGCCGATCGAACGTGCAGCGCCGGTGACGAGCCTGAGCTTTCCGTTCAACGTGCGCCTGGGCCTGATGGGCTGGAATGTGCTGTACGGCAAAGCGCTGAAACTGGAGCCGACCGAAGGTAAAAGCGAAGCCTGGAAACGCGGCCAGTACATGGTCGAAGTGCTTGGTCACTGCGGCGAATGCCACACGCCACGCGGCCTGCCGGGCGCGATGGAGCTGGACAAGCGCCTGACCGGCGGCATCCTCAATGGTTACCTGGCGCCCAGCCTGCTCGCCACTGACCTGGCTGCGCGCGGTTGGAATGAACAGGACCTGGCCACATTCCTCAAGCACGGCATGAGCGCCCAGGGCACGATGTTCAACGAGATGTTCCCGGTGTTCCACAACAGCACCCAGGGCCTGAGCGATCAGGATCTGGCCGCGATGGCCACGTTCCTGCTGGGCGATAACCCGCCAGCCGCCAAAGCGCTGGTCGACGTGCCGGTGGATAAACTCAGCCAGAGCGCTCAGCGCGGCCGCCAGGAATACCTGAACGTCTGCGCCGGTTGCCACGCCGCAGGTGGCGAAGGCAAGCCGCACATCGCGGTGGCCATGCGCGGCAACACCACGTTGCGACTGGAAGACCCGCGCAACCTGCTGCGTGTGATCGAGGACGGTATTGGCGAGCAGAAATTTTCCGGGTTCGAGCACATGCAACCGATGCCGGGGTTTTCCGAGAAGCTCAGTGCGCAACAGGTGACTGATCTGCTCAATTACCTGCGTCAAGGTTGGGGCGGCCAATCGGCTGAGCTGGCCGTAGGCGATGTGCAGAAGCTGCAAGCCGAGGCGCCTTCCGTCGAACACAAGGCGCATTGACGGCAGCGTATGAAGCGTACAGCCGGTGTGGGAGTGAGCAAGTCGCTCTCACACCGGATGTGTTTACATTCCGAATTTATCGCGCAACCCGTAGTACCAAGCCCCCAGCGCTGCAAACGGCGTGCGCAACATCTGCCCGCCCGGGAACGGGTAATGCGGCAAGTCCGCAAACGCATCAAAACGCTCAGCCTGCCCGCGCAATGCCTCCGCTAGTACTTTGCCTGCCAGGTGCGTGTACGTCACGCCATGGCCGCTACAGCCTTGTGAGTAATAGATGTTGTCGCCAAGACGGCCGACCTGGGGCAGGCGCGACAGGGTCAGCAGGAAATTGCCGGTCCAGGCGTAGTCGATCTTCACGTCTTTGAGTTGCGGGAATGCCTTGAGCATTTTTGGCCGGATGATTGCCTCGATATTCGCCGGGTCCCGCGCGCCATACACCACGCCGCCGCCGAAGATCAGGCGCTTGTCACTGGTGAGGCGGTAGTAGTCGAGCAGGTAGTTGCAGTCTTCGACACAGTAATCCTGCGGCAACAGCGTCTTGGCCAATTCATCGCCAAGGGGTGCGGTGGTGATCACTTGGGTACCGCATGGCATCGACTTGGCCGCCAGCTCCGGCACCAGGTTGCCCAGGTAAGCGTTACCGGCAACGATAATGAATTTGGCCCGGACCCTGCCTTCGGCGGTGTGTACCACAGGGTTGGCGCCGCGCTCGATGCGCACCGCTGCCGATTGCTCATAAATCGTACCGCCCAGGGATTCCACGGCCGCCGCTTCGCCCAGTGCCAGGTTGAGCGGGTGGATATGCCCGCCGCTCATGTCCAGCAAACCGCCCACATAGTTGTCACAGGCCACCACTTCGCGGATGCGGCGTTCGTCGAGCAATTCCAGCTGCGTATGGCCGTAGCGCTCCCACAGGCGCTTCTGCGATTCCAGATGACCCATGTGCTTGCTGTTGAGTGCGGCAAATACACCGCCGTCCTTCAAGTCGCACTGGATCTGGTATTTAGCCACGCGCTCACGAATGATCTTGCCGCCTTCAAAGGCCATCTGCCCCAGCAACTGAGCCTGTCTGGGCCCGACACTGCGCTCGATCACATCGATATCACGGCTGTAGCTATTGACGATCTGCCCGCCATTACGACCCGAGGCACCAAAACCCACCTTGGCGGCTTCCAGTACCGTGACGCGAAAGCCGTTCTCCAGCAAAAACAGCGCGCTGGAAAGCCCGGTGTAGCCGGCACCAATCACACAGACATCGGTTTCGACCTCACCTTGCAGCGTCGGGCGAGGTGGGGCTGCATTCGCGGAAGCGGCGTAATAGGACTGGGGGTAGGGGGTGTTCGCCATCCTGGAACCTCTGTTTTATATTTTTTACGAGTGCGGCGATCCTACCTGAGTTGAAAATTGCCTGCCAGCCACCCGGAAATCCCAGGTGTACCCGGCATAAATAAAAAATTCGCATATTCATAGGCTTAGCTGCAAAAAAGATGTTGACACCCCTCCGGAATTCCGTAGAATGCCGCCTCACAGCAGGCACGTAGCTCAGTTGGTTAGAGCACCACCTTGACATGGTGGGGGTCGTTGGTTCGAGTCCAATCGCGCCTACCAAACAAAATCCGCTCTGCTGGGCGGTCTGGAAGGGCTCACCGAAAGGTGGGCCCTTTTTTGTTGTCTGGAATTTGGGCAATAGCCATCCCTACACGGCTCAAGGCGTGTATTCAGGGGTTTGAACGCTCGATCAGCAGAACAGCGTAGCCACCGACAGCAGGCAAATTATCTGGACGAACACCTGGCAGCGTATTTCGCCAAACGTGGTCGCCATATCACTCATTTGTCCGGCATACATAGCGCGAGCCCTCATTGTCGGTATAACACCGTGAACGAACTGCAGGTACACACAGCTGCATGATGGAGTATAGGTTCTGATTGAGAATCTACACGGTTGAACGATTTTGAGCTCCTCATCAGGTTGGCTGCGCGACTTTCCCCTTGAGGCCTGGACGCTTTCTCCTGATAGCGCCCGACCGTCGGCGCCATCCCCCCACAAAATTTATTGGTGTGCAGCAACAATTTTTCTTGTTGGACACTCCCGGTCTCCAGACAGCAAAGTTGCCGCCACTGACGCTCGACCTTCCGGGTCAACAATAAAAAAACCGAGCCGACTGCACGCCACTTCCAAGCTGTGAGCCCTTTGCCCACATCCTGCTGTTATGGCGCCGCAGCGCGCACTAAAGGACCTCTGTGCCATGCAAACAGTTGTGAACCTATGGCCGCTGATCGGCGTGCTTGTCATCGTGGTCGGCTTTGTATTGCGCTTCAATCCGCTGTTGGTGGTCACCGCCGCCGCCATCGCCACCGGGCTTGCCGCCCAGTTCCCGCTGGAAAAAATTCTCGCCACCATGGGCGATGGTTTCCTTCAGACTCGTGCCCTGCAATTGATTCTTTTATTGCCGCTGGCGGTGATTGGCCTGTTGGAGCGCCATGGCCTGCGCCTGCACGCGCAGAACTGGATCGCGCGCTTTGAGCGGGCAACGGTCGGGCGCTTGTTGATCATTTATCTGTTTGTGCGTGAGTCCACGGCGGCCATGGGGCTGACCAGCCTGGGTGGGCATCCGCAAATGGTGCGGCCACTGTTGGCGCCGATGGCCGAAGGTGCAGCGGAAAAGCGCTACGGCAAGCTGCCAGACAAGCTGCGCCACAAGGTCTTGGCCATGTGTGCGGCCACCGATAACGTCGGGCTGTTTTTTGGTGAGGATATTTTTGTCGCCTTCGGTGCAATTGCGTTGATGCACACCTTCCTGTTGGGCTCGGGGATTGATGTGGAGCCGCTGCACATCGCGGTGTGGGGCATTCCGACGGCGATTTGTGCGTTCATCATTCATGCGATCCGGCTGCATCGCTTTGATCGACGATTGACCCGCGAAATGAGTCCGGCCAACACTTCCGTGGAGGCTGCTCAATGATCATTTCCATTCAATACCTTTATTGGCTCGCCGGTGTTCTGTTGCTGATCACTGCGGGCATGATCCTGCTCGATCGCACCCATCCCAAACGCTGGTCCAGCGCGCTGTTCTGGTTGTTGTTCGCCATTCCGTTCCTGGTGGGGGAGCGTCTGCCCTCGGTGGCCATCGGCATCGGTGTGGTGGTGATGGCGTTGATCGCCGGCTTGGGTGGCGTTGGTCGCGGCCAGCACGCCGAATTGCACGTCAAGGCGTCCCGCGCCAGCGCCGGGCGCCTGGGCCACAAGTTGTTTATCCCGGCCTTGGCGATTCCGTTGACCACGGTGATTGGCTCGGTATTGCTCAAGCACACCGAAATCAGCGGTGTACCGTTGCTGGACCCGAAGAACACCACCTTCGTCTCCCTCGGCATCGGCTGCCTGATTGCTCTGGGCCTGGCCTGCTGGCTGACTCGCGATACGCCGGTACAAGCCCTGCGCGAATCCCGTCGCCTGACTGAAGCCCTGGGCTGGGCCATGGTGTTGCCGCAGATGCTGGCGATGCTTGGATTGTTGTTCAACGAGGCCGGGGTGGGCACGGCAGTCGCCCACGTCACCACCACCTACATCAACCTGGACTACAAGCTGGTGGCGGTGATGGTCTATGTACTGGGCATGGCCCTGTTTACGGTGATCATGGGCAATGGTTTTGCGGCTTTCCCTGTGATGACTGGCGGCGTCGGCGTGCCGGTGCTGGTAGGGATTTATGGCGGCAACCCTGCGGTGATGGCGGCGATCGGTATGTTTTCCGGTTACTGCGGCACGTTGATGACGCCGATGGCGGCCAACTTCAATATCGTGCCAGCGGCGTTGCTGGAGTTGCCCGACAAGAACGCGGTGATCAAGGCGCAGATCCCCACGGCGCTGATGATGCTGGTGGTCAATATCGTGCTGCTTTACCTGTTGATGTGAGGTCACTATGCAAACTGTACTGCTGACGGGGTTCGAGCCCTTTGATAACGACCTGGTGAACCCGTCATGGGAGGCTGCGCGCCAGTTGGATGGCGTGCAACTGGGCGAGGGTGCACGCATTGTCGCGCATTGCCTGCCCTGTGCATTTGCCACGGCGGGTGAACACCTGGCCCGATTGATCAGTGAGTTGAACCCGGCAATGGTGATTGCCACCGGCCTGGCGCCCGGGCGCAGCGAGATGTCTATCGAGCGTGTAGCGATCAATATCAATGACGCACGCATCCCCGACAACCTCGGGCAGCAACCGGTTGATACGCCAGTGGTAGCCGGTGGCCCGGCTGCATACTTCTCGACATTGCCGATCAAGGCCATGGTCAAGGCGCTGCGTGACGCGGGGGTGGCGGCTGCCGTTTCGCAAACGGCGGGCACGTTCGTGTGCAATCAGGTGTTCTACCTTTTGCAGCACCGGCTGGTCGAGGCCGGGGTGCGCAGTGGGTTTATCCATGTGCCGAGCGCGCCGCCGGCCGACCAGCCGCCTTTGGTTGAGGCCTTGCGACTGGCGGTCTCGACGGCCTGGCTAACCGAAACGGATGTGCGGGAAACAGGCGGGCAGGTGAGCTGACGGTCGGGCTGTGAATGGAGTCATTCGTGGGGCAACTTCGACTATAGTTCACAGGTGTATCCACCTTGGAAAACCATCATGATCAAGTACCCGAAGTTCGTATCTGTCGTGTTGTCCCTCGCGCTGTTTGCGGGTAGCGGTCTTGCCTTGGCCGATCCCGGTAATGGCAAGGGGCAGGGTAATAACCAAGGGGGGCAGGGCCAGGGTAACAAGGGCGGTCAGGGGCAGGGCAATAACAAAGGCAATAACCCCGCAGGGCAGGCCTACGACAAGCCCAAGGGCAAGGGCGGCTCAGGTGGTCCCGGCCCCAGCGTTGACCGAGGGAGCGTATTGAATGTGCTCGGCGGTTATCGCGATTACTGGAGCCCAGGGCCTGCATTGCCGCCGGGGATCCAGAAGAACCTGGCGCGCGGCAAGCCGCTGCCACCCGGTATCGCCAAGAAACTCGATGGTCGCCTGCTGGGGCGGCTGCCTCACTACGACGGTTATGAATGGCAGCAAGTGGGAACCGATTTGATTCTGGTCGCCATCGCCAGCGGCATCATCTACGAAGTACTCAATGGCGCCTTTGATTGAGCGGAAAAACCCTCACGTCTCCTGCGCGGGGAAAAACAATTCAAAGCACGTCACGCCGTCTTCACTGCTGATGCCATACCGACCGTTATGCAGCTGCATGATGGTCGCCACAATCGACAATCCCAGTCCATTGGACTGGGATGAACATTCACGGGATTCATCCACCCGGTAAAAGCGTTCGAACAGCCTGGTCAAATGCTCCGCGGCAATGGTTGCACCCTGGTTGCTGACCTTGATGCAAGTGCCCTCGACCGTCGGGATGGCCTGGATATTCAGTTCGGTGTTCGGCGCGCCATACTTGATGGCATTGGCACACAGGTTCGCCAGGGCACGGCGCAGCAGCATCGGCTCCGCCCAGATCACACCTTTGCCCACGCCAACGATGTGCATACCCACATCACCGGCCAAGCCCTCGAAATAATCGGCGATGCGCTCCACTTCATCCGCTGCGTCCAGCGCCTGGCGCTGACGCAGGGCGCTGGCCGGGCCGGTGCGGGCCAGGAACAGCATGTTGTCGAGCATCCGTGCCAGGCGTTCAAGCTCTTCAACGTTTGAGGCCAGCAGTTGCTGATAGTCTTCAATAGTGCGGCTCTGTTGCAGCGCGACCTGGGTTTCACCGAGCAAGTTATTGATGGGGGTGCGCAGTTCATGGGCCATATCGGTGGACACCTGGCCCAGTTGAATAAAACCTTTGGCCAGCCGTTCAAGCATGGTGTTGAAGGCTTCAATCATCGGCAGCAGTTCCTTGGGCGCGCCTTGGCTGCCCAGGCGCTCGGCCAGGTTGTTCACGCCGATGCCCTGTGCATGTCCGGCCAGGCGCCGCAAGGGCACCAGCCCACGGTGTACCAGCACATAACCAACCAAGGCGAGAATGACCGCCGCGATGCTGGCCAGGATAAAAACACTCAAGCGATAACTGGCAAGCATGGCTGTGCGTTCAGCCATCAGGCGCCCGACGGTGACTTGCAGGCTCCCCAGGTCACCGGTGTCGATGAAAGCCGCCACGGTGGCGAAGGGCACGCCATCTACGCCGGGCAAATGGTGTACGTCGGCGAGTCCAAGGGCGTGGTCTTTTGCCACGGCCGGCACGGCCGGTATTTGAATGTTGCCCGGGTTGACCAGCAATAACGGAGTCTGCCCAGGTGCAGCGATGCTCAGTACCGACTCACTGTTGCCCAGCATGTTCTGGAACAGCTGGGGCTTGGTCTTGATCAGCTCGCGGGTATTGCCGTCATTGAGCACGTTGCGCAGTTGGTTGGCGCGCGAGATCAGCGCGGCGTCGTCACGCTTGATCAGCTCACGCTCCAGCTCGTGGTAGAGCGTCACGCCCAGGGTGGCCAGCAGGGCGAAGGCGAGCAGGGCAAAGATCAATGCCAGGCGCAGGGTCAGGGAATAATGGCGATCGCGCTTCATGGTTGGGTATCGAAGCGGTAGCCAATGCCGCGCACGCTGTGGATCAGTTTGAGCTGGAACGGGTCATCGATCTTCAGGCGCAGGCGGCGTACGGCAACATCGACCACATTGGTGTCGCTGTCGAAGTTCATGTCCCATACGCGTGAAGCGATCAGCGAGCGCGACAGCACCTGGTCCTGGTGGGTGGCAAACAGGTGCAGCAACGCGAATTCCTTGTTGGTCAGGGTAATGCGCGTACCGGCGCGGGTCACGCGGCGCTTGAGCACGTCAATGTGCAGGTCGGCGATGTGCAGCTGTTCTTCTTCGCGGCTCGGGCCACGTCGGTTGAGGGTGCGCAGGCGTGCAACCAGTTCGGCGAAGGAGAAGGGTTTGATCAGGTAGTCGTCGGCACCCAGTTCAAGGCCTTTGATGCGGTCGGCGATGTCATCGCGAGCGGTGAGGAACAGCACCGGTGTATCGGCCTCTTTGCGCAGGCGACGCAGCACTTCCCAACCATCCATTTTCGGCATCATCACGTCCAGCACGATCACGTCGAATGGTGTTTCCAGGGCCAAGTGCAAACCCTCTACGCCGTCGCGCGCCAGGCTCACCGAGTGGCCCAGCTCCTGCAAGCCATTGAGCAGGTAATTGCCGGCCTTGGGTTCGTCTTCGACTACGAGGATGTTCATGGAAAGTGTCCTGCTTCAATAAGTGGCGCAAGTGTAGCCCGATCAATTGTCACTGGCGCAACCGACGCCCTGAACTTGGTAATCGAGTAGGTGTTCGCGGCCCTGATGGTCCAGGTAGCGCAAGTGCGCCGGGACAATCCCGCATTGGCCAGAGATGTCGGTGCTCGATAGCACCTTGTCGACATCCAGGTGTAGGAAGAAGCCGGTTTTGCCGTGGATGACATCGCTGGCAGACGTTACGTCGGCAGCGAAGGCAGTACCGGTGGCGAGCAAGGCGGCAAAGCCCAGGGCGAACAGTTTCATGGCGGTCTCTCTCGTGGCTGGGGGCTGCCGGGTTGGCAGTGAGTTCACAGTAACCAGGCGACCCCAACAGCCAACCAACAGGATCATGACAAGTTCGTCATTCTTGGTTCGAGCCTGGCGCGTGGGCAATGAGTGTCCGGTCGAGCAGGCTCTACGTTTACAAGCGCCGAGGTGATCCGTAGATTGCAGGGGTCCAGCTCATGAGGAAGCCGCGCAGTGTCCATCTCAACTTCATCCGTGTTCAACCGACGTTACCGCGCTTTCCTGTTCGATATGGATGGGACCCTGCTCAACTCCATCGCTGCGGCCGAGCGTGTATGGAGCATCTGGGCCGAGCGCCATGGTCTGGATGTGGAAGCGTTTCTGCCTACCATTCATGGCGCGCGCGCGATTGATACGATCACCCGCCAGGCGTTGCCGGGTGTCGATCCAGAAGTTGAAGCCCAGTGGATTACCGACGCGGAGCTCAACGATGTCGACGGCGTTGTAGCGATTCCCGGCGCAGTGGCGTTTTTGAAAGGCTTGCCCGCGGATCAATGGGCACTGGTCACGTCTGCCCCCAAGGCGCTGGCGTTACGTCGACTGCAAGCGGCAGGCATTCCCGTGCCGGCCGTGTGGGTGACGGCCGAAGATGTGGCCAACGGTAAACCCGACCCTGCGTGCTATTTATTGGGCGCGAAACGCCTGGGGGTGTCGGTTGAGGACAGCCTGGTGTTCGAAGACGCCGCGGTGGGCATTCGAGCGGGTGAAGCAGCGGGGGCGGATGTTGTGGTTGTCACCTCGGCACACTTGGAGCCCATGGTGACTGCACACGCTTGCATCAACGACTACGGCGATTTATGCACCGAGCATGGCGCTGATGGCTTGTTGTCTTTGCGCAAGCTGGCGCCGTGATACGCAGCAGGTCCTCAGCGTGTGGTTTTCTGATGGGCACGAAGCGCTGCGCGCTGGCATAGCTTGCGCAAGATAACTTTTTGGATGGGTTTGAGGCAGAACACCAGCAGGTAGCCGCAGAGAAGGAGCGCCAGGTCCAGCCAGGAATGGGCGTCGGGATCGGCGCCCTCGACTTCGACTCTCACCCCATACCCAAGCGCCAGGAAGGCCACCCCGATCAGCAGGGCGATCATCCAGGATCTGGAAACAAGAGGTGGCGTCGCGACTGGCCTCATCGACGTATTCCTGAATGCACACGGATGGCAGGATAAAGTGTCAGAAATTGGGCTGCGAATACTTCAACAAGTTCCAGATGCCCAGACAGTTTCATCTTGCAGCGAAGGGGCATGCTCAAAGCGCACTGGTCAGGCTGGAAGACGCGAGCAGGCCGATTGGGTTTTCGCCAGCCATTACAGTGAACGAAAGGGCTGGCTACTGGAGGCGTTTCAAGGCGTCTGGTTTTTGTCGGGTGCAGTCAGGCCGGCCTGGATGCGCTGGTAAATCTCCTCGCGATGCACGGCAACGTCCTTGGGTGCGTTGATGCCGATTCGTACTTGCTGGCCGCTAACGCCCAGAATGGTGATCGTAATGTCATCACCGATGTTTATGCTTTCACCAACTTTGCGGGTGAGTATAAGCATGGACTTCTCCTTGATTACTTTTAAGGACACATGTGTCAGACAGGGCAGGTGTCGGATGTGTGTAGCTTACTGCGAAGCGCTTCCCTGTGGCTGCCTCTTTTAGGACGCATAGAGGCGACATTAATTCCCATGGCGGCATCATACAGGTCGCGATACATCATTCGCATTGTTTAAGCCAACGTTTATGACGGCCAGAATAGACAGTGAATGGTAAAGTCGCCTCTTTATCCTCAAAGGAGCAGGGCAGTGCGTAAAGTAGCGATGGCAATTGTGGTGTTGGCGTTGGCCGGATGCGGTGAAGGTAAATCGGTCGATGCGCCCAAGGCCAAGCCTGCCGTGACCGAAAGCCTGCCACAAACTGGCGCGATTGCCGCTCAGGAATGGGATGTGCGCGTCGGCCCGCCAGACCACAAGCTGCAGGCGATCACCGACCTGACCGCCTGGTTGCTGGAGCATGGTTTCAATTTTTATATCGTGAAGGTCGACGGCAAGGATGAGGTGCTGTTGGGTCCGTTCGCAACCAAGGCCGAGGCCGAGGCCAAACAAGCCTTGCTCAACGAAAAGATGGCCCGCGCGAAGAAAACCGACACCGTGTCTGAAATTATCGAACACAACGCCGCGCAGTGACGTGCCAAGTGGGCGGCAACCCCGCCCACGTTCAACCGCAGGCCTTGAGATTCACCGGGCCGACAAACTCGTTGCCCCGTCCCATCACGCAAGCCACGGTCTGGTTGCGCTGGCGCTCCCAGGTTTGCACCGGGTAAGTCTTGTTCCAGGCTTCATACAGCTGTCGATCCTGCTTCGACAGGCGCAGGCCGTATTGCTTGCTCATATAAAAATACGTGCGTGCGATCATGCCGCGAATGGACGGGCGTGGCATGACCTTCTTGGCCTTGAAATCCACTTGGGTCAGGCACGAGCCGTACTGCCCACTTTGCACGGGCAGCCAGCCAAAGCTGAAGTTGTTACGGTCGCCATTCACTTCGCCGATGCTCGGCACCAGATTGTGCAGGTCCGCCTCGGCGCGCTTGAACACATCGTCGTGGCGCGTGCAGTTCTTTCGCCCGCCGTTTTGCCAGCATTGGCGCTGATGCCCGATTTGCCAGGCCGGCACGATGTGTTCCCACTCGATGCGCGCGGCGCGATTGGCGTTTTTGCGCGGGATGTAACCGCAGGCTTTCAAATTCACGCGGTTACCGGTGTATTTGCAGCCGCAATAGAATTCGGTCGATTGGGGTGCGTAAAGCTTCCAGGCGATTTTCTTGGCTTCGCTAAAGGTGCGAGGGGCTTGGGCGTTGGCGGTTACGCTTAAAAACAGACAGCACACAGCAATAAAACGGGCACTCACAATCAATCTTCCTTCGGCACAACCCAAAAAATCTGCACGCCACCGTCATCCCGATAGGCGAGGGTGACGTTGTCGTTTTCTGCAATTTCTTCCAGTAGACGTTGCCACACGTCTTCCGGCTCATCGGGTAAACGGAAGAGCAAGGCTGTCTTGGCTTTCTGTGCGTTGGTCGAATTGATGATCTTTTGCACGCGAATAGCCAGGCGCTGATAGGCGTCAGGCGCTGCAGGTGCTGCGGAAGAGGGCTTTGCCACGGAGCATTCCTTAATTTGCTGTACGCACATACAGTATTTAACTGTAGGCGATTTCGCAACTGCTTAAATTTCAAGAAGTTCGTCTGACAGCGATTCGGGAAGTTTGTTGAGAAGGGGAGCAATTGTGGGAGCGAGCAAGCTCGCTCCCACAGGTCGATCAGCAGTAATCAGTATTCCCAGAACATGCGTTGCAGCTCTTTGCTGTCCTGGGTCTTGGTCAGGGCTACCATGGCCAGGATGCGAGCTTTCTGCGGGTTCAGGTCCAGAGCCGCAACCCAGTCGTATTTGTCGTCTGGTTGTTCAGCGTTACGCAGAACCATACCGCCGGCGTTGACGTGGGAGGAGCGAATGATCTGTACGCCTTGCTTGCGCAATTCGACCAGCGCGGGAACGACTTTCGAGGATACCGAACCGTTACCGGTACCGGCGTGGATGATGGCCTTGGCGCCAGCTTGGGCCAGTGCTTTGTAGGCAGTGTCGCTCACGTTGCCATAGCCGTAGGCAATTTCAACGTCAGGCAGGCTCTTGATGGTCTTGATGTCGAATTCCGAATCCATGGTGTGACGCTTGGCCGGCAGGCGGAACCAGTAGGATTTGCCTTCAACGACCATGCCCAGCGGGCCCCACGGGCTCTTGAATGCCTCGGTCTTGATGTTGATCATCTTGCTGACGTCGCGACCCGATTGGATTTCGTCGTTCATGGTCACCAGCACGCCTTTGCCCCGCGCATCCTTGCTACCTGCGACAGCGACTGCGTTATACAGGTTGAGCATACCGTCAGCCGACATGGCGGTACCTGGACGCATGGAGCCGACCACGACGATAGGCTTGTCGGTTTTTTCTACCAGGTTCAGGAAGTAGGCAGTTTCTTCAAGGGTGTCGGTGCCGTGAGTGATCACGATGCCATCCACGTCTTTGCTGTCAGCCAGTTCTGCGACGCGGCGACCCAGTTGCAGCAGGTTTTCGTTGTTGATGCTTTCCGAAGCAATTTGCATCACTTGTTCGCCGCGTACGTTGGCGATCTGGCTAAGCTCAGGAACGCCGGCGATCAGTTGTTCGATGCCGACTTTGGCTGCCTGGTACGTAGCACTGTTGGCTGCACTGGCGCCGGCGCCAGCAATGGTGCCGCCTGTGGCAAGGATCACTACGTTGGACAGTTTGGTTTTGTTTTCGACTTCTTTTGCCTGTGCGGCAAGGGGGAACAGCAGCAGCAGGGCCATGGCGCCCGGGACAAAGTTCTTCAATGCAGATTTCATTATTTTTCTCTCTGGTTTTTGATGAGTGCTGTAGCCGGTTCATCTAGAACACCCGGGCGGTTCTGAACGCCGCGAGGTGCAGGGGAAAAGCAGGATTTGTACCAGGCCGAGTGTGTGGTTCTTCTTAAATTAACGTATTGATTTAAAACAACTTATGAGATTTTTTAAACTTGTTTTGAGTGAGTGGCGTCCGGCTTTCCGAACGGTTGAGGGGTAGTGTGTTCGGTTGTCCGACAGCCCTGTCACAAAATTCGAGTGCGATTAGCGTCAACACCTGTCGTTTTAGAGAGTGCGAGAAAAAGGTGGCCTTAAACGTTTCAGTCCCCAAGGTTGGTTGGACCAGGCCGAGGGCATGGGATTGAAAGGCCAGTTTCTACCGTTGACAAATCCCGACAAGGTTCTCATAGTTTGCTCAACGCAAACGTTTGCGAGATGTTTCACGAGCGCTCCAGGAGTATCGTGACAGCTCGCATCAGCCGCCCGGGTGGGAGGGCCGCCGAAGAGGTCTTCGGTGCAAGCGTTGCTCACAATAATCATAAGATCGGAGTGAACCCATGAAGCTGCCATTCGCTGGACGTCTTCTTGCTGTCGCTGTGCTTGCCGCATCCGCTGCTTTGCCTCTCTCTTCTGCACTTGCTGATGACGCTGCCAAAACACCTACTGTTGGTTTGGTCATGAAGTCCCTGGCCAATGAGTTCTTCGTCACCATGACCGACGGTGCCAAGGACTACCAGAAAGCGCACCCGGCAGAGTTCAAGCTGATCTCCAACGGGATCAAGAACGAAACAGACACCAGTGCGCAGATCGCCATCGTCAACGAGATGATCAACTCCAAGGTAGACGCGCTTGTCATTGCTCCCGCCGACTCCAAGGCACTCGCCAGTGTGCTGAAGAAGGCTTCTGATGCCGGTATCAAGGTCGTTAACATCGACAATCGCCTGGACCCGGAGGTACTCAAAAGCAAAAACCTCGATATCCCGTTCGTAGGTCCGGACAACCGCAAAGGCTCCAAGCTGGTGGGCGACTACCTGGCCAAGCAACTGGCCGCGGGTGACAAGGTTGGCATCATCGAAGGCGTACCCACCACGACTAACGCCCAGCAGCGCACCGCAGGCTTCAAGGATGCGATGGACGCAGCAGGCATGAAGATTGTTTCCACCCAATCCGGCAACTGGGAAATCGACCAGGGCAACAAGATTGCTGCAGCGATGCTGAGCGAAACGCCGGATATCAAGGCGCTGCTGGCCGGTAACGACAACATGGCCCTGGGCGCTGTCTCCGCCGTGCGTGCGGCAGGCAAGGCGGGCAAGGTATTGGTGGTGGGCTACGACAACATTGATGCGATCAAGCCAATGCTCAAGGATGGTCGTGTGTTGGCCACCGCTGACCAGGCTGCCGCGCAACAAGCGGTATTCGGTATCCAGAACGCACTGAAGCTGGTCAAGGGTGAGAAGGTCGATGCCAAAGATGGCGTGATCGAAACCCCGGTCGAACTCGTCATCAAGCAGTAATCCCGGCAGTACCCAACAGCGCTCGCTCGTCCTGAGCGGGCGCCTGGAGATTTTCCTATGTCATCTTCCGCCCCGAACGCTGTCCTCTCGGTCAGCGGTATCGGCAAGACCTATGCCCAGCCGGTTCTGTCCGACATCACCCTGACGCTCAATCGCGGGGAAGTGCTCGCGCTGACCGGTGAGAACGGCGCAGGCAAAAGTACCTTGTCGAAGATCATCGGCGGCCTGGTCACACCGACTACCGGGCACATGCAGTTCAACGGTCAGGAGTACTGCCCCGCCAGCCGCACCCAGGCCGAAGCCTTGGGCGTGCGCATGGTCATGCAGGAACTCAACCTGCTGCCGACCCTGACGGTGGCTGAAAACCTGTTTCTGGATAACCTGCCGAGCAACTGTGGCTGGATCAGCCGCAAGCAACTGCGCAAAGCCGCGATCGAGGCCATGGCTCAAGTTGGCCTGGATGCGATCGACCCCGACACCTTGGTTGGCAGCCTGGGCATTGGCCACCAGCAAATGGTCGAGATTGCGCGCAACCTGATCGGCGACTGCCACGTACTGATTCTCGACGAACCCACGGCCATGCTCACCGCCCGTGAAGTCGAGATGCTGTTTGAGCAAATTACCCGTCTGCAGGCCCGGGGCGTGGCGATCATTTATATTTCACACCGGCTGGAAGAACTGGCCCGTGTCGCCCAGCGCATTGCGGTACTGCGCGACGGCAAGCTGGTCTGTGTCGAGCCGATGGCCAATTACAACAGTGAGCAACTGGTGACCTTGATGGTCGGTCGCGAGCTGGGCGAACACATCGACCTGGGCCCGCGCACCATCGGCGAACCGGCCCTGACGGTGAAGGGCCTGAGCCGTTCGGACAAGGTTCGCGACGTGTCCTTTGAAGTGCGCGCCGGTGAGATCTACGGTATTTCCGGACTGATCGGCGCCGGCCGTACTGAGTTGCTGCGCCTGATCTTCGGTGCCGACCAGGCCGACAGCGGCACCGTGGCCCTGGGATCGCCGGCCAGGGTGGTCAGTATTCGCTCGCCAGTGGATGCGGTTGGTCATGGTATCGCCCTGATCACCGAGGACCGCAAGGGCGAGGGCCTGCTGCTGACCCAATCGATCAGCGCCAATATCGCCCTGGGCAACATGCCGGAAATTTCCGGTGGTGGCGTCGTCAATAGCCGCAACGAAACCGCCCTGGCCAAACGCCAGATCGACGCCATGCGTATCCGCAGTTCCAGCCCGGGGCAATTGGTGTCCGAGCTGTCGGGTGGCAACCAGCAAAAAGTAGTGATTGGCCGCTGGCTGGAGCGCGATTGCGCGGTGATGCTGTTCGATGAGCCCACCCGAGGCATCGACGTCGGCGCCAAGTTCGACATCTATGCGTTGCTTGGCGAACTGACTCGCCAGGGCAAAGCCTTGGTGGTGGTGTCCAGCGACCTGCGTGAACTGATGCTGATCTGTGATCGCATCGGGGTGTTGTCCGCGGGGCGCCTGATCGAGACCTTCGAGCGTGACAGCTGGACCCAGGACGAATTGCTCGCCGCCGCCTTTGCCGGCTATCAGAAACGTGATGCGCTGCTCAATGAGGCAGCGCCTAGGAATACCCCATGAAAACAAGCATTTCCCCCGGTAAAACTGGCGGCAACTTCTATGGCCTGGGTACTTACCTGGGGCTGGCGGGTGCCTTGCTGGCGATGATTGCGCTGTTCTCGGTACTCAGCGACCACTTCCTGTCCTACGACACCTTCAGCACCCTGGCCAACCAGATTCCGGACCTGATGGTGCTGGCGGTGGGCATGACCTTCATCCTGATCATCGGCGGTATCGACCTGTCGGTAGGTTCGGTGCTGGCATTGGCGGCATCGGCGGTCAGCGTGGCAATCCTGGGCTGGGGCTGGAGCGTGTTACCGGCTGCGCTACTGGGCATGGGCTGCGCTGCATTGGCCGGGACCATCACCGGCTCCATCACCGTGGCCTGGCGTATCCCGTCATTTATCGTGTCTTTGGGTGTGCTGGAGATGGCCCGGGGCGTGGCCTATCAAATGACGGGCTCGCGCACCGCTTATATCGGTGACTCGTTTGCCTGGCTGTCCAACCCGATTGCTTTCGGTATTTCCCCGTCGTTCATCATTGCGCTGCTGGTGATCATTGCGGCTCAGTTGGTGCTGACCCGCACTGTCTTCGGGCGCTACCTGATCGGCATCGGCACTAACGAAGAAGCAGTGCGCCTGGCTGGCATTAATCCCAAGCCATACAAGATTCTGGTGTTCAGCCTGATGGGCCTGTTGGCCGGTGTAGCTGCGCTGTTCCAGATCTCGCGCCTGGAGGCGGCAGACCCGAATGCTGGTTCAGGCCTGGAGCTGCAGGTAATCGCCGCGGTGGTAATCGGCGGCACCAGTCTGATGGGCGGGCGCGGTTCGGTCATCAGTACGTTCTTCGGTGTATTGATCATTTCGGTATTGGCGGCGGGGCTTGCGCAGATCGGCGCTACGGAACCCACCAAACGCATCATTACCGGTGCTGTGATCGTGATCGCCGTGGTCCTCGATACTTACCGCAGCCAGCGCGCCAGTCGGCGGGGCTGAGTCATGGCAACGATCAAGGATGTGGCAGCGCTTGCAGGTATTTCCTACACCACCGTGTCCCATGTGGTGAACAAGACGCGTCCGGTCAGCGAGCCGGTCCGCATCAAGGTCGAGGCGGCGATCAAACAGCTGGACTACGTGCCCAGCGCCGTGGCGCGTTCGCTCAAGGCCAAGACCACGGCCACCATTGGCCTGTTGGTGCCCAATAGCCTCAACCCGTATTTTGCCGAGCTTGCGCGGGGCATCGAGGATTATTGCGAGCGTAATGGCTACTGCGTGATCCTCTGCAACTCCGACGACGACGCGGAAAAACAGCGCAGTTATTTGCGCGTGTTGCTCGAAAAACGCGTCGACGGCTTGATCGTGACGTCGGTGGGCGGCGATGACAGCGGCTTGGCGGCGGGCTTGAGTGCAGTGCGCACGCCCATGGTGATTGTCGACAGGGCCCTGGATGGAATCGATGTCGACCTGGTGCGCATCGACCACGAACAGGGCGCCTACCTCGCGACCCGGCACTTGCTGGAGTTGGGCCATCGGGATATCGCCTGTATCGGCGGCCCGGGGCATACCCGCGTGGCACAAATGCGCCTGGCGGGTTACCAGCGTGCATTGCGCGAGGCGGGTGTCGAGGTGTTGGCCAGCCGGATCCTGGAAAGCGATTTCACCAGCACGGGGGGGCATGCCGCAGCCGTGCAATTGTTAGCGCAAAACCCGCCCAGCGCGATTTTCGCCAGCAACGATATGATTGGTTTCGGCGTGCTGCGCGCAGCCGCAGAACGCAGCATCCGCGTGCCGGCCGAGTTGTCGGTGATCGGTTTCGATGACATTCAGATGGGACGCTACGTCTATCCTGCGCTGACCACGGTTGGGCAGTCGATCCTGCAATTGGGCGAGACGGCGGCCGAATTATTATTGCAACGAATAGCAACACCCCAACGGTCGATCGATCAACGCATCGTGACGCCAAGTATCGTTTTGCGTGAGTCGACGGCGCCATTGGCCGGTGTGTTCGCCCAATACCGCTGAACCGAATTGATGAGTACTGATGTATGCCAGCAAAAGTAGTGGTAGTAGGCAGCTTGAACATGGACCTGGTCACCCGGGCCAGTCGCTTGCCGCGTGCCGGTGAGACCTTGATCGGCCAGAGCTTTTCCACCGTTGCGGGTGGCAAGGGCGCCAACCAGGCGGTGGCATCGGCGCGGCTGGGGGCCAGTGTTGCGATGATCGGATGCGTGGGCACCGATGCCTATGGCAGTCAATTGCGTGATGCACTGCTGGTGGAAGGGATCGATTGCCAGGCGGTCAGCACCGTAGAGGGCTCCAGTGGTGTGGCATTGATCGTGGTGGATGACAGCAGCCAGAATGCGATTGTCATTGTGGCCGGCAGCAACGGTGAGTTGACGCCCGCGTCTCTGCAAGCGTGCGACGCTGTGCTGCAGGCGGCAGACGTGATCATCTGCCAGCTTGAAGTGCCGATGGACACCGTTGGTCATGCGCTCAAGCGCGGCCGCGAACTGGGCAAGACAGTCATCCTCAATCCGGCGCCCGCGAGTGGGCCTTTGCCCGCTCAGTGGTATGCCTCGATCGATTACCTGATCCCCAATGAAAGTGAAGCCACCGCCCTGAGCGGCGTCACCGTCGACTCGCTCGACAGCGCCAAGGTCGCCGCAACAGCGCTGATCAAGGCGGGGGCGGGTAAAGTCATCATTACGCTTGGCGCCCAGGGGGCACTGTTTGCCGACGGTAGCAGCTTCGAGCATCTGTTGGCGCCGAAGGTCAAGGCGGTGGACACCACAGCCGCTGGCGATACCTTCGTCGGTGGCTTTGCCGCTGCACTGGCCGCTGGCAAGAGCGAAGCCGAGGCGATCCGTTTTGGCCAGGTAGCGGCGGCGTTGTCTGTGACCCGCGCCGGCGCTCAGCCTTCCATTCCTACGCTGCACGACGTACAAGGTTTTGTGCCCTCATGAAAAAGACACCTTTGCTCAATATCGCCCTGTCACGCGTGATCGCGTCCCTGGGTCATGGTGACGTGCTGGTCATCGGCGATGCCGGTTTGCCGGTGCCGCCCGGCGTGGAATTGATCGACCTGGCACTGACCCAGGGCATTCCGGATTTCATCAGCACGTTGCGCATTGTGCTCAGTGAGATGCAGGTTGAAAGCCACGTGCTCGCGGAGGAAATCCTGCTCAAGCAACCGCCGGCGCTGAGCGAGCTCAATGCGCTGACAGAGCAGGCAGCGCTGGGTGAGCGGCGGCTGCTCAGCCATGAAGAATTCAAGCAACTGAGCCGCACAGCACGCGCGGTTGTGCGTACCGGCGAGTGCCAGCCTTACTGCAATATCGCGCTGGTATCCGGCGTAACGTTTTAGCGTCCCCCCAATGACAAGGAGTGCTTTATGCAACGTGGTCTACCCATCCTGAAAAACCTGTTCCGGAGTGTTCTGCTTTTGTCCGCACTCACAGCTGCAAGCGCCCAGGCGGCGGAAAAAATCGACCTGATCATCGATACCGACCCTGGGGCCGATGACGTGGTGGCGCTGCTGTTCGCCATGGCCTCGCCGGAGGAGCTGAGCATTCGTGCGCTGACCACCGTCGCCGGTAATGTGCGCCTGGACAAGACCTCCCGCAATGCGCGTCTGGCGCGCGAGTGGGCAGGGCGTGAGGACATTCCGGTGTACGCAGGTGCGCCGGCGCCTCTGTTGCGCAAGCCGATCTACGCCGAGAATATCCATGGCAAAGAGGGCATCTCCGGCGTCACCGTGCACGAGCCGAAAAAAGGCCTGGCCGAAGGTAATGCCGTTGACTACCTGATCAAGACGCTGAGCACCGCCAAACCGCACAGCATCACCATCGCCATGCTCGGTCCGCAGACCAACCTCGCGCTGGCACTGACCCAGGCGCCGGAAATCACCCAGGGCATCAAGGAAGTGGTGGTGATGGGTGGTGCGCACTTCAATGGCGGTAATATCACGCCCGTGGCCGAGTTCAACCTGTTCGCCGATCCGGTGGCCGCTGAGATTGTGCTCAAAAGTGGAGTGAAGTTGACCTACCTGCCGTTGGACGTGACCCATAAAGTCCTCACCAGCGACGCCCGCCTGAAGAAGATTGCGGACCTGAACAACAACGCGAGCAAGGTCGTCAGCAGTATTCTGAATGAGTACGTCAAAGGCGACATGGAGCATTACGGCATTCCGGGCGGCCCGGTCCACGACGCTACCGTGGTTGCCTACCTGCTCAAACCATCGCTGTTCAGCGGTCGTCAGGCCAATATGGTCGTCGACAGCCGCGAAGGCCCGACCTTTGGCCAGACCATCGTCGATTGGTACGACGGCCTCAAGCAGGAGAAGAATGTGTTCTGGGTCGAGAACGGCGACGCCCAGGGCTTCTTCGATCTGCTGACCGAGCGTCTGGCGCGTTTGAAGTAATACGTTTTACCGGTCGGCGTTCGTCGGCCGGTTCTTATTCTTGTGCGCCCATGTAGTCGGCCGGGTATTTCTCGAATACCTGGCCGATGAACGCTTGTGCCGCCTGGGTTCCCAGTTCCTTGACCAACAGGTCGATACCAATGATCGCCAGTTCTTCGGGGCTGCCGGGGCTATAGGAGCTTTGCCCCTGGGGCCACTTGGCTTTGATATCGGCTTGGAGCGTTACGGTGGTCATGGAAATCTCACGGCTGAAAGTACTGGGCAATGCGCTGGAACGCGGTTCCAGCGGCGCAGTTAACCATTTTGCGCGGCTTTTGGCACTGCTACTTAGGCATGAAGGAGGGGGTATGCGACACTGTTGGCTTGTTTAACCGCCGGGAAACACCGCGTGCAGATCGATCTGAACAAGCCTGAGAACCTGACGCTGGATGCCGTGCGCCAACTGCTTGCCCACGCCAGTGACGACGTACATACCCAGCTTCGGGTAACCAGGGCTGGTATTGCCTATATTTCTTCCGGCGTAGTCGGTGGGGCTCAGATAGATGGCCTGCTGTTTCGTCTGGAGACCTGGGCCAAGGGTTCTGGCTATGTCGGTATTGTGGCGGCCAGCGATGAGGTCTGGGTCATGCAGATCTTCAACGCGCTGAAACAGAACTGGCCATACCCACCATCTGACTACATCGACATCTACTGAGTGCGTTCATATCTAGTCACGATTGACTGGGCGATTGCCCCGCGCGAGTCAGGCAGACTTGCGCGCAGGCGATTAACGTCTTGAAACCAATCGTTCATATCGCTGTCGCACGATCTCTGTCCATTTTTAATCATAGGAGGCTTCATGCCTTGGAAGCTCGCTTCATTCGGTACTTTGTTGGCAGCACTCGCATTGGCGGGTTGCAGCACCCCGGGTGCCTCTGAGCCAGGCAAAGACGCCACCGTGACCGATGCCGGTCATAGCCGCTGTGAGTCGAAGGCCGCCGAGTTCGCAATCGGCCAGAAAGCCTCGCCGCAGTTGCTGGAGCAGGCTCGTACCCGTGCTGGCGCGCAGAATGCACGCATCCTCAAGCCCAACGATATGATTACCCTGGAATATCGTTCTGACCGCCTGAACCTCAACACTGACAACAACCTGGTGATCACGCGGGTCAATTGCGGCTGACAGCTTCGGCTTTTGCATCGCCCATAAAAAACCCCGTCACATGGACGGGGTTTTTTTTAGCTCAGCGGAGAATTACTCGCCGCGAACCTGTGCAGCTTGCATACCCTTTTGGCCTTTCTCAGCCACGAAGGAAACGGTTTGGCCTTCTTTCAGGCTTTTGAAACCGTCGCTTTCGATAGCTTTGAAGTGTACGAACAGGTCGTCACCGCCACCTTGAGGAGTGATGAAGCCGAAGCCTTTTTCATCGTTGAACCATTTAACGGTGCCGGTTTGGCGATTAGACATGGTGTATCTCCAAGAAACATATATTTTCAGTAGTGCTGTGCTGCTCAGGCCAACTGGGCACACTGGGCTATCATAGTCGAAATGTTCGACTTGGGAGCCCCCCCAAGGCATTGTTTGCTAATCAATCGCGTTGCATCTGATCCCTGGCTCGGCGCAAAGCCCCGATCTACGGGGCTTTGCGCTGAAATATCAACTGTTAAAAAAAGCCGTAAAACCTGCATAATTTGTGTGAAATGGCAGTTTTCAGGCCATTTTTCCAGCGATATGGTCGTCAGATCAGTGGTCAATCTTACTTTTTCTTCACGACTTTGCAGGACGAAATAGCCGCTACCGCTTTGTTCTTAAGCTCAGGGCTGGCGTTCTGATTGGTCATCAGTTCCTTGATCTCGGCAGTGCTCAATTCGGCATTGATCTTGTCAGCACCACATTCGCAGTGAGCTTTGGCAGTTTTGGCGTCTACGTTCTGACTCGCGGCGGCACTGCAGTCGCTCACAAAGCTGTCACGGGCGCCGGCTGGCCAGTTGGAAGGGGCTGCAGCCTGCGCGCCAAGGGAAAGGAGGCTCAGGGTAGCGGCGACAGCGAGGGTAGAGGTGAAACGCATCATGGGATGCTCCTTTGGGTCGAGGACGAACGGCGATTCTCAGTGGGTTGGAGGCCCGACGTACAGCTCAAGTTCACTTTGCAGCTATAAAGCCTTGAATTGCGCTATACACAAAGCTTCGTCGGCGCGATGACCGTTCATCTGTGCTAGCATCGTGGGCTTGGCTAGTTTCAGGCGCGTCAATTACCGCCTTGCCATGTTTCTTTTTAGCTCAATCCAGTCACTCTGGTTCGATTATCGGTTGGCCGAAAGGCTCCTGCCGCTGTAAGGCAGGCGTTCATCACTGAACGGCCTGGTGTTGGATCTTGTACTGGCTCATCCCAACCCACGTGACCTTTGGTAGGGGTCACCACTAGGAGAGGAGGCGCCATGCCAACTATTACTCTACCCGACGGCAGTCAACGTTCATTCGATCATTCGGTTTCCGTAGCCGAAGTCGCCGCATCCATTGGTGCAGGCTTGGCCAAGGCCACCGTGGCCGGCAAGGTCGACGGCAAACTGGTCGACGCCAGTGACCTGATCACTTGCGATGCCAGCCTGCAAATCATCACGCCCAAGGATCAAGAGGGGCTGGAGATCATTCGCCACTCTTGCGCGCACCTGATTGGCCATGCGGTCAAGCAGCTGTACCCAACCGCCAAGATGGTGATCGGCCCGGTAATCGAAGAAGGCTTCTATTACGACATCGCCTATGAGCGTCCTTTTACACCGGACGACCTGGCGGCCATCGAGCAGCGCATGCACGCGCTGATTGAAAAAGATTACGACGTCATCAAGAAAGTCACCCCGCGTGCCGAAGTGATCGACGTGTTTACCGCGCGTGGTGAAGATTACAAGCTGCGCCTGGTGGAAGACATGCCGGACGAGCAGGCCATGGGCTTGTACTACCACGAAGAATACGTCGACATGTGCCGTGGCCCACACGTGCCGAACACGCGTTTCCTCAAGTCGTTCAAGCTGACCAAGCTGTCCGGTGCCTACTGGCGCGGTGATGCCAAGAACGAACAGCTGCAACGGATCTACGGCACGGCCTGGGCTGACAAGAAACAGCTGGCCGCCTACATCCAGCGCATTGAAGAAGCTGAAAAGCGCGACCACCGCAAGATCGGCAAGCGCCTGAACCTGTTCCACCTTCAGGAAGAAGCGCCGGGCATGGTGTTCTGGCACCCGAATGGCTGGACCCTGTACCAGGTGCTTGAGCAGTACATGCGCAAGGTTCAGCGCGACAACGGTTACCTGGAGATCAAGACCCCGCAGGTCGTTGATCGCAGCCTGTGGGAGAAATCCGGGCACTGGGCCAACTACGCCGACAACATGTTCACCACCCAGTCGGAAAACCGCGACTACGCCATCAAGCCGATGAACTGCCCATGCCACGTGCAGGTGTTCAATCAAGGCCTGAAGAGCTACCGCGAGTTGCCGATGCGCCTGGCCGAGTTCGGTGCCTGCCACCGCAACGAGCCATCCGGTGCACTGCACGGCATTATGCGTGTGCGCGGTTTTACTCAGGACGACGCCCACATCTTCTGCACCGAAGAGCAGATGCAGGCTGAATCCGCCGCGTTCATCAAGCTGACCATGGACGTTTATCGCGATTTCGGGTTTACCGAAGTTGAAATGAAGCTGTCCACTCGTCCGGAAAAACGCGTTGGTTCCGACGAGCTGTGGGATCGCGCCGAAGCGGCACTGGCCGCAGCACTCGACAGTGCGGGCCTTGCGTACGACCTGCAGCCGGGGGAGGGCGCGTTCTACGGTCCGAAGATCGAGTTCTCGCTCAAAGATTGCCTTGGCCGTGTCTGGCAGTGTGGTACCCTGCAGCTCGATTTTAACCTGCCGATCCGTCTGGGAGCCGAATACGTCTCCGAAGACAACAGCCGTAAACACCCGGTTATGCTGCACCGGGCGATCCTCGGTTCGTTCGAGCGGTTCGTCGGTATCCTGATCGAGCACTACGAGGGAGCGTTCCCTGCGTGGCTGGCTCCGACCCAGGCAGTGATCATGAATATCACTGATAAACAGGCAGATTTTGCCGCCGAAGTTGAAAAAACTCTCAACGAAAGCGGATTTCGTGCCAAGTCCGACTTGAGAAATGAAAAGATCGGCTTTAAAATCCGCGAGCATACTTTGCTCAAGGTTCCCTATCTTTTGGTTATCGGAGATCGGGAAGTCGAGATGCAGACTGTCGCTGTGCGTACTCGTGAAGGTGCTGACCTGGGCTCGATGCCCGTCGCCCAGTTCGCTGAGTTCCTCGCGCAAGCGGTTTCCCGGCGTGGTCGCCCAGATTCGGAGTAATTATTATTAAGCGTGAAATGAGACAAGATAAACGAGCTGCACCGAAAGCCCCGATCAACGAGAATATCTCGGCACGCGAGGTTCGGTTAATTGGGGCTGAGGGTGAGCAGCTTGGGATTGTGTCAATTGAAGACGCGCTTCTTAAGGCTGAAGAAGCCAAGCTCGATTTGGTGGAAATTTCCGCCGATGCTGTACCACCTGTCTGCAAGCTGATGGACTACGGCAAATCGATCTTCGAGAAGAAGAAGCAGATTGCCGCAGCCAAGAAAAACCAGAAGCAGATCCAGGTTAAAGAAATCAAGTTTCGTCCAGGGACGGAGGAAGGGGATTACCAGGTAAAACTGCGCAACCTGGTACGTTTCCTGAGTGATGGGGACAGGGCCAAGGTATCCTTGCGATTCCGCGGCCGTGAGATGGCCCACCAGGAGCTGGGGATGGAACTCCTCAAGCGGGTTGAAGCTGACCTGCTCGAGTACGGTTCGGTCGAACAGCATCCTAAGATGGAAGGACGCCAACTGATCATGGTCATCGCCCCGAAAAAGAAGAAGTAATCAACAGGGCACGGCAGGCCTTCTGATTATGTTTATCAACTGAATGCGGAGTATCCGAACATGCCAAAGATGAAGACTAAAAGTGGTGCTGCTAAGCGGTTTCTGAAAACTGCTAACGGTATCAAGCACAAGCACGCTTTCAAGAGCCACATCCTGACCAAAATGTCGACCAAGCGTAAGCGTCAACTGCGCGGTAGCAGCTTGCTGCATCCGTCTGACGTGGCAAAAGTCGAGCGCATGCTGCGCCTTCGTTAATTTTTGGATCAAGACTAGAGGAAGTAACTCATGGCTCGTGTAAAGCGTGGCGTCATTGCCCGTAAACGTCACAAAAAAATTCTGAAACTTGCTAAAGGCTACTACGGCGCGCGTTCACGCGTATTCCGTGTTGCCAAGCAAGCGGTAATCAAGGCAGGCCAGTACGCCTACCGTGACCGTCGTCAGAAAAAACGTCAGTTCCGCGCTCTGTGGATCGCTCGTATCAACGCTGGTGCACGTGTTAACGGTCTGTCCTACAGCCGTTTCATCGCTGGCCTGAAGAAAGCGTCCATCGAAATCGACCGTAAGGTTCTGGCTGAACTGGCTGTGAACGAAAAAGCGGTGTTTGCTGCGATTGTCGAGAAAGCTAAAGCCTCCTTGGCTTAAGTACCCCCGACAGTCATCCTGGGTTACTCCTGTAGCCCAAGGTGGTAAACGTCATAAATAGGGGAAGAGCCTTCAAGCTCTTCCCCTATTTTGTATCTGGAGTCTGTACATGGAAAACCTGGACGCGCTCGTTGCCCAAGCCCTTGAGGCCGTGCAAAGCGCTGAAGATGTAAATGCCCTGGAGCAAATCCGGGTTCACTACCTTGGCAAGAAAGGTGAATTGACTCAGGTGATGAAGACCCTGGGAAATTTGCCCGCTGAAGAACGTCCGCAAGTCGGTGCGTTGATCAACGTTGCCAAGGAACGTGTCACAGAGGTGCTCAATGCGCGCAAGGCGTCGCTCGAGGAGGCCGATCTAGCGGCCAAGCTCGCCGCCGAGTCCATTGACGTGACCTTGCCTGGCCGTGGTCAGGCCTCGGGCGGCCTGCATCCGATTACCCGGACTCTGGAACGTATCGAGCAGTTCTTCACCCACATCGGCTACGGCATTGCCGAAGGCCCTGAGGTAGAAGACGATTATCACAACTTCGAGGCGCTCAACATCCCAGGCCATCACCCGGCCCGGTCGATGCACGACACCTTCTATTTCAACGCGAACATGCTGTTGCGCACCCATACCTCGCCGGTACAGGTCCGCACCATGGAAGCGAACAAGCCGCCGATCCGCATTGTCTGCCCAGGCCGTGTGTACCGTAGCGACTCGGATATCACCCACTCGCCGATGTTCCACCAGGTCGAAGGCCTGCTGGTGGATCGCGATATCAATTTTGCCGACCTCAAGGGCACCATCGAAGAATTCCTGCGGGTGTTCTTCGAGAAAGAGCTGGCGGTGCGTTTCCGTCCATCGTTCTTCCCGTTCACCGAGCCGTCCGCTGAAGTCGACATGGAATGCGTGATGTGTAGCGGTAAAGGTTGCCGCGTCTGCAAGCAGACCGGTTGGCTGGAAGTCATGGGTTGCGGCATGGTCCACCCTAACGTGCTGCGCATGTCCGGGATCGATCCGGAAGAGTTCTCGGGCTTTGCCTTCGGCATGGGCGTTGAGCGCCTGGCCATGCTGCGTTACGGCGTGAACGACTTGCGTCTGTTCTTCGACAACGACTTGCGGTTCCTCGCGCAATTTCGCTAGTCGTAACGAATCTTTAGGAGAGCAGGATGAAATTCAGTGAACAATGGCTGCGTGGCTGGGTAAGCCCGCAGGTAGATCGCGACGCGCTGGTTGCGCGTCTGTCGATGGCCGGTCTTGAGGTCGATAGCGTTACCCCGGCCGCCGGTGTTTTCAGCGGCGTGGTAGTGGGCGAGGTGCTGAGCACCGAGCAACACCCTGATGCCGATAAATTGCGTGTGTGCCAGGTCAGTAACGGTTCGGAAACCTTTCAGGTCGTGTGCGGGGCGCCTAATGTGCGCCCGGGCCTGAAGATCCCGTTTGCCATGATCGGTGCCCAACTGCCTGGCGACTTCAAGATCAAGAAGGCCAAGCTGCGTGGTGTCGAGTCCAACGGCATGTTGTGCTCTCAGGCTGAGTTGCAGGTAGGCGAGGGCAATGATGGCCTGATGGAGCTGCCGGCAGACGCGCCTGTGGGTCAGGACATCCGGGTTTACCTGGAACTGGAAGACGCCAGCATCGAGGTCGACCTGACCCCGAACCGCGGCGACTGCCTGTCCCTGGCCGGTCTGGCCCGTGAAGTGGGCGCGCTGTACAACGCTCCTGTCACCCGTCCGGCGGTTGCTGTTGTGCCGCCGGTGCATGACGAAGTTCGCTCCATCGAAGTGCTCGCGCCGAACGCCTGCCCACGTTACCTGGGGCGTGTGGTCCGTAACGTCGACCTGTCCAAGGCGACCCCGTTGTGGATGGTCGAGCGCCTGCGTCGCGCCGACGTGCGCAGCATCGACGCCGCCGTCGACATCACCAACTATGTGATGTTGGAGCTGGGTCAGCCGCTGCATGCCTTCGATCTCGCCGAAATCAACGGTGGCATCCGCGTGCGCATGGCCGAGGAAGGCGAAAAGCTGGTGCTGCTCGACGGTCAGGAAGTCAGCCTGCGTGCCGACACCCTGGTTATCGCCGACCACTCTCGCGCCCTGGCAATTGCCGGCGTGATGGGGGGCGAGCACAGCGGTGTATCCGCGACCACTCGTGACGTATTCCTTGAAAGCGCGTTCTTTGACCAGATCGCCATCGCAGGCAAGGCCCGTTCCTATGGCCTGCACACCGATGCTTCGCACCGCTATGAGCGTGGCGTGGACTGGAATCTCGCCCGTGAAGCCATGGAGCGCGCCACCGGCCTGCTGCTGGAAATCACCGGTGGCGAAGCCGGCCCGATCACCGAAACCGTCAGCGAACAGTACCTGCCGTCGATTGCGCCGATCACCTTGCGTGCCAAAAGCGTTGAGCAGATGCTCGGCTTAGTCATCGAGCCGGCTGAAATCGAGCAACTGCTGTCCGCCCTCGGCTTGGGTATTTCCTCGAATGGGGAAGGGCAGTGGCAGGTTGCAGTACCTAGCCATCGCTTCGACATCAGCCTGGAAGTTGACCTGATCGAAGAGCTGGCACGTCTGTATGGCTACAACCGCCTGCCGGTTCGCTACCCGCAAGCGCGCCTCGCGCCGCAACCCAAAGCCGAAGCGCGTGCGCACCTGCCTGAGCTGCGCCGCCTGCTGGTTGCTCGTGGTTACCAGGAAGCCGTGACGTATAGCTTCATCGATCCAAAACAATTTGAGCTGTTCAACCCGGGTGTTGAGCCGCTGTTGTTGGCCAACCCGATCTCCAACGACATGGCCGCCATGCGTTCGTCGCTGTGGCCGGGTCTGGTGAAAGCGCTTTCCCACAACCTGAACCGCCAGCAAGACCGCGTGCGCCTGTTCGAAAGCGGCCTGCGTTTCGTGGGTCAGCTCGATGGCCTCAAGCAAGAGCCGATGCTGGCTGGCGTGGTCTGCGGTAGCCGCCTGCCGGAAGGCTGGGCGCAGGGCCGCGACGTCGTAGACTTCTTCGACGTCAAGGCTGACGTGGAAGCGGTACTGGGCTTTGCCGGCGCGCTGGATGCCTTCACCTTTGTGCCAGGCAGCCACCCAGCCTTGCATCCGGGCCAGACTGCGCGTATCGAGCGCGAAGGTCGCCTGGTAGGTTTTGTGGGCGCCATTCACCCGGAACTGTCGAAAACGTTGGGGCTGGACCGTCCAGTCTTCGTGTTTGAGCTAGTCTTGGCTGAAGTTGCGTCGGGCAAGATGCCTAAATTCAGCGAGTTGTCGCGCTTTCCTGAAGTGCGTCGCGACCTGGCGCTGATGGCCGACCGTGACGTCGCCGCCACTGCCGTTCTGGATGTAATCCGTGAAAATGCAGGGGAATGGCTGACAGACCTCAGGCTATTTGACGTCTATCAGGGTAAAGGCATTGATCCGCATAGAAAAAGCCTCGCAGTCGGCTTGACCTGGCAGCATCCATCGCGCACTCTTAATGACGATGAGGTGAATACCACGACACAAAATATCCTCACCTCGCTCGAACAAAGGTTGAACGCCACGTTAAGGAAGTGACGTATGGGGGCTTTGACGAAAGCTGAGATGGCGGAACGTCTGTACGAAGAGTTGGGTCTGAACAAGCGCGAGGCCAAGGAATTGGTCGAGCTGTTTTTTGAAGAGATCCGCCACGCTCTGGAAGACAACGAACAGGTCAAATTGTCCGGTTTCGGCAATTTTGACCTGCGGGACAAACGCCAGCGGCCTGGCCGCAATCCAAAAACGGGAGAAGAAATCCCGATCACGGCTCGCCGTGTGGTCACCTTTCGTCCAGGGCAGAAGTTGAAGGCCCGAGTTGAGGCTTATGCTGGAACCAAGTCATAACGACGAACTACCCGTCATCCCAGGCAAACGCTACTTCACCATTGGTGAAGTCAGCGAGCTGTGTGCGGTAAAACCACACGTGCTGCGCTATTGGGAGCAGGAGTTTCCTCAACTCAACCCCGTCAAACGCACCGGGAACCGTCGGTATTATCAGCGCCAGGACGTGCTGATGATCCGACAGATCCGTGCATTGCTGTACGACCAGGGGTTCACCATCAGCGGCGCACGCCAGCGTATGTCCGGTGATGAAGCCAAAGACGACACCACCCAGTACAAGCAACTGATCCGCCAGATGATCTCCGAACTGGAAGATGTGCTGGTGGTGCTGAAGAAATGATTCAAGCTTTAAAAATACTTCCACATTTCAAAAGCTTGCGGTATATTCCGGTTCGCTTCGTTAAGAAGCGAACCCAGTAACACGCCTAGTCGGGGCGTAGCGCAGTCCGGTAGCGCACTAGCATGGGGTGCTAGGGGTCGAGTGTTCGAATCACTCCGTCCCGACCATATTTTTCAATGACTTAGCCCAACTTTAGCGAGTTGGGCTTTTTCATGCGTAGGGACTTTTGCGGGGGATCATCCAGTTTTCCTCCTCGAAATTGTCAGTGCCGGTCCGGGATCGCCTCGGACCAGATGATTTCCTCGTGGTCTCGCTGGTAGTTTTTGGTCATGCCCTCGCTCGCATGGCCTGCGATTTTCTGCACATCCTTTCCGGCTTTCTTGTACAGGTGCAGCGACAGCGCTCGCACTTCATGGAAGCCTGGCATCTCTTCCTCCTTCCATCCCGCGTAACAGTTCGCCGCCTCTCTGGCCTCCTTGAATGCTCGCGTCAAATACCGCTCCTCAATCTTCGTCCAGTGGTACTTCGTCTGTGCCTGCTTCTGTTTCAGACGATCCGGCTTGCGGTGTACCAGGTATGGTGAAACCACATCATCGCGGCACCGGCTGATTACTGCCTGTAACTCTGGGGTGATCCAAATCAACCAGCTGGCTGTACGCGTTCCATTTGGTGCCCCACTTGTCGCGGGCGAAATCCAGAGTGTGGAGGTGCCCAGTAGCACGCTTGTTTCGCAGTATCTGCACGAACTGTTCGAATTGCTCCTCGCTGCAGCCGGCAATGCTGGCCTTGTTCCCTCTGTCTCGCTGGAGGGCGGCGACCAGCGGGTGATCGTTGAGCGGCGTGCCAGTGATGGCTTCCGCACAAGTCTCGGCCAGGCCGTCGATCCCACACCAATCAAACTTACCGAGGATGGGGATCACGGTGTTGAAGTCGATCTTGCCTTCGGCATTCAGGAGGGCAGCGAGGACTTCTTTCGGTGCTTCGACTTTGTTGGTGATATGGTTTGGTATGTGCATAGCTCCGCCCGCCGCTCACCGGCAGGCATGTAGGGGGATTGGGGTTAGGTTTGTCAGGGGTAGTTCTGTTTCAGACTGGACTTTGTTAGGCTTACTTTTTATAAATGGAGGTCTTAGAAAATGGAAATTGGTGATCTGAAAAAGTTGAATGTCTCATTATCGGCAAATTTGGCGATTTTCTTTTTTTCGTTTGTTGCACCCGGGTTTTTAATTTTTTATAAGTACGAGCCCGAATCGTTTATATCTATCGATGTGTTTAAGTTGATTATTCTAGCTATAGCTATATCTTCTCCTACATTTATTTTTCCTTTAGTTTTAACCGCCCTGTTTGCCAATGTAATCGCAGGAGTAATGCCAGATAAACGCTATTTATGGGGGACGCCCACGGACTGGTATCTTAAGCACGGGGCTGGAAATGCGTTAAACATGTATACGATTATCGGTGTGATTTGGGTTTTTGACTTGGGCGGATCCTGGGTGTTCTGGCTTATCCTGCTAAACATATTTCTGAATCTGATGGTTGAAACTCTTTCCTTTAAGATTTTTCTAAAGTCTCCGTCGAATAAACATTCCGTTTGGTTTGAAAGCTTATCTACAAACAGTCCTGTCGAGGGAAAAGCAGACTAATTCATTTGTTTTTCGCAAGTTTAGGCACCTGGCACCAGTTCCTTGAGTATTGAATCGTTGATCAACGGCGTACTCGTCCTTGCCGCTATAGCGGCTGACTTTGAAGGGGGAGGGGTTCAATTGTTTTTTGACTTAGAATCAGTTTTCCCCGCGCTCAACGATGCTTGGTAAGCGCGACGCGGACAGCTATATCAATCGGTAGAAAGGGCAGAGCCTTATGGAAAGCAACGTCTTGGAATTTTTTAGGCGCTATCGGTACTTGTTGCTGTCGTTGATGGTGGCTGCTTCGTTCGTCAACGCTTTTGTGCGTTTCTCTGGGGATTGGCTTAATTTCTTTGTGGCGTTATTTGTGCATGGATGGTTCATCCAAGCAGTATTTGCTTACTTTCGAGGAGGCTGGGTCGGTATTGGGCCAGGCGGATTACTCAAGGATGCGAACCCCATGGGCAGGGCAGCGTTAGCCGCAACGGCGTTCGCGTTTTACCTATTGATGTTCACCTACGGTGGACACAGTCGCGATGAATCAGTCCATGAAAGTAGAGCTTCTGACTGGACGATGCCCACTCGAGAAGAGTTCAGGCGAGCGCCAGAGCAATAGCCAACTCGTGTGAGCAAAGGTTGCTCACCTCGAAGTTTCGATCGTTGCCAGATCATGGGCATCCACAACCGTCATGCCGAGCTTCTCGGCGATCAGCACTTCCAGGCGGGCGCCTTGCGACTTCTCCCAGTCCGGCAGCAGGGCGATCATTCCGCACAGGCCCAGGCGGGTCAGGTCGTAGGCCATGTAGTCGGCCCACTGAGCACCCTCAACGACGCCATGGTCTGCGGGGTTCTCCACTTCATAGCCCAGGGCGCGCAGCTGGTCGGCGACGGCGTTGAATGCTGGGTTGAAGTCGGCGATTCCGGTCATGGGCCCGGCGACGTAGACGCGGTTGGCGCGTGCGGCCTGGAGAGTTACGCCTGGCTTACCTGCGAGCTGCTTACCTCGATTCAGGCCCATGGCGTAGGCTGTGTCCTGAAACGTCATCAGCTCATCGGAGAAACGCTCGATCTTGCCAACGTAGTTTTGGTGTAGTCGCTCGATGGCTTCGTGGTCCTCCGGGTGGTTTCGGTTATCTGTGGGTATAAAGGAGGGCCTTGTCAGTAATGGCATTCAGCCTGCGAGTGAGGTAGCGTTTGTCTATTTCCGAAGGGGTAGGTATGAATTACGAGAGCTCAGTGGTGTACTTGGCAAGCCTTCCAAAGTTAGAAATTGAGTCGGGAGTGGATTACCCAACCTTGATTGGGTTCGCTGTAACTGTATTTATTTTCGGCTTGGGCACATGGTTATCGGTTCGCACCTCTAACGAAAACTCACGTCAGCAAACAGAGAATTTGAACAAAACACTCGAGCATCAGGAACGCTCGATAAACAAAACCATCAGTAGTCAAGAATCCGTGGCTGAAAAAAACTCGCTAAAGTCGAGCCGGCAAGCCTGGATAAACGATCTCCGTGATACGTGTTCTAGTTTCGTATCTGAGGCTCTCAATGTTCAGCGGCTTAATAATTATTGGGAATCTGCGAAGCCCAGTTACGCGTACAAACAAAAGGCTGAACCTGAACTTGCCCATCAGATGCATCTTGATTGGGTGAACTCTCACATCCAGGCAATGAAGGAGGTTGCTAGGCTCAAATCAAAAATTGAACTGCTGTTAAACCCTGAGGAAATTGATTCGAAGGAGCTATTGAAAGCCGTAACTGAAGCGGCAATCGAATGCGACAAGAATGGCGGGTCTGCTAATAGCTCATGTCAGACGGTTGTTGAATGGTGTCAGCACATCCTTAAACAGGAGTGGGAAAAGGCAAAAGCCGGTAAATAGACTGTAGGTAGGCTTTTGTCCAAGTTCAATTCCCCGACGGCTGGCGTGATTCGTTGATATGGGGTATTACGGGTGACCGGCATGGAGCCGGGAAATGGGGAAAATATGAGGCGAAGCGAAGTCGTTATTTTGGTTGTCTTTGCATTTGGTTTTACAGCTATTGGCGCCGTTTGGCGTCCAGCTTTTGGCAGTTATGAGAGTGTGAAAGCCGGAATTGAATGCACGAGTTACATAGCTACGACTCTTGCTGCAGTCGTAGCCATATACGCCTTAAACGCATGGAAGGCGCAATTCAATCATGCAGAGCGCTTCAAGTCTCTTAAGGAGCTCAAAGATGCAGCCAAAGACCTAACTGCTTTCCGTGGTTATCTTCTCGCCGTCGAGAGGAGATGCGTTAATTTGATGGCTACTGGAGGTATGCCCGATGAGAATTTCGAAGCAGCCGAGCGGGCAGCCCGAGAAAAACTGACATCAGCCATCACTGCGTACAGCAGGGCTTGGAGTACGGCAGTTGTGTTTTTTAGCGATGAGGATGAGCGTACTTTTAGCGGTCCGGCAAATGTGTTTGTTACTCGCGCTATCGAAGACCCTCTGAAAATCATAACGCTGTACGCAAACTCACCAGGTCCGGAAAACTCCGTTCATTTTGCTTTTTCTGTTAGAGAAATAACCGACTCTGCCAAACATCTATATGCAAGCACCGTCTCCGAGCTCGAAGGGATGCTCATACAGAAGTTCAGACAATAACCCTGATCGTGGTTTCAATACGTGCTCCGCTGGTTACCGGATGCAGCGAGTAGGGTGGGTTATGCTGGTGTTTCGATTTCGTCGTCAGGCTCGGGTGGGTCGTCGGCGAGCGACTTCAGGCCCGCCGCCTTGATAATCTTCGACACCTTTTCAGTTACTACAAAAGGTGTCGTGACACACTTGAGCATCTGCGCCTGAGTTTCGAATTCTGCGGCGATCAGGTTTATAAGGAGCCGTTGGTGGATGTCCTGCTGGTTGTTGATGCCGTGGGCCTTCATCACCTTGCGAAGATCGCCCTTGAACACCCCGGCTACTTCAACCGTAAACTTCTCGACGCCCAATGCAGCGTCCTTCGCTGCTGCGTTCTCGCGTTTGCGGCGCTGCTTCACGGCTTCCGCCGTCGGCTGCTGTTCTTCCTCGGCCATGGCCTACCTCTTCAATTTCATCTGCTGGCAAATCAAGCCATGCCTGGCGCCGACGTTTTCGCACCTGGTTGTTGATGCGCTTCATGGGGGGCTCGGCGAACTTGAAGCCGTTCTCCTGGGCGATCAGCGTCACGCGCTTGATGTGCACACCCACGTTCTTCGCTGCCACGCTGGCCACGACGCCCTTAGCTGCTTCGGCGCGTACGGCCAGTGCGAGCTTGTCGAGTTCTTTGCGCAGGCATTCGTGGTGAGCCGTGGTGCCGTTGAAAGGACAATCGACGCCAACACCGTTCGGGATGACCTGAGCTGTCTTGCCTGAACCGAAGAAGGCGTCCAGCTGCTGGTTCAGTTCGTCGATGATCGAGCGCCGTGGATCCAGCATTGGCTCGCCGATCATGGCTGCGCACCCTAATAGGAGAACAACACAAGCAGCGCCGAGACGCCGGCCGTCCAGCGCACCATCCGCCAACCAAAGCGCTTCGACGTGGCCTTGGCTGCAGTTAAGAAGTCAGCGTTGCGCTCGAGCTGGTCGACGTACTGACATGCGCCGTCGTGGCCGGTGCTGGCTCCACCGCCGCCGGCGAACAGGTCTGCCACCAGTTCCTTTTCGAACGGCAGGCCCATGCTCGGCTGGCCATGGATGAACTGAGGCAATTTTTGTTGTGCGGACATAGGGGATCCTCGCCGGGTATATTGCGATTCATTTTTCAAAGGAGAAAAAGGGATGTGGGAGTGGATTTCAGCAAACAATGGATCGCTGGCTTTGTTTCTGTCGCTAATGACTGCTGGTAGTGCGATATATCATTACTTGTCGATTAAAAAATCAGAGGAGAGAGACAGGCGCTTTGCGAATTACCACAAACTGGTAGAGGACTTAAATAGCACAGGGTCTAACGTTGATAAACAACTTGTGATCATTTTCGAGCTTAGGAATTTTCCTGAGTACTACCCTGCAACGATCAGGCTTTTGAACAGGTCTCTAGAAAAATGGCAGCTGATGAAGTCGATGGCGACCTCAATCAATCCACATAGTTTGATTGATGAGGCAAAACTAACTTTGTCATTCATTAGCCGTAAACAGAATGAGCGAAGCTATCTGTGCACACCCGAAGAAGACCGTCTGTAGCCGACATTTATCTATGGATCGATCAGGCTGTTTGATCTTGTTGCTTCGGCGACCATCCGTAAACCAGATTTTGGGTGCCTTCGTCTTCGGGCTGTTGATCGGCTCGCCCTTGCCGTCCTTCACCACGGCCTTGGCCCCGATTTGCATGTCGCGGCATCTCAGGGTCTTGTGGGCCAGATCAATGAACTGCTCGGCGTACTGCGGGGCATCGAAGAGTGGTGAGAGCTGGGCGGACCGTACCCCCCCATAATTTTTTCGGTTCGCTTGGCGACCACCTCCAGCTATTCAGCCTCCGGGATCGGCTCGACGCCTCCGGGTGCCTTGGCGTTCTTTCGGGTGCCAGCCGTCTTCTTGCGGGCCTCGTTCTTGGCGACATCGAGGGTCATTCCAAGCACTGCAAAGGTGCTCATTGCGGAAGCTGGCCTCAAACAAACCTATCCAGGCGTATTGGATAAAGCTGTGGCGCTTGAGTTCAAGGCAATGCTGGAGCAGGAGGTTTCCCCCTGTCCTGTTCAGATCCAGTGGTGGGCAGGGATGGACGATGAGTTCGACAGTTTTCTGATCGGGAATGAGCGCATGGAAGACATAATCCAGTCAGTTCGATCGGCTGAGCGTCCTGGGCATGAGTTCCTGGCGCGTCTTGGCTTTTTCGGCCCATACGAAGGTTATGCGCCACAAAACTTCCAGTACTTCGGCCGGTCCATGCGGAAAACCTGGTTGAATTTTTCCTCCAGACCGGACCAGAAGATCACGCGCTCTGGCTCGGCCTCGATGGCCTTGAACAGCTTGTCTTCGCCCTTTTTCCAGCACAAGTCGCAGTTGCCCAGATCTGAATCCATGCCGAGGTCAAAGTCCTGCGCCTGCCAGAAGGCCGCCACGTCTTCCTTCATAATGCCCGCGGTGTAGGATGGGCAGACGCTGTCCCAGCGGGTACCGCCCTTTGCGTTAGCTGCCATCATGCGGTGGTAGCGACCAGGCTCATCCTTTCGAATGCCAATCACGCAATCCCATTCGTCGTAACCCAGCGAGCGCATGTGCTTCTCGCCGATCTTGATTTTCAAGTAGGCAGTGCACGCGTTGTTAGAGAAGTTGAGAGGCCACATCGGGAGCCCTTTTTCCTGCGCTCGGTACGCGGCAAAGTAGTCCAGCATCATGGTGAAGGGTTCACCGTTGCGGCTGGCGGTTTCGAAGTCCACCAGCTTGTACCAGAGGGCGTCATCCGGCTGCCCGTATAGGCGTTGTCGCGCGCATGTCGATACGCCACTAGCACACCTGCCCTAATTGATCCTTGCACGAACCCAGCAGTAGAGTTTGAAGCGCAAGCCAATGTATTAACGATGGGAAGGGGAGTGAAGATGACTATAAAAAAATACGTCTATATGACGGCTGCAGCCTGCCTGTTAGCGACCTCAAGTGCGCATGCGTCTTTCGCCACCAGTTGCCAGGATTCTCAGCCGTGGTACCACTTCAGCATGATTGAGGCGGCAACCTGTTTGCTCTCTGGTCAATGGTAACCGGGTCGCCCCCGCTGCGGTTCGGCGGGGGAGAGCCCCAGTGATCCCGCTCAAGTCGTGCCTTTCGGGCATTGCCGTCGATTGCGCTGACTTGACTCATCAACATTTGCTTAAAACAGCTCGCTGCCTCACCTGGCCTGACGCTGCGAGCGAACCGTTGCGCCTGTGATCATGTCTGTGCGAATGGCCGACGGTTGCCCGGCGTTGTTGCGTGCATAACTGCATAACGTGACCGGCAGCTCTGCTATATCAAGGAATATGCCGTCCATGGCCAAGGTGTAGCGATCGTCGTCAATATCGCCACAGATGGTGCTGATCGCCGAGTTCACGCTGTAGTAATAATGCTGGCTAAAACCGTCCTGCTGGTTTTCCCAGGCGATGTGATAGCGGTGCTTGAGCTGCGGTGCCGGTGCCGGGTTGGTCAGGAATACCGAATGGGTGAACGCATTGCGCAGCAGCGCTTCGGTCAGCGGCTGTTCGGCCGTTTGCACCCCGAGTATGCATAACACATGCGGCCCCAGCACTGGACCGATGGGCTGGTTGATGTAGGCCTCGTCAGAAGCGGCAGCGACTTGGTAGCCGTGTGTGCGTGCGCAATCGCTGATGTGATTCACGGCTTTGAATCGGTAGAACGGTTCCTGGATCGAGAACCTCAGGTTCCAAGTCGGACGGGTAATTTGGTCGGTGGCGTCACGTTTTAAATGCACATAGGGCTTCAGGTTCCACGGCTCATCCAGCGTGATTTCAACCGCCTTGAGCTGACAGGTTGGGGTGTCGTTACGGAAAACACCGTCTACAAAGCAGTAGTACAAGTCGTTGGCGGGGTAGCTGTAGTTGAATTTGGCGGCTTCGCACGCCGAGTTGTTCTGGCAGCTATTGAGAATGTCTTTCTGAATGGCAGACGCGACCTTGCTGATGATGCTGGTGATTTCATTGGTGTTCCGGTCCAGCATCGGACTGCCGGAGCTGCCTGGGCGCAGACCATTGCAGCGGTTGCGCAAGGCGCTGGGGAACACGCCGGGATGTTCGGCAAAACTGTTGAGGGTCGATTCCACGCAGGCGCTCATGCGTAGGCCCTTTTTCAGAAAGCCAGTCGGCGCTCCCACGTTGATCACCTCTCGATCCGATGTCTGACGCTGGGAGGCCAGCTTGAGTGGCATGATCGCCTTGGCCACCAGCACCGCCAGTGACGTATCCAGTTCGAGCACGGCCAGGTCAGTGCCCGCCATGCTGCTCCAATGCGCCGTCTTGACGGCGTAGGTGATACGCCGTTCGGGTGTGTCATGAAAGTAGTTGAAGGTCACGTCGGCGGTGAGCGCCTGGTGGACGCGCGCTGTACCGTAGCTGTAGAACACACAATGCCCGGCGGTCAGCACATAAGCCGGCCCGATGGCCTTACCTTGGCGATTGCGCGTGTCGAGCAGAACGGCATTGCAGGTCTGGCCTAAGGCGTTTTCCAGTGAACCGATGCCGGTCCATTGCGGATAACGGTGGTTTTTATTTTCAAGGGCCACAGACGGTGACTGCTCGGTAAGGCCCTCGGCCAGATCTCTGGCATGGCTCGGCCAGACAGTGCTGAGCAACAGGAAATGCAGGAAGATGCAGGCGGTGTGAGGAAGTGCCATAAGGGGCCTCGACAAGGAAGTCATTGATTGGCTGAAACTACTCAATCAGGCCAAGGCGGATGACATACAGGGCTACTGCGTGAGCCCTTGGCGGGATCCTCAGTCGCCGTTATGGCTGCTGGTGCTGGCGTCCTTACGCCCAACACCGTCTCGGGATTTTCCGTTCGTCCAAAGTTCGGCACTCCCTGTTACACGCCTGCTCCAATGTTTAAGTGCGTATTTGTCGCGCTTTAGAGCGGAGAGACAGCATGGAAATCAACGAGAACGCCCCAGGCAATATTTCACAGCAGGCAGTAACGCGTGGAACGGACAATGAGGCCGGTCATGATCCAAAGCGCGATGAGGATCATATCCCGCTGCCACCGGACGACGAGGCACCCCTCGAGGAAGATATGTCGGACGTGGACGCTGCCGATTCAGTAGCCAGTGAGCATCCTGACAACTGAGCATCAACGGACCCGGCCAAGCGCCGGGTTTTCATTTAAATGTCAGCGCAAGATAATTACGTTATTGTCGGCGTGATGCCCTTTTCCGAAAGGCCGAGAAGTTAAAGCAACCCAACTGCGGAGACGGATATGCGTGCCGAAGACGTTCTTGCCGACGACACAAACGAAGCAACATTTGAGGGAGTGACCGTACGTAAAGGGACGGTGGGTGCCTTTTTGGCAAACGTACGAGTTTGGAGTAATCCAGGCGCGAGCATGGATGATCAACTGCTGGCTGAGCGAGAAATTATTCAATCTCTGCCCGCTCTTAAGGCGATCGGGCTCCTCGACGTGTTTGAGCCTAAGGATTCCCGATTGTGTGAGTTGATCGCCAAGGCGGGCGCGCTACGGTGAGGGTATCCAGAGGGGGGCCACGCTGAGCAGCAAGAGGCCGGCTTTGTCTTGATGCGCCACTGTTGTTGCTAATTATGGCTTTTTCATGCCGGGAATAAATGCCTTCCCGCGTGAACAATCTTCATCGCGAATCACACCTGCTCATTAGTTACGCGCTAAGGAAATTTCCCACATCCAATGCCCGTACCCTGTTGTTAGGCTCCAACTCTTTGACCTGACTTCAAGGAGTTTCCTGATGACAAAACGTCTCGCCGCCGAGTTCTTCGGCACGTTCTGGCTGGTACTGGGCGGTTGCGGCAGTGCCGTGTTGGCGGCCGCATTCCCTGAGTTGGGCATTGGTTTTGCCGGTGTGGCATTGGCATTTGGCTTGACGGTATTAACCATGGCCTACGCGGTCGGGCATATTTCCGGCGGGCATTTCAATCCGGCGGTCACCATGGGTTTGCTCGCCGCCGGGCGTATCGGCGGCAAGGATGTGGTGCCCTACATCCTCACTCAGGTTCTGGGCGCGATTGCGGCGGCCGGCGTGCTGTACCTGATCGCCAGCGGCAAGGCCGGGTTCGATGTGACTGCGGGATTTGCCACCAATGGTTATGGTGAGCACTCTCCAGGTGGCTTCTCGTTTCTGTCAGTGGTGGTCACCGAGTTTGTGCTCACGGCGTTTTTCCTGTTGATCATCCTGGGCGTTACCGACAAAAAGGCGCCGGACGGTTTTGCGCCGCTGGCCATCGGTTTTGCCCTGGTCTTGATTCACCTGATCAGTATTCCAGTGAGCAATACATCGGTTAACCCGGCGCGCAGTACGGGCGTAGCACTGTTTCAAGGCGATTGGGCGATAGCCCAGTTGTGGGTGTTCTGGGTGGTGCCTTTGCTGGGTGGGCTGTTTGGCGGCCTCGTGCACCGTTTGGTGTTGGCGACGAAACCGTAGACAGTTTCACAACCCGGATCTCAACGGGCTTCGGGTCGCCATATCACCTTGCGCACATCAATGGCCTTGGGCAGCAAGCGGTTCTGATAAAACAGATCCGCCGTGGCCTGTTGTGCGCCAATGATGCTGTCGTCAATCGGCAGCACTGGGCTAGCGTTGCGTACCAGCAACGTTTCGGCGCTGGGCTTGGGCGGTTCGGCGCCGACGTTCAGCGCTTCAAGCATTTGCAGGCCGGCGGGAATTCAAGCCATTTCACCTCGGTTTGTGGGACGCGTTTTTCCAGCAGGCCATGCTCCTTGGCGAGCACCAGGGCGATGGAGCCTTTCTGGTAGTCGATGCGCAAGGTTGATGGATCGGCCGCCCAGGCGGTCTGGGTCAGCAGCAGGGCCAGCAGCAGGGTGGGGATTTTCATGCTCGGGTCTCTTTGAAACGGTTGGCCGGGCGCGCCAGGCCGAGGTTTTCTCGCAGTGTGGTGCCGGTGTATTCGCGCCGAAACAAGCCACGCCGCTGTAACTCGGGAACGACCAGGCGAGCAAAGTCCTCCAGCCCGCCCGGCAGGTGTGGCACCAGAATATTGAAGCCATCCGCCGCGCCCTCTTCAAACCAGCGCTGCAGCTCATCGGCGATCTGCACAGGCGTGCCGATCAAGCTGTAATGACCGCGTCCGCCGGCAATGCGTCGGCCCAGTTGCGCCAGTGTCAGCTGTTCGCGCTGGGCCAGTTCGCTCAGCAGTTGCTGGCGACTGCGTTGACCGCTGTCGGTCAAGGGTAGCTCGGGCAGCGGCCCATCCAGCGGGTAGCCGGACAGGTCGAAATTACCCAACATGCGCCCCAGCAACGCCACGCCTACCTCGGGTTCGACCAACGCTTGGAATCTTTCAAATTTCGCTTGGGCGCAGGCTTCGGTTTGCCCGACCACCACGAACACGCCCGGCATGATTTTCAGCGAATCGGCCTCGCGCCCGTATTGGCCCAGGCGCCCCTTGAGGTCGCGGTAAAACGCTTGGGCGTCGGCCAGCGAAGTCTGCGCGGTAAACACCACCTCGGCAGTCTGTGCCGCCAGTTCCCGGCCGGTTTGCGAAGAACCGGCCTGCACGATCACCGGCTGGCCCTGGGGCGAGCGCGCCACGTTCAGTGGGCCTTTGACCTGGAAATGCTCGCCCACGTGATCCAGTACATGGCGTTTATGCGGGTCGTAATAGCGGCCGCTGGCCTTGTCGCGCACGAAAGCATCGTCGTCCCAGCTGTCCCATAACCCCGTCACCACTTGGTGAAACTCCCGCGCGCGGCTGTAGCGTTCGGCATGACCCAGGTGTGCGTCGCGGCCGAAATTCAGTGCCTCGGCGGCGTTGTCCGAGGTCACCAGGTTCCAGCCTGCACGGCCACCGGACAGGTGATCCAGCGAAGCAAATTTGCGCGCCACATGGTAGGGCTCGTTGTAGCTGGTGGTGGCGGTCGCGATCAGGCCGATATGCTCGGTCACCGCACTGAGCGCCGAGAGCAGGGTGAGCGGCTCGAAATGATCCGAGCGCGCCATCTGGCTGGCGATCTCACCGGTGGCCGCGGCAATGCTGTCGGCCACGAATAGTGCGTCGAATCTGGCCGCTTCTGCTACCTGCGCCAAGTGCTTGTAATGGGCGAAATCCAGCCCGGCATTCGCCGGTACATCGGGGTGGCGCCAGGCGGCCACATGGTGCCCGGTGGCCATCAGGAACGCGCCGAGTTTGAGTTGACGGCTCATGCTAGAAATCCTTGCGCAGTTGCACGCCGAAGTAACGTTCATCGTCACGGGGTACGGCGCGGTAGATGTAGTTGCCGCCACTGGCCAACAGCGGTGAGTAGGATTTGTCGGCGAGGTTCTTCGCCAGCAGCGCCACACGCCAGCCATTGGTGTAGTCGGCCACCGCCACGCTGGCGTTCCAGATGCCGTACGCGCCTTGCTTGGTGTCCAGGTTCTGGCTGATGTCGTACTGCACTTCGCTCTGCCAGCTGTAGTCGGTGCCCAGCTCTACATCCAGGCCGTTGTCCAGGGGGATGCTGTAGTCGGCACGCACGTAGCTTTTCCAGTCCGGGCTGAACGGCAGTGGCTTGCCATTCACATTGCAGGTCGCCGCTGCGCCTGCCGGGCACGCGAACTGATCGATGCGCGCTCGGGTATAGGCCAGGGCGCCGGAGAGCTTGAGCTGCTGGGTGGCTTGCAGCGCGTAATCGAGCTCGACGCCTTCGGTGCTGACGCTGCCGGCATTGATCAGGCGTGTCACGACTTGGCCGGCGACGGTGTCGAAAAAGTTGGCCTGGTAGTTGTCGTAGTCACTGTGGAACACCGCGAGGTTGGTGGTCAGGCGGTTGTTCCAGGTGGTGGCCTTGATCCCGGCTTCCCAGGTGTTGGAAGTCTCCGGCTTGAGCGCCTCGGTGTCGCGCGGCTGCATGTTGAAGAACACGTTGTAGGCCGGGCCTTTGTAGCCACGCGAGTAGGTGAGGTAGCTGGTGACGCTGTCGCTGATGTCGTATTGCACGCCCAGCCGACCGGACCAACCGTCCTCGTCTACGGAGCCGGAACTCGCCGTCGCCGGTTGAATGCCGCTGACCGTGGTGGCAGATGTGGACACGCGGCGATGGTCGTACTTCAAGTCGTCATGGGTATAGCGCAAGCCGGCGATGCCACGAAAGCGCGAGGTGAAGTTGAGCGTGGTCTCGCCGAATGCCGCGTAGCTATCGCTGGTGGTGCTGTAGTCGGCGATGCCACGGTCGACACGCGCAGTCGTCGTGAGGGTGCGTTGATAGGTTTCCTCATCCTTGCCATGCATGTAGAACAGGCCGCCGACATACTCCAGGAACTCACCTTTGGGCGAGGCCAGGCGCAGCTCCTGGGAGTACTGGTCGAACGCCAGGTCGCCTTTGTCGGCGGTGCCGGGGAAGGCGGCGGTGACGGTGCCGAGACGGTCGCCGTCCTGGTATTGGGTGTTGTCCCAGCCGCGCCAGGCGGTGATCGAGGTGAGGGTGTAGTCGCCCAGGTTCCAGTCCAACTGCGCCGACAGGCCCTTGTTGATGTCTTGCACATGGCTGCGGGTATCGGTGTTGATATCGCGGTTGTCACTTGAGGCGCGCACTGGCCTCAAGGCATTGCTGAACGCCGGGCTCAGGGACTTGCTGACCACACCATTGGGCGCGTCATCGTGGGACTGCATGTAGTCGGCGATCAGGGTCAGCTTCACGTCGTCGTTGGGCGTGAACTCCAGCTTGCCGCGAATGCCCTTGTGGTTGTAACCGTTGACCTCCTGACCATTGTGGCGGTTGTCGACGTTGCCGTCGTAGCTGCCGAACAAGGTGCTGATCGAGCCCTTGAGCACCTCCGGTACCAGGCTGCCGCCAATGCCGAACCGCGTGCGGCTTTCATTGCCGCTGTAGAACGACTGATCGATAAACCCGTGTGTCTGGGCAGTCGGCGCCTTGCTGGTGATATTCAGCACGCCGGCTGACGCGTTCTTGCCGAACAGCGTGCCTTGCGGGCCGCGCAGTACCTCGATGCGCTCCAGGTCGAGCAGGTCGAGGGTGGCCTGGCCGGGGCGCGCATAAACCACGCCGTCGATCACCGTCGCCACGGTGGGCTCCACCCCCGGCGAGGTGGAAATGGTGCCCACGCCGCGTACGAACAGGGAGGTGTCCTTGTTCGACGCGCCGGTACGAAAGTTCAGTGACGGCACTTGCTGGGCGATGCTCGCCACACCGTTGCGGTTGTCGCGCTCCAGTTGTTCGCCATCGAGCACCGAGACGGCCACCGGGACTTTTTGCAGCGACTCTTCCCGTCGGGTAGCGGTGACAGTCACGGATTGAAGCGTGGGCTCTTGCTCGTCAGCTGCAACAGCGCCGCAGACGGGCAGGGCGCTGAGGCCGGCCAGAAGCAATAAATGGGTGTGCCGTGGAAAGTTATGCATGCTGTGCCCGCTCGAAAAAATACCCTAGTCCGCTGCGGTTCTGCGACCGCCAGCGCCTGTGAAAATGTCCTGGGCATTCGCTCGAGCGAGTAGCAGACATTGCGCTTTGTTAGCGCTAACATCGGCATTATTGAAGGCGCAGATTAGAGCGTCAAATACTAAAAAATTAGTTTTATATTCTTTTTTTGTAGGGCTATTCCGTGGACGAACACACACCGCGCAAACGCCGGGGCGCCGGACGCGTCACCCTGAGCACCGTGGCACGCCAGGCTGGGGTGTCGGCGATTACCGTGTCGCGTTACTTCAACCAGCCGGAGCAGGTCTCGCCCGAACGCCGTGAGCGTATCGCCGAGGTGGTGGCGCAATTGGGTTATGTGCCGAATCTGGTGGCCGGTGGCTTGGCCTCTGCGCGAGGCAGAATCGTCGCGATGGTGATTCCGAATATCTCAGGGCCGATCTTTGCCAATACCTTGCAGGGCTTCAGCGATACCCTCAGTCGCCACGGCTACCAGCTGTTGCTGGCGTCCAGCTATTTCAGCATCGAGCAAGAGGAAAGCGCGGTGCGCGCCTTTCTCGGTTGGTCGCCGGCGGCGCTGGTGCTGACCAGCCGCTTCCATAGCCCAGGCACCGAAAAGATGATCGCCGAGGTGGACATCCCGGTAGTGGAAACCTGGGACTACGTGCCGGAGCGCGAGCCGTTGCAAGTGGGATTTTCCCATTATCAAGTCGGCGTCACTGCCGCGCGCTATCTGCATGGCAAGGGCTATCGGCGTATCGCCTTCGTGCAGAACAGCGCGGCGGGCGACTTCAGCGCGCTGGAGCGCCGTGATGGTTTTACTGCGACCCTCAGCGAGCTGGGTGTGCAGCCGTGGGTCTTCGTCCCCGACGCCGACCGTGCGCCTTTCGAGGCGGGCAAGCAGGCCATGGAGGCGCTGATGGGGGCGGTGACCAGGCCCGACGCGATTTTCTTTGCCAACGACAACCTGGCTGCCGGTGGTTTGCTCGCCGGTCAACGAGCGGGGCTGAACATCCCGCAGGACTGTGCCGTCTTGGGCTTTGGTGATTACCCCTTCGCACAGATGTTGCTGCCCAGCCTCAGCACGATCCAGCCACCGGCCCTGCAGATTGGTATATTAGCCGCCACCCGCGTTCTGCAAAGTCTGGGTGTATTACCGATCGAGGGTGAAGTTGCACGCTTGAATCTTTTGCACTGTCAGTTAATTGAAAGGGAAAGTACCTAGTCATTGCGGGGTATGGCTAAGTGCAACTAGTGGCTATTGGCTGCTAACGCTCTAAATCAGTGCATTTGGCAATGTTTTGTATTTAATTTTCCGCCAGCCGGAACTAGAGCTATAACTTCCAGTCGATACCCCCGGCTAACTCCTGCATCGGCTGTGGCGAACTAATGGCATTGTTCGGTAGTTCCAAATAGCCATACTTTTCGCAACGTTAGATATTCCTCAATGATGTCTTCAGCCCCCATCGATGCTTGCAAGATGCACATCCCGCACACCGACCAGGTGTGTGCGTGGCTGATGCAGCACGCCGGGCTTAAAACGCTGGATCTGGAACGCGCCCGGCGCTTATCCGATGACCCTCGCGACCTGCTGGGTTTACTCACGCGCCTGGGCCTGGTGTCCGAAATCGAACTGGCCCGCGCCTGGGCCGATCTGCTGGTTGCACCATTGCTGGCGGCCGACGCTGCGCCGCCGTTGCTCGACCCATTACCTGCCGTGACCGAGCGCTTCCTGCGTCATTACCACCTGGTGCCCATGGGCTGGGACGAGGGCGGCCTGCGCGTGCTGGCCGCCAACCCGACGCAGCTGTACCCGTTCCAAGCCCTGGCGTATGCCTGCCAAGTTCCTGTCTGGCTGGCCATCGGTGCACATACCGACGTAGAGGGCCTGATCGAGCGGTACTACGGCCAGGGCCGTTCGGCCATGGGCACGCTGATCGAAAACCTCGATGAGCAGGGTGGTGCCCTCGAAGATATCGAGCATCTCAAGGACATGGCTTCCGAAGCGCCGGTGATTCGCCTGGTCAACCTGATCCTGCAACGCGCCGTGGAACAACGGGCGTCGGATATCCATATCGAACCCTTCGAAAACCAGCTCAAGGTGCGCTACCGCATCGATGGCGTGCTGCACGACGCCGAAGCACCGCCCGCCAGTTCGTCGGCGGCGGTGATCTCGCGGGTCAAGATCATGGCGCGCCTGGACATCGCCGAGCGGCGCCTGCCCCAGGATGGGCGCATCATGCTGCGCATCCAGGGCAAGGCGTTGGATTTGCGCGTGTCCACGGTGCCCACCAGCTTCGGCGAGTCGGTGGTGATGCGCCTGTTGGACCGGCAAACCGTGCAGTTCGACTTTCCAAGCCTGGGTTTTAATGGCCAGCGCCTGGCAGCCTTCCTTGATTTGCTCGAGCGGCCCCACGGCATCCTGCTGGTCACCGGGCCCACAGGCTCGGGTAAAACCACCACGCTGTACACCGCCTTGGCGCGGCTCAACACCGCCGAACGCAAGATCATCACCGTGGAAGACCCGGTGGAGTACCAGCTTGAAGGCATCAACCAGATCCAGGTCAAGCCCGCCATCGGCCTGGACTTTGCCGGAGCGTTGCGCGCCATCGTGCGCCAGGACCCGGACGTGATCATGATCGGTGAAATCCGCGACCTGGAAACGTGCCGCATCGCCGTCCAATCTTCACTCACCGGCCATCTGGTGCTCTCAACCCTGCACACCAACAGCGCCGCCGCCAGCATCACACGCTTGCTGGACATGGGCGTGGAAAGCTACCTGATCGCCTCCACCGTCAGCGGCATTCTCGCCCAACGCCTGGTGCGGCGCCTGGACCCGGCCACACGGGTCGCGTTCCAGGCGCCGCCGGCGTTGATCAAGGAACACGGCCTGGATCGCCTCACCGAGCAGCGCCCGATCCTGCTGTATCACGGCGACTACCACGGCCGCAGCGCCCTCACCGAATTGCTGGTGATGAACGATGAGTTGCGTGGCCTGCTGATGGCCCACGCCGACGCCGCCACCCTTGAGCAAGCCGCCCGTCGCGGCGGTTTGCGCACCTTGTATGAAGACGGCCTGCGTCAGGCGCTGGCGGGCGTCACGTCCCTGGAAGAAGTGTTGCGCGTCACCCGTGGAGAGGATGCGTGAGCCTGTTCAAGTTCCGTGCCCTGGACAGCCAGGGCGCCGCCCAGAGAGGCACGCTGCAAGCTGCCGACCAGGCCGCCGCCGTCGCCATCTTGCACAAGCGTGGCTGGTTGCTGCTGCATATCGAAACGACGGGCAGTGCCTCGTTACGTCGTGTACGCGGGCCGTTGAAGGGGGCTGCGCTGGTGAGTTTCACCCAGCAACTGGCGACGCTGCTCGGCGCCGGTCAGCCCCTTGAACGCTCGTTGAACCTGCTGCTCAAGCAACCCGGCCAACCCCAGGTGCGGGCCTTGATCGAGCGCATCCGTGACCAGGTCAAGGCCGGCAAGCCGCTGTCGGCTGCGCTTGAGGAAGAGGGCGATACGTTTTCTGCGCTGTACCTGAGCATGGTGCGCGCGGGCGAAGCCGGTGGTGCGCTGGAAGACACCCTGCGCCAGCTCAGCGACTACCTGGAGCGCAGCCAGCGACTGCGTGGCGAGGTGATCAACGCGCTGATCTACCCGGCGTTCCTGGTGGTGGGCGTACTGGGTTCCCTGGCGCTGTTGCTGGCCTATGTGGTGCCGCAATTCGTGCCGATTTTTCAGGATCTGGGCGTGCCGATTCCGTTGATCACCCAAGTGATCCTGGGGCTTGGCGAGTTTTTGTCGGCCTATGGCCTGGTGCTGTTGGCCGGGTTGGCGATCAGTGCCGGGCTCCTGGCGACGCGCCTGCGCGACCCCAACCGCCGCGAACGCTACGACCGTCATCTGCTGGGCATCCGTGTGGTCGGCCCGCTGCTGCAACGGGTGCAAGCCGCACGCCTGACTCGCACCCTCGGCACCTTGCTCTGCAATGGCGTGGCATTGCTGCCCGCGCTGGTGATCGCCCGGCAGGTCTGCAGCAACCGTGCATTGCAGGCGCAAGTGGCGCTGGCGGCGCAACAGGTCAAAGGCGGCGGCACCCTGGCCGAGGCGTTTGGCAGTCAACCGCTGTTGCCGCAGTTGGCCCTGCAAATGATCGAGGTGGGCGAACACGCCGGTGAACTGCCCGGCATGTTGCTCAAGGTCGCCGACATCTTCGACGTCGAGGCCAAGCGTGCGATCGACCGTCTGCTCGCTGCGCTGGTGCCCTCGCTGACCGTGATCATGGCGGTGCTGGTGGCGGTAATCATGCTCGCGATCATGCTGCCGCTGATGAGCCTCACCAGCCATATATGAACCTTCATGGAGTGGAATCAATGAGAACCCGGCACCGCCAAAACGGCTTCACCCTGCTGGAAATGCTCGCGGTGATCGTGCTGCTGGGCATCGTCGCAACCATTGTCCTGCGCCAGGTCGGCGGCAATGTGGACAAGGGCAAATACGGCGCAGGCAAGGCGCAGTTGGCGAGCTTGAGCATGAAGATCGACAGCTACGCCCTGGATGTGGGGGCGCCGCCCAACACCCTGCAACAGCTGCTCGACAAGCCCGCCAATGCCTCCAGCTGGGCGGGCCCCTATGCCAAGCCTTCGGAGTTGAAGGACCCGTTCGGCCACGGGTTCGGTTATCGCTTCCCCGGGCAGCATGGCGCCTTCGACCTGATCTTCTACGGCCAGGACGGTAAACCGGGCGGCGAGGGCTACAGTGCCGATTTGGGTAACTGGGAGTAACCCGCCCATGGCCCAGCGCGGCTTTACCTTGCTGGAGATGCTGGTGGTCATTGTATTGATCGGTATCGCCGCCGGGTTGTTGGGGCTGGGTGTGCGCCAGGGGCTGCAAGTGGCTCAGGAGCGGCGGGTGGTGGGGCAGATGGTCGAGGCACTGCGCGCCACGCGGGCGGGGGCGATCGTCAGCGGCCGGGCGGCGCGCACCGAATTCGACCTGCAACGTCTGACGTTCCGGGCTCCAGGGCGTGCCCCGCAACAGTGGCAGGCACCGTTGCAGGTGACGCTGCACAGTGCCGAGCAGGCGGGCGCCGCCGTGGTGTTCTACCCCGATGGCAGTTCCACCGGCGGTAACCTGCTGCTGGCCAGCGGCGCCCGGCGTTGGCGTATCGACATTGGCTGGCTCACCGGCAGCGTGCAGTCCAGGGCGCTGCCATGAAGCATCAGGCCGGTTTTACCCTGCTGGAAATGCTCGCGGCCCTGACGTTGATGGCGGTGTGCAGCAGTGTGTTGCTGGTTGCCTTCGGCCAGAGTGCGCGCTCGTTGGCCCAGGTTGCCCACAGCGACCGGCTAACCCAGGCCGCGCTCACGCTGCTGGACCAGGAAGCGGCCGGCCCGCTGAGCGAGGGCACCTTGCAAGGCGAACTTGATGGCATCCATTGGCACTTGACCAGTACCCGGCAACAGCCCCATCTGTTTCGTCTCGACCTGAACCTGCGCGAAGGCGCGCATCAGGCCCGCTTCAGCACCTTGAAGGCCCGCCTGTGAAGCGCCGCGAGCAGGGCTTCACCTTGCTGGAGATCCTCGTGGTGCTCAGCCTGCTTTCGATATTGTTATTGCTGGTGGGCGCTGCGTTGCTGGGCGCCAATCGGGCGGTGGCCAAGGCCCAAAGTTACACCGTGAGCCTGGATGAAATGCGCACCGCCCAACAGTTTCTACGCACCGCGATCAGCGAGGCGTTGCCCTTGAATATCATTGAAGACGACAGCCAGGCCGACGGTTTTTTTATCGGTACGGCAGAGCGCTTGCAGTTTGTGGCGACCTTGCCCGGCGTGCTCGGCGGGGGCATCCAGCGCTTTACCTTGCAACGGGTAGAACAGGATTTTCAGGTGGCGTTTTCGCAGTTGCAATCCGCTGCCAACGCCCAGCGCGCTGAACCGCAAGTGCTGCTGCATAACGTCGAGGCGCTGCAATTGAGTTATCGCGGCGTATCGCCCTTGGGCCAGCCCACCGGCTGGTTGAGCGCGTGGCCCTGGCCCCGGCGCTTGCCCGTCGCAGTACGCATCGACGCCAGCGTCAACGGGCCGGTGCCGTGGCTGACGCAAGTGATTGCCCTGCGCCTGAACCTCGGCAGCGCGAGCAGTGAACAATGAAGCGCCAACGCGGAGCGGCGTTGCTGCTGGTGCTGTGGGTGCTGGCTTTACTCAGCCTATTGCTCGGCGGTTTGGCTGCCTGGGTGCAACTGCAAAGTCGCCAGGCGCTGTGGTACCGCCAGCACACCCAGACGCTGTTGGCCGCCGAAGCCGGTATTGCCCAGGTCATGGCTGATCGGCACTGGGTGGCGGACGGGCGTGCCATCGCGCTGACCTTCGACGACGCCAGCCTACAGGTCCGCCTGCGCAGTGAGCGCGGCAAGCTGTACCTGGTCAACGCCGACCTCGATGACTTGCTGCACCTGGCCCTGGCTTGCGGCGCTACCCCGGCCCAGGCCCATCAGCTGGTCCAGGCGCTTGAGGCTCGGCGCCATCAGGGCCTGGCGCCGTTTCGGGTGCTGGAAGAAGTGCGGCAACTGCCCGGTATGACCCAGGAGCTGTACAGCCAATTAGTGCCGGAAATTACTTTGTGGAGCGACCTGGATCGACCCGATCCGGCATTTGCCAGCCCCTTGATGCGCAAGGCATTGAACCTGCCACGCCAAAACGCCGAGGGCGCCGACCCCGGCCAGGTGCTGGAAATCGACAGCCGTGCCGAGCGCCCCGGCGGCTATCAGGCACGCCTGCAACTCACCGTCTTATTGAGCCCCGCGGAGGACCGTGCACAACCCTATCGGGTGGTGCGGTGGCAAGAATGAATCGACTTGAACCTATCGCCCGCCAGTGGCGCGGCAGCCTGTTGCAACAAGGCTGGCACCTATGGCTCACCGAGCTGCGCGGCTGTGTGCCGAGCTGGCTGGCCCCGCAAGAGCCGCCTGAACAGGTCCATTACTGGCCGCTGACGGCGCCGGTTATCCCCGGCAGCGCCTGCCAGGTGCTGATGCTCGACCCTGACGTGGTGCTGCAGCAACGCCTGCAATTGCCCCTGGCGGCCGCGCGCAATCTCACGGCGGTGGTCGGCTATGAACTGGACCGCTACACCCCGTTCGACGCCGAGCAGTTGTACTTCGTGGCGCGTCAGGAGCAGCGCACACCCACCCACCTTGAGGTCACGCTGGTGGCGATCCTGCGCGAGCGTCTGGATCGGATTCTCAGCGACTGCGCTGCCCTCGGTCTGCATCCCCATCGCGTCGATGTGGCGGGCCTGGGCATTGACCTGCTGCCGGCACCGTTACGCTCGCGCCAACGCCGAAGGGGCAAGGATTTGCAGCGCAGCCTGCCATGGCTGTGTGGTGCCTTGCTGATCGCCGCCATGTTGCTGTGGCTCAACGACCGCCAGCGTGTACTCGACGCCATGCACGCCACCGTGCAGCAGCAAAAAGCCCAGGTCGCCCAGGTGCACGCCCTGCGCCAGCAACTGCTCAATACCCGCGGCGCGGCGCAGTACCTCACCCAGCGCAAACTGGCGCAACCGCCGCTGGCTGCGCTGCTCAATGACTTGACCACTTGCCTGCCCGCCGACACTTGGCTCGACCAATTGGACGTCAAGGACGCTGAGGTGACCTTCTCCGGGCAAAGTGCCAAGGCCAGTGGCCTGATCACCCGCATCAAAGGCTGCCGGCGGTTGGACAACGCCCAGTTCGAAGGGGTGATTCAACCCGATGCGCGCACCGGTAAGGACCAGTTTGCCTTGCGCGCCCACTTACGCCCGGAGGCCGCCGATGCGCCGACCCCTCACACTCCGTGAACGTCGTGGCGGGGCCTTGTTGCTCCTGGCCGTGGTACTCGGTGCGGCCTATTGGTTGCTGATCGACAGCTGGTTCGCCGGCCCGTTGCGCACCATGGGCGAGCAAGCCCAGCAGTTGCGTGAGCAGCAGCAACGCTACGCCGCCGTGTTGCACCAGGGCGAGGCATTGCGCGAGCAGCTTGAGCTGGCGCGGCAAGACCCGGCCAGCAGCGCCAGCCTGTTGCCAGGCGATGACCCCGATGTGGTCGCCGCCGATCTGATGCAGCGTCTGGCCGACCTGATCAACAGCCACGCCAACCTGTGCGGCGGCTGCAACCTCACCCAGCGCAAACCCATCACCACTGAACAGGACAGCAGCGAGCCCTATCGGCAGGTCAAGGTCAGCCTTACGCTGAACTGCGCCATCGAACCGCTGACCGCGATCCTGCACGCGCTGGAATACCAGCCGCCGTTTCTGTTTGTCGATGAGTTGCGCATTCGCCGCAGCAAACAGGCACCGGCCACTGGCGGGGCGGGCAAGCTGGCGGTGCAACTGCTGGTGCGTGGCTACCTGCAACCGGCGCAGGTGGCGCCATGATCGGTGCACTGCGCCCCCTGGAGTGGGGCTTGCTCGGCTTGGCCGGGCTATTGGGCGTACTGATGGCGGTGATCCTCAGCAGCATCGGTGATCAACCGCGATGGTTGCCGCAGGCGCCTGCACCTGCGCAGCCCTCCGTCACTGTGCAGGCCGCACCGGCGCCGGCGTTGCAAGAGCTCGCGAGCACCTGGCAGACGCCGCTGTTCAGCCCCGATCGCCGCCCGGACAGCGTGGTCGGCAAGACCCAGGTGGCGAGCCTGGCCAACCTGACCCTCAGCGGCATCATGATCACCGGCAACCTGCAAATGGCCATGCTCAAGCAAGCCGGCGGCCCACCCCTGACGGTGCGCCTGGGCCAGACGCTGCCCAACGGCTGGCGCCTGGAACACCTGACCCCGCAATACGCCCGATTCGCCCTCAACGGGCGTACCCAGACCCTGAGCCTGTACGGCAAGCGGTTACCCCTGATTTCCCATCCCCGCGAGCCCCTCCCTTGATCGATATGCGCACTTCGCTGTTTTGCCTGGCCACTGCCGTCTCCCTGGGCGGTTGTGGATCCTTACCCGACCGCCTTGATCCGGACGAACAGCTGCTGAACGAGGCGCTGCAAGGCACCGGTTCGCAACGCCCGCCGAATGCGGCGCCTGCGATGCAAAGCGCTCTGCCCGAGGCGAAGTCGCCGCCGCAGCGCCAGCTGATTCGTGGCAATCAGACGTTCGTGCGTAAACCCACTGCGCCGGTAAAAGCCCAGGAGGAGGGCGGCGACATCGTCTTCAACTTTCAGGGCCAGCCCATCGAGGCGGTGATCAACAGCGTAATGGGCGACTTGCTGCACGAGAACTACAGCATCGCCGAGGGCGTGAAGGGCAATGTCAGCTTCTCCACGTCAAAACCGGTGGACAAGCAGCAGGCTCTGTCGATCCTCGAAACCCTGCTGTCCTGGACCGACAACGCCATGATCAAGCAGGGCAGCCGCTACGTGATCCTGCCGGCCAGCCAGGCGGTGGCGGGCAAGCTGGTGCCGCAGATGCGCGTGACGCAGCCCTCCAGCGGGCTCTCGGCGCGACTCTTCCCGCTGCGCTATATCTCGGCCACCGAGATGCAGAAACTGCTCAAGCCGTTCGCCCGAGAGAATGCGTTTCTGCTGGTCGACCCGGCGCGCAATGTACTGAGCCTGGCCGGCACCCCGGAAGAGCTGGCCAACTACCAGGACACCATCGACACTTTCGATGTGGACTGGCTCAAGGGCATGTCCGTGGCGGTCTTCGGCCTGCAACGCGCCTCGGTGGCCGAACTGATGCCCGAGCTGCAAGCCATGTTCGGCGCCGACAGCGGCACGCCCCTGGCGGGTATGTTGCGATTTTTGCCGGTCGAGCGCACCAACTCGGTGGTGGCGATTTCGTCTCAGCCCGAGTACCTCAGCGAGGTGGGTGACTGGATTCGCACCATCGACGAGGGCGGCGGCAACGAGCCGCAGATGTATGTGTACGACGTACGCAATATGAAGGCCGCCGACCTGGCCAAATACCTGCGGCAGATCTACGGCAATGGCGCGATCAAGGACGACGCACCGGCCAAGGTCGCGCCGGGGTTGCGTACCACCACCTTGTCCTCGTCCACCAGCGCTGGGCTGCAGGCCAATGTCCCAGCGCCTGCACCCGACGAACCCGAATCCGAACCTGCCGAAAATACCCAGGCGCCCCCCACCAGCGACCTTGAAGCCGGCACCCGCATCACCGCGCAAAAGAGCAGCAACCAGCTGCTGGTGCGCACCCGTCCGGCACAATGGAAAGAGATCGAAGCTGCGATCAAGCGCCTGGACAACCCACCGCTGCAAGTGCAGATCGAGACCCGCATCCTGGAGGTCAAACTCACCGGTGAACTGGACCTGGGTGTGCAGTGGTATCTGGGCCGCCTGGCGGGCAATTCCACCAGCACCACGGTGGCCAACGCCTCCGGCAGCCAAGGCGCCCTGGGCGGTGGCGGGGCGGGGCTGGGGGCGGCGGATTCGTTGTTCTACTCCTTTGTCAGCTCCAACCTGCAAGTGGCTTTGCACGCGCTGGAAACCAACGGCCGCACCCAGGTGCTGTCGGCGCCGTCGCTGGTGGTGATGAACAATCAGCCGGCTCAGATTCAGGTGGGCGATAACATTCCCATCAGCCAGACCACCGTCAACACCGGTGACGCCGACACCACCTTGAGCAGTGTCGAATACGTGCAGACCGGGGTGATCCTGGATGTGGTGCCGCGCATCAATCCGGGCGGGCTGGTGTACATGGATATCCAGCAGCAGGTCAGTGATGCCCAGAACCCGGCGGGCAGCAGTGAGACGCCGGTGAACCCGCGCATTTCCACACGCTCGGTGTCGACTCAGGTGGCGGTGCAGAGTGGGCAGACGGTATTGCTTGGTGGGTTGATCAAACAGGACAACGCCGAGAGTGTCAGTGCCGTGCCTTATCTGGGGAAGATACCGGGGTTGCGGTGGTTGTTTGGCAATACTGGCAAGTCCAAGGATCGTACAGAGTTGATAGTGCTCATCACGCCAAGAGTCATTACCAGCAGCAGCCAGGCGCGGCAGGTGACGGATGATTATCGCCAGCAGATGCAGCTGTTGCGGCCGGCTCAATAATCCTGGCTGCTCGGAGTACCAATGTGGGAGGGGCTTGCTCCTGATGGCGGCTTGACTGCCAGCGACTACCTAAATGATGCGACGCGATCCAAATGTGGGAGCTGGCTTGCCTGCGATGACGGCCTGACAGCCAACACAGTTATACCGAGTACATATCCATTCCTGTGGTAACGGCTGATATTGGTTCCGCTTTTACAGCGGGTCACTTTTGGAAAAGAGCCCCAAAAGTAACCAAAAGGGCTCTTGCCCCACCACTCGGCACCTCGCTTAGGCTCGGTGTGCCCGTAATCCGACAGTGATTTGGGGGGCCGCCGCCACGCGCCATT
>NZ_SPKO01000024.1:0-96721 GCF_023127795.1 Pseudomonas sp. W2Jun17 | reverse complement strand
ACCCCCCAAATCCCTGTCGAATTCCGGCCAGCGTGGTTTAACGGGGCGCCTAGGATCAAAAGCAGATCAAGATCACGAGCGGCTCGCTTCGCATCGTGGTTACGGTTGGCGGCTGCAAAGTTGTGTAGATACCTATGCTATCGAGGGCAACCTCCCTAGCCCAGAATCTCTCTGCTATTGATGTGTTAAACATTACCGTTATGAATAAAAATATTAAATAATAATGAAAGTAGAGAATATTAGCTTATGCCAAAACAGCATTATATTTTTGAAATTCATTCCGTTATGTTTGATCTCAACAGCCTACCCCTGACCTCGGATGGTACCCAGCGTGATTCAGATTCTGCGCGCCTGACCGGGTAATCATCCCCCGCAGCAGAGTCGTTGGACGGGAGCTCAACGTATGTTGCCACTTCAAACCCCTCGCTTGCCCCACACCTAGCCCAAGCCGAAACGCCTTTTGAACACCGGTCACGCCGCTCCAGGCGCGTGCCTGCTCGATTTCGCGATTTGGAAAAAGCCGGGAATGGATATGAAGCACGTTCTACAACCCACCGCCGCCCTGACGTTGTCCTTGCTGGCTGCAGCGACGCAAGCCCAGGACGACAGCACCTTGTCCACCGTCGTGGTCACTGGCAACCGTGGCGCCGAGCAGCGCACGGTCACCAGCAGCCCGGTGCCGATTGATGTGGTCAGCGCCAAGCAACTGCAAAGCACCGGCAAGCCCGGGTTGATGGAGGCGTTGAGCGCAGTGATCCCGTCGCTGACCTTGCCGGAAAAAACCGGCTGGGACGCCAGCGGCATTGCCCGGGCGCCGAACCTGCGGGGCCTGAGCGCCGCCGAAGTACTGGTGCTGGTCAACGGCAAGCGCCGCCACACCAGCGCCACCTTGAATATCAACGGCATCAACACTGGCGCGGCGCCGGCGGATCTGGACCTGATCCCCATCAGTGCCATCGACCATGTGGAAGTCCTGCGCGATGGCGCCGCGGCCCAATACGGTTCCGATGCCATCGCCGGGGTGATCAACGTGATCCTCAAGGCCGACACCAGCGGCACTTCGGTGACCAACACCGGCCTTGGCTACGACGGGAAGAAACAGACGGTGCAGCAAAGCCTCAACAAGGGCTTCGAAATCGGTAACGGCGGCATCGTGCAGTTGGCTCTGGATGCGCGTAGCCAGAACGATGACAACAAGGCCAGCGCCAATGGCTACACCTACGAGCAGGCGTATGGCCTGGCAGGCAAGTCCACCTATGGCGGCTACGGCACGCCCAAGACCAACCTGCTGACCCTGGGCTACAACGCCGAGCTGCCGATCGATGACAGCCTCAGCCTGTACTCTTTCACCACCTACTCGCGACGCAAGGCCGAGCAGGGCCAGAACTTCCGCCTGCCGACCATCACCAACACCATCACCACCGGGCCCAATGGCTATCCGGCCGGGTACACCCCGACCTGGTACATCGACGAGGACGATTTCCAGGCGGCCTTCGGCGGCAAGGGAACCCTGGGTGAGTGGGACTGGGACCTGTCCACCACTTACGGGCGCAATGAAGCGGAGCAGGGCACCACCCACAACCAGAACCCGTCCCTGGGCGAGGCCACGCCGAACAGCTTCACGTCCGGCACCTGGATTTCCACCGAGTTGACCACCAACCTGGACTTCAAGCGCGGCTTTGATATCGGCCTGCAAAAACCCTTGGACCTGTCTTATGGCTTCGAGCATCGGCGCGATACCTACGAGGTACAGGCCGGTGACTACGGGTCTTATGCCAACGGCGGCTACTGCGTGGCGCCGGGTAACTGTGCCTCGTCCGGAGCCCAGGTCACCAACGGTATTTCCCCGCAGGAAGAAAGCAGCGCTTCTCGCAACAGCCTGGCCAGTTATGTGGACGTGGGCTTCAACCCCTTGCCGGATTGGTACGTCGGCACCGCTTTGCGCTATGAGCATTACAACGAAGGCGTGGGTGCCACCCGCAGCGGCAAGCTGACCACCCGCTACGACTTCACGCCGCAGTTCGCGGTGCGTGCCACGGTGAGCAATGGCTTTCGGGCGCCGTCCCTGGCCAACAGTTTGTTCAGTGCGCGCTCCACCACCTATGGCGTGGTGGACGGCGTGTACCAGTCGATCAATTACGGCGTGCTGCCGGTGGGGTCGGCGGCGGCCAAGGCGCTGGGCGCCGAAGAGTTGAAGCCCGAACGCTCCACCAATTTCAGCCTCGGTTTCACCCTTACACCCACCGACCGCCTGAGCTTCACCGCCGATGCCTACGTGATCAATCTACGTGACCGCATCACCCTGACCGGCACCTTGCTTGGCCCTGAAGTCACCCAGGTACTGCAGAACAACGGCATCAACTCCACCTCCGGCGGCCAGTACTTCATCAATGGCGCCGACACCCGCACCAAGGGCCTGGACCTGGTCAGCAGCTACAACCAGGACCTGGGCGCGTTCGGCGCGCTGAAGTGGACCGCTGCGTTCAACTGGAACCAGACCAGAATCCAGAACTACAAGGCGTCCACCAGCATCCTTGGCCGGCCTTATGACCTGATGGATCGCGAGGCCCGCAACCTGATCACCGGCGTGCAGCCCAATACCAAGCTGATCCTTGGTGGCGACTGGAGCATCGAACGCTTCAATCTCAGCCTGGCCCTGACTCGCTACGGTTCCTACAAGGAGGTCAATTCATCGGCCAACCGCGACCTGGACCGGGTCTACAGCGCCAAATGGATCACCGACCTCGACCTTGGCTACAACCTCACCAAAGACCTGAACATCGCCATCGGCGCCAAGAACCTGTTCGACCAATACCCCAAGAAACAAGGGGTGCCGAGCAGCACCATGGTTGCCAGCTACGGCACTTATTCGCCCTACGGTTTTACCGGTGGGTACTACTACACCCGGCTGACTTACGCCTTCTAAGGCCTGCGAGGAATAGCACATGCCCATTGTCGCCAAACCCTACGACCTGCTTGATGAGGTCAGCGTACAACCGCTGCGTCAGCACCGCGTCTCCACGCCGATCACGGCGCTGCAAGTGGTGCCCGCCCGGCATCCCTGGCACTGGGCCGGGTCGATCTTCGCCGCGCTGGTGCTGCTGGCCATCGTGCATTCCCTGGCCACCAACCCGCGGTGGGAGTGGGGGGTGTTCGGCCAGTGGTTCTTCTCGCCGTCAGTGCTGCGCGGCTTGGGGCAGACGCTGTTGCTGACGCTGCTGAGCACGGTGTTCAGCGTCATCCTTGGCACGGCGCTGGCGTTGGCGCGGCTGTCGGGCTCACCGTTGCTGGCCGCATTGGCCTGGGGCTATATCTGGTTTTTCCGCTCGATGCCGGCGCTGCTGGTGCTGATCATCCTCTACAACTTTGCCTACCTGTACGACCACATCGTGCTCGGTGTGCCGTTCACCGACCTGGTGTTCGCCGAATGGTCGACGGTGGATGTGCTCAGTCAATTCACCGTGGCGGTTTTGGGCTTGAGCCTGATGCAGGCCGCCTACGCGGCGGAGATCATCCGCGGTGGCCTGATCGGTGTGGAGGCCGGCCAGCATGAAGCAGCCGCGGCCCTGGGGTTGCCGGCCTCGCGGCGCATCTTCCGCATCATCCTGCCCCAGGCGCTGCGTTCGATTTTACCGTCGGGGTTCAACGAAATCATCGGCCTGGTCAAGGGTACTTCCATTGTCTACGTGCTGGCCTTGCCCGAGCTGTTCTACACCGTGCAAGTCATCTACAACCGCACCCAGGCGGTGATCCCGCTGCTGATCGTGGCCACTGTGTGGTACCTGATCATCACCACCGTGCTCACCAGCGCCCAGTACTACGTCGAACGTCATTTTGCCCGCGGCACCGCGCGGGTGCTGCCGCCGACGCCGTTGCAGCGCCTGCGCCTGTGGCTCAAGGAGAAGTCCCATGGCTGAAGCACGCGCCGGGCGCATCCAGATCCAGGGCGTGGGCAAGCGCTTTGGCAACCAGCAGGTGCTCGATAACATCGACCTGACCATCGACCCCGGCAAGGTCACAGTGATCCTCGGCCCGTCCGGCTCGGGCAAGTCCACCCTGCTGCGCACCATCAACCACCTGGAGAAAATCGACAGCGGGCATATCACCATCGACGGTGAATATGTCGGCTATCGACGCAAGGGCGACCTGCTATTCGAACTCAAGGAGCGCGAGATCCTCAAGCGTCGCATCGACGTCGGCTTTGTATTCCAGAACTTCAACCTGTTCCCGCACCTCACCGCCTGGGAAAACATCGCCGAAGCGCCGTTGGCCCACAAGCGCTGGAGCAAGGCCCAAGCGCACTTCAAGGCCGCCGAGTTGCTGGCCAAGGTCGGCCTGGCGGACAAGGCCGACGCCTATCCGCGCCAGCTCTCCGGTGGTCAGCAACAACGCGTCGCCATTGCCCGGGCCCTGGCGCTGGACCCGAAGGTTCTGCTGTTCGACGAGCCCACCTCGGCCCTCGACCCGGAACTGGTGGGCGAGGTGCTGGACGTGATCAAGGGCCTGACCCGACTGGGCGTGACCCTCGTAATCGTCACCCACGAGATCGGCTTTGCCCGTGAAGTGGCCGACCACGTGGTGTTTCTTTGCGACGGTCAACTGATCGAAGAGGGCCCGCCCGAACAGATCTTCCGCCAACCCCGCCATCCCCGCACCCAGGCCTTTCTCGGCAAGGTGCTTTAGTTCAAGGAGTGAGTGCCCATGTTCATCAACACCACCCGCGTGACCTTGCTGGCGCTTGCCGTCAGCACCGCGCAATATGCCTTCGCTGTGCAACAGGTTGATCTCAGCCCCGACCGCCCGCGCATCCATGTGCCGCGCAATGAAGCGGCCATCGCGCAGATCCCGCCGGGCTTCAAGTTCGCCCAGCCGGGCAAGTTCACCGTGGCCGTGTCCGGCGTGGCCGGGCCGCCCCTGGCACTGCTCGCCAGTGACGACAAGACCACCATCGGCAGCGAAGCCGACACCGCGCAATTGGTCGCCGACAGCCTCGGCCTGCAACTCAACGTGGTGCAGACCAGCTGGGAAGACTGGCCCCTGGGTGTCAGTTCGGGCAAATACGATGCGGTGATCAGCAACGTCACCGTCACCGAGGCGCGCAAGAAGCGTTTTGACTTCGCCACCTACCGCCAGGATGTGCTCGGCTTTTACGTCAAGAGCACCAGCAAGATCAACGCGATCCAGCAGGCGGCGGACATTGCCGGGCTGAAGATCATCGTCGGCTCCGGCACCAACCAGGAAAAGGTCCTGCTGGCCTGGAACGAGGCTAATGAAAAAGCCGGCCTCAAGCCCGCGCTGTTGCAATACTTCGATGACCAGGCCGCCGCGCAACTGGCGGTACAGTCGGGGCGCAGCGATGCGCTGTTCGGGCCGAACTCGGTGTACGCCTATTCGGCGGCGATCACCGGCGGTATCAGGCGCGTCGGCACTGTCAACGGTGGGTGGCCGTTGCAGGCCGATATCGCCGTGACCACGCGCAAGGACAACGGCCTGGTCCAGCCGATCCACACTGCCTTGGAAGGCGCGATTGCCGGAGGGCAATACGAGCAGGTGCTGCAACGTTGGGGCCTGGATGTCGAACGCGTCGACAAGTCGCTGATCAATCCACCGGGCCTGCCGGACTAGGAGCATCGACATGGGACTGACACGACGTGAAGCGCTGTCGAGCATTGCCGCAGTGGGCGGTGAGAAGGCGGTCAAGGATGCACTGGCGGTGTTGGGGCTGGGCCCATCGTCACACCGCCGACCGCAACCGCTGAAACTCAAGGATGGCCTGGGGCAGGGCACCCGCGTGCTGGTGCTGGGCGCCGGGATTGCCGGATTGGTCACGGCCCTGGAGCTGAGCCGCGCTGGCTTCAGCGTGCAGGTGCTGGAAGCCCGTGAGCGCGTGGGTGGTCGCACCTGGACCCTGCGCAACGGCGACCGCGTGGACTACAAGGATGGTCGCTTGCAAACCGTGGGGTTTGATCCGGGCCAGTATTTCAATGCCGGCCCGGCGCGCATTCCCAGCCAGCACCGCACGATCCTCGACTATTGCAGTGAGCTGGGCGTGCCGTTGGAAGTGCTGGTCAACAGCAGCCATGGCGCCCAGGTGCGGCCGGACCTGAGCCAGCCGGCGTTCAGCGTCGGCCAGGCGCTCAACGATACCCGTGGGCACCTGTCCGGGTTGCTGGCCAGGGCGGTGCAACGCGACGCCCTTGACGATGTGTTGAGTGGTGAAGAGCGCACGCGCCTGCTGGGTTTTTTGCAGGTGTACGGCGACCTGTCCCAGGAGCTGGCCTTCGAGGGCACCCTGCGTTCCGGGCACCTTGAATCCGCCGCCCACCCTGGCGCCTTGCCCGCCCGCCACAAGCCGCTGGGGTTGGAGCGCTTGCTGCACCCGGAACTCTGGGGCGCTTTGTTGCACACCGAATTCCCGGAATTTTCAGCCACCATGTTCCAGCCGGTGGGCGGCATGGACCGCATCACCGACGCCCTCTACCGACGCGTGCATGAGCAGGTGCAACTGGGCGCCCAGGTGCGACAGATCCGTCAGTTGGAGGACGGCGTGGCGGTGACCTATCACGACCAGCACAGCGGCCGCGAACAGGTGGTGCGTGCCGATTACCTGGTCTCGACCTTGCCGCTGCCCCTGCTGGCCAGGCTCGACAGCGACTTCAGCGACCCGGTCAAGGCCGCCTTGCTCAGCACGCGCAGCGACCAGGCGACCAAGGTGGCGTGGCAATCCCCACGTTTCTGGGAAACCGATTACCGCACCTATGGCGGCCTGTCATGGGTCGAGCACCCGGCGCGCTTGTTGTGGTACCCCAGCAACGACCTCAACACCCGCGAGGGCGTGCTGGTGGCCGGTTACGTGACCGGGGAGGGCGCCGACGTGTTCGGCGCACAGCCACTCGAACAGCAGCACGCCGCCTCCCGACAAGCCGTAGAGCTGTTGCATCCAGGTTATTCCAAACATTTGCGTCATCCACTGGCGGTGTCCTGGGAACAGATCCCCTACAGCGAAGGCCCGTGGCTGCAACGCGAACACTTCCCCGCCCAGGCCCACGCCTTGCTGGAACGGCCCCATGGCCGGGTGTACTTCGCCGGCGACGGCCTGGTGCAAAGTGGCGTGGGCATCTGGCAGGAGTCGGCGGCCAACTCCGCGCGCCATGTGGTGGCGCAACTGGCCGAGCACATCACCCAACAACGACAGATCGCGGCTGTGGCCGCCTCTTGAGGAGCAATACCATGAGCGACAGCATTCAACGCACCAGCGTGGGCGATTTTCCCATCTCGCAAACCGTCACCGTGCCGGCCTCGGCCAGTCTGATATTCGTCAGCGGCACGCTGCCCGACCTCGCCGACCCAAATGTGCCTGGGGCTTATGGCGACACCGAAGTACAGACTGTTTCAGTGTTTAACAAGCTGCGCAAAATCCTCCAGCAGCAGGATCTGGACCTGGGCGATATCGTGCAGTTGCGGGTATTTCTGGTCGGCGCGGAAGAAACCGACGGCAAGCTGGATTTTGCCGGGTTGCAGCGGGGGTATACGCAGTTCTTCGGTACGCCCGAGCAGCCGAACAAACCGGCGCGGACAGCGTTGCAAGTGGTGGCGCTGCCGTTGCCGGGGGCGTTGGTGGAAGTGGAGGCGACTGCTGCTCGGGCGGTGTGATGACGCCCGTCACTCTGCGGCGTGGAGCCTTTGCTCTGTCGCCCGATCGATCAACGCCCGCAGCGCTTCGAACAAAGGGGCTGCATCTGTGTGTTTTTTGCCGTAGGCCAGGTTGAAGGCGTAATCGAAATCGGGCGGGTTCAGCCCTTGGGTGTGCTGCAGCAGGGTCTCCAGTTTGTCCATGGCCTTGACGGCTTTTGCTTCCGGCGAACGTGCGTTCTCGTAGTCATCCCATAACGTCAGGATCTCGGCTTTCAGGGGGCTGTCCAGGGACTGCGCCAACAGCAGCAGGTCGAGCCGCTCCTGTTCGCCCTTGTTGGGAAAGGCCGCCTGGCTGACCGCCGGGATATCGCCGTGGATGGCTTCGCCCAAATCATGGATAACGCACATCTTGAGGATTTTCAGCAGGTCCAGGCCGGGCAATTGATCGGCGAACACCATCGCCATCAGACACAGGCGCCAACTGTGTTCGGCCGTGCTTTCAGTGCGGCCCGAAGCCGTGTGGGCACTTCTGAGCACATCCTTGAGTTTTTCCGCTTCGCGCAGAAAATCGAGACGGCCTTTGATTTTTTCCATGTCCATGATGCTGCCCCGCAAGGTCGGTTGTGCAGGTAAGCCTAGGTGCGCGAGCGCAGATCGTCCACGCATAAAATATGCGCGGTGGGCTTTCAGAGTGTCTCGACCAGGCGTGCTGCGCTGCCATCGCTCAGGGTCATGCGTGTCCAGCGACACAGGCTTGGGCGTATGGGCACGAGATTGGAGTCGTTGCTTCCAGTGGTGAATTCAAGGGCCGGTGGTGCCTGGGTTTCACGCCAGCCGGTATGCTCCAGGCTGGCTTCGATCAGCTGGATTTGCGGCGTTGCGAAGCGCCACAACGACTGGCCCATAAGCTCGGCGAGCGGGCTGCTGAACTGGCGTGCGCGGGAAGGCGAGCACGCGAGCAGGCGGTGCGTCAGGTCGCACACCAAGTGCATCGCTTGCGAACTCTCGCTGACCAGCCGGGCCAATGCCTGATCGGCGGCTGCATCAAGTCGGGCTGCCAACAACTGCTCAAGCTGTTGGTGCGCAGCCGGATCCATCGCTTGTACGCCACTTTCCCAGCGCGAAATAGTCGATTGCGTGACGTTGAACAACTGCGCTGCATGACTTTGCTTGATGCGGTGCAGCAAACGCCATCGCCGCAGCGCAACGCCGGGCAAGGCAGGCTTGAGCAAGGAGTGAGGCATCTGCGATTCCTGAGTCGACGGGTGGATGACGAGTGTGATGACAAGAGGGCAGCGGTGCAAATGAGTGGGATGAACGGCCCTCGGGTTGGCACACCAAGCCTCAGGGCTGAAGTGTTGATCGCTCCTGATACGCAGATCCAATGTGGGAGGGGGCTTGCTCCCGATAGCGGATTGTCAGTCACTGCATGTGTTGACTGAACCACTGCTATCGGGAGCAAGCCCCCTTCCACATGGCTACTCTTTATTGCTGCAACAACAAAGCCTGCTGCTTGAGCTTGCGCTTCTGGACAAACGGTAAGGTTTCATCATCCCCATACGGCGCGCTGTACCAATTGCCGTAGCTCGGGTTGGGCAGCAGGAACCAGCGCTGCCCCAGCCAGTTCACATAGGGTTCGACGGCCTTGCGCTGCGCAGCCAGGGTGTTGTGTTCGGCCTGCACGAAATCTCCCAGCGAGTCACCGGCCATCAACAACACGCGGGCTTGGCTGGCGACCCACTGGCGACGGCAGTTCTTGCCATAGCCAGCGCTTGCACAGTGGCCGGTGGGGGTGCTGGCCGCCAGGATCTGTGCGTCGCTCTCTATCGGAAAACCGCGCAAACGCAGGTTTTTGGCGGTGGCCGCGACCTGGCTGTGCTCGCGGTTGGTGAGGTAATACACCTTGATGCCTTTTTGCCTGGCCGCTTGCAGGAACGCCACGGAACCCGGCAGTGCCTCGGCCTTGGCCTGCTCGACCCAGGTATTCCAGCGATCGTAGGAATAGACCTGATTGTTGATGATGTCGCGAGCGTTGAGCGGCACGTTGTCCAACAGCGTCTCGTCGATATCCACAATCACCGCCGGCGGCAAACCGGTCAGCTTGCGCGCAGGTAAAGGCAGTGCGTCCCAGTTGGGGTCGGCCAGCGCTACATCGAGTTGGCGGGTGGCGTTGGCGAAGAGCTGGCGGTAGATCAGCTCGTGCTCGATGGAGGTCTGGGTCCAGAGCACGGCGTCGAGTTGGTCGTTGGCCGGTGGTGTTTGCTGGCAGCCTGCCAGGGCGGTGGTCAACAGGCAGGCACTGGCGAAGAACAAGTTACGCATGGGCAAGTCTCGCAGAGGGTAGGCGCGTGGTCAGCACAGTAGCGCAATCACCCGCACAATCAAGGCGTGCACACCAGTGACTGGCGCTCATAGTTCAGCGCCTTGTTCGGCGGTGGCAACGCATAGGTGGCCCGACAACGCTGTTCCCCCCACTTGATGATCAGCGTGCCCTGATCCTCTTCCACCAGCGCCAGGGCATTACCATTGGGGTCGGCAATCGCCAACTGCTTGCCATTGGCGTCTTCCAGTGAGGCACCAAACGACAGCGGTTGATGCTGTGCATCAAACAACTCAAACAACACCCGCCGTCCGGTAGTACCACTGTAATGCGCCACCACGATGGCGCCACGGCGCGGCACCAGCTGCTGGGTGGCGTTAGTGATTTCCACGTCGCCACCCAGATCGCGAGTGTCCAGGCTGATCCAGTTGACCCGGTAAGGTTGCGCAGTGGGCACCACCGCATAGCCGTTGTAACCGGTTTCCACCCCGCTGTAGCTGCTGATCTTGGCTCCAGCGACGCCTGGTACTTCGGCCAGGGCGAAGGTCTCGCTGACCGTCTGCCCCAGGTTGACGCCACCCGCATGAGCCACCACGGAGCCTGCGAGGTTGAAGTTCTGTGAGTTGTAGCCCTGGCCCTGGCTGTAACCGAGGCTGACGTCTGCCACGGCGGTGCGGCTGTTGATGTTCACCGAGCCTGAGTCGCCGCTGGTGTCACTGTGGCCCGCCTGCACCGAATAGAAGGTGTCGCTGGTGTCGGCCACGTAGCCGTTGATGCCCGCTTGGGTGGTGGTGTCGCCACGTTGGTGGCTGGTGGTGACAAACGCTCGTGGCGCGCGGGCCTGGCTGCCCAGCGGGAAAGACACCGACAGGTTCACCTGCGTGTCGCTGCTCGGCTCGCCCCAGGTGACGATCTGCTTGGTGCGGGTCACGCCAAGGTTGTAGCTCAGGTCGCCCCAGTTGCCGGTGTAGCCCGCGGAAAAGCTCTGGGAGCCGCCGCGATTCCAGTAGCGTTGGTCGCTGGCGTTCACATACAGGCTGCCGAATTCGCTGTTGCGTCCGATGCTCTGGTTGATGGTCAGGTCGGTGCGGGTTTTCGAGTGGCCGGTGCGTACGCGCAGGTCTTCGCTGCTGTCTTCCACATGGTCGGTGAGGGTGCGATAGCCCTCGGTGGAGTAGCGATAGGCGGCCAGGGTGAAGTTGGTATCGGTGCCGGCAAAGGTCTTGGCGTACAAGGCGCGTACGCTGCTGCCCTGGGAGGTTCGCCCCTGGGCCTTGCTGGACGAATGGGTGGTATCCAGGGAGAACGCACCGAACGAGGTGTTCCGGCCGGCGCCGATCGACAGCGCGCTGTAGTCCTCACTGGCTTGCACACCGACAATCCCGCTGAGGTTGCTGGTCAAGCCGTAAGCCAGCGTACCGCTAAAAAAACGCGGGGTTGCCAGGCCATCGGCATTGCTTTTGAACGTGCCCGCCGAGACGCTGTATTTCACCTGGCCTTCGCGCACCATGATCGGCAGGCTGGAGAACGCCTGCATCGTCACCCGCCGCGTACCGTCGGCTTCGATCACGGTGATTTGCAGGTCACCGTTGGAGCCGCTGGGGTAGATATCGTTGATCTCGAACGGGCCTGGCGCGACGTTGGCGGTGTAGAGGATGTAGTCGTTCTGGCGGATCTCAACCGTCGCGTTGGTCTGCGCCACGCCACGGATCACCGGCGCGTAGCCGCGCTCGCTGTCGGCGCGCATGCCGTCGTCGGAAGCCAGCTTGACCCCGCGATAGCGCACGCTGTCGAACAAATCGGTGTCGGAAAAAACTTCACCGGCGCTGAATTGGCCCTTGATCGCGGTGACGTCATGCTGCAAGTAAGTACGGTTGCTGGTGAAGGTGTTCGAGCGATCGGTGCCGCCGCTCAGGTTCGACTCGTTGCGCAGGCGCCAGGCCCCCAGGTTGATGCCGTTGCGCAGGCCCAGGTTATTGGCGATGCGGGTCTTGTAGTCGCCGGCGGTACGACTGCTGTTGAGTTGGTAGTTGATGAAGGCGGCGGGCACACCGTCGTCCCACAACTGTGGGTCGACATACCCGCGCAAGCCACGCTGCATCGCCACCTGCGGGATACTTGCGAGCAAGCGCAGACGGCTGCTGTCGTAGCGCACGCTGGCGTCTTCGATCATGTCGGCAAGGGCGTAGCAGTCCTGCGGCTGCTGCGGGTCAAGTTTGCCCTCGGCCTGCAAACGGTGCAGGTCGATACCCAGTTGCTTGAGCAGTTCGAGGGTCAGGCAGGCTTCGACGCGGCCGTTTTTCGGGTTGCGCTTGAAGTCGATATCGCGTCGGCCCACCAGCACTTCGTTGCTGTACAGGTCGACGCGGTAAGTGCCCGGCAGCACGCTGTTGGCAGAGAGCAATTGCTGCAAGTCCACCGGTGACTGCGAGCCTTGCAGGAAGGTGGTGTTGAAGGTTTGCGCAGCGTCATCGGCCATGGCCAGGCTGGGCAAGCTGGCAGCAATCGCCAGCGACAGCGTCTTCAACTTCAGTACGCCACGTGCGGGCCTGTTGCTGGAAAGAAAGGACATGCGAAGACCTATGACATCCCTGATTGACGGACAGCCGGGCACGCAAACACGCACGCGAAGTGAGCCTGTGGGTTAGCGAAAGTGCTTAGGGGTTGAGGCGCGATTCAGTCGCATGCGCCGGTAGCGCAGTGCCGCTGGACAGCGGCGCGCTGTAGTGATTCTGCGCGCCGTAGTCATTGATGCTGGAAAACGACAACTGCACCGGCCCGCTGGCAACTGGAGCACTGAGCGCAAACTGTTTTTGTTCGCCTGGCGCAATCATGGTGGAGTCGCTGGCCAATACCGCCTGCACTTTGATGTCGGCCATGGACACGTGGTACAGCGTCGGGTTTTTCACCTGCAACAGGGTTTGGCTGCCGTGTTTGACCAGCGTCCATTCAAGCTGCGCAGGGGCTTGCAGCGCACTGCCGGTGAGGCCTGCAGGGCGGTAAAAAATCTTGATGCGTTGGCGTATAGCCAACTGCAAAGTGTTCTCGGCTTCGCTGGCCTTGGGGATTTCCTGCACGTTGAGCCACACCACCGACTCGCGGTCCGTGGGCATGCCGGTGCCTTCGTACAGGATTCGCAGCAGTTGTTGTTCCTTGGCAAATACCCGCGCCAGGGGCGGGGTGACGGCAAACGGCGCGCGGCTGGCGCGGGCATCGTTCATGTCGACCCAGGATTGAATCAATACATCCTGGTTACCGTTACGCACGGTAATGTTGGCTTCCTTGTGGTCACCGTCAAACACGATACGGGTGGCATTCAATGAAATGCTGGCGGCGGCCTGGGTAGCCATGAGCAAGCCCAGCAGCCCCAGACATGCGGCGATAGAACGAGGCGGCATGAGGGTTATCCGGTGTAATCAGAAGACAATGGCGAGGCCGCAAGGCCTCGCGCGTTCGGTGCCCGGGGCGCCGAATTATTCGTATTGCAGGATGAACGGCAGGGTGGCGTCACCGCGACCGGCGGTCGACGAGCCCGCCGCTGCGGTGGTGACGTAGGCGGCCGCGAAGCTCAGGGTGGCGTCGCCGCCTTCAGTACCGGCACCGTGCATGGTGCTTTCAATGCGTGCGGTGCTTGGCGAGCTGAGGTCGATCAGACCGCCCTTGCTGTCGAGCAGGGCAATACCGACGTTTTGTGCAGTGGCCGAACCCGGGTTCAGGGCCAGTACTTTTTTGCCGGTGACCAGGCCTGAACCGCCGTTGTTGGCGTCAAAGATCATGGCGACCTTGGTGCCCTGGTTGCAGTTGACGCTCAGGTTGAAGTCTTTAGCCGTTACGCGACCTGCGGTTGGGTTTTCCGCGGTGCCCATGTCCTTGATCGATACGTTGCCCATGTCCACCGAAATGGTGCGGTCGGAGTTGGCGCCGTCCACCGAGCACGCGTCGTTGTTGATCACGCCGGTGAAGGTGATTTTACCGCTGCCGCCCAGGGTTGGCGTCGGAGCAGGGTCCACGGCAAATGCACTGCCGGAAGCGGCGATAATGGCCGAGGCGATCACAGCCAGGGAAAACTTCTTCATGATGATGTCCGTAAGTGTTAGTTGAAAAGTTTGCTGTTGTTGAACTGCGAGCAAAGAGTAGGCGACGAGGCGGCGGGAGCGAATAAGACGATTCTTATAAGCGCTGGCGTGGGCAGGTTATTTGTGCTGTTGCAGCGGTGAAAGGCTTGAGAATAAAGGGCAAAGCCATTGTCCAGGAATGGCTTGCAAGTTATGCGTTAGTTGAAGATGTTACGTTCCAGGCAATAAGCAAGTAGATCCTGGTCGCTGCTGACTTCAAGTTTGCGCATGGCCGATATCTTTTGTGCGCTGATGGTCTTTGAACTTCGGTTCTGGCGGCGCGCAATGTCACTCACGCTCATGCCGGAAATAAACAGGCGCAGGATCTCGAACTCTTTGGGCGACAAACTGGTAAAGCGCTCGTCAATTGCCGTGAGGGTCTCTATCACCGAGGTCTTTGGCGGCTCCAGGCTGCGATAGTCGCTGTCCTGGGCGATCGCCTTGAGTGCCAGTTGAATCTCGGTATGCAACTGGCTTTTCTGGATGATGCCGACCACGCCCAGCTCTTGCAGGCGGGTGAGGATCAGGTGGTTGGAGATCATGGTCAGGATCAGGATCTGTACCTGCGGGAAGTGTCGTTTCAGGTACTCCACCAGCTTCAGGCCATCGCCATAAGGCGAGTCGCCCGGCATGTTGTAGTCGGTAATCACGATGTCAGCGCCTTGATGCTGCAACAGCTCGATCAGGCCGGCCGAACACACGGCCTCGCCGACGACTTGAAAGCGCATGTCACGCTCTACCAGTTCGCGAACGCCCAGCAACACGATCGGGTGATCGTCGGCGATTACCACGTTGAATTTTTTCATAAAGGGCCGTCCGTAGTGCCAGTTCAAGTGAGTGAAGAATGCCCGGGCTGGAGAGTCTCCAGAACGGCCGACAGACGCCGCATCACAGTCTTCACCTTGAGCTCAAGCGTTGTGTCGAGGCTGCCGCGGTCAAGGGCGCTTTCCAGTTCGATGCACGCCTGGGCCAGGCTGAGGGCCTGAACAGCACCCAGGGCGCCGGCGATCGAATGCAGCAATTGGCCGAGGTTGCGGGTATCACGCTGTGCCAGAGCCACACCGATGCGCTGTATGTCCTGCTGCACGCTGCTGATGAACAGCGGGCGCATCTTGTCCGACAGTTGCACACTGTCGTCGAATACCGACGCGGCAGGCTCAACCGGGGGCTGGACCTTGCACAGCTTGATCAACTGGCCACGCAGGGTTTGCAGGCTCAAGGGCTTGACGATCCAGGCGTTCATGCCCACCGCCAGGCAACGCACGCCTTCCTCACGCATCGCATTGGCGGTCACGCCGATAATCGGCAACTGAGGGTCATGTTCGCGCAGGATTCTGGCCAGCTCGTACCCATTCATCAACGGCATATTCACGTCGGTCAGTACCAGGTCGAAAGCCTGGGGTTGCCACAATTGCAACGCCTGCTCGCCGTTGGCGGCCAGGCTCACTGAGCAACCGAGTGCCTCCAGCTGCTCCTTGATGATCGCCTGGTTGACCGGGTTGTCCTCGGCCACCAGGATGCGCAGCCCCAACCGCCCCGCGCTTTGTGGTCGGGTCGGCGTCGGCTGCTCATGCTTGCCATGCTGCGCCAGTGACACGGTGGCGGCGAGGGCGCGTACGTCGTGCAGATCCACCACCCAGCCTTGCGCCGTGTGCAGCGGCGGGCTGTGCGCACCCGGCAGGCACAGCACGCGCTGGCCGACCCATGGCCTGGCGGGCTCCCTGGGCAACAGGTCCACCAGCACTGCATGGTGGTTGTCTTTGTCTTGGGTGGTCGCCGCCAGGGCGGCGGTAATGCCTAGGCGGTTGAGCCAGTCACTCATCGCCTGCGCCAGTTCGCGTACCGGTGCCTGTACGTATACCGGCGTCGGGCTGGGTTCGATCAGCGGCAGGTTGGTGAGTGTGCCGCCACACAGCGGCAGGCGCATTTTCAACGTAAAGCTGCTGCCCAGCCCAGGCTCGCTGACCACACGGATCTCGCCGTCCATCATCTGCGCCAGCCACCGGCAGATCGGTAGGCCAAGCCCGGCGCCACCTTCGCTGGCGGTGTCCGGCGCCTGGTAGAACACATCGAAGAGCTTGGCCTGCTGCGCCTCGGGGATGCCTACGCCCGAGTCGGTGACTTGCCATTGCAGGTCGACATGATTGGCGTCGCGCCCCGTCACCCTGGCACGAATCACCACGCGCCCGAAATCGGTGAATTTGATCGCGTTGCTGACCAGGTTATTGAGAATCTGGCGGATGCGCATCGGGTCGCCCATCACGCAGTCCGGCAACTGCGGGTCAATGCAGCTATAGAGCTGCAGCCCCTTGCGCTGGGCGAAAGCGGCGTAGGTGTGCAGGGTGTCTTCGAGCATGTCCAGCGGGCAGAACTCCACAGCTTCTATCGCCATTTGCCCGGACTCGATCTTCGAGACATCCAGCACATCGCTGATCAGTTGGAACAGCGTGGCGGACGAGCGCTGGATGGTGTGAAGGTAGGCCTTCTGGTGTGGGTCAAGGTTCGTCAGACCGAGTAATTCGAGGGTGCCGAGCACGCCATACAGCGGCGTGCGGATTTCATGGCTCATCGTTGCCAGGAACAACGTCTTGGCCTCGCTGGCCGCATCGGCGGCGTGACGCGCTTCCTCCAGGGACTGGGCATCTTCGATATGCCGGGTAATATCGTTGAAAGCGTACAGGCGCACGTTTTCAGCCTGATAGCGGGTCGACACAAAGCCGATCTGCAGGTGCCGGCCCTCGATCTCCAGATGCGTTTCTCCGCTCTCAGCCATGTCGTGCTTACCGGCCATGGCCGCCACCAAACGTGCGGTACCCGGCCATTGCTGGGCCCGCTGGTTTTCGATCAACACCTTGCCATCGCTGCGTCGCACCACGCATAACCCGGTGGGGGCGGTGTCGATGATCACGCGGCTGAATGCCACGCTTTCGGCAATGCGTTCGTGGGCCAGTTGCGCCGGCGTAATCACCTGGCGCCGATACCAGCGACTGCCGGCCCAACCCAGGGTGATCAGGCTGAACAGCAGCAAAGCCAAGGTGCTCAACGGCCACAATGCGGAGTGAAAGAAGTGCGAGTAGTTCAGGCCATAGACCGCGCTCCAGGGCTGGTCGCCGGCCTGGGTTATCTTGAATTCAATGCCGTTGGCCGTGAAATGCACACCGTCGCTGAGCTGCGCCTGGATGGTAGGCCCGATCAACCGGCTGCCGTCAGGGCCAATCAGGGTGAAGCGATCAAACGCCGAGTGATTCAATGCGCGCTGTACATCGTCGACCTGCGACACGTCGAGCAGGGTGCCGATCACTGCCTGGCCCTGTGCGTCGAGTGGCAGGCCGATGTAGGCCAGCAAATATTCGGGTTCGGGTCCGGCCTGCCAATACACCCGATTCTGCTCAAGCGGCTGCGGTGTCTGTGCGAGGATTTGCTGCACAGCGTTGACTCGCGCCACGGGGTTGTCGGTATCCTCGGGGCTTTCCCGGTGCTGATAGCCCACGGACGGAACAGTGATGGTGTAGTTCGCCTGACGATTGAGCAGAAAGGTTTGCGGCGCCTCGTACGGCGACGAGGACCAGAAGGCGCTGTAGTAACTGGTCAGGTGCGCGCCCAGGGCAAAAATCGGCGGTCTGGCGGCGGCGCCGATCTGCTGTTCATCGAACTTGATGCTGAACGGTACCGAAAACGAATACTTCTGGCCTTCGTACAACGTGCGGCGGTTGTCGACCATGCGGCTCTTGAGGCTGATCTGCACGTGGGTGGCGTGCAGCAGTTCGGCCTGGATGCCGGGATGCGTCAGGCTCTTGAGGTAGGTTTGCTGATCTGAGAGATTTTCCATCAGTCGCGCAAAGTGAAAGCGCATGGCGCCGTACCGGATTTCGACGCCCCTTTGCAGAGACCAGTAATTGGTCAGTACCAGTAGCAAAGCAATTCCCATCAGGACCATCAAGCCCTTGTTCAGGCGCAATGAGCTGCGGGTAAAGGCTTCGAGGATCGCGTTGTTGTGCTTCATCAGGGGGTCCGCAGGCGCAGGAAAAATCGGCACTGGATGCTGCTTACTCCTTTAAAGGGCAAGTAATCCGGGGCCGCCAGCTAGTGAGATGTCGCGGGGCCATCATTGTTCAGTAGTTGCTGAAATTGGTCCGAAGACACGGCGTGAGAGATCAGGAAACCCTGCACCTGATTGCAGTCGATTTTGCGCAGCAGCGCCAATTGCTGCGGGGTTTCCACGCCCTCGGCGACCACCGTCAGACCCAACTTGCGGCCCAGCGCGATAATGCTCGCCAATGCCTGGGCGATGCCTTCGTTGTCGTGACTGCCCTGCACCAGTGCCTGGTCGATCTTCAGTTCGGTAAAGGGCGTGGACACCAGATTGAGGTAGGAGCTGTAGCCCTTGCCGAAATCATCCTGGGACAAACCGAACCCCTTGATCCGCAATCGGCAGGCGCCGGCGTAGAAGTTGCTGATGTCCTGCGGCACCGAACACTCCATCAACTCAAAGCAGATCATGCCCGGGATACCATTGTGGTGCAGCACGAACTCCAGCAAACGGTCTGCCAGGTCATGGCTGTTGAGCAAGTGGGTCGGCAGGTTGATCGACACTGGAATTTCATAGCCGCGCTGGCGCCAGTGTTCCTGGGCGTGGATCGCTTGCTTGAGCACCAGCCACAACAGCCGCTCCTCCAGTTCGAACGCCTTGATCGCCGGCAGGAACGCGGCAGGCAGCATCACGCCTTGCTCGGGGTGCATCCAGCGCACCAGGGCTTCGGCGGCGACGATACGGCCGTTGGCCAGGGATTTTTTCGGCTGGAACCAGGCCTGGAACTGGCCGCTGCTCATGGCCTGCACCAGCGTGTGACGGTCGATGTCCATGTGCTCTGGTAATTCGGGGGCAGGCTTGCGCACCCTGTTTCTGAGTTGGTTGACCAGGGTGCGCAAGGCCTCGGCGTTCACGGGTTTGGAAATCAGGCCAATCACTTCCACATCGAGGTTTTTCGCCACCAGGCTGGCCGCCATCAGCATGCGTCTCGACGCCGCGCTCATGATCGCCAGCGCCGGCTTGCAGCGCAGGCTGGCCAGGCACTGGATAAACTGCACGCCGTCCATGCCGGGCATCAGCAGGTCGGTCAGTACCAGGTCGAAGTCCCGCTGGCGCAGGCGCTCCAGCGCTTCTTTGCCATCCTCGGCGGTTTCGAGCAGGAAATCTCCCAACTCGCTGAGCAGGTTCTGCAGGTAGATATGCTGCAGGGGATGGTCCTCGACAATCAGAATACTAAGGGGCTTCATGGGGGATCCGTGCATAAGGCGCCAGGGAGTTGAATAGAGCCCGCAACGCAAAGGGTTTGACCAGGCAATGGTTCATGCCGGCGGCCAGGCACAGGTCGGCCTCGCCGCGCATGGCGTTGGCGGTGGCCCCGATAATCGGCAACGTGCAGCCCTGTCGACGCAGTTCACGCGCCAGTTCATAGCCGTTGATATGGGGCATGTTCACATCCGTCAACACCACGTCGAAATTGCCGGCGGTGTAGAGCTGTAACGCTTGCTGACCGTCGGCCGCCAGCTCCACGGTGCAGCCGAGTTCTTCGAGTTGATCACGCAAAATCAGCTGGTTGATGATGTTGTCCTCGGCCACCAGCAGGTGCAGGTTGAGTTTGTTCAGGTCCCGCCGGTGCGTTTGCTCATCGGCGCGGGCCACCCATAGCCCTTGCGCCTGGCTCACGGCCTGATGAATAGCCCCCAGGTGGTTGAGGTTGACGTGCCAGGCGCCGGCGTCGGCTTCTACGCCGGGGCAGGCGTTGCTGCTTACGTGAATCACCGGCCCGGGCCACTCGGGCACCAGCAACGGGTCGACGCTGCCGGGGTGCACTTGCAACAGCAGATGCGTGTCCGCCAGCGTCGGCAAGCCGGCCTGGGCCCTTGCGCCCCAACGGCGCAACCAGCCGGCGATCGCGTTTGCCAGTTCCGGGATCGGCGAGGCCACGTAAATGGTCTCGGCCAGCAACGGTGTCATCGGTGCAACAGATGCTTCCTCCAACGGCAGGATCAGGCTGAAACTGCTACCCAGGCCGAGTTCGCTGACCATGCGGATATTGCCGTTCATCAACTCCGTCAGACGCTGGCAAATCGGCAGGCCCAGGCCGGTGCCGGCAACCACATTGGTATTGCCTTCACTCTGGTAAAACGGCTCGAAGATCATCGCCTGGTCTTCCTGGGCGATACCTTTGCCGGTGTCTGAGACTTGCTACAACAGGCTGGAGCGTTCGCCGTCGCGGCCCAGCACTTTGACCCGCAGCACCACGCGCCCATAGTCGGTAAATTTCACCGCGTTGTTGAGCAGGTTATTGAGAATCTGGCGGATACGCGTCACGTCACCGATCAGCCGTTCCGGCAACTTGGGATCGAAGCAGGCATACAGCTGCAGGCCCTTGGCGTGGGCCGCTGCGGCGTAGCCCTGGATGATTTCATGCACAAGGTCCAGCGGCGAGAACTCGCTCATCTCCAGTGCCAGCTGCCCGGCTTCGATCTTTGATACGTCCAGCACATCGCAGATCAGTTGCAGCAAGGTCGACGATGAGCCTTCGATCGCCTGCAGGTAGTCCTTTTGTTGCGCATCCAGTTGCGTGCGCGCCAACAGTTCCAGGGTGCCGAGCACGCCATACAGCGGTGTACGGATTTCATGGCTCATGGTCGCCAGGAACAGAGTTTTTGCCGCGTTGGCTGCGTCCGCCGATTGCCGCGCCTCTTCCAGCGCTGCCTCGACCTGCTTGCGCGCACTGATATCACTGAAGGCGCAAAACAGCACGTCTTCGCCTTTGTAGCGGGTCGGTGCACTGCTCAGGTACAGGTGACGGCCGTCGATGGTTTCAAAGTAGTCACTGCGCTCGGAAGGTCCGTTGGCAAAGGCTTGCTCGATCCAGCCGGCGCGCAGCGCCTCGCGCTCCGGCCCGTTACCCAGCCATTGCTGGGCCAGGGTGTTTTCCAGTACCACCTGGCCGTCGGTGCGGCGCAGCACGCAGAGGGCCACTGGCGCGGTCTGGATCACATCGCGGCCGAAGGCTTCGCTTTCAATCAACGCCTGGATGCGATGGATCGACGGAATGATGAAACGCTGGTCGACGCGGCGCATCACCAGCCAGATCAGTGTCAGGCTGAACAGGCAGAATAGCAGCGAACCGAGCAGCTGTTTCCACAAGCCGGTGACCACCGCACGCAGGTCGATGGAGTACATCAACTGCCACTCAGAGGACTTCAGGTGTTTGCGAATCACCAGATGGTCGGGTAGCCAGCCGTTGCCGACAAAACCGAAAAAACTGTCTTCGCCGGGCCTCAGGTGTTGCTGGCTCAACTGTGTATCGGTGCTGTTGGTGAACACCAGCATGCCCTGGGAATTGAGCATCATGAACTCACCGGCGCTCTGGTCGCTGAGTGTCGAGGAGACTTCACGGCTATCCATCTCCAGGCCGAGCCAGCCGGAGTCGCGATCACGCTCGTCCAGGCGGATGAAGATATACAGGTGCGAGTGCTGTTCAGTCCTGTCGCTCAGCCAAAGTTCGTTAAGCGTGGCCGGGTCGGTGTGCTGCAGGGCCTTGAGGCGGTTGAGCATGCATTTGGAAATCGGCAATACCTGCGGGGTGGCGTCGTAAAGGCGCATCACTTGCGGGGTGGGGCCGGCGTTGACATAGAGCAGGTTAAGCTGTTTGGCCTTGAGGTAGTCGCGCATGCGTGCGGTCAGCCAGATGCTCCACTGGTTGCCCGATGTGTCGCCCAATTCCAGGTGTTGTTCTTCGGTCGAGGACGGATAGACCCTGGACTGCTTGCGCACTGCCGACAGGCTCAGGCTTTCGAGCAGGGCTTGGCGGTTGGTGAAAAAGGTATGGGCTTCGGCAATGGCGCTGCTCATGTAGCCGCGGCGCTGGGAGATGTCGTTGTTGAAGGTCGACAGCAAAAAGGTATAGACCCCGCTGAGGATGCCTACCAGCAGCACAGTCGCAAAAATACGAAGCAGCCTTCTGGCTGCTTCGGGTCGGGAGAGGACGGGGTTGATCTGGAGCAGATAACTTTTCAATCGCATCGGCAGACTTTACGTCTCGGCCTTTGCCGGTGGCATAAGACGATCCTTAAAAATCACCTACTTGTAGTACATATCCACCACCACGGCAGCGTCGAACGCTCCGGGAATCGGTAGGGTGCGCCACTTGAGGTCGGCGCGGAATTCATCGTGGCTCTGGCCCAGGCCCATCAGTTCCTGCAGCGTGAACCAGTTGTTGAAGGGCAGTTGCTGCTGGCTCTCGGCGCGAGACAGCGAGATGCCGACTGAGCTGTTGTTGTCCGGCACCAGCAGGCCATTGTTCACACTGCCGCCGCCCGGCGTGGTGGCGAAGCGTGCGCTGACGGTATAGGGCGTGTCGCAGCCCTTGCGCAGGTTCAGGCTAAAGTTCGCGCTGCTGGCGACTTCACCGATCGCGGCCTTGCGCGAAGGTGTGGGGAAGTTGACCACGCTGGGGCTGATGGTCAGTTCGGGAGTGCAAGGCACGAAGCGGATATCGTTCATGCCGGTGACCACATAATTGAAGTTGCTGTTGGGTCGTGAGTTGAGCCCGCGCACGCCGTCTAGTTGGAACACGCGGTAAGAGGTCAGCGTGCTGGCCTGGCCGCTCGGTGGCGTGGGGTCGTACTTCTCGATGAACACGCTGAAATTGAGGGTGAAGCGCGCCTTGTCCCAGCCCACGCAGTTGGACAAATTGCAGCCTCGGTCGGAGAAGAAACCGGTACCGACCTTACCGGTGCTTTGGGTAATCGGTTGGTTGTTATAGCGAATGCCCACGCGAATCCCGGTGCCGATACTCACGCTGGCCGGGTTGACGTAGAAATACACTTCCTCGCGGCCGTGGAGGTAGTCGTCCTTGCAGATGACATTGGTCGAGCGCGGGCCGGATTCCCAAATGATGGTGCCGTTGGGTGCGTCGGCGGCGACTGCCAGCGCCGTGCCCAGCGCTTCCTGGGTGATGATCGAGTTGGTGCCGTCCTCGCGGCAGGCCAGTGCGTAGCTGGTGGCGGGCAAGACCGCGCAGGTCAACACCAGAAGCGGTAAACAGCGTTTGCTCAGTGACATCGGTTCAAATACCCCGTGATTTATCAGTTGAGCGCCGTGCTATGACGGGCTTGCAAACCGATATCGGTGATTTCGGTGAAGTGGAGAGTGGCGCCCTTGGGCACAGCGTCGAGCGCGGTCAGGGTTTTGCGTTCATGGGGCTTGAGCAGCAGGTAATCGCTGAGCGTCTGGCTGTCGGTTCGCAGGTTGACCAGCGACAGGTGGAAGGCGCTGGGGTTGTTGACGGTTACCGTGCGCCCGTCGCTGCTCCATACCAATTGCTGCACCGCCTCGGCCGAGCCGCCCTGGAGTGCGGGGGGCCGGTAGAACAGCTTGAGCCGCTGGCGGATCGCGAATTGCACGCTGTTGGGGTCTTCGGGCTTGAGCGGGATCTCCATGATATTGAGCCAGAACAGCGATTCGCGATCGCTGGGCAAGCCCTCACCGGCATACAGGATGCGCAGCTTGTGATGCTCCCCGGCGCCCAGTTGTACCAATGGCTCGGTGGCGGCAAAGGGCACGGTGCGGTCGGCTGATTCGTCCTCGCCGGTGATCCAGGTTTGCACCACCACTTCCCGCGAGGCCTGGTTGACCACGCTGATACCGGCGGCCTTGTCCTGGCCGAAATAGATCAGGCGGGTGCCTTCAATCTTCAGCGCCGCATCGGCAGGCGGGGGCGCAAGCACCAGCAGGCCGCAGGCGAGCAGCACCATTCTGAGTAGAAACATGAACACGGCAATTCCATGGTCGGGTAAGGGAACGCAGCTCATGGTAGGTGGCGAGTGGCGCGAAGGCTTTGAGGCGATTCTTAAAAGTACGGTGTGCCCCGGATTGCCGTTTCAGAATCGCCTTAAAGTCAGGGTTCACCCCTGACGGTTAAGTTGTTCAGCGTTGAATGATCGACGCTGATGCCCAACTGTCAGGTTTACCCTATGTCCAATAAAGCGTTACGCCTTCTGATTGCCGATGCGGAGCTTTTGCAACGGATCAAGATCGAGAAAATGCTCAACCAGCTGGGCTATCACCGCATCGCGCCGTTGAGTTCGTTCGACGAGTTGCAGGCACTGACACGCTCGGGCGTTGTGGCGTTTGACCTGCTGATCATCAACACTGCGCTAGTGCACTCACGGCAGGTCAACCTGCTCAAGTACTGCCATGACAACCCGTTGATCCGCCATACGCTGATCTATGACGGACAATGTGCGCAGCGCTCTGTGGTGTCGGTCTCGGTCAGCCAGACCCTGCACCTGTCGTTGTCACAATCGCCCGACTTCAACTCCCTGCGTCGCTGCATGGAAATTGTTGATCCGGCGCACAGTTCCCCGACCGTTGAGCGGCCGATACTGCGCACCGTGGACGGCCGGTCGCCCCCGCCTTCGATGAGCCCGCGGGCGGTCTACCAAGGCGACCCGACTGTGGTGGCATGTGCCGTGGGGTTGTTTCCCAAGCGCTGATCGTATCGCGCGGCATCAGTCACGCCAGACGGGCTGATCAGCAAGGCCCAGTGCCCAATGAGGTTGCCGTGGCCGCAGGCACACACCGCCGACCCACCGCTCATGGCTGGCGTGGTCCAGCCAGCAGGCATTGCCATCCAGCACCTGCTGCGCCAGTGGCGTCAACGCCAATACGCGGCGCGGCCACTCCACGCCCGTTTCGGACTCGATCAGCAGCGGCGCCGCCCCATCAATCAATGGGCGCAGCAGCGCATGGAACATCATGTCGCCCAGGAAAGGCAGTGGCTCGCGCTTGGCCATCAACTCGGCAAACACCCGGCCGAAAGGCACAGGCCCGGCCTCGGCGATATACCTCAGGGACAAACGTTCAGTCAGCGACAAACCGTCCTCGATACCCGGCAACTCCTGTAGCTGGCGCCGTAACGCCGGTGCCAGAAAAGGCAGGGCAGGGTGATTGCCATGGGCCAGTTCCGCAAGCTTGAGCGGTGAGCTGTCGCAATAAGCCGACCAGGCCCGTTTGGCCAATTGCACTGCGTTGTCGTCGATCAAGCGCCGCTGCGGCCAGAGCCAGGCCAGCACATCGGGGGCCAATTGGCCTATGCCGATAAATCGCTCGACCCCGGGAATGCGGTCGGCCTCAATCAGCTCCAGCTTGCGCGGCGCCTGCTCCAGGCCGGCCAGGGCGCGCACCAGAAACAGTTGGTCGTAGGCGTCCGCCTCGCACCACAGCACACTGTGATCGGTATTGGCCAAGGTTTGTAGTTGGTCGTATTCATCGTTGACGCGATGCGCGACTTCAGTGGAGTCAAGGGCAAAGGCCTGACTGATAAAGGTACTGCGCATCGCGCGGAACGCTTGGCTGGGCAGTTCACGCACTGGCCCCATGCACAACGGGTCCGTGAGCATCCGGAACTGGCCCTTGAACCCGGCCAGTTGCAGGCTGTGGGCAATATCGTTGCCACAGCGCCAGTGGGTGGTGCGGGATTCATCGCTGGCCTCGAAACCAGGGTGGCGGGCGGCAAAGTCGAGGGCGTCGACGTGGGCCTTGAGCTTGGGCCAACTGGCGAAGCCCAGCTGTTTGGCGACCTGCCATTGAGCCTGGGACAAGGTTGCGCTGGGGTCTTGGCTTTTCAGACGCGACAACAGTTCCTTGGCGCGCTTGCGCTGCTGCTCAAGGTTGAGGCGGCCGTCGGTGTTTGAGGCGAAAGGGCGTTGCGACATACGAGCTCCTTGTTCGAACCTTTTCCGCTTTAAGGTTGGGAGTCGTAGAAATGAGGTAGAGCTGTGATGTCCTGGGCGCAGCCCTTTCCGCGGAAGGTGGCGTAGAGAGCGCCAGGCGGCAAATATAGGCAGCATTGCTATTCGGCGCAACCCGAAAATGTGGGCGCGGGCTTAAGGTTCTTTGTAGGCGCGAGCTTGCTTGCGAAAAACGCACAGGCGCCACGTTTAATCAGGAACCACGCGTTATCGATGACGTCTTTCGCGAGCAAGCTCGCTCCCACATTAAGGGTTGTGTTTACTTGTCCTTGCGCGCATCCATGGTCTTTTGGTGCTCGGCCAGGAACGGCTGTTCCGCAGGATCAAAACGATCAATCCCGGCCGTAAAGCGATGCCAATAGGGATACAACGGCTGACGCCGGGTGACCGCCTCGATGCGTGACGATTGTTCCTCGGTCAGCTTCAGTTCAGTCGCGGCAAGGTTATCGCGCAGGTGCTCTTCGGTACGCGCTCCGACGATCAGCGAGGTGATCCCCGGCCGATCCTTGAGCCAGGCCAGGCAGGTACGGGCGACCGAGACGCCATGCTCATCACCGACGGCGGCAAGGGTTTCGATAATGTCCAGGGCACGCTCCTGGTCATGCACATAGGGTTCCGGCCAGCCGCTGCCCTGGCGGGTATTGGCCGGCGGCTTGTGCCCGCGTCGGGTCGTGCCGGTCAGCAAGCCTTCGCCCATCGGGCCCCATACCAAAGTACCGACGTGCTGGTCCAAGGCCAACGGCAGCAATTCGTACTCGGCTTCACGGGATTCCGGGGTGTAGTAGATCTGCTGGGTGATGGGCTTGAGCATGCCGTGCAGCTCAGCCTTGCCCAGGGTTTTCATCATCTGCCAGGCGGTGAAGTTGCTGGTGCCGAAGTAACGGATCTTTCCCGAGCCGACTAACAGACGCAGGGCTTCGAGGGTCTCTTCGATGGGCGTCATGCCGTCCCAGTTATGCAGTTGGTACAGGTCGATATGGTCGGTGCCCAAACGCTTCAAACTGGCTTCACAGGCGCGAATCAAGTGATAGCGCGATGAGCCGGAATTGTTCGGGTTCTGGTCCACCGGGCTGCGGCCCTTGGTCGCCAGCAGAATATCGTTGCGCTTGTCGCCCAAGGCTTTGCCGACGACCTCTTCGGCCAAGCCGTGGGAGTAAAGATCGGCGGTGTCGACCATATTCACCCCGGCATCGAACGCGATATCGAACATACGCTTGGCCAAGGGCACGTCCACTGCGCCGCATTTTTCGAACTCCGCACGACCGCCAAAGGGCACGGTGCCCAGGATGATTTCCGATACCAGCAGGCCGGAATGACCCAGTTGTCGGTATTGCATGTCGCCTCCTACTTAACGTTGCACGTGAAGGTGTGAACGATGGGAAGGGCGATAGTTTGAATTTTTTAATGAAAACTCGTCTGAGGGGGGCGCCGCACCATTGCGGCCACGGGATTTGGCAGGGCGCACTGCTATTGAAGATGGCGAGTCCCGTACGAAAAGTCTTTTTTGTACGTAATAAATTGCTAGTTATTACGTGGTTTATCTGCTGTTGTCGGGGCGTTCCTACATACATTTCCCTTAATGGATAGGTGGCCAAATGTTTTCTATTACCTATCCGTTCGGCTAGCTATTATTTGTCGAAATGATTTGCTAGCGTTTGAATTCATTGACGAGTCGCTGAGGCATGGAAATGGAGCTGAAAGATATTGGTAATACGCCGCTACTCGAATTGGCAACACTTGCTGTGAATGGAAATAGGGTTTTCTCTAAGTGTGAGTACTTGAATCCATCGGGAAGTCATAAGGATCGCACCTATTTAAATATTATCAATAAATTGGAGAAGGCAGGCGTCCTTAAACCTGGTATGACGCTAATTGACTGTTCTACTGGGAACGGAGGGGCTGCACTCGCTTGGATCGGCAGGTTGAAGGGATACGGCGTAAAGATATTCATGCCTGAAGGTATGACCGAGGAGCGGAAAACACAAATACGTACCTATGGGGCGGATATAGTAGAGACTCCAAAAGAGTCTTTTTTGACGGGAGCAGTTCTCCAAGCAAAAGCGTATCTATCCGAGAACTCATCGGAAGAGTTTTATTATCTGGATCAGTCTAATAGCCTATTGAATAAAGACAGTTGGCGGTGCTGTGGGAAAGAAATCGTGAAACAGTTGAGTGCACAAAATATCGTGCCGGATTTCTTCGTGTGCTCAATCGGTACGGGCGGCACTTTTTCTGGAATCGCTGAGGTATTGAAGCAAACGTACAGCGGGATTAAAACAATAGCGCTGGAGGTTAGCAACTCTGCGCCTCTGTTTGCGCAAAGAAATAATTTGGCGTTCAATCATCGCTCGCACAATTTGATGGGTTTGGGCGCAGGAGTTTTATCAGCGAATACAGACTCCGGTCTAGTTGATGAAATACGAGTGATTGATGATGTCGACGCTTGGGCTCGGATGAAGCACTTCATCGCGTCAGAAAAAATACCCATTGGACCAACCTGCGGAGCCAATCTACTGATGTGTGACGAGATCGTTCAAGCGCATAAACGCAAGAACATAGTCACGTTATTTTTTGATAGCTCTTGGAAGTATGCGAGTCGCTGGGATGGGTTTTATCCTGAGTACAGTGAGGTGCGCCATGTTGCTGGAAGAAGTTTATAAAAAAGCTAAAGTTGTGAGATCTGGAAAATCTCTGACTACGGTCAATGAGTTTACGGATCAGATACCTGCTTTGCGGCCGGAAGTTTTAATTGAGGTCGCGCATAAAATCATCAAAGTCATGGAGCGTGACGTTTCGAAAATTGTCACCGAGGAAGATAAGGGGGCCGCGTTGGCAACCACGGTCTCATTGTTGACGGGTATACCTTTAGCCATGGCCAGGTGGTATTCCTACAGTCTTGGTGGTTTCAATGAGCAAGTGGTCGATATTGACTCCGAATACTACAAGGGACAGTTGTATCTCAACGGCGTCGAAGTTGGCGATCGAGTCATCATCATTGACGATACGCTAAGTTCCGGCGGTGCGGTAATTGCGCTGGTAGACGCTGTGAAAGGGGCGGGTGGTGAAGTGGCAGATGTTGTCTGCGCTGTAGAGAAGGTTGGGAATTTTGGGGTTGAGAATGTAGTAGGTGCGACTGGGATTACCGTTAAAACTATTTTGAAAGTGTTGGTGAGCGAAGATCGAGTAACGGTTGAATGAAAATGCGCGCGCGGGTGGCTAAATGTTGATGCAACGAACCGGGTTAATTATCGGCTTGGTGTTTTGCTTGATCAGTGCGGCATTCGATGTTTATGTTGCGTTGGTCACGCAGTCGATCAGCACGTTGAACGTTATTTTTTATTGTTTTACAACGTCAGCCTGTGTCTTTGGTGTTTGGGCGGTTTATCGAAATCCCAATTCATTGTGGTCAAAGCTCAGAACCCAATGGCGATTGATCGTTATCATCAATCTTGCGGTTCTGTGCAATTGGGGCGGGTTGTTTTACGCACTCCGGTATCTGGAGCCAGCAGTAGTGGGAGTCGCCTCCGTAGCCTGCGGCCCTGCACTCACGTTGATTGTCTCCCTGCTGACCAATCGTAGCGTGAAGGTGGCCGTAGTCGATGCGGTGGTTTCATGGCTGGTGCTCATCTCGGTAGCGATCATGTTGTTCAATTCCCTTGCGGGGGACAGCGGTGTAGTCACCACCACCGCTGTGCAGCGGGTGCTCGGTATCGTTAGCGTATTGACGTGCGCGTTGGGCACGGTCATGTACACGGTTTTTTCTAAAGAGATGTTCGCTCGTCAATGGTCGGTCTACGAGATTTTGGGTGTCAGAAACATCGCGATGGTGGGTGTCTGTGCCGTTGCGATTCCTGCTACAGGAGGCAGCTTTTTACTCGATAGTGGATGGGTTCTGCCTATGGCTATCTTGGTGATAGCCGGACATTTGCTGCCGATTTACCTGATTCAGAAAACCATCTATTACCTCACGCCTATTCACGTTTCCCTGGTATTGCTGACGCTTCCTGTGTTCGTTTTTTTGTTCCAGTACCTGGATTCGAGAGTTGAGTTTTCTGTAGCCAGCCTCTCAGCCGTAACAGTCATCATCTTTTTGCTGTCGTTCAGGTCGTTGCATGCGCTGAAACGGGAGATCGTATGAAAATTGTGATAGTCGATGGGTTCTCATCGGGTAAATTTTTAGCGAAGCAATTGAACGACGATGGCTGCGTGCTGGTGCATGTGGCTTCATCAGCAACACTGGACGGCTATTATTATCAAGGTTTTGATTGCACGCTTTATGAGCAGATGATCGTCAATAGCGATTTTGGAATGACCTTGGCTGAAGTCCAACGCTTCATGCCACAGTTCATCCTCGCGGGTGCAGAAACGGGTGTGCTTCTGGCTGACGAGCTGAATGAGCAACTGCAGCTGCCTTATCGCAATGATTTCGACAAAACTAACGCACGTCGAAACAAGTACGAAATGATCCATTGCATTACCCAGGCGCAGTTGCCGGCCGCAAGGCAGTTCATTACTGATAGTTGGCGTCCTGCACAAGAGTGGATCGATGAACACGGACGTTTTCCTGTGGTCATCAAACCCCTCGAGAGCGCAGGCGCCGATGGGGTGTCTATTTGCGAGGATATGTGCGCGTGCAAAGCTGCTATGGAGCGCCTGTTAGGAACGACCAACAAGCTGAATATACCTAACACGCGGGTCCTGATTCAGGAATACCTGGCGGGACTGGAGTATGTGGTGAACATGGTATCGCTCGACGGGCAACAATTCGTCACTGAAGTCGTCCGTTATCGAAAGCAGCGAACGCCGACCGGCGGCGTACTCTATGACATTGACGAACTGATTGGGCCCGATTCGATGGTTTATCCGATTCTGGTCCAATACACACGAGCAGTGGTGCAGTGCCTGGGGATCCGAAATGGGCCTAGCCATGCGGAGATTATGTTTACTGAAGACGGTCCGAAACTGGTGGAAATTGCTGCCCGCACTGACGGCATTCTTCGGCCTGGGGTTTCAAAGGTAACTACTGGCCTTGGTCAGATCGATGCTGTGGTTTTATCCCTCATGCAGCCTGAGTTATTTGAACAACAACTGGCGAGGAAGATCAATTATCAGCGTCTGCAACATACCTACAATGTTTGCTTGATAAACCGCTCAGAGGGGCGTTTTGAAAAAGATGGGTTCTTGAGGGAGTTACTCAAGCTTGAGTCGTTTTTCGAAGCAGTGTTTTACGTTGAGGACGGCCAGCAGATCGGCGTGACGCAGGATGTTTTCAGTCAGCCGGGCACGGTGTATCTGGTACATGAAGACCCCGCCGTGCTCGAGGCAGATTACCACCAGATTCGCATACTTGAATGGCGGGGGGCTTATCTGGCGGAGTGGTAGCCGTTCGCCATGGATCACCTCATTGTTTCATTCTGTGAAATGCTGGATTGCACAATCTGGTGATTCCATCGCAGGGTTGCCCATAAGAAGATCGCTTCCCTCGACGCGAATACTCGGTCGACAACGATCTGGAGTCTTTCATGCCTGCTATCAAACTGTATGGTTTTCCCTTGTCTGGCCACTCCCACAGAGTCGAGCTGATGTTGTCCCTGTTGGATCTGCCGACTGAATTCATCCTCGTGGACCTCAAACAAGGCGCTCACAAAGCACCTGCGTTCATCGCCAACTTCAACAGCTTCGGACAGGTGCCGGTGATCGACGACGCCGGCACTGTGCTGGCCGACTCCAATGCGATTCTGGTCTACCTTGCCAGTACCTATGGCAAAGGGCAGTGGTTGCCAAGCGACCCCATCGGGCAAGCGCGGGTCCAACGCTGGCTCTCGGCCGCCGCTGGTCAACTCCATGCTGGGCCCGCCACGGCGCGCTTGGCCACGGTGTTTGGCGCCGAGGTGGACACTGTCAGCGCGATCAACCGTGCCCATGCCTTGCTGAGCGTGATGGAACAGCAACTGAGCCAAAGCCGTTTCCTCGCCAGCGATCAGCCAAGCATCGCCGATATTGCGTTCTATACCTACGTGGCCCATGCGCCGGAAGGCAACGTGTCGCTGGCCGACTACCCTGAGGTGCGTGCCTGGCTTGCCAGTATCGAAGCCTTGCCGGGGTTTATCGGTATGCCGCGCACGGCGGTGGGGCTGCAATCTCAGTAACGATCGAGGGACGTCGATGGACCGATTTCATGAAATGCAGGTGTTCCTGGCGGTGGCCGAGGAGGAAGGGTTTGCGGCTGCTGCACGCCGCCTGAAAACCTCGCCACCCAGCGTCACCCGCGCCATTGCCGCTATGGAACAGCGCATCGGTACGCAACTGCTGGCGCGTACCACCCGCAGCCTGCACCTGACCGAAGCCGGCCAGCGTTACCTGGAAGATTGCCGGCGCATCCTTGCCGAGCTGGAGGAGGCTGAGGAAGCGGCCGCAGGCAGTTACTCCATCCCTGGCGGCCAGTTGACGGTGACCGCACCGGTGCTGTTTGGCGAGCTGTATGTGGCGCCTGTGCTGGGGGAGTACCTGGACCAGTTCCCCCTGGTGAACATCAGTGCCTTGCTGGTCGACCGTGTGGTCAATATGACCGATGAAGGCGTCGATGTAGCGGTGCGTATCGGCCATCTGCACGAACCCGGGCAGCAGGCGATCAAGGTCGGCGAAGTGCGCCGGGTGGTGTGTGCATCGCCGGCTTATCTGGACCAACATGGGCGCCCGCAGCGGCCTGAGCAATTGCGGGAAGCCAGGATCGTCACCTCATCGTCCAGCCAACTGGTCAGTGAATGGACGTTCGTCGACGCCGGGCGGCCGCTGAAGATAGCCATTGAGCCGCGTCTGAGCGTTACGGCGAACAATGCCGCAATCAACCTGGCGCGCCTGGGCTGGGGCATGACGCGGGTGCTGTCCTATCAGGTGGCGGCAGCGGTGGCGGCGGGTGAGCTGGAGCTGGTGCTGGAGGCTTTCGAACCGGCGCCGCTGCCGATCCACGTGGTGTTCCAGCAAAACGGCCGCATACCGGCCAAGGTCAACACCTTTGTGGATTTCTTAAGCCAGCGCCTCGGACTGGACCCGGCCCTGAACCCGGCGACGAAGCGGCGCACCTGATGGAGCGCTTTCGCGATATGCAGCTGTTTGCGGCGCTGGCCGGGCAACCCAGCCTGGCCTCGGCGGCACGCCGTGCCCAGGTCTCCGGCCCGACCCTGGTACGTGCGGTTGCGCGCCTGGAGGCACGCTTGCGGGTGGTGTTGCTGCAACGCAGCACACGTGGGGTCAACCTCACCGATGCAGGCCAGGCTTACCTTACCGACTGCGTGCGCTTGCTGGCAGCGGTGGACGCGGCCGAAGCCTCGGCCAACGGCGCCCATGTGCACGCCCAGGGCAACCTGCGGATATGCCTGCCGTTGCTGTTCAGCCGCTATGTGATGGCGCCACTGCTGGCTGGCTATATGGATCACTACCCGGCGGTGCGTGTCATCGCCCATTACCACGACTATTATCCCAACCTGCACGAAGAGGGGTTTGACGTGGCGGTGTGGGTGGGCCAATTGCCCAGCTCGTCGCTGATTGCACGGCAGGTTGGGCAAGTGCGCACCCTGCTTTGCGCCAGCCCCACGTATTTGGCGGCCAAAGGCGAGCCCCGGCATCCGGCCGACCTCAAGCAACATCATCTGATTGCCAGCGCTGAAGCGGTGCACTGGGGATTCCCCTACTACACCCTCAAGGCCCGCGCACGCCTCAGTTGCGCCACGGTGCAAGGCGCGATCAATGCGGCGGTACAGGGCGCGGGGGTGATTCGTTGCCTCAGTTATCCGGTTCATGATCACCTCATAAATGGCCAACTGCGTCGTGTCTTGCCGGCCTTTGAACTGCCGCCGCTGCCGGTGCATGTGATCTACCGCGAAGGCCGCCATGCGCCGATGCGCGTGCGCAGTTTTGTCGACTACTGCGTCACCGCGTTGCGCGAGCACCCGGCATTTCAGTTGGCGTAATGGTGGATTGCCCAGGGTGGGCATTCTCTGCAGGGTTGGGTAGGCGCAGCATTCGGTTATCCAACCAGAGGTGATCGCCATGAACTCGATCGAACAATCCCCTTGGCATGTCGGCGAACGGCAATTGCAGGAAAGTGCAGGCGTCGCCGAACGCATGGCCATGATCGGGCCGAAGGTCATTCGTGATTATTTGCCCGAGCAGCATCGTGATTTTTATCCGTTGTTGCCTTACCTCATTCTGGGTGTGGTGGACGAACAGGGTATCCCCTGGGCGACCATGCTGGAGGACGCGCCAGGGTTTGCCCATTCACCGGATCCACAGGCGCTGCAAATCGACAGCCTGCCCGCCAGAAGCGACCCGGCCTGGGCTGGCATCACTCGTGGCGCGTCCGTTGGCCTGCTGGGCATCGACCTCGGCACCCGGCGTCGCAACCGCATGAACGGTCGGATCGGAGCGCTGGATCATGACGGCTTTGCGGTGAACGTGGTGCACACCTTCGGCAACTGCCCCAAGTACATCCAACTGCGGCCTGTCGCTGGGGTTGCGCGCAAACCTGGCGATACAGCCGAGCGCAGCACCAGCCTGGACGCCGCCGCCCAAACGCTGATCCGCAACGCCGACACCTTCTTCGTCGCCAGCTACGTGGACCAGCACGGCGAACGCTCGGTGGACGTGTCCCATCGCGGCGGCAACACGGGGTTTGTGCGGGTGGAAGGCAACGTGCTGACCATCCCCGATTTTGCCGGCAACCTGTTTTTCAACACCCTCGGTAACCTGCACGCCAACCCGGTGGCGGGGTTGCTGTTTATTGATTTTGAGACGGGCGACGTGCTGCAAGTGGCGGGACGTACAACGTTGATTCTCAGCGGGCCGCCAGTGGCCGAGTTCGAGGGCGCGCAGCGCTTGTGGACGGTGACGGTGGAGCACCTAGTCCGCCGCCCGGCAGCGTTGGCACTGCGCTGGCAGTTCGCAGGGTTTTCACCGCACAGCCTGGCGATGGGTACCTGGTAGCCTGGCACGCTCTCCCTGGCACAACTACCTCACTGATGCAGTGAGATCAAATGTGGGAGGGGCGGTGCGACGATTCGACTTGCCCCCGATGAGGTAGTGTCAGTAGACACATTTGTGACTGACCCACCGCCATCGGGAGCAAGCCCCCTCCCACAGGGGAACGTCATTGCCTGTTGAGTTTGCGTTTGTTCATCAGGCCACCGGGCATTCCCGGTTCAGCGCTTCATCGACCAGCAACTGCGCAATCTCAATCATCTGCACCACCGCCAGCACATGCTTGCGGCTCTGGCCGTCAAGCTGTTCGGCACAGTCGTAGGCACAGACAGTCGCTGACTCCAGCATTTCGCTGGCATTGCTCAAGGCGGCTTCAGTGCTGAGTCCGGGGCGGACGGTAAAGATGACATCGGGAGGTAGTAGCGGGTTGTTATCCGAGGGGGATGGCGGGGGATTGGGTGTGACTTTCTTCATGGCGAAGCTCCTATGAATGAGCACCTCCATTTCGCTACCACACGAAGTAAGGAGGCGACTGTACACGGGGTGGTAGACCGGTCATAGAAACCCGGCAGGCCGAAGCCTCCCATGCACAGCCGCCACAAAGCAGCCCGCACAAAAAAACGCCCTTGAGCGTTTTGGGGTCTATGAAAGAACTGGGCTACCACACCCATTCGCTGATTTTGCAGCGACCCGCGAAGGTTAGCGGCGACACTCATCGGACGCAACCCGAAGTTTGTGTAAGAGCGGTCTGATGAACTCACTCCTTGGATCAACGTCGGCGGGTGGTAGTTGCCGGAAGGTTGATCGAGATGGAGGCGCAGGCGCTGGGGGCTGAAAACGACAGCTATCTCACTGACGCAATGCGACCCTAATGTGGGAGGGGGCTTGCCCCCGATGGCGGTGGGTCAGTCACAGATGTATTGATTGACACTACCTCATTGGGAGCAAGTCGAATCGTCGCACCGCCCCTCCCACAGTGGGACGTCATTGCTTGTTGAATTGCGTTTATTCATCAGGCCACCGGACGTGCCCGGTTCAGCGCTTTATCCATGAACATGTTGCTGGATGTTGAACCGTCTGACTGAGCAGTTCCTTTGGGTTAGCCTTGTTTTCCTACTGCCAACAAGGACTCGTCATGCAACGAAAGGTCATTAATCCCACGACGGTATTCAATTCGCTGCAATACGGTTTCAGCCAGGCCATGGAAGTGCCGGATGGTCGGCGGATCATGCTTTCCGGGCAGGTGGGCGTGGATGCTCAAGAGTGCACTGTGGGCCCAGGCATTGCCGAGCAGACGGCCATGGCGTTGGACAATGTCGAGAAGGTGCTGGCTGAGGTAGGGGGCGATCTGTCCCATGTGATCATGCTGCGGTTGTATATCGTCGAGTCTGCCCGGGATCAGCAGGAACCGATTGCTGAAGCTCTGCGCCAGCGCTTCGCGCATAACCCGCCGCCGTCTTCGTGGATTATGGTCAGTGGGTTGTCGTTGCCGGATTGGTTGATCGAGGTTGAGGCGGAGGCGGTGGTTCCGTTCAGTTAGGCGAGCGCTTTTTTGAAAGCAGCAAGTAGTGGCTGACAAAGACAGCTATCTCACTGATGCAATGCGATCCAAATGTGGGAGGGGGCGGTGTACACCAAACCAGATGTGCACTGCCCCCCCAATCAATACCGAATCATCACCGACTTAAGCTCGGTGTAATCCTCAATAAATGCACTGCCAAACTCCCGCCCAACCCCCGAAGACCGGCACCCACCAAACGGCACTGCCGGGTCGAGCAAGGTGTGCATGTTCACCCACAAGGTGCCTGCCTTGATCGCCGGGATCATGCGCAGGGCCTTGCCCAAATCGTTGGTCCACAGGCTGGCGCTCAACCCGTAGGGCCCGTGGTTCATCAGCGCCAGCAGCTCGTCTTCGTCATCGTAGGGCAGGAAGGTGGCGATGGGGCCGAAGGTTTCCTCATTGAGCAGGGTGTCGTGCAGGTGGTTGGCGAGGATCACCGTGGGTTCGACGTAGCAACCAGGCCGGTCGATAAGGTGGCCGCCGTGGATGATCGTGTTGTTTTCGGCGCGGGCCTGGTTGAAGTAGCCAAGCAGTTTGTGCTGGTGCTGCTGGTGTGTGACCGGGCCGAATTCGGTGTGTTCGTCCAGGGGCGAGCCGATATTCAGGCGGCTCAGGCGCGTCTTGAGTTTTTCCAGCACGGCGTCGATTTGCGAGCGGTGCACGAAAAAGCGTTCGGCCGCCGCGCAGATTTGCCCCGAGTGCAAGAAGCCCGCTTCGATGATGCCGTCCACTGCCTTGTCCACGTCCATATCGGGCAGGAAGCCGGCGGCATTCTTGCCCCCCAGTTCCAGGGTCGCACGGGTGAGGCCGGCGCCCATGGCGCTGCGGCCGACGGCGATGCCGGTGGGCACTGAGCCGGTGAATGAAACCTTGTGCGTGCCGGGGTGTTCCACCAGCCCCTTGCCGACATGGCCGCCGCCGGTGAGCACATTCAGCACACCCGCCGGCAGCCCGGCGTCGATGGCCAGTTCAGCGATGCGCAGCAGGGTCAGCGGCGTGAATTCGCTGGGCTTGATGATGATGCTGCAGCCGGTCACCAGCGCCGAGGCGAGTTTCCAAATGGCGATCATGGTCGAGAAATTCCACGGCACGATCCCAACCACCACGCCCACCGGCTCGCGCAGGGTAAAGGCGGTGTAGCGCTCGCCATTGAATGAAGGCAGGGATGGGGTCAGGGTCTGGCCGCTGAGCTTGGTGGCCCAGCCGGCGTAATAACGCAGGAAATGCGCGGCCTGATTGACCTCGAAGGCGCGGGAAATCTGGATGATCTTGCCCGACTGGCACGTTTCGATCTGTGCCAGTTCTTCACGGTGCTGTTCCAGCAGATCGGCCAATTTGAGTAGCACGTTGCCGCGGATCGCGGGCGCGGCCTGGGACCATCGCTGGAAACCACGGTTGGCGCAAGCGACCGCGGCATCGATATCCGCCAGGTCAGCGTCGGCCACTTCGGCGATTACCTGCCCGGTGGCAGGGTTGATGACGTTCAGGGTTTGATCGGCGTGGCTGCGCACGCTGACACCGTCGATAAACAGCCCATGGCGGCGACGCAAAAAGGCTTCGACTTGAGGCAGCAACGGGATATCGCTCATGGCAGGTTCCTGGCAGTTCACAAAAAGAAAACCCGAGGGTAACCAACGCACCAATAAGCGGCTTGACTGTGCCTGCCAGGTTTTATGCCTGTGCCTGCCGCGCCTGTGAAAAGTACAAGCTTGCCTGCCGAACGTGCATTTCCCGCCAGCACGGCCCGTTCGATACTGGCCCTGCATCCAGCGCCGTTCCGCAATCCGGAACGCCTGTCGGACTTCCAATAATAAGCAGGGCCGTCCATGAAAAAGCCAAACCCGCTCCTTGAAGACCTCAAACCCCTTTTGCCGGCCATTGCCGCGAATGCCAGCCGTGCCGAGCAACTGCGCCAGGTACCGGATGAAAATATCGCCCTGCTCAAAAGCATCGGCCTGCACCGTGCCTTTCAGCCCAAGGCCTTCGGCGGCCTGGAGCTGACGCTGCCCGAGTTCGCCGACTGCATCGCCTTGCTCGCCGGTAGTTGCGCCAGTACCGCCTGGGCGATGAGCTTGTTGTGTACTCACAGCCACCAACTGGCGCTGTTCTCGGCCCAGTTGCAGCAGGAAATCTGGGGTGCCAACCCGGATGCCACGGCCAGCAGCAGTATTGCGCCGTTCGGTCGGGTGACCGAGGGCGAGGGCGGGGTGTACTTCAGCGGTGAGATGGGCTGGAGCAGCGGCTGTGACCATGGCGAGTGGGCGATTGTCGGCTGCCGTCGCCAGAACGCCGAAGGCACCCAGGATTACTGCTTTGCTGTGTTGCCGCGCAGTGACTATCAGATTCGTGACGACTGGTTCGCCGCTGGCATGAAAGGCAGCGGCACCAAGACCCTGATCATCGACAACGCCTGGGTGCCCGAACACCGTATCCAGAAGGCCAAGGACATGATGGAAGGCAAGTCCGCAGGCTTTGGTCTCTACCCTGACAGCCAGATTTTCTACGCGCCGTACCGGCCGTATTTCGCCAGTGGCTTCTCCACCGTCAGCCTTGGTGTGGCCGAGCGCATGCTCGACGTGTTCCGCGAAAAAACCAAGACCCGGGTGCGCGCCTACACCGGTGCCGCTGTGGGCGCCGCCACCCCGGCGTTGATGCGCCTGGCCGAGTCCACCCACCAGGTCGCCGCCGCCCGAGCGTTCCTGGAAAAAACCTGGCAGGAACACGCCGAACACAGCGCCGCCCACCGTTACCCCACGCGGGAAACCCTGGCGTTCTGGCGCACCAATCAGGGTTACGCCACCAAGATGTGCATCGAAGCGGTAGACCGCCTGTTCGCCGCTGCGGGCGGGAATGCCTGGTTCGAGCACAACGAGATGCAGCGCCTGTTCCGCGATTCCCATATGACAGGCGCCCATGCCTATACCGACTACGACGTGTGCGCGCAGATCCTCGGCCGTGAGCTGATGGGTCTGGAACCCGACCCGAGCATGGTGTAGCCGCGCCTATCACCCATAACAATAAGGGCGGCCACTCGCGGCCACCTGGGAGTCTTGCATGTCTGACGTTTTCGACCCACGGGCCTTTCGCCGCGCCCTCGGCAACTTCGCCACCGGTGTGACGGTGGTCACTGCCGCCACCGCTTCCGGGCACAAGGTCGGCGTGACCGCCAACAGTTTCAACTCGGTGTCCCTCGACCCGCCGCTGGTGCTGTGGAGCATCGACAAGCGCTCCAACAGCCATGCAGTGTTCGAGGAGGCCAGTCATTTTGCGGTGAATGTGCTGGCGGCGGACCAGGTGCACCTGTCCAACAACTTTGCGCGCCCCCGTGAAGACCGCTTCGCCCTCATCGAGTACGAGCCGGGTGAGGGCGGCTCGCCAGTGTTCGCCGATTGCTCGGCGCGCTTTCACTGCGAGAAGTACCAGCAGATCGATGGCGGCGATCACTGGATCATGATCGGCAAGGTGGTGGCGTTCGATGACTTCGGCCGTGCGCCGTTGCTCTACCACCAGGGCGCCTACGCCGAGGTCCGGGCGCTGCCTCCCTGCGCGCCCGAGGTGGTTCAGAACGGCACGGCCACCACCAGCTGACTGTAGACATTGGTGCCGTTGCCGCCGACCTGGTTACCGCCGGTGTCGGCCGCTTTATCGGGTTTGTACAGGCCCAGCAGCGGCGTGATGATCAGGTGCTCGTTCACGGCCCATTCGGCGTACAGGTCCAGTTCGCGACCATCCAGGTTCAACTGGCCGCGGGTGCTGACGGTGTTGTAGTCAAAGAACAGTGCGCCGAGGGTGATGTTGCCCAGCGGCTTGACCTTGAGCGCTACGTGCTGCACCGCCGTGTTGCTGTTGAATGGGCCTGAATAGTTGCCCGCCACTTCGCCCTGCACCCAGGTGCCGTAGCCACGGTTGAAGCCTGAGAACATGCCATCCCAGTTTTTCGAATAACGTGCGTAGCGGTAGGTCAGGTCCGGTGACCAGGGCAGGTGGGCAAAGGTGTAGCCGGCTTCGACGTAACCGGCGTTTTGCTGGCTGTCGCGCCTGTCCTGGCGGGCCAGTTCGAAAGCCAGGTGCGCGTTGTCGATACCTGCATTGCCGGCACCGCGCAGGCTATAGAGGTTCATGCCTTTGCGCTGGCGCTGCAGGTCGGTGGCGAAGCGCTCGTCCACATCGATGCCGTGAATGTAAGTCAGCCCCAGGGTGCCCGGCGCGGCGCTGTACTCCAGGGTGCCGGCGGCCATCTCGGTCAGGGCCTGGGCGCGGTTGTCGGATTTGATCCACATCAGGCTGCCATGCACGCCGTCCTTGCCACCCAGGCGAATCACCGCAGTCTTGTCGAAGGCATGGCGCGCGGCAATGTAGTAGGCGCCGCCGCGATTGAACTCGCCGTCGCCTACGCCGTTGCCGAGGTTGGGGCCGTCGTCGTTGATGATGAAGCCGTCGCCCAACAGGATGATCTGGCGGCCAAACGACAGGTCCACGCCATCCTTGCCCAGCGCCGGGAACAGCTCGCCGGAGCGCCAGCCGGCGAACGCTTCGTCAAACTTGGTGGTGCGCTCGGTGCCGTTGGTCAACCCCGACGCATCGCCGTCGCCCCAGGTGCCGGAACTCACCAGGTTCGCCGTGCCGTATACGCCGCCCAGGTTGCCCAGGCTCTGCTCGACGCTCAGGCCGTACTTGATGAACCCCTCGCGCCAGGTGGAGCCGCCGCTGCGGCCATCGTAGTTCTTCGGGCTGTTGAACAGGCCGTAGACGGCAAGGAAGTTGCCGGTGACCTGGGTGTCGGTATCGGCATACAACTCGATGGCCTGGGCCTGGCCGAACAGCAGTGCTATGCCCAGGCCGACCGCCTGGCGCAGGCGGCGGTTTTTCAGTGTGTGCTCCATTGTTATTGTCCCCATCTTAGTTAAGAGTGAGGGCGCATTAGGGCGAGCGGTCGCAGGCCAAGTCTTTCATATGCGTGCCAGGCAGTTGACCCTGGCCGCCAGGCGATACGCCGTGGCAGGCAGCAACAAAACCTTCGGCAGACAGGGGCAAGACGATCGAGCCAGGTGGGGCGCAGAGTGCCGACACACTAAAAAAACCGCTTTCGAGGACCCCACCATGTCGATCAACGACCGACTCACCGCGCACCTCAACCGGGGCACGGTAGGTTTCCCCACCGCGTTGGCCAGCACCATCGGGCTGATCATGGCAAGCCCGGTGATCCTCACCGCCACCATGGGTTTTGGCATTGGCGGCAGCGCCTTTGCCCTGGCGATGCTGCTCGCCGTGGTGATGATGCTGGCCCAGGCGACGACCTTCGCCGAGGCCGCCTCGATACTGCCCACCACGGGCTCGGTGTACGACTACATCAACTGCGGCATGGGCCGGTTCTTTGCGATTACCGGCACTTTGTCGGCGTATCTGATCGTGCACGTGTTCGCCGGTACCGCCGAAACCATCCTCGCCGGGGTCATGGCCCTGGTGAACTTCGAACACCTCAATACCCTGGCAGAATCGGCCGGCGGCTCATGGCTGCTGGGCGTTGGTTTCGTGATCGTGTTCGGGGTGCTGAACGCCTTCGGGGTCAGCGCCTTTGGCCGCGCAGAGATCATCCTTACGTTCGGCATGTGGACCACCCTGATGGTGTTCGGCGTGCTGGGCCTGATCGCCGCGCCGGCGGTGCAGTTGGATGGCTGGTTCGGGGAATCACTGGTGGGCACCGACCTGGTCACCGTGCTGTCGCTGGTGGGCATGGCGATGTTCATGTTCGTCGGCTGCGAGTTCGTCACCCCGCTGGCACCTGACCTGCGCCAATCGGCCAAGGTCATGCCACGGGCGATGATGCTCGGGCTGATGGGCGTGGCGACATGCATGTTCATCTATGGCGCCGCGATGAAACGCCAGGTGGAAAACGTGGTGCTCGACGCCGCCTCCGGCGTGCACCTGTTGGATACACCCATGGCCATCCCACGGTTCGCCGAGCAGGTGATGGGGCAGATCGGGCCGCTGTGGCTGGGTATCGGTTTTCTCTTCGCCGGTGCTGCGACTATCAATACCTTGATGGCCGGTGTTCCGCGCATCCTCTACGGCATGGCGGTGGATGGCGCGTTGCCGAAGGTGTTCACCTACCTGCACCCGCGCTTCAAGACACCGCTGCTGTGCATCCTGGTGGCCATGCTGATCCCGTGCCTGCATGCGCTGTACCTGGGCGGCAACACCGACAACATCATGCACCTGGTGCTGGCGGCGGTGTGCGCGTGGAGTTTTGCCTACCTGCTGGTGACGTTGTCGGTGGTGATCCTGCGCATTCGCCGTCCGGATTTGCCCCGGGCGTACCGTTCGCCGTGGTTCCCGCTGCCGCAGATCGTCTCCAGCATCGGCATCCTGCTGGGCATGTGGTTTATCACCCCGCCAGGTATGAACCCGGCCGACATTTATGTGCCGTTTGGGGTGATGCTCGGCGTGACCGCCACCTATGCGTTGTTCTGGACCCTGGTGGTGCAGAAGGTCAACCCCTTCAAGCCCGCCTGCGTTGAGGAGGTGTTGGCCAAGGAATTCAGCCACGAACCGGGGCCTGCCCATGACGGTTATAACGACTTTGCGGCAAAAACTGTATGAGCTGTTCAGCGCAGACCGTGCACCGAGCGGTTATCGACCTGGGGTGACCCTGGCGCGCTTACGGCGTGATCTAGGCCTGGCGACGCTTGAAGTGGACGGTGTGAACTTCGAGATTGTCGAGCGCACCGAGTCGCAGTTGTTGATGCACCTGGTGCTGACCGAGTGCGTCCTGCGCGTACCTGCTTCAGCGAGTGGCGCTGGCAGCTTCGAGGTGCACCATGGCGGCGCTATTCGGCGCAACGGCATCCGCGTGCGCCGGCGCTCCGGCAGCCAGGCTCTGGCGTGTGAGCTACAGGCGCGTTTGCTGGCCGACAGCGGGTTGTTCCAGGCGCTGATGCCGCTGGATTTCAAGCGCCTGCGCATTGATCTCAAGGACCGGCAATGGTGTGTGCGCCTGGAGCATATGGGCGGGAGTGAGGTGGTCAATCGGATGCCTGCGTTTCGGCGTTACATTGCGTTGAGCACCGAGCAACGCAGGTATCTATTGGCAGCCATAGGTGGGTTGCAGCGGGTGATGTCTGGCCTGTGAAACCAATGACGCACCTCTGTGGGAGGGGGCTTGCTCCCACATACCGTTTGGCATCATTAGTGCTTCTGCAAAGGGCAAACAGGTTGTTGTTGCGTGCATATAGATAACATGTTAACTATTGCATCAGAACAACAAAAAGAACGCCACTGCGGAGACACCCCCATGAGCATCCCACAGCATGCACCCGACGGGCTCGACAGCTGGAACCGCGAACTGCGCGCCGCGTGCGGCCACTTCGATACCGAACTGGCCTTCAACCGTTCGCTGTTTATTGGCGAGATCCACAACTTGCCTCGTGGCTTGGCCATCCTGCGCACCAATGCCGGGCTGATCAAACGCCCGACGCACCACGCCGATCACGACAATGACCAGGAGTGCTTCCTGGTCAGCCAGCGCAGCGGCTATTCGCAGATCACCCAAAACGAGCAGACCGTGCAGCTGGCCCCCGGCGAGATGCTGTTGATGGACTCGGTGGGCTCCATCGAAATCACCCCCTTTGGTTTGATCGAACATGCCTCGCTGTCGTTGCCGCGCACCGAGGTGTGCAAGCACCTGGGCGGCCAGGCGCTGGCGTTCGGCAAGATCTCCTCGACCAAAGCCTGTGGGCGTATGTTGCATGTGTTGATGGATCAGCTGTGCAAGGACGACACTGATGACGACGCCACGCAAGTGGACGCGCTGCAGGCGGCCTTTGTGTCGCTGCTGGGCTCGGCGCTGGAGCAGGGTGATGAGTGCCGCGAGGGCGTTGCTGCGTTGCAGGGCAATAATCTGCGCAGCTATGTGCAAAAGGTCATTGATGAGTCATTGGGCCAGCCTGGCCTGAGCCCGATTGGCCTGGCCAACCGCCTGAATATCTCGGTGCGGCACCTGTACCGTTTGTTCGAGGAGCAGGACGACAGCGTCTGCCGCTACATCCAGCGGGCGCGGCTCAAGCGCAGTGCGGACGACTTGACCAACCCGTTCCTGCGTAGCGAGTCGATCACCTCGATTGCCTACAAATGGGGCTTTACCGACTCGGCGCACTTCAGCCGATCATTCAAGAAACAGTTCGAGGTGTCGCCCAAGGATTTTCGTTCCAGCCGGTTGCAGGCGGTGGGGGCATAAACAGGTCCTTCAGGCTGCAGGAGATCCAATGTGGGAGGGGCGGTGCGACGATTCGACTTGCTCCCGATAGCAGTGTGTCAGCCATTGGATATTTGACTGAACCATCGCTATCGGGAGCAAGCCCCCTCCCACATGGGTCCCCGTTATTCGGGCAGGGTGGAGCCACCATCGACCACCAAGGTCTGCCCGGTGATATAGCCAGCCAGGTCAGAAGCCAGAAACAACATCGCGCCGGCGATATCCGCAGCCGCGCCCAAACGCCCCAGTGGCACACGGCTGGCGATGCTCTCATTCAGCGCGGCATCGCCCAGGTTGCTCATCGCCGGCGTGGCGATCATGCCCGGTTCCACGCCATTGACCCGCACATTCAACGGCGCCAGTTCCAACGCCGCGTTGCGGATAAACCCATTCACCCCAGCCTTTGACGCCGCATAGTGGCTCAGCCCCGGATAACCCACCCGGTTGCCGGTGACCGAAGACGTCACCAGCACGCAACCCCGGCCTTGCTCACGAAACATCGGTAACGCCGCCTGGGTCAGCCAGAACAGCGCCGAAAGGTTTACCGCCAAGGTGCGTTGCAAGATCGCCGGGGTGATGTCGGCAAAGGCTGTCAGAGGGAAATACCCGGCGTTGTGCACCACAATATCCAGCTGCGCCAACCCTTTAACGCAGGCGAATACCGCCTCGGCTTGCGCCAGGTCAACGCCCACGGCCTCGACCTGATAGCCCTGCGCGCACAACCCAGCGGCCACCCTTTCAGCTTGTTCCAGCAGGCGATCAGCAATCACCACCCGCGCACCGCGTTCGGCAAAGGCCTGGACGATACCCAGGCCAATCCCCTGGGCGCCGCCGGTGACCAGCACGACTTGGTCGCTGAAATCCAGATCATTGGGCATTAGCAGGCTCCAGGCGCGTAAACGCCAGTGTCGGCACGTCGACGATGCTGGACCCACCGTCCGCCACCAAGGTGGCCCCGGTAATGATCGATGCGTCGTCGCTGGCCAGGAAGCGGCACACCTTGGCGATCTCTTCGGCCCGGGCGGCACGGCGCAGCGGCACATCGGCACACACGCGCTCGTACGCCTGCTGCAAGGTGTCGCCGTACGCCTCCATCAACGGCTGCATCTCGGCATCGGCCATCGGCGTGTGCACCCAGCCCGGGCACACCGCGTTCACGCGCACGCCGTGGGGGCCGTAGTCCCGTGCCAGCGAGCGATTGAGCCCGAGCAACGCATGTTTGGCCGTGGTGTAGCCGCACACTTCGGGCCCCGCCGCGAGCGAGGCGATGGAGCCGATCAGCACGACACTGCCGGCGCTTTGCTGCAACAGCGGCAGGCAGGCGCGGGCACTGTAGAACGCGCTGTCCAGGTTGCTGCGCAGCGCCGCTTCCCACGTAGACGGGCTGGTCTGGGTCGCGCTGCCCAGGCCATGACCGCCGGCACACGCCAGCAGCACGTCGATACGCCCGTAGTGGGCGTGAATCTCGCGGATAAAGCCCTCCCAGGTGTCGGCGCAGGCGGCATCGCCCACCAGGATCAGGCCGCCGCTGGCCTGCGCTACCTGTTCCAGTGGCTCGCGGCGCCGGCCGATCAGTACCAGCCGTGCGCCTTCCTGCGCGTACAGCCGGGCACAGGCGGCGCCGATGCCGGTGCCGGCCCCGGTGATCACCACCGTGCGCGCCTCAGTCACGGGGGTACTCCGTGCGGTTGAGCACCTGGCAATAGGAACTGATCGGGAAGTTCGACAGCGCGTCGAAGGATGCCCCCGCATAGCCGAAGATCTTGCCGTCGCTGCGGTGTTGTTGCAGGTCGATCAGCACCAGGCCGAGGGTGGGCACGATCTTCTCCTGCCAGACGAACAGGTACAGCTGCTCGGCGATCTTGTAGTAATGGCAGCGGTCGGTGTCGCACAAGCCTTTCTCCACACCCTCAAGGCATTGCCAGGCATAGAACCGCGGGTTGAGGTAGATGTGCTCGTAGACCTCGCTGGGGCTGTAGCGGTAGTGGTTGCGCAGGCCCACCAGTTCCTCGGTGGGGGCGTGCAAGCAATGGCCCTCCTGCCACGGCCGGTCGAGGCTGCCGTGGAGGAACTCGGCGTGCACCGAGGTCAGCGGTTTGCCGGCCAGGGCGCGGTGGTAAAGACCTTCGTGGGTCTCTGCCGGCTCCGGCATACGGCCAATCACCGCGGTAAAGGAGGCAGTCGGCGTGTCCAGCACCAGGCTGATCGACCAGCTTTGCCCGGCCTCGTGCTTGATGAAGTCCACCAGGTACAGGCCCGGGCGAATTGAGCTGGCGCGGTAGGCAGCACTGCCGCTGGAGTGACCGTCGGCGGCGTGCCAGGCCAGGCGCTCCTGTTCGAAGCGGTGCTCGATCTGCCAGCCATTGGCAAAGTGCAGAGTGAAGGTCTGGCCCGCCAGGTCGGCGAGGTTCGGCAGGATGAACGCTTCGGGTGCAAAACCGTCGGCCAGGGCGCCCACGGTGATCCAGTCAGAAGAAGTGCTCATGGCAAGGCTCCTTAAACAACGGCGAAGTAGTGTTTGACGAAACTCTCGCTGACCACTTCCCACAGCACCGGCGTGCCCTTGGTCACAAACCAGCTGTCACCGGCCTTGTAGCGGGTGGACTGGCCGGTGGACTCATCGGTGAGTATCACCTCGCCGGTGACCACCGTGGCTTGTTCGGCGAACGGGTAGACCATGCGGAATTTGCCCCGGGTGGTGCCGAAGTAAGCGCTGCTGACCGCATCGGTAGGTGCGCCGAATGTCATCTTGCCGAAGGCGCGCACCTCGCCTTCAAGGATCTGTGAGCCGAGGTCGGCCACGGTGCCCCAGGCATCGAGTTCCGACAGCTGGACGTTATGTTTGACGGTGGTGAGGGTCATGGCAGTGGTTCCTGATGAGTGAAAAAAAGCGAATCAACGACGCCCGTTCCAGTAGCCGGACAATTGGTGCCAGGATTTGCCCGCCGTCAGCAGCAGAGGGCGAATTGCGTCCTTGCCGATGATGGTCGGGCGGCGGATCGAGCTGACCAGGTCATAGCGCGCCGAGCCTTCGCTCATGCCTTCGGCCAGGACCTTGCAGATGATGTGGCTGGGCGTGACGCCAAAGCCTGAATAGCCCTGCACGAAAAACGCATTGCTGCGCCCCGGCAAGGTGCCGATCTGCGGGAACAGATTCGGGCTGCACGCCATCGGGCCGCCCCAGGCCAGGTCGATTTTCACGTCCTTGAGGTAGGGGAAAATCTTCAGCATCAGGTGGCGGTTCCAGGCTTTCAGGTCGCCGGGAATATGCTCGACCAAAGGCGTCGCGGCGCCGAACAGCAGGCGGTTTTCATTGGTTACGCGGTAGTAGTCGATCACCGGGCGGATATCGCTGTAGGCGCCACGGATCGGGCTGATGCGCTGGATCAATTCTTCGGACAACGGCTCGGTCATCATCTGGAACGCGTAGGTGTTGATGGTCGAGCGGTGCAGTTCCGGTTCGAGCTTGTTGAGAAAGCTGTCACAGGCCCAAAGCAACTTGCCGGCGCGTACCGAACCGCGCCCGGTGCGCACGGTGATGCGTTCGCCGTAGCTGACCTCCAGGGCCGGGCTGTTCTCAAAGATCTTTACCCCATGGCCGGCCAGCGCGGTGGCCTCGCCCAGCAGCAGGTTCAGCGAATGCACATGCCCGCCGCCCATGTGCAGCAGCGCACTCGTGTAGGCGTTGGAACCGATGATCTGCTGCACATCCGAGCCGCCGAGAAAGCGGATTTCATGCTGGCTGTTGACCGACTTGAAGTCCTTCTCCCAGGCGCGCAGAGTTTTTTCCTGGCGGGCGTTGAAGCCCATATAGCCGTAGCCGTGGCAGAAATCGGCATCGATGTTGTACTTGGCGATGCGGTTCTTGATGATATCTGCGCCCAGGTCGCTGATCTCGAACACTTGGCGCAGGCCGTCTTCGCCCACGTCCTTCTTGATCTTCTCCAGGTCATGGCCGATGCCCGCCATGATCTGCCCGCCGTTGCGGCCGGTGCCGCCAAAGCCCAGGTAGCGCGCTTCAAGCACCACGATATTGGTGATGCCTTTTTCCGCCAGCTCCAGCGCGGTGTTGATCCCGGAAAAGCCGCCACCGATCACCACGACGTCCGCGTCGATGTCTTGCTCCAGGGTGGGGAAGCTGAGGTTGTATTTCTTGGTGGCGGTGTAATACGTAGGGGTTTCGATGTTGATCATGGCGCAGCCTGAAAAAGTGAAGGAAGGCGCTAAAGCGGATGCCTCCATTAGGGCCCCTGACGGGCTGGAAGTCTTGATCCTGCGTGCCCGGGTTTTTGATTCAGCGCGCCACGGGCGAGGGCACACACAAGTTATAGCGCGCTCGCTGGCGGGGAATGTTAGAGTTTCGTTAAATTATTAACTAAATACTTCGTGACCCTGATCCTATGTCCAAACCTCGACAATCCCTGACCCTGGCCTTGCTGCAAGCGCGTGAGGCCGCGATGAGTTTTTTCCGCCCGTCCCTGAATGAACACGGCCTGACCGAACAGCAATGGCGCATCATCCGCATCCTCGAACAGCACGGTGAGCTGGAGATTTACCAACTGGCGGAACTGGCGTGCATCCTCAAGCCGAGCATGACCGGCGTGCTGGTGCGCATGGAAGCCGCCGGCATGGTGCACCGACGCAAGGCCGAACAGGACCAGCGCCGGGTGCTTATCACCCTGGCAGACAAGGGCAAGGCGAGTTTCGAGTCCATGAGCCAGTGCATGGAGGCCAACTACCAGCGTTTGCAGGATCAGCTTGGCGAAGAGAAATTCCAGACCTTGCTGGGGTTGCTGGATGACTTGAAGAACATCAAGCGCTGAACTAATGACTGAACCACCGCCGGTCAACTGTGGGAGCTGGCTTGCCTGCGATAGCGTCGGGTCAGCTGGCTTATTTGTCGCTGATACACCGCTATCGCAGGCAAGCCAGCTCCCACATTGGATCTCAGTAGACACCACCGGTATTGGCAGCCACCGGTACGTCTTTGAACTTCCCGGCCAGGCTTTGCAACCCGCGCATCAACACGGTGGTATCCACTCCCACCGCCACGAACGTTGCGCCCAGTTCGATATAGCGCCGCGCCAGGCGTTCATCCGCACTGAGAATCCCTGCCGCCTTGCCCGCTCGAACAATGCGCACGATGGCGTCCTCTATCGCCGCCTGCACTTCAGGATGCCCGGGGTTACCGCGATGCCCCATGGCCGCACTCAAGTCCGCGGGGCCGATGAACACACCGTCCACGCCTTCGACGGCGGTGATAGCGTCCAGATTGGCCAGGCCCTCGCGGTTTTCAATCTGCACCAGCAGGCACATCTGCGCGTCGGCCTGGTCGAGGTAGTCGGTGATGCTGTTCCAGCGCGAAGCACGGGCCAGGGCACTGCCGACGCCGCGAATACCCTGGGGCGGGTAGTGCAGGGCGCGCACCAGTTCTTGGGCCTGGGCAGCGCTTTCGACCATGGGCACCAGCAGCGTCTGCGCGCCGATATCGAGCAGTTGCTTGATCAATGCCGTGTCGCCGACCACCGGGCGAATCAGCGCCTGGCTGGGGTAGGGCGCGATGGCCTGCAATTGCGCAAGCATCCCCGGCAGGTGGTTGGGCGCATGTTCGCCGTCGATCAACAGCCAGTCGAAACCGGCATTGGCGGCCAACTCGGCGCTATAGGCATTGGCGAGGCCAAGCCACAGACCGATCTGCACCTCGCCGTTGTGAAGGCGTTGTTTGAAGCGGTTGACAGGCATGTCCATGACAATCCTCCAGTGTTCAGACGAAGCGACAGGCGATCGAACCGAGCAGGTCGTAGTCGACGTGGAAGGTATCCCCGGGGCGGGCGGCCACCGGACGGGTAAACGAGCCGCCGAGAATCACCTGGCCCGGCAGTAAGGTGACGTCATGCGCCGCCAGCTTGTTGGCCAGCCACGCCACGCCCTTGGCCGGGTGGTTGAGCACTGCCGCCGAAACGCCGGACTCTTCGATCACGCCATTGCGATACAGCACCGCCGGCACTTTGCGCAGGTCGATCTCGGTGGGGCGCACAGCCCGGCCACCGAGTACCACGCCGGCATTGGCGGCGTTGTCGGAGATGGTGTCGAACACCTTGCGGGTGGCGTTGGTCTGTGGGTCGACCTGTTGGATGCGTGCGTCGATGATTTCCAGCGCCGGGATCACCCATTCGGTCGCGTCGAGCACATCGAACACCGTGCAGTTTGGGCCCTTGAGCGGCTTGCCAAGGATGAACGCCAGTTCCACTTCCACACGCGGCACGATGAAGCGTTCGAAGGGAATATCACTGCCTTCGTCGAAAAACATGTCATCGAGCAGGGCGCCGTAGTCGGGCTCGGTGATGTTCGAAGAAACCTGCATGGCCCGTGAAGTGAGGCCTATCTTGTGGCCCTTGAGCGTGCGCCCGTTCTTGATCTTTTGCGCAACCCATTCGCGCTGGATGGCGTACGCATCCTCGAGGGTGATGCCGGGGTAGTCGAGGGAAAACTGACGCACCTGTTCGCGGCTGCGTTCGGCGCGGTCCAGGTGGGCGGCGGCCGCGAGGATTTGCTGGGAGTCGAGCATGGCAACGGTCTCTAGTGTGGGTTGACGATGGCGGCCTGAGTGCGCAGCACCAGCAGGCCACCGAGGGCGATAAACAGGGCGAGTACGTACAGGGCCAGGCTGGCGCTCTGGGTGGCGTCGCGCATCCAGCCGATCAGGTAGGGCGCGAGGAACGCGGCGATGCTGCCGAACGAGCTGATCATGGCGATGCCCGCCGCCTGAGTGGTATTGGAAAGAAACGCCGGCGGCAGTTGCCAGAACATCGGCAGCGCCGCGCTGGCGCCCATGCCGGCGACCACCAACCCGCTCATCACCAGCAGCGCATTGCCGGGCGCCAGGCCCGCGACGGCAATGCCGACAGCGGCCATCAGCAGGGGCACGCATAAATGCCAGCGACGCTCGCGCTGGCGATCGGACGAGCGCCCGCAGCCGAGCATGAAGAAGCAGCCGGCCAGGTACGGCACGGCGCTGAGCAAGCCGACCTGACTGTCGCGGCCGATGCCGGCGCCGTGGATCAGGGTCGGCATCCAGAACGCCAGGGTGTTGACCGCCAGCATCACCGCAAAGTACACGGCCACCAGCAGCCACACTTGCGGGTCCCGCAGGATGCCGCTGAACGAGGTGATGGTCTTGCGCTGTTCTTCGTTGCTCAACTGGGTGCGCAGTTGCTGTTTTTGTTCGCTGCTCAACCAGTGCACCACTTCGAAACTGTCCGGCAAGCACTTGAGCACCACCAGCCCCAGCAGTACCACGGGCGCACCTTCGATCAGGAACATCCATTGCCAGCCGCGCAGGCTGCCGACGGCGTGGAAATTCTCCAGGATCGCCCCGGAAATCGGCCCGCCCAACACCCCGGCCATGGGCACGGCAATGGCAAACAAGGCGGTGACCTGGGCACGTCGCCGCGCCGGGTACCAGCGGTTGAGAAACACCAGAATCCCCGGGAAAAATCCGGCTTCGGCCACCCCCAGCAAAAAGCGCAGCACGTAGAAGCCCCTAGCACTTTCCACCCACAACATGCCGGTGGAGAGCAGGCCCCACACCACCATCAGGCAGGCGATCCAGCGCCGTGGTCCGACCCGGTCCAGGGCCATGTTGCTGGGCACGCCGAACAGCGCATAGGCAATGAAGAACAGCCCGGCGCCGAAGCCGTACACCGTGTCGCTGAACTGCAGGTCGTGGCTCATCTGCATCTTGGCGAAGCCGATGTTGATACGGTCCAGGTGGGCGAACAGGTAACACACCAGCAACAAGGGCATCAGGCGCCAGGTCACCAAACGATGGGTGCGGTCGTGCTCGGCAAGCCGCAGGCTTGCAGTGGAGTGGGCTGTGCTCATGATGTTGTACTTTTTGTCTGAGTGGCCGTGAGGGGAGGGCAGGTTTTTATCCCGCCGCGTTATTCAGAAACGCATGCACATTGTTCTGCTTGAAGTTGAGCTGTGGGTGCAACTCGACCATCTCGAACGACAGCGCCAACAACCGCTGCGCCTGCAATTGGGCGAAGTGCGCGGTGATCACCGCGAACACGGCTTCGGCCACCGCCTGGCGCGTGGCCAGGTCGCGGCCGTGGCCGACCTTGAGGGTCATGTGCACGAAGGCGTAGTCATGCTTGCCGTCGGCCATGCGCCAGGTGTCCAGGCGCACACCACGGCTACGGATGCCGCCCAACGGAAACACGCCACTGTCGCCCAGCACGCGGTGGATTTTTTCAAACAGGCCAGGCAAATCGGCCTGAGGTTCAAGGTTGTCGGTGTACTCAGCGATAAAGTGCGGCATAGGTTTCTCCCAAAGCTACAGCGGGAAAATTGCGTTGATCTGGCCAGTGCCCGAACTGCCGAACGGCGGTGTGATGATCTCGGCCGGCTGGGCATAGTCCGGCCCACCCAGCAGGCCCAGGAGCATGGCGGTGTCGTGCATCTTGCCTTCGCCAAAGCAGTGTTCGGCATAGTCCGGCAGCATCGCGCAGAACTCTTTGAAGCGACCTTGTTTCCACATGTCCACCACATGCAGGTCCATCTGCTTATCGAATTCGCGGGTCCAGTTGTGGATATTCGCTTCAGCCTGGCGGTCATCCGAGAACCGATGGGACAGTGAGCCGGAGGCCAGCACCAGCACTTTGCGGTCACTCTTTTCGATGGCCCGGCGCACAGCGGCGCCGAAGGCAAAGCTGTCTTCCAGGCGATGCCAGGCGCACCAGGCAGCGATGGAAATCACCTTGAGTTTTTGATCCTCGGGCACGCCCATGTGCATGTAGCGCAAGGGCACCAGCGTGCCGTATTCCAGCTCCAGGCTCGGGATGTTATGGGCCATGCTGCGCACGCCGGCCAGGTTGGCTTCGGCGGCGATCAGCTCGCCCAACTCGGGGCAGCCGGGGTAGGCGTAATCCATGTTCTTGATGAAGTGCGGTAGCTCGTTGCTGGTGTAGGTGCCCTGGAACTGCTCGCCACAGTTGACGTGATAACCGCTGTTGACCAGCCAGTGCACGTCGAACACCACGGCGGTGTCGGCCCCCAGTTCGCGGGCGCGCCGGCCGATTTCCTTGTGCCCGGCAATCGCCGCTTCGCGACAGCCGTGATGCTTGCCGGGCAGTTCCGACAGGTACATCGACGGTACGTGGCAGATCTTCGCTGCCAGAACCACTTCGCCCATGATGATTCTCCTGAATAATTATTCTTGTAAGGCTTGTGAGGTCCCTGTGGGAGCTGGCTTGCCTGCGATTGCATCGACTCGGTACGGCTGAAGGACCGCGGTGTCTGCATCGCGGGCAAGCCCGGCTCCCACAGGAGGCTTGTTTGATCCTGGGCTACACACCCCAGCGCGGAATGTGATGACTGCCCATGGAAATACACACGTTCTTGATCTCGGCAAACACTTCAAAGCTGTACTGGCCACCCTCGCGCCCGGTGCCCGAGCCTTTCACCCCGCCAAAGGGCTGACGCAAATCGCGCACGTTCTGGCTATTGATAAATACCATGCCCGCCTCAATACCGCGCGCCAGCCGATGAGCCTTACCGATGTCCTGGGTCCAGATATAGGACGCCAGCCCGTATTCGGTGTCGTTGGCCAGTTGCAGCGCTTCGGCTTCGTCCTTGAACGGGATCAGGCACACCACCGGACCAAAGATTTCTTCCTGGGCGATGCGCATCCGGTTGTTCACATCGGCAAACACCGTTGGCTGGATAAACTGGCCGCGGCTCAGGTGCGCCGGCAAGTTGGCCGGGCGCTCCAGGCCGCCGGCCAGCAGTGTGGCGCCTTCCTCCAGACCGATCTTGATGTAGCCGGTGACCTTGTCGTAATGGGCCTGGGTGATCATCGAACCGACCTGGGTCTTGGGGTCCTGCGGGTCGCCTACGATCAGGCGCTTGGCCCGCGCCGCGAACTCGGCGACAAATTGCGGGTAGACGCTTTCCTGAATAAAGATCCGGCTACCGGCGGTGCACCGCTCGCCGTTCAGGGAGAAGATCGTGAACAGTGCGGCGTCGAGGGCGCGCTCCAGGTCGGCGTCTTCAAAAATCAGCACCGGCGACTTGCCGCCCAGCTCCATGGAGTACTTTTTAAGGCCGGCGGTCTGCATGATTTTCTTGCCGGTGGCGGTGCCGCCGGTAAAGGAAATCGCCCGCACATCCGGGTGGCGTACCAGTGCATCACCAGCGGTGGCGCCGTAGCCCTGGATCACATTGAGCACGCCGTTGGGGATCCCGGCTTCCACCGCCAGGCGTCCCAGTTCATTGGCGGTCAGTGGCGACAGCTCCGACATTTTCAATACGGCGGTATTGCCCAGCGCCAGGCACGGCGCGGTCTTCCAGGTGGCGGTCATGAACGGCACGTTCCATGGCGACACCAACCCGCACACGCCTACCGGCTGGTACAGGGTGTAGTTGAGCATCTGGTCGTCCACCGGATAACTGTGGCCGTCCATGCGGGTGCAGACTTCGGCGAAAAAGTCGAAGTTGTGCGAGGCCCGTGGGATCAGCACGTTTTTGGTCTGGTGGATCGGCAAGCCGGTGTCGAGGGTTTCAAGCTCGGCCAGGCGCGGCACGTTCTGTTCAATCAATTCGCCGAGCTTGCGCATCAAGCGTGCGCGCTCCTTGGCCGGGGTGTTGGCCCACTTGGGAAACGCCTCCTTGGCTGCCGCCACGGCTTGTGCGACTTCATCGGCACCACCGCTGGCGACTTCGCCGATGGCCTCGCCGGTGGCCGGGTTGTAGTTGATGAATACGTCTTTGCTCTCGACCTCACGGCCGTTGATCCAGTGTTTGATCATGGTGCTCAAGCCTCTTTGCGCACGGAGAAAAACTCCGTCTCACTGACAATACGGTTGACCAGGCGGCCCACGCCTTCGACTTCCACCACCACCTCATCGCCCGGCACCACATCGGCCAGGCCCTCGGGCGTGCCGGTGGCGATCATGTCGCCGGGTTGCAGGGTCATGAAGCTGGACAGGTATTCGATGAGGTAGGGGATATCGAAAATCATGTCTTTAGTGCTGCCTTCCTGGCGCAGCTCGCCGTTGATCCAGGTGCGCAATTTCAGGTTGCCTGGGTCGGGCACATCGGCCACGTCGACGATCCACGGGCCCACCGGGGTGGTGGCGTCGCGGTTTTTAACCCGCAGGTTGGGGCGGTAGTAGTTTTCCAGGTAGTCGCGGATCGCGTAGTCGTTGCACACCGTGTAGCCGGCCAGGTAATCCAGGGCGTCGGCGCGCTTGACGTTGCGTGCGGTCTTGCCGATCACCGCCACCAGTTCGCACTCGTAGTGCATGTAGGCGACGTTGTCCGGGCGCCAGGTGACTTGGCGGTGACCGGTGTAGGTGCCGACCGACTTGATAAAGGCCAGCGGTTCGGTCGGCGGTGTGAAGGCCAGTTCGGCGGCGTGATCGGCGTAGTTCAAGCCCAGGGCGAACATATTGCCGGTGGCGGGCGGCAGCCATTGCACCTGATCTTCGGCAAGCCGCCGGCCATCGCTGAGGCGCACGCTGTGATCGTCGTCTACCTGCACGGCATGGATCTGACCTTCAAAACGGATACGTGCGCGCTTCATGCCAGTGCCTCCGCCTGAACGATATTGAGCAGGCGGCCGACGCCAGTGATTTCAACTTCAACACGATCACCCGGCTGCACATCCACGCGGCCCTCCGGTGTACCGGTGATCAGCACATCACCGGGGTGCAGGGTCATGAACTCGCTGATCTCGGCGATCAATTGCGGGATATCGCGCACCCAACGGGCGGTGGAGTTTTGCTGGCGCAGTTCGCCATTGACGAAGAGCTTGAGGGCCAGCTCGTTGGGGTTGGCCACTTGATCCCGGGCAATCACTTGCGGGCCCAAGGCGCAAAACCCATCGCGGCATTTGGCTTTGACGGCAGGGCGGTAATAGCTGTCTTCCGGCAGGCTGAATTCGTTGACCACCACATACCCGGCGACATGGGCCATGGCATTGTCCAGGCTGACGCGGCTGGCGCGCTGGCCGATCACCACGCCCAGCGCCTGGCCCGGTTGCAGGCGCTCGCCTGCAGGCTGCAACACCACGCCGCCATGGGCATTACGGGTGTTGGGCGTCTTGATGAACAACACTGGCTTGGTTGGCGGCTTCTGGTAGGGCGCCTGCGCGAAGGCGGCGAGATGTTGGTCCAGCAGGCCCTGGTAGTTCAGCGCAACGCCGAACAGGGTGCCGCTGGCAACATCATGCAGGGTACGGCTCATGCGTTTCTCCTGGCGGTGACGACGGCTGCATAGGCAGTTCGTTAAGTTGTTAACGTTATAATTAATATGTTAACTACCGTCAAGCGTGGCACACTCCGATGGCATCACAACAACAAGAGGAGGGCGACGTGCAGCCGATTCCCAACATCAACCTCGGGCAGGTCTACGACCAGCGTTACAGCGACGCCGAGGTGCATTACGACAAGCTGGGCAACCTGGCAGGTTTTTTCGGGCGCAATATGGCCGTGCATCGCCATGACCGGTTTTTCCAGGTGCATTACGTCAAGAGTGGCGCGGTGCGGGTGTATCTGGACGACCGCCAGTACGTCGAAGCAGGGCCGATGTTTTTCCTCACGCCGCCCACGGTGGCCCACGCCTTCGTCACCGAAGCCGATGCCGACGGGCATGTGCTGACGGTGCGCCAGCAGCTGGTGTGGGGCTTGATCGACGCCGACCCCAGCCTCGCCTCCGGGGCTGCGTGTGTCGCGCTGGGCGCCAACGCCGAAGGGCTGGACCAGCTTTTCGAAGAACTGTGCGGCGAGATCAACGCCGAACGGGCAGGCCGCGCAGCCGCCCTCGACAGCCTGACGCGCTTGATCATGATCCGCCTGCTGCGCCTGTGCGCCCACGCCCTGCCGGCACGGCCGACGGCCCATGAAGACCTGCGGATTTTTCATCGCTTCAACGAACTGATCGAAGCCCATTACCTGGAGCATTGGCCGCTGGCGCGTTATGCCCAGGCCATCGGCGTGACCCAGGCACGCCTCAATGAGGTGTGCCGACGCATCGCCGACCTGCCCTCCAAGCGCCTGATCCTTGAGCGCCTGATGCAAGAGGCCAAACGCCTGCTGTTGTTTACCGGCAGTTCTGCAAATGAAATCTGCTACCAGCTGGGGTTCAAGGACCCGGCATATTTCAGCCGGTTTTTCCTGCGGTATGCGCAGATGACGCCGGGGGAGTATCGGTTGCGGCAGTCGGCGTTGCGTTGACGCGCCACGCTCCACCCAACGCCGTATACAAGTTCACCTCCGCCACCAGCTGCGCCAGCCTGTCCACGATCAACGCCTGTTGCGAGCTGAACAACGCACGCTGCGCATCGAGGAACGTCAGGTTGCTGTCCACGCCGCTGCGGTAGCGGTGCTGGGCCAGGTCGTAATAGTTCTGGTTGGCGGCGACGAAATCCCGTTGCGCATCCAGTTGGTCGTTGAAGGTCTGGCGAGCGGCAAGGCCGTCGGCCACTTCCTGGAAGGCGCTCTGGATGGACTTTTCGTACTGGGCCACCGTGATGTCCCTCTGCAACTTGGCATAATCGAGGCTGGCACGCAGGCTGCCGGCGTTGAAGATCGGCAGGTTGATTTGCGGCTGGAAGGTCCAGGTGCCCGAGCCGCCCTTGAACAGACCCGACAGCTCCTTGCTGGTGCTGCCGGCATTGGCCGTGAGGGTCACGGACGGAAAGAACGCAGCACGGGCGGCGCCGATATTGGCGTTGGCCGCCTGCAACTGGTATTCGGCCTGGAGGATATCCGGGCGGCGTTGCAGCAGGTCGGAGGGCAACCCGGCGGGGACGCGGGCGACCAGATCATCGGCCAGCGGGCGAGCGGGCAGATGCTTATCCACCGGGCCGCCCACCAGCAGCACGAGGTTGTTAAGGTCCTGGGCGACCTGGCGTTCATAGCGAGCGACGCTGGCGCGGGTGCTTTCCACTGCGGTACGGGCTTGCACCACCTCCAGCGCCGAAGCTTTGCCTGCGTTTTTGCTGCGGCTGGTCAGTTGCCAGCTGTAGTCGTTGGCCACCAGGGTTTGCTCGGCCAGGGCCAGTAGTTCCTGATCGGCGCGCCAGGTCAGGTAGGCGTTGGCCACGTTCGCCACCAGGCTCAATTGCGCACTGCGCCGGGCTTCTTCGGTGCCCAGGTAAGTCAGCAACGCCTGTTCGCTGAGGCTGCGCACGCGGCCGAACAGGTCCAGCTCATAAGCGCTCAGGCCCAAGGTGGCGGAATAGTTGGAGGTGATCGCCGATTTGCCGGTGCCTGTCACGTTACCCGGCAATTTCTGACGCTTGCCGGCACCGCTGGCGGAGATCGCCGGGAACAGGTCGGCGCGCTGTATACGATACTGCGCCTGGAACGCCTCTACATTCAGGGCGGCTACCCGCAGGTCGCGGTTGTTGACCAGGGCATCGGCAATCAACCGTTGCAGCGCCGGGTCGTGGAACAGCTGCTGCCAATCCGGATTCTGCGTCAGGTCGCCGGCCTGCGCCAGGCTGTACACGCCGCCTTGAGGAAACTGCGCAGGCGTCGGCGCTGCTGGCCGCTGATACTCGGGGATCAGCGAACAGCCACTGAGCGTCCACGCCACCCCGACGCAGCAAAGCATCCGTTTGTTCATCAGGCACCCACCATCCATTTGGCCAGGCCATGCCGGCCGCTCACGCCCAGCTTGGCGGCGGCGCGCTTGAGGTAGGTTTCGATCGAGCTGTTTTTCACACTGAGTTTTTCCGCGATCTGCGGCACGGTGCCGCCGGTCAGCAGGCCGAGGCACACTTCCTGCTCACGCGCCGAAAGGGTGATATCGCTCAGAGCCAGGCGCTTGTAGAACTCGCGCTGCAATTGCGATTGTTCCAGCAGGGTGTGGGCCGGCTCAATCTCCGCGTGCGGCACCTGGCGCAGCAGTTGCGCGTGCCGCTCCATCAACGGCAACAGGGTGTCCGACAAGCACTTGAGAAACGACAACTCAGCCAGGGAAAACCCACGCTGAGTTGGCGGCCGGTAGAACGAAATCACACAGCGTCGGTTCCCTTGGCGCGATACCAGGTTGCACTGGTGCGAACTGCCCAATGGGTGCGCGCTGTTGGCCTTGGCTTTCATCTGGATCAACAACGGGTCTTGCATGCGCAGCATTTCGCGCATCAGCGGGTGGTCGTTCAACGGGTGCAGTGTCTGGGGTACAGACAACTCCTTTTTCAGCCCGGCGCTGCCCAGCAGCTTGATGTCGAGCACGCGGTCGCGCAGCTCATCGAGCGTCCATTCGCTGAGGTCCACCAGGTGAATCGGCACCCATTTGTCTACCAGGTGCAACATGTCTGCGGCGAAGCGTTCATGGCCGCTATTTGAAATCAACTCGCCCATTTCGGCATAAAAATGCGGGCCCTGTGTGTCGCCAATACTGCGGGTCAGACTCATAGCCATTTCATCCTTGATGTCGAAAACCGTCTGCGGAGGCTCCGGGCTGCGGCGGGGCGATCCGTACTGCTTGAACGTAACTCGGCGTTCGAGATTTTATTTAGCCATATGGATTTGTCCTACGTATGTAGCGGAAACGAGGGACACAAGCTGCCATAAAATCTGCGTCATTATTCCGACGTTTCTGGTCAATAAAACCGGCAACGAACGCTCGCAAGGTATTTTTAGGTTTAAGTAACTGGATGATATTTAAAGTAAAAGTCTAAATTCTTGCAGAGGTTCAAAGTGCCAGCATCGGCCATGTATAGCCAATTTCCTACAGCGCTTTAATCGTTTCAGCAGTGAACGACCCACCAAGCCCGTTCCATCCATTTGAATGTCCGGGTTTCGGGTGACAGACGCCTGCGGCCCCCCCATGCTCAAATCCGGCAAATTCGGCGTAATGGGCCACCCTGCGCGGCCAGTGCCTGACCTCCATGAGAAGGATCTTATGCAGTATTCCTCCCGCCAGCCGGCCAGCTTCCCCCTCACTGCCGCCCAACAGGACATTTGGCTTGATCAGATGCGCGTGGGCGATTCGCCGCTGTATAACATTGGCGGCTATCTGGATGTTGCCGGCCCAGTGATGCCTGAGCGCATCCAGCAGGCCGTAGCGCAGCTGGTGTCCAGACACGATGCGTTGCGCATTCAATTGCATACCGACGCCGAAGGGCTGGCGCGGCAAACCTTCGCTTCGGCACTGCCGGTGGACGTGGCCTTGCATGACTTCGCGGCGTTACCCGACCCGTGCGCCGCGAGCCGGGCCCTGATGCAGGCGCAAATGGCCCGACCGTTCATGATGAGCGGCGCGCCGCTGGTGCGCGTCCTGCTGGTCAAACTCGACGACGACCACTACCACCTCGGTATCCAGGCTCACCACCTGATTCTCGACGGCTGGGGCTTCGGCCAGTTGGTGCAGTCCCTCGCGCAGTTGTATACCGCCCTGGAGCAAGGCCGGCACGTGGAGCCGTTCGCACCGTCCTATATCGACTTTATCGACACCGACCAGCACTACCTGCACTCGGCCCGTTACGCCCGTGACCGTGACTATTGGCTGGACAAGTTCCAGGTACTGCCCGAGCCACTGCTGATGCCCAAGCAAACCACCAAGGCGTCGAGCAACACCTTCCTGGAAGGGTTTGCGGTGGCGCTGCTCAACCGTATGGAGCAGGTCGCCAACCGCTGCCAGGCGTCGGCTTTTCATGTGCTGCTGGCGGCGATGTATGTGTATTTCAGCCGCACCAGTCAACGCCAGGAATGGGTAGTGGGGCTGCCGATTCTCAACCGCTCCAACGCGCGTTTTCGCGCTACCGTCGGCATGTTTGCCCAGGTCAGTGCGGTGCGTTTTCAGTTCAGCGAGGGGTTGCCTTTTGGTGAGCTGGTGCGCGGCATACGCGATCAGCTCAAGCAGGATTTCCGCCATCAGCGCTTCCCGTTAAGCGAGATGAACCGTGAGCTTGGCCTGCGACGAACCGATCGCGGGCAGTTGTTCGACCTGTCGGTGTCGTTCGAGCAGGACGACCATGACCTGCGTTTTGGTCAGGTGCAGGCGCGCGCCATCAAGGTGTCCAACCACCATGAGGCATTGCCGATCGCCATTCACCTGCGCAGCAACCGCTACCAGGACAGTGCGTGGCTGCATTGCGTCTACAACGAGGCGTACTTCCAGCACGACGAAGTCCAGGCGATGGCGCGCGGCTTCACCTGGCTGTTGGAGCAAGGGCTGGAAGACCCCTCGCTGCCAGTCGGTGAGTTTTCCATGCTGGCGCCTGAAGCTCAGGCTCGGCTGCTGCACTGGAACGCCACCGCGCAGCCCAACGCATTGCCGCAAACCTTGCACCGGCGGATTGAAGCGCAAGCCGCACACACGCCCGACGCCATTGCCGCGGTGTATCAGGGCCATCAGCTGACCTACGCCCACCTCAACCGTCAGGCCAATGCCCTGGCGCATCAACTATTGGCACACGGCGTACAGCCGGATGATTGCGTGGCCGTGCTGGCCCGACGCGGGCTGGACACGTTGGCGGGGTTGTTGGCAGTGCTCAAATCCGGCGCCTGCTACGTGCCGCTGGATCCGGCCCATCCGGCTGAACGCCTGGACTACCTGCTGCAAGACAGTGCGCCTGTGGCAATCCTGACCCAGCAGGATTTGCGCCAGCGCCTGCCTGTCTCCACGGTGCCAGTGATCGCGCTGGAGCAGGTCACCTCGCACATCGACAGTAACCCCGAGGTCGCGGTCTCGCCGTCGAACCTGGCCTATGTGATTTACACCTCCGGCTCCACCGGCTTGCCCAAGGGCGTGATGGTGGAGCACCACAGCGTATCGAACCTGGTGGACTGGCACTGCCGGGCGTTCGACCTGCACGCGGGCAGCCATACCGCCAGCGTCGCCGGCTTTGGTTTTGATGCCATGGCCTGGGAAGTCTGGCCGGCGTTATGCGTGGGTGCAACGCTGCACCTGCCACCGGCCCACGACGGTGCGGAAGATATCGATGCGCTGCTCGACTGGTGGCGCGCGCAGCCACTGGACGTGTGTTTCCTGCCCACGCCTGTGGCCGAATACGCCTTTAGCCAGCAGCTTGGGCATCCTACCTTGCGCACCTTGCTGATTGGCGGCGATCGCCTGCGCACGTTCACCCAGGCGCAGACGTTTGCACTGATCAACAACTACGGCCCTACCGAAGCCACTGTGGTTGCCACCTCCGGAGCCATTGAGGTGGGCCAGCCGCTGCACATCGGCGCGCCGGTCGCCAACGCCCAGGTTTATCTGCTGGATGCGCAACAACGCCCGGTGCCGATTGGCGCAGTGGGGGAGTTGTATGTGGGCGGCAAGGGCGTGGCGCGGGGGTATCTGAACCGTCCTGAACTGAATGCCGAACGCTTCCTGGACGATCCTTTCAACGGCGCGCGTATGTACCGTACCGGCGATCTGGCGCGCTGGCTGTCGGACGGCAATCTTGAGTACCTGGGGCGCAACGACGACCAGGTAAAAATCCGCGGTGTACGCATCGAGCTGGGGGAAATCGAATCGGCCCTGGCCGCCCACCCGGCGATCAAGGACGCGGTAGTGCAGTTTCGCCAAGGGCAATTGCTGGCCTGGTTTATCCCGCGCGAGCCAGTCGATATCCAAACCCTGCGCGCCCATCTGCAGGCCTCGTTACCTGACTACATGGTGCCGGCGGCCTATGTCCGCCTTGAGGCGTTGCCCCTGACCGCCAATGGCAAGCTCGACCGCAAAGCCTTGCCCGCACCCAGCCAGGAAGCCTTTGTCACTCGCCGCTTCGAAGCTGCGCAGGCGGGTGTGGAAGCTACCCTTGCGCAGATCTGGGCCGAGTTGCTGCACGTGCAGCAAGTAGGGCGCCACGACCATTTCTTCGAGTTGGGCGGGCATTCGCTGTTGGCGGTGCAACTGGTGCAGCGCATGCGCCAGGCCGGCCTGCGTGCCGATGTGCAGGTGCTGTTCGGCCAGCCAACGTTGGCGGCGCTGGCGGCAGCGTGTGGCGGTAATGAAATGGCGGTGCCAGACAATCGAATCCCGCCAGGCTGTACGCATATCACTACCGATCTGCTCGCCTTGGCCGAGCTGGATCAAGCCAGCCTCGACCACATCGTCGCAAGCATCCCTGGTGGCGCAGCGAATGTGCAGGAAATCTACCCGCTGGCGCCGTTGCAGGAAGGCTTGCTTTATCACCACATCACCGATGCGCACGACCCGTATCAGCAACAGGCTCTGTTCAGCTTTGCGCGCCGCGAGCAACTGGATGCCTTCGCCCACGCCCTGCAACAAGTGATCGACCGCCATGACATCCTGCGCACCAGCCTGGTGTGGGATGCCCTTGAACAACCGATGCAGGTGGTGTGGCGAAAAGCGCGGTTGCGGGTCGAACCGCTGCGCGAGCCGGCTCAACCGCTGGACTTGCGCCAGGCGCCGCTGATGGCCCTGGACTACGCCGAAGAACCTCACCATCAGCGCTGGATCGCCAGGCTGCGCTTTCATCACCTGGTCAACGATGCCACTTCGACCACCCTGTTGGTGGACGAGATCCGCGCCCATCTGCTCGGCCAACAGGCGCAACTGCCCGTGCCGGTGCCGTACCGCAATGTGGTGGCGCAAGCCCGATCAGCCGTGCGCCAGGCTGCGCACGAGGCGTTCTTTCGCCAGCAGTTGGCAGAGGTGGATGAGCCGACGCTGGCGTTTGGCGTGCAGGAGCGCCAGGCCAAGCGTGCCGAGACCGAAGAAGCCGAACGCCTGCTCAATGACGCGCTCAACCTGCGCCTGCGCAGCCAGGCCCGCGCTCTTGGCGTGAGCGCCGCGAGCCTGTTCCACCTGGCCTGGGCCCAGGTGCTCAGCCGGGTGGCGAGCCGCGACGATGTGGTGTTCGGCACCGTACTGCTTGGCCGCTTGCAAGCCGGCGAGGGTGCCGAGCGGGCGTTGGGCATGTTCATCAACACCTTGCCGCTGCGCCTGCGCCTGGTCGGGCAAAACGTGGTGGATGCACTGCACGACACCCACACACAACTGAGCGCCTTGCTCGCTCATGAACAAGCCTCCCTGGCGTTGGCCCAGCGTTGCAGCGGCGTGTCACCGCTGTTCAACAGCCTGCTCAATTACCGCCACACCTCGGCCGATCCCGAACTGAAACTGGTACCGGGCATGGCCTTGCTCAACAGTGAAGATATCCTCAGTTACCCGCTGATGTTGACGGTGGATGACGTGGCCAGCGGTTTCCGGCTCAAAGCCAAGGCGCCGTGCACCGTGGGTGCCGAGCGGGTCCTGAGCTACTTTGACACGGTGCTCAATGGCCTGGTGGATGCGCTTGAGCAGGCGCCGAAAATGCCGCTTCGGGACATACAGGTGTTGCCCGCCAGCGAGTTGCACACCCAGTTGTCAGGCTTCAACGCCACCGCCACGGACTACCCGCAAACCCTCACCGTCCAGGCGTTGTTCGAAGCCCATGCGCGGGACATTCCCGATGCCATCGCGGTACAGGCCGGCGAACAGCAACTGACCTATCGCGAACTCAACGAGCGCGCCAACCAACTGGCCTTTCATCTGCGCGAGCGTGGTGTACGGCCCGACTCGCGGGTGGCACTGTGTGTGGAGCGCGGGTTGGAGCTGGTGGTGGGGTTATTGGCCATTCTCAAGGCGGGCGGTGCCTATGTGCCCCTCGACCCGGGCTACCCACGCGAACGCCTGGCCTACATGCTCGCCGACAGCCAGCCGGTGGCGCTGCTGGTACACGGCGCTACCCGCGAAGTGCCGGGCGAGGTTGCAATCCCCGTGATCGACTTCGACCACTGCACCTGGAGCCAGGCGCCGACCGACAATCCGTCGGTACCGGGTTTGAGCGTCGCCAACCTGGCTTACGTGATGTACACCTCGGGCTCCACCGGCATCCCCAAGGGCGTGATGATCGAACATCGCGGCCTGGGTAACCTGCTGCACTGGGGCTCGCAATTGTGCCCCGACGCAGCAGGCGGCGCCTTGTTGCAGCGCGCGCCATTCAGCTTTGACGGTTCGGTGTGGGAACTGTTCTGGCCATTGAGCAACGGTATGCGCCTGGTGCTGGCGCGGCCCGATGGTCATCGTGAACCTGCGTACCTGGCCCAGTTGATTCGCGAGCAGCACATCAGCGTGATCAAGTTTGTGCCGGCGATGTTGCAGCAGTTTCTTGAGCTGGACGAGTCGGCGCTGTGCACCAGCCTCACCGATGTGTTGTGCGGCGGCGGCGAACTGACCGAAGCTCTGGCCCGTGGCGTCCAGGCGCGTTTGCCCAAGGTGCGCTTGCACAACGTCTACGGCCCCACCGAAGCCACGGTCGACAGCAGCGCCTGGACCCTCGAACCCGGCGCGCCAGTACCCGCGGTGCAACTGCCGATTGGCCGGCCGATCAACAATACCCGCTTGTACGTGTTGGATGCCCATGACGCACCGGTACCCATAGGCATCAGCGGTCAACTGCATATCGGTGGTGTGGGAGTAGCCCGCGGCTACCTGGGGTTGGAGCAGATGACCGCCGAGCGGTTTATCGACAGCCCCTTCGTTGTCGGTGACCGCCTATATCGCACGGGCGACCTGGTGCGCTACCTGCCGGACGGCAATCTGGAATTCCTCGGGCGCAATGATTTCCAGGTCAAACTGCGCGGTGTGCGCCTGGAGTTGGGAGAAATCGAAGCACGCCTGAGTGCACACCCGGCGTTGCGTGAAGTGGCGGTGCTGATTCGCGATGAGCGCCTGGTCGCCTACTTCACCCTGCGCGGCCAGGCGCCGAGCCTGGAAGACTTGCGCGCCCATGTGCTGGATCAACTGCCGGAAGTCATGGTGCCGGCCGCCTTCGTACAACTCGACGCACTGCCCCTGAACCCTGCCGGCAAACTCGACCGCAAGGCCCTGCCGGAGCCGGGCCTGGACGCGGTGCTCAGCCGTGCCTACGAAGCGCCCCAGGGCGAAGTGGAAACCTTGATGTCCGGCATCTGGGCCGACGTACTGAAACTGGAGCGGGTAGGGCGCCACGACCACTTCTTCGAACTGGGCGGGCACTCGCTGCTGGCAGTCAACCTGGTGGCCCGCCTGCGCAAGGCCGGGCTGGAAGTGGACGCACGCACCTTGTTTAGCCAGCCAACCCTGGCGCAACTCGCCGCCAGGACCGTGGCGAAGGTCCAGCGCGTTGAAGTGCCGCAAACCGCCATTCCCGCCCTCAACCGCCGCCGCAGGATCTGAGGATTGGAATGCATTCAATCTGGGAGGGGGCTTGCCCCCTCCCACATTCTACGGTGCTGCCTTCAAGGGCTTCATGCACTCGATAGAGCGATCCACTGTGGTTCTGGCGATCTCCAGCAAATGCCACACCGCCAGAATCTTCGCCCGCACGGGGCTGTCCAGCAGCTCGCTACAATCGAGCGCTGTCGCTGAGGCACTGTCGAGCAGGCTGGCGGTGTACAGCAACGCATCTTCAAAACTCAGATCGTCGTTGACGCTGTGAAAACCCTGCCTGGGCAGGTAATGGTCAATGGCGCGGTTGAACGCGGCACGGGTTTTTGCGGGGTCGAAGGGTGGGTCGGGTAAGACTTTATTCATGGTGTAGCTCCGTGTTGGATTAGGAGCCGACACCCGTCGCGACTAAACGAGGGTGGTGGCTGTACGCAGGTTAGTCGACCGGCCCAACACGAAATATCCGGCGCACCCGAAGGTGCCCTACGCACAGCCACCATAAAACTCATGGGGGACCATGCCGTGTTGGAAGAAGCGGGCGACTAAACCCGATCACTGATGAGCAGTGACGGATCGCAGACTAGCCACCGATTCCAACCGGCACAAGGCGGCGGGGATTGTCTCGGAAATGTCCTGCAATTTAAAGAGAGATGGCTTGCTGGCCTTTTAAAATTGTTTCGAGAATAAGAGCTGGCCGGACCGTTTGTCGGATTAGTTACCTACTTTCTTGAGTTTCACGTTGTTTCCTACGCAGAGTCCGTTCGCAGTTAATTTTCATATCAGAAAAATGATGATTTATAAGGCGTTAATTTCGCTAGGGATTATCACGGTGTGAAAGTTTGAATCATTCTTTTCTTCTTTGAGGAACTATTGGTGGTCCGATTTTAATGAGTGAAATTTCCTAGTTGGAAGTAATGCTTTTCCTAAGGGTAGAGTTTACTTTTCTTGCGTGATTTTCTACTTCTACTAAATTGTGGGAGTTGCTTAAATTAAGTGGAGTACCATTAATTCTGAGGGGTTTGAAAGTGAAAGAATCAGAGGAGGATGGTGCCATTTCCATGAGGTGAGCCATGTATATCTATCCCTTATCTAAACCGATTTTACTATCGATGCTTTTTGTTAAGGAGCAGTTAAAGGAACCCGTTGCAGTGCTCTGGATAGTGATATCCCCCGCAGTCACCTTCTACTTGATAACTTACGCCAGAATCTCTGGTGAGGAAGCAACCCGTGACTACGCGTCTGCCACTTCATGGTTCTACGCTTTCATTTCTTCAAGCGTCGCGTTGTTTGGATTGGCTTTTTATATAGTGGGGCGCAGGGAAAGTGGTTTTTTACGTTCCTTTGTTTATACAAGACGTACCAAGCTAATTTTTCTCGTTGGGCAGTTTTTGGCGTACTCCTTCATGTCTGTTATCTATTGCTCCGTTTTTTATGTACTGACGCGAGGTTATTTTGGTTCGATGGCGATGGAAGAATGGATTGTCATAGTTGGGCGTTTTTATATGTGCTTATTGTTGTTTTCCACGCCCTCGCTTTTGCTGACGCTACTGCCTATCGGCTTTCAAAATACCAACACTCTTTTCTCCATGATTTCAGTCGGGATGTTGGCATTAGGTATCGGTAGCCTGAACACTTCACATCCAGTGCTTAACGTGATCGGCATCTTTAATCCGATGGAATGGGCCAATCGCATCATGACGATGGGAGTATCTGAATCCGCACCTGTGGTGGCGGGGGTTGTAGGGTTGATCAGCGTCACAGGGTGGTTGGTGTTCCGATTTTTACTCATCAATCCTGTTTGGAGTCGGTACTAATGAAAAGGCTGCTCGTGGATGAACTGAATTTAAGGCATGCCCAGCATGTTTTATTCAATAGCGCTTCATTGGCGGTCGAGGCGGGGGCGATCACAGGTTTGTTGGGGCCTAATGGATCCGGAAAAACCAGCTTTTTTGACGTGGTCTGTGGTCTGAAAAAAATGAATGGCGGGAAAGTGCATCATTCATTTTCCAAGCTGCTTTACCTATCGCAAATCATCGCAACGCCGCCTGTCTTTCGCATGTTTGATGTTTTCAAGATGATGATGCTTTTTTGTTCCGACACGCCGATTACGCAACGGCACGCCTTGGACAAAATTGAAAAGTGGAGCCCCGGCATTGCTGAGCGTTACCGCGAAATCTGGGCGAAAAAAATCATCCCTTTGCAGCTATGGTGAAAAGCGCTGGTTTTTTACGCTGTCCTTGCTGTCCGTCAACGCAGATCTGGTGATTCTGGATGAGCCGACCGCGGGTGTTGACTCCGAATTTCGTTATCACATCTGGAGGTGTCTGGAGGGAGCGGCCGCAGAGGGAGTCGCGGTACTTGTTTCATCACATAACGTCGATGAGATCGTCACTCACTGCGATGATTTCTACATGCTGAGCCAACAGCGTTTCAATCGTTTCACCGATGCCGAGGGTTTCATGAGCAGTTACGGTGGGAGTACCTTGGATGAGGCATTTATTCACGCAGCGAGCCTGCACAGAATCTGAGAGCTGACAATGTGCTCGACTCCACTATCGCTGTCGAATTCTGATGTGGAAGGTATTCAATGTGGGAGGGGCCCCCCGATAGCGGAGTGTCAGCAGCAAATATCTCCACTGACTCGGCCCCATCGGGAGCAAACCCCCTCCCACATTTTGAGGTTTTGCCTTCAAGGCCTTCATGCCCTCAATGGAGCGATCCACTGTGGTTCTGGCTATCTCCAGCAAATGCCACGCGGCCAGAATCTTCGTCCTGCAATTTAAAGAGAGATGGCTTGCTGGCCCTTTACAAACCATGACAAAACTGCCAGCAGTGACAGCTCATATTTTGGCGTAGGAAAAATCTGTCATGACGAGCGTTGATGGCTACCCTGATGAGGTTTCGCTTTTTCGGACAAGGTTGAGCTTAGTTAAATGGAGGCTCCTACTCACCACCGTAAAGGATTGCGATGAACATGGATGTCAGTCATTTTCGTCAAGAGGCAGCCAAAGTCAGACTTTCAAAAGCCGCATTTGATGAGTTGTTGTGCGCAAAGAATATAGTCGAGTCCAGTGGCCAAAATCATCGCTTCGATATAACACCTGCCTGCATCAATCCGCTTAGCTCACCCATCCTGCATGCGGAATTAAACAATATTCGAAACATGATTGACCATGAAACTCATGTGTTGATCTTGGATGGCTTTAAAGTCGATAGCCTCGCAGTCTTCAAATCACTCATTTGGACATTTGGCTCTTTGCTGGGAAAGCCAATGGTGCAGAATCATCTCGGTCATAAGGTTATTGAAGTATACGATCGGGGCGGTAAGAGTATTGAAGAGGGTGCCAGATACCACCAAACCCGGCAGGGTGCTTACGTACACAACGATGGTGTGAGTGACCCGCTACCTATCGACTATTTGATCTTGGCGTGTGGTCAGAAAGCACTGCTGGGTGGTGAAAGCATTCTGATTAATGCGAGCGCGGTCTACGCAGAGCTGATGACGTTTCCAGATGTACTGACACAGCTGAAATGCGATTTCTTTTTTGAGAATCGAGGCATGGCCGAGGATGAGACGCTGTTTAAAGCGCCCATCTTGAGTTTTTCAGACGCAGGCATTCCTTTGATCAGGTATTTTCGTGTCTACATTGAGTCGGCTCATCTGAAGGCTGGTGTCCCGTTGACCCTCGCACAAACTCAGGCGCTGAATATACTGGATGCTGTGCTCGACCAGTCTTCAGTCCAGCATCGCATACTGCTTGAACCAGGGCAGGTATTGATTTCTGCCGACAACAAGTTCCTGCATACCCGCACGCATTTCATAGACAGGAATGTTCCCTGTGCGCAGATCAATGATGATGAGCGGCTGAGCGATCTCAATCGCTACATGCTACGGATGTGGTTACGCAAGCCATGATGCCTGGCTTGCCCTGCATAACTGATTCCTCCCTGTTTTCAGCAAAAGCCGAGCCCCATGGACAACTCCGATATCGCGATCACCCTGGTCTTGATCTCCGCCTTCATGCACGCCACTTGGAATGCCGTAGTACGCGCCGGAAGCAGTCGCTTTATGACTTTGGCAATGGTCGATGGCACCGCATTGCTGATCTGTCTGGCAGCGCTGCCGTTGGTTCATGTGCCAAGCCTTGAGGTGTGGGGCTATGTGCTGGTTTCCGTAGTGCTCAATACGATCTATCGATTGTTTCTGATCAAGGCTTACGAGACCGGCGATTTCGGTCAGGTTTACCCGGTCATGCGTGGTGTGCCGCCGGTACTGGTTGCGCTTTTTTCCTACTTCTTACTGCATGAGCAGCTGTCGTTTCAGGCGATGGCAGGTGTGCTGATGATTTGCGTGGGGATCATCAGCCTGACATTTGTGCGCAGGATGACGGCGCACATGCTCAAGCCGATCCTGATGGCGGTGTGCGCTGGAGCGTTCATTGCGTCCTATACGGTGGTGGACGCCAAAGGCGTGCGAGCCAGTGAGACGGTGCTGCAATACATCATTTATCTGACGGTATTCCAGAGCATCCCGATCCCGTTATTGGCGTTGATCAAGGCGCGTCCGGCATTCACCCAGGCCATCCGCTGCCACTGGCGGGTAGGAATGTTGGGAGGGGTGTTTTACCTGGCGTCCTACGGCCTGGTGTTGTTTGCGTTGTCCCTGGATGCGGTAGCCAAGGTGTCCGCGTTGCGGGAAACCAGTGTTATTATCGGCACCATTATTGCCGCACTGTTTTTTCATGAACGGTTTGGCTGGCGGCGAATGCTGTCGGCATTCGTCATTGTTGGCGGGATCATCCTGATCAAAGTGAGCAACTGATGGCCCAACGTCCGCCCCCGACCCCTATGCTTCAAGCCTTCGTGAGTGCCGCGCAGACCGGCAGTTTTGCGCGTGCCGCATCCGAGTTGAACCTCACCGCCAGCGCTATCAGTCATCAAATCGCAGGTCTGGAAGAGTGGTGGGGGGTGCAGTTGTTCGAGCGCCACTCACGGGGCGTCAAACTCACGCCGGCGGCGCAGGCACTGTTGCCGGTGGCCGAAGGTTTTTTCAAAGACCTGGATGCTGTGCTGCATTCGCTCAGTCCCGGTAAACCTCAACCGCTTTACCTCGCCTGTACGTCCTCTCTGTGCTCAACCTGGCTGATTCCCAGGATGCATGGTTCTCATGCTCACGCGTCGTTCAATCTGGATTTGGTGTTGACCAGCGCGGACATGAGCAGCAGCAGCTTGAGTGCGCATCAGTATGACGTCGCCGTGGTGATGGGGTACGGCGACTATCCGGACCACCATGTCGAGCTTTTGATGCGCGATGCGGTATTTCCTGTATGTTCGCCAGCGTTTGCGCGTATACACGGCGATATTGCCCTGGCGGATATCGCCCAGTACCCATTGATTCATCGGGTGGATGATCAAGTGTGTCCAGGGTGGGAGAGCTGGTTTGCCTTCCAGGGGCTGCAAGCACCGCCCTATCACCATGGCCCACGCTTTCCTGATTCCAGTTTGGCTATCAGCCTGGCGGTAAAAGGCGGGGGAATTGCGTTGGGCAGAACTGCACTGGTACATGACGCGTTGAAGGAGGGAGCCTTGGTTGCGCTGGAAGCTCCTGTGATGATGTCGCCGGCTGCCTATTACATCATTTGCCGAGAGGGTCGTCAGTCGGAGCCGGATATCGCTCGGTTGTTTGATTGGCTCAAGGCGCAGGCTGACGAGTTTGTGTGCGAAGTTTAAATGCACCCCGTAGGGGGCTCACGCCAAGCCTTTGCAAACAGCACCTCTTCGATTCTCAGCGTGGCATCGGAACAAACGCCACGCTCCCTCCCTCACGCTTCTGAAACAAGCGCTCGCCATTATCCGATTGCGTAGTGACCACTCGATGATCCACGCCCAGAAACGCCAGCGGCATCGGGTCTTCCCTGGAATACTGCGCGATGATAATCGTGTGTTGCGGATCGAACCTTTGGCCGCTGGTCTTTTCCAGCCAGGCCATGAACGCGGCGCTGTTGCCCTGGCGGGGGTAGTCCTGGGTTTCGCTGACGTAGTAGAAGGGCCTGCCGTGGTTTTGCAGGTACATGGGCAGCTTGTTGTCGACCTCCACCAGCACCATTTGCCATTGGTCCCATGGTGCGCTTTTCACGGCTTGGGCTTGCACATCCTCGGCGAAGCGGGTCACGCCGCCGTTGCCGGTAGTCCAGGGGTAGATCACACCCAGCACCAGCAAGAGCAGGCCTGCGCTGATGCCGAAGCCTTTTTGCCAGCGCGGCCAGCTCGCCGGTTTTTTCTTTAGGCGTTCGCTCAGCCACCAGGCGGCGAGCAGTTGGGCAAAGGGCACCAGCGGCAGTACGTAGTAGCTGCGGCGGCTGCCGCTGGCGGTGAAGAATGCAAACAACAGGCCCAGGCCCCACACCAGCCAGCGCACGTTGGGTGGGGTGTGGCGCCAGTGCCGCACCGCCAGCCACAGGCCCAGTAGCCAGCAGGGGGCCCAGGGCAGGGTGTAGACCGGCAGGTAGATCAGGTAGGTGTAGATCGGCCCCATGTGATCGAAGGGGTCGAAGAAACGCACCACGTTTTCCCTGAACACCAACGCCAGACCGCTCTCGCCATAAGAGGGCGCGCCGTAGCGCTGGGACAGTACGAAAGGAATCGCGTAAAACGCCGCGGCGATCAGCATGGCCAACAGCAGACGCAGATTGAGGTGGCGTTTGTAGCGCTGCTGGCTGAGCAGGTGCGGCAGCAGCACCAGCCCAGGCAGCACAAAACCGATCAAGCCCTTGAACAGAGACGTCGCTGCCAGCAACAGGAAAAACACCGTGTAGCGCCCAAGCCTGGTGTCTTCCGGTCCGCGCCAATACCACCACACGGCTGCCAGCACGCCGCACACGGTCAGCACGTCGGCCGTGGCGACCCTGGCCCAGAACAGGAAGTAGAAGGTGGTGGCGAGCATCCAGCCGGCGATCAAGCCTGTGCCTTTGCGAAACAGCCGTTCGCCGATCAGGTACACCAGCCAGATACTCAGCCACGCTGCAATCACCGATGACAGACGCAACGACCACGGGCCAAGGCCACCCATCAAGCTGGCGAAGCCGGTGATCAGCCAGTAGGAGGGCAGGGGTTTGTCGTAATACGGCGTGCCTTTGAGATACGGGTCGAAGTAATCACCGCTTTGCAGCATCTGCAAGGCGATGTTGGCCCAGCGCGTCTCCGGCCCCCATAGGTCGCGGCTGCCCAGGCCCAGCAGCAAAAGCAAGGCCGAGACGCCCAGCAGTAAAACCAGGGCGCCGCGTTCGGTTTTCCATAGGCTCATGGGCTGTTCCTGCAAAGGCGATCAAGGTTGTTGGGGGTAAATCGTCAGTACCAGGTTGCCCTTGCGATAGCGCTTGCCGCCGGGCGGCAATTGCCCTTCTTCGCGGTGCTCGCTGGTGCTGCGGACCCGCATCAGCACGCCCACCGAACCTCGCTCGCGGGCTTCGGCCAACCAGGCTTGCACGTTGTCGAGTGTGACCTTGCGGTGCGCCGCTTCTTCGTAATGCAAGCCGTAGCGCAGCTCGCCCTCGGTGCCGTAAAACGCCACCTCTGGCTCACGCAGGCGCCATGACAATGCCGATGCCAGGCCCAGTTCGTTGCTCAGCAAAGCACGGGTGTGTTGCAGTTCGTCCAGGTGCTCAAGCACGAACTGGTCGGGCATTTCGTTATCCGCTATCAACTGCGGCATTCCCGCCGGCAGCAGGGCTACCAGCAAGCCAATGCCCAGCGCCGGCATCGCCCACAACGTCAGCGGGCGCACCGCTTGCAACAGGTTGGCGAGGATCCAGCCCAGCAGCACGATAAAAGCCAGGGACAGGCTGAACATCTCGGCGTGGCTGTTGCCGTACAGCGGGTCGGTGATTTGTAGGTAAATCAGCCCGACCATGGCCGCCATGCCGAGAACGAAATTGACCGCGCCGTTGATCACAATCGTACGTGCCTTGCCTTGCTTGATCAGGTCGATCAAGCCGTGGCCCATCAGCAGCGCCAGGGGCAGCAGGCAGGGCATGATGTAGGTCGGCAACTTGCCTTTGCTCAGGCTGAAAAAGCCCAGGGGCAGCAGCCACCACAGGGCGAGAAAGGCAATCGCCGGCTGGCGTTTTTCGTTCCAGGCCTTGCACAGTGTTGTCGGCAGCAATGCGGCCCACGGCAGACACGCCACGACCATGATCGGCAGGAAGAACCAGAACGGCCGCGCATGTTGCGCATTGTCGGAGGCGAAGCGGCGAATGTGTTCGTGCCAGAAGAAAAAGCGCCAGTAATCCGGTTCCCGCACATGGATCGCCAATGCCCACGGCAGGCAAACCAGTACCGCGACCATAATCGCCACCGGCCCGTAGCGCAGCAACTCACCGACGCGGCGCTGCCAGATCAGGTAAGGCACCGCGACCAATACCGGCAGCAGCCATGCCAGAAACCCCTTGGTCATGAACCCCATGCCGCACGCCAGCCCCAACAAGGCCCAGCAACCCAGACGCCCACCTAAGGTGGGGCTGTCGAGAGCAAACCACAGGGCGACCAGGCTCAGGTTGACCCACAAGGTAAATTGCGGATCAAGGTTGGAATACCCGGCTTGCCCGGCCACCAAGCCAAAGCTCATGTAGAGCAGGGCGCAGGCGAAGCTTTTACGTGGGTCGTTCCACAAGCGCCGCGCGATCAGGTAGGCCAGCAGCACACTCAGCGCCGTGGCCAGGACCGAGGCGATACGCACGCCGAACAGGTTCTCGCCAAACACCGCCTGGCCCAGGGCAATCAGCCAATAGCCCGCGGCGGGCTTTTCGAAATAACGCACGCCCATAAAGTGCGGCGCTACCCAGTTGCCGCTCATCAGCATTTCCTGGCTGACCTGGGCATAACGGGTTTCATCCGGAATCCACAGGCCGTGAAAGCCCAGGGGCAGCAAGAAAAAAACGGCAAAGCCCAGGATTAACCAGGGCAGAGGGCTCAAGCGGGTCATGAGCACGTCGCTCCATGACGTTCAAACAGGTGCAGGAAGAGTATTGAATTAATCGGGCCGAGCATCGTGATGTTCACTGAATCAATGAGGGGGGAACCTAACTAAGAGGCGCAACTGAACATGCCAGAACAGGGCTGTCGTTTTGCTGAACGTAACAGCTGCTGGATATGTAAATAAGTGTAATTAAAGTTGTTTAACTACTGCGGCCCATTGCTGGATTTTCAGAGTGCCCATTGCCTCAAGTTTGCCGTTGGGCAATACCTTGACGAACAGCGCACTGCCATATTCGGCCGCTGCGGCATGGGGAAAGCCCAGGCTCGTCTGGAAGTCGCTCATGCAGGCGCTGTGGGTGATCAACATCAGGTTGCGACCCGGCTGTTTATGGCTGAGGATTTCCTCCGCCATGGCATCCCCGCAAATGGCGAGCGGGCCAGGGGACAGCTCGGTCTTGCCGAACATGAACAGCGAGGTTTGGGCAGTGCGCGTGGTCGGGCTGCTCAGCACGTCGGTGGCCTCCATACCCAATGAATCAAAGGCTTTGCCCAGCTCGGTCGCGCGTTGCGTGCCCTGGATCGTGAGGCCGCTGGCAGGGCCGAAACAAGGATTTGTCGAGCGGTCGCAGCGTTCTTCATGACGCACCAGTACCACCAGGTCGCCCTGGCGCCAACTGGCGAGCACCCCGGAGGTGACCAGGCGATTGCCGACACCCAGATCAAGCGGGGAAGACGGCCACAACAGAAAACCTGTCAGCAGCAGGCCGATTACGCCGATGCCCAGCACAGGCAGGCGGTATTTTTTCAGGCGCTTCAACCTTGCCCATTTGGGTTTTGGATTGGCCAGGATCATGTCTGCCACGCTGTTCACCCTCGGCCCTTTAATTATGTTTATAACAAGTGCAGTTAATGGACGATCGCCCGTTGTGGAGCAGCAGCCTGTCACAGTACTGCTGTCTTTTTGCTGAACATTAGCGTCGTAAAAAGTGTGAAAATTAGTAACTAACAAGTTGCGGGTTATCACCACTGGGAGCGCACTTTAAAGTGTCGCGGATGGGCAGGCGGTGAAATCCATGTGAAAAATTTGCGTGGGCATCACCCTCAGCCGTTATTCTCGTTGGCAGTCCTTCAAATGAGCGTTCCTATGTTGCAGGTACAAGGGGTTATCAAACACTACGCCACTCCCCAAGGTCCGCTGGCCGTGCTGGCCGGTGTCGACCTGTACCTGGGGGCGCGCAGCAGTCTGGCGCTGATGGGCGAGTCGGGCAGTGGCAAAAGCACCTTGCTGCACCTGGTGGCCGGCCTGGACCGGGTCGACGGCGGCAGCATCCGCATTGGCGAGCAGCGCTTGGACCAGCTCAGCGAAGGGCAACTGGCCCATTGGCGCCGTACCGAAATCGGCCTGGTGTTCCAGCAGTTCAACCTGATCGGCAGCTTGCGTGTGGAGGACAACCTGGCATTCCAGGCACGCCTGGCGGGGCGTTTCGATCCGCATTGGCAGGCGCAGTTGGTGGAGCGCCTGGGGCTGGGTGATTTGCTCAAGCGTTATCCGGAGCAACTGTCCGGCGGGCAGCAGCAGCGGGTGGCGGTAGGGCGGGCGCTGGCCTCGCGTCCGGGTTTGCTGTTGGCCGATGAGCCCACCGGCAACCTCGACGAAACCACCAGCGATGAGGTGCTGCAGTTGCTGTTGGATCTGCTGCAGGACAGCCCTACCAGCCTCTTGATGGTTACCCACAGCCCACGCCTGGCCGCACGCCTGGACCAGCAGGTGCTGCTGCACCATGGCCGTGTCGTACCGATGGACGCGCGCTGAGATGGCGGTGTTCTGCTGGGCGTTGCGTGCGTTGTTGAGTCACTGGCGCCGTCACCCGGTGCAGTTTTTCAGTGTGCTGACCGGCCTGTGGCTGGCTACCGCATTATTGACGGGCGTCCAGGCGCTCAACAGCCAGGCACGGGACGGCTATGCGCGCGCCAGCCAATTGATCGGCGGCGAACCGCAGGCCAGCCTGAGCGCACCGGATGGTGCCGCCTTCCCCCAAGCGCTGTTTGCGCAGTTGCGCCGCGCCGGGTGGCCGGTGTCACCGGTGGTGCAGGGGCGGGTGGTACTCAAGGGGCATGAAGCGCAACGGCTGCAATTGATGGGCATTGAGCCGGTATCGTTACCCGGTAGCGGCAGCGTGGCCGGGCAGCGCTTGAGCCAGGCGCAGATGCTGGCGTTTTTCCAGGCGCCGGGGCGTACCTGGGTTGCCGCGCAAACCTTGGAGGCGCTCGGTTTGCACGCAGGCGAACAACCGCTGACGGCCAACGGGCAGCGCTTGCCGCCATTGCAGGTTCAGCCGGACATGGCCCCCGGTATGCTGCTTACCGATATCGGTTTTGCCCAACCCTTGCTGAACATGCAGGGGCGGTTGTCGCGCTTGCTGCTGGACAACGCCTTCGCCGCTCGCCATCCCCAAGCGCCTGCCGGGTTGCAACTCAAGCAGGGCGAGGACAACAACCTCTCACGTCTCACCGAAAGCTTTCATCTGAACCTCGACGCCTTGGGCTTTTTGTCCTTCGTGGTCGGGTTGTTTATCGTGCACGCAGCCATCGGCCTGGCCCTGGAACAACGGCGGGGTTTGTTGCGCACTTTGCGTGCCTGCGGGGTCAGTGCGCGAATGCTGATCCTGAGCCTGGGTGTCGAACTGGGCGTTCTGGCATTGCTGGGCGGTGTACTCGGGGTCGCCAGCGGTTACCTGCTGGCCAGCCTGTTGCTGCCGGACGTCGCCGCCAGCTTGCGCGGCCTGTACGGAGCCGAAGTGGCAGGTCAACTGAGCTTGAGCCCGGGGTGGTGGCTTGCAGGGCTGGGCTTGAGCCTGCTCGGCGCCTTGCTCGCAGGGGCCAGCAGCCTGTGGCGTGCGGCGCGTTTGCCGTTGCTGGCGCTGGCCAATGCACAAGCCTGGCATGAGGCCCACGGGCGCTGGTTGCGGCGCCAGGGTTGGGTGGCGGTTGCGGCGCTGCTCATTGCACTGCTGGCCCTGGAGTTGGGCAACAGCCTGGCCGCCGGATTCGTGCTGATGGCGGCCTTGCTGCTGGGCGCTGCACTGGGTTTGCCGGTGTTGCTCAATGCGCTGTTGAACGGCGTGCTGGGGCGCAGTCGTTCGGTACTGGGCCAGTGGTTCCTCGCCGACTGTCGCCAGCAACTGCCAGCCTTGAGCCTGGCACTCATGGCGCTGTTGCTGGCCCTGGCGGCCAATATTGGCGCAAGCTCCATGACCTCGGGTTTTCGCCAGACCTTCAACCACTGGCTGGAACAACGCCTGACCGCCGAGCTTTACCTCAACCCGCAAAATCCGGCTCAGGCGCAGCAACTGCACACATGGTTGGCACAGCAGCCGTTGGTGCAGGCGGTGCTGCCCAGCTGGCAGGTCGCGGTGCAGTTGCAAGGCTGGCCGGCGGAGCTGTTTGGTGTGGTCGACAACCCCACCTATCGTCAGCACTGGCCGTTGCTGGAGGCGACGAGCACACCCTGGGACCGCTTGCTGCAAGACGATAGCGTGATGCTCAGCGAGCAGTTGGCGCGGCGCTTGAACGTGCGCCTGGGCGACAGGGTTCAAGTCCCCACCCCGCAGGGCACATGGGCACCGGAAATCGTCGGAATCTACGCCGACTATGGCAACCCCAAGGGCCATCTGCTGGTCAACGCCAAGCACCTGTTGGCTCATTGGCCGACGCTGTCACCGGTGCGATTCAACCTGCGCGTGGCGCCCCAGGATGTGCAGCCGCTGGTGGGTGAAGTGCAGCGCGAGTTTGCCCTGGAAGACAGCCGTATCGTCGATCAACAACAACTCAAGGGGTGGTCCAGCCAGGTCTTCGAACGCACCTTCGCCGCCACTGCTGCGTTGAACAGTCTGACCCTGGGTGTGGCGGGCGTGGCATTGTTCATCAGCCTGCTGACCCAGAGCCAGAGTCGCCTCGGGCAACTTGCGCCGTTGTGGGCGCTGGGGGTGACACGCCGCCAACTGATGCTGCTCAACCTTGGCCAGACCTGGCTGCTGGCGGTACTGACGCTGGTCCTTGCGTTGCCGTTGGGGCTGTTGCTGGCGTGGTGCCTGGATGCGGTGATCAACGTCCAGGCGTTCGGCTGGCGCCTGCCGTTGCAGGTATTCCCCGGGCAGCTTGCACAGTTGATGGGGCTGGCGTTGCTTGCGACATTGCTAGCCTCGGCCTGGCCGCTATGGCAGCTCTACCGCAGCCGCCCGGCGGATTTGTTGAGGACCTTTGCAAATGAAGATTAAAGCGTTGGGGTGGGGGGTGTTGCTGCTGCTGTTGAGTGCCTGTGACAAGCCGCCTGCACCCGAGGAAAGCTTCGCCGGGCTGGGCAGCGATGCGGCGGAGTTTGCCCAAGTGGCCCCTGGTAAAGTCTTCAGCTTCCCCGAAGATCACGGCCCGCACCCAGGCTTTCGCATCGAATGGTGGTACGTCACCGCCAACCTCAAGGATGCCCAGGGCAATGTGTTCGGCGTGCAATGGACCTTGTTTCGCAACGCCGTGAATGCCGGGCCGATGCAGCAAGGCTGGCGCGACTCCACCATCTGGCTCGGCCACGCCGCCGTCACCAGCGCCACCCACCACTACGCCGCCGAACGCTTCGCCCGTGGTGGCGTCGGCCAGGCCGGAGCGCAAGCGTTGCCGTTCAACGCCTGGATCGACGACTGGAACTTCGCCACCCGCCCAGGCGCCACTAGCGCTCTGGCCGATATGCAACTCAAGGCCAGTGGCGGGCAATTCGCCTACGACCTGCAACTGACCTCCAGCCGCCCGTTGGTGCTGCAAGGCGACAACGGCTACAGCCGCAAATCCGACCAGGGCCAGGCGTCGTACTACTACAGCCAGCCGTTTTTCAACGCCACCGGCAGCATCAGTATCGACGGCCAGACGTACGAAGTCAGCGGCTCGGCCTGGCTCGACCGCGAATGGAGCAGCCAACCCCTGGCCGCCAGCCAGACCGGCTGGGACTGGTTCTCCCTGCACCTGGACCGGGGCGCGCAACTGATGCTCTTTCGCGTGCGAGACAAAGACGGCGGCGGGTACCTCACCGGAACCTGGATCGACGCCCAGGGCCGCACCGAGACCCTGCACAACGCAGATATTCAACTGGCGCCGCTGACCAGAACCGAGATTGACGGGCGCAGCATTCCCACGCGCTGGTCGCTGAAGATCCCCGGCAAACACCTGGACATCACCACCGAGGCGGTCAATCCGAAAGCGTGGATGAACCTGGGGATTCCCTACTGGGAAGGGCCGGTGAAGTTCGAGGGTGGGGTGGGGTATTTGGAGATGACGGGGTATTAGGGCGTCTTCCGTAGGCGCTTATCTTTTGCTGTGTAGGCAACTTCCCAAACGTATTGTTTGACCCCCGCCTGCTTGTGTCCGGGCTGTAGGCGCTTGCTTATATTTCGATGCCATCTTCATGGCATTCGAGATGTAAGGCATGGCGCAGGCATACCTCAACGACCGCACCACGGACTACCTCAGTTTGAAGTCCAGGCTAATGGGTGGGGCGTTGAATCGGCAGCGCTCTGATCATTTCGATGTGTTGAATCGGCACCTGCGCCATAAGCTGGTGACGCCAGGACAGTTGGTGATTATTCCTGATAATTACAGCGTAACTTGCAGTGCCGAAGAAGCCTGGTTGATGCGCTATGCCGAGGAAATTCACCGAGGACTGGCACTGGATGCGTCGGCTGGGCCAGCAGTGATCAATGACTATGACCTGCTGCAGAGCCTGTTGGGGTATGGCTCGATAGGCGTGGGGGGTGCGACATCTGCGTGGGGGCGACATCTGGATGAGGTGGTGCTTACGCTCGAGTCGATTGAACAGTTACATCAGCGGTTGAAAGGGGGTGGCTTGGACCGGGTTGAGTTTGTTCGACAACGGCAGATGCTGTTCGGGAACCTGGATAGGCAACTGCAAGGTGCAGCGCGGTTTGGGACAGGGCTGAGGGGGAATCAGTCATTGAAAAAGGTGCTTGGCGTTTCAACCAAGAGCTACCTGCATAAAGGCGAAATAGCAGGGTATGCACAGCGGATCGGGGCAGTTGCGCAGGCTTCGAAATGGCTGGGGAATGGGACTTATGTGGGGCTGGCTATGGATGTAGGCGTGGCGGGTTTGGAAATCAGGGAGGCGTGTGTGGTGGGAAGGGAGGTGCAATGCAAAAGAGCGAAATATGTGGAGACGGGGAGGTTGATGGCTGGAGTATTAGGCGCTGCTCTTGTGGGCAAGCCTGCTGCAAATATTGCTCGCAGTGCATGCCGGATTGCATTAGGTATTTCACTGAAAGGCAACGGTGAACTGGCGTGTGGAATTATCGGAGGGGCTGTTGGCGGGTCTGCGGGAGGCTCTTTTTTTGGTGAGGGTGGTGCGTTTGTAGGCGGAAGAGTCATGGAAATCGACGGCGATCTGATATTCCAACCCGAGGGGACATAACGATGTCCCCTTTTCTTGTATATACCATTGTGTGGCTCGCTGGGTCGGGTGTCGTCTTGGGACTGATAGTGTTTGCTGAATACGCAAAGCTGGATGAGCTGGAAAGTTACTTCAGTGAGAACGAGAAGGTTCGTCTACATAAGCGTTTCTGGAAAAGAAATCGGATGATCGACAGGTATCATCGCATGAGCCTGATGGTCGATATCCTGTCAGGGCCTAAGGCTTATCTCAAAGCCGGCCTTGTGACCGAAGCTGAGCTGGCATCTGTTCCCTTGACGCTGAGGCGCTGGGCTTTGTGGCCGTATCGCCTCGCGAGTATTTGTATCATCCAAATGGTTGTATGGGAGGTTTGGCGCAGGTGGTGCGATATCCCAATTCCATAGAAGGAGGGCTCACTCGCGTAACAAGCCAGGAGCACATATTTTGTTAAAATACTGTACATAAATACAGTATTGTCCTACAGTCCATCCCAGGTGACCGGATGTCACCGGTCACCTGAGCTTCAATTTTTTAACTATGGATGGATAAAAAATGAAATCGAAAAAAGCCCTTATGCTAGGCGCGGCCATGATGGCCTCCTGCTTTGTTTCGGCCTTTGCCCTGGCCGAGCAAACCCCTCCCAAGCTCAGTGCGCAGACGGTCAAGCAGGCCGTGGACAAAGCGTTGAAACAAGGTGGCACAGTAGAGAAGGCCATTGTCTCGGACGCACTCAAGCAAAAGCTCGATGCAGCCAAGGCCGGCAAGCCCAAGGTGTCAGCCGTCAAGGCAATTGCCAGTAATGCGGTGGTTGATGCCAAGGTAGGCGAGTTGGTAAAGCCCGATCAGGCGAAACTCAAGGAAGCGGCGGTTGCTGCCTTCACTCCGCTGTTTCCAACTCTGGATATCAACACCCTTTACACGCTGACCGGGGTGGAGACCGGCGCGCAGATCGCCTACCACTTCAACCTGCCGAAGAATGCGCGAATTCAGGTGCAGTTGTTGAACCAGAGTGTCGGCACCGACATGTCGCTGACCCTGTTCCACGATGACGGGCAGGGTAATCTGACCCCGTTGGGCACGTCTGATAACGCCGGCAATGCCGATGAGTACCTCAACGGTGTATTGCCGGCCGGTGACTACTACTGGTTCATGGTGGCCAATGCCGCGAGCAACTCGCAGTTCAGCTTCGGCGTGGCGGTAGACAGCAACATTGATGCCTACGAGCCCAACGATACCGAGCAAACCGCGTTTGCCCTGCCGGATGCGCTGAACCAGGTAACCGGTAACCTCGACAGCGTCAATGATGTGGATTACTTCTCCTTCACGTCGCTGCGTGGCCAGGGTGTCGGCATGTTCCTGGGTGATGATGGTGCGGGTACGCGCAACCAGTGGATCTTCGAGCGTTTCGACGGTAATAACTGGGTAGTGATTCAGCCGGATTCCACCTCCACCTATCCGAACCTGACGCCGGGCTACACGGTCAAGGTACGTGTGCGGGCGAACCCGGCGGTGGCGTTGAACCCTCAGGCCCAGTACAAGTTGACCCTGGGTTCGGCGCCTCGCTTGAACCAGCACAACGTGAACGGCGATAACGTAGTGCGCATTCCCAGCTCGATCTTCCAGCTGGCCACCCAGGCAGCCCGCAATCTGAGCTGGAGCACCCAATGGTCGGACAGCACCGGTGAGCCATTGCGCGGGGTCACCCCAGTGCTGCGGGTCGACAAGCACTTTGGTGCAACTTACAACTGGGTCAACTATGAGGCCAAGACCGGCATCACGGGTGCAGCTTCGGGCAATGTCGCCTTGGGCACTTGCTCCGGCGACTATAAAGTGCGGTACCCGGACAGCGCGTCGGGCCAGACCTACAACTGGGAAACCTGGTTCAACGAAGGTGGCTGGCGCATCGAGCTCAAGGAGTTTCCGGGTGTGGGCGTAGGCGGCAATATCACCCAATACGTCAGCCTGGGCCACATTTGCAGCCAGACCATCGTGCGCTGATTGATCTAGGAATGTGAAGCAGGGGGCAGTCCATCTGGGCTGCTCCCTTTTTTTGTGGCCGGCTCCCAATGCAGCGTGCCAAACAGGTAATCCATCAACGGCAGCACGATATTGAAATTGCGCCCCTGCATCAGCTCGCGACGGTGATGCAGGGCGTGCAGGCGATGCATTTGGCGAATCCACGGCAGGCGCGCCACCGGGTGTTCAGCGGGTAAGTGTTCGCAGGCGTGGAACACCTCGTAGAGCAGGTAGCCGAGGATCATGCACCCGGCAAACAACCCCGCCACGTTGGGGTTCAGTTGCTTGAGCAGCCACCAGCCGGGAAGGGTGATGGCCAGGCTGTGCAATACGATCAGCCAGGCGGGGAACAGGATGACGCGCCAGTCACGCGGGCTGTCGTAGGTCATGTGGCCGGGCGTGAAGAAACTGTGGTGATCGCCGGTGTGGCGCGCGTAGAACAGCCGGGCGAATGAGTGTTTGTGATGGCCGAGGTGACGGTGCACGAGGTAGATGCACAGGTTGAAGAACACCAGCGTCAAGGGCACCGTCAGCCACTGCAGGGCGGTGATCTGTGCGGTGGAGGACCAGGCCAGGATGATACAGGTGATGCCGTAGCCGAGGACGAACGCGGCGTGTAGCCAGGGGTTGTAATGGCGACTCACGTTTGCGCGGTAGCGGTTGCGGAACGTTTCGGTGAGATGGGGCATGGCGGGCTGCTCGCTGTTTTTGTTCGAGATTGAGCTTAGTGGGTGGGGAGGAATGTGCGAGCTTTTACTGGGGGCATGGGTATTTACACAACTTTGGCGTTACGCCGGACCTGTGGGAGGGGGCTTGCTCCCGATGGCGGCCTCGGGGCCGACCAGGATGCTGGATCAGACCGAGTACATATCCGTTATTTGGGTAACGGCTGATATTGGTTCCGCTTTTACAGCGGGTCACTTTGGAAAAAAGAGCCCCAAAGTAACCAAAGGGCTCTTGCCCCACCACTCGGCACCTCGCTTAGGCTCGGTGTGCCCGTAATCCGCCATGGATTTGGGGGGCCGCCGCCACGCGCCATCCATGGCGCGGGGCGGCTAAACCGGCATCCCTGCCGGTTTACCCCCCAAATCCCTGTCGAATTCCGGCCAGCGTGGTTTAACGGGGCGCCTGAGATCAAAAGCAGATCAAGATCAAGAGCGGCTCGCTTCGCATCGTGGTTACCGTCGGTTGCTATCAAGTTGTGCAGATACCCATGCTCATCGGGGTGTAGCCCTCCCACAGTTTTAATCGGCGGTGAACTTGAAAATGGTGTTCTGGATATAGGTTTGCCCTGGATTCAAGCGAGTTGAGGCAAAGCCGGGTTGGTTAGGCGCATCCGGAAAATGCTGGGTCTCCAGGGTAAACCCGCTCCAGTGCTGGTACGTCTTGCCACCTTTGCCCTTCACCGAACCATCCAGGAAGTTGCTGGTGTAGAACTGCACCCCAGGCTCACTGGTGTAAAGCTGCAAGCGCCGCCCCGACTCAGGGTCATGCACCTGGGCAGCAAGCTGCTTCACATCACCTTTGGTATCCAAGGCCCAGTTAAAGTCGAACCCGCCTTGTTTCGGCTCGGCAAATTTGAGCTGCGGATGGTCCGCCTTGATGTGCTGGCCAATAGGCGTGGGCTTGAGGAAGTCCATCGGTGTGCCCTTGACCGGAGCCAGCTCACCGGTGGGGATCAAGGTGGCATCCACCGGCGTGTAGTGGCTGGCGTGCAAGGTGGCGACCTGCTTGAGAATGTCGCCGTTACCCGCGCCGGCGAGGTTGAAGTAGCTGTGATTGGTGAGGTTGAGTACCGTCGGTTTGTCGGTGGTGGCCTTGTAGTCGATGTGCAGTTCGTTCTTGTCGTTGAGGCGGTAAGTGACTTCGGTCTTCAGGTTGCCGGGGAAACCCATTTCACCGTCCCTGGACAGGTAGGTGAGGGTGACGCCCACCGAATCCTTGTCCTTGACGGGCTCGGCGTGCCACACCTGTTTGTCGAAGCCCTGGGCGCCGCCATGCAGCGAGTTGGGGCCGTCGTTGAGCGGCACCTGGTAGCGTTTGCCGTCGAGTTCAAAGGCACCGCCGGCCAGGCGGTTGCCGAAGCGGCCGATGGTTGCGCCGAAAAATGCAGTACCGCCTTGATAGCCTTGCACGTCATCGAAACCCAGCACTACGTCGTCGAGCTTGCCGTTTTTGTCAGGCACCTTCAGCGACTGCAATACACCGCCGTAGGTAATTACCGTGGCTTGCATGCCATGGCTGTTGCGCAACACGTACTGTTCGACGGCGGTGCCGTCATTGGTTTTACCGAAAGGCTTGTGCTCGCTGGTAAGGCCGGCGGCGTGAGCGCCGCCGCTGGCGATCAGCATGGACAGCGCCAGACCGGACAACAGGTATCGAGGGTGCTTCATGTCGAACTTCCTTTTGTTGTTTTTGGGTTGAATAGTTCTACTAATGTGAGATATTTCACCGGTTATCCAGCAGATTTATAGCCTTTAACGCCGATTTCGTAAAATAAAATAAGACTAATTGATCGAGGCACTACGTTATGAGTACTGAACACGCCATTTATCCCGACCTCAAGGGCAAGAGCGTATTGATCTCCGGCGGGGCGTCAGGGATTGGCGAATTCATGGTGCGGGCCTTTGCCGCCCAGGGTGCCAAAGTGGCGTTTGTGGATCGCGCGCAAAGCCAGGGTGAACGCTTGGCGGCGCTGCTGAACTCTAAGGGCCATACCGTCGAGTTCGAGTGCTGCGATATCACCGATGAGATTGGCTACGGTGCGGCAATCCGGCGCTTCGAGCATTCCCTCGGGCCGATCACGGTGCTGGTCAACAACGCGGCAAATGACGTGCGCCACAGTCTGGAAGAAATCGACTCGCAAATGTTTGACCGGTTGATCGCTGTCAACCTCAAGCACGCCTTCTTTGCCGCAAAGGCGGTGGTGCCAATGATGAAAGAGGCGGGTGGCGGCTCGATCATCAACCTGGGTTCGGTCGGCTGGATGATGGCTTCTGCCGGCTACCCGGTGTACGCCGCCAGCAAGGCTGCCGCCCACGGCATGACTCGAGGCCTGGCGCGGGAGCTGGGGCCGAGCCATATCCGCGTCAACACACTGGTGCCGGGCTGGGTGATGACGGAAAAACAATTGGCCATGTGGGTGGATGATGCGGCTCGGGAGTTGATCGCCCGTAGCCAGTGCCTGCCTGGCAGTGTGATGCCGGAACACATCGCCAATATGGCCCTGTTTCTGGCCTCGGATGCCTCGGCGATGTGTTCGGCGCAAAACTTTATCGTTGACGGCGGCTGGGTGTAGAAACACGGTTCCAAAAAATTGTGAAGATCGCGAGTGGGAGGGGGCTTGCCCCCGATAGCGGTGGGTCAACCCACATCAATGTTCGCTGGGCCGACGTCATCGCAGGCAAACCAGCTCCCACATTTAGATCCTGGGGTGTCAGGTAGAGATGCGCCGGCTGTCAGGCCGTCAAGGGGGCAAGCCCCCTCCCACATATGAACTGCGATGCTTAGGCGATTGGGTAGCGTTTGAACGCCGGATGCTGTTCCAGGCGTTCAGCATGGCGCTTCAGGTTGGGGAACGCATCCGCCTTCACCACCGACGCCACGGTGAACTGGCTGAACGACCAGGCGACCGCTGCTGTAATGGATGCCTGGGTCAGCGCTTCACTGTCTGCCAGTTGCTTGTCCAGCAGGGCATAGGCCGCCAGCAATTGCCCACTGACGCGTTCGATCCATGGTGCATGTAACTTTTCGGCTGGGCGCAGGTTGTGTTCATAGACGATCTGCACACTCTTTTCACAGGCGGCAAGGGCCAGTCCGAGCAGTTGCAGGTCGTGGGCGCGTGCTGCCGGTTGTTGGGGCAGCAGCTTCTTGTCAGCCGGCGCCAGTGCTTCCAGGTAATCGAGGATCAGGCTCGAATCCATCAGCACCGTCCCGTCGTCCAACACCAGGGAGGGGGCTTTGACCACGGGGTTGATCTGGGCAAATTGCGCGTAGGTGCTGAACACCGACAGCGGTTCATGCACAAACTCCACCCCATACAAGTCCAGGGAAATCGCCACGCGGCGTACGTAAGGCGAGTCCAGCATTCCGACCAGTTTCATGCAGCCTCCATTGCTTTCGCGGTGTGATTGGCTGACGAGATTAAGGCTTCATGATCAGGGTGCGCAATGCTTGAAGGGGCGGTCGCTACATTGAACTGCGGGCCGCCCCGGGCGGTTGCCCGGTGATGCGCTTGAACGCACGGCTGAACGCCGCCTGGGAGGTGTAGCCGAGGCGTTGCGCGACGGTTTCGATGGGCATGCGCTCCAGGCTCAGCCACTGCGTGGCCAGGCGCATGCGCAGTTCCGTAGCGTAGCGCAACGGCGGTATGCCGAGGATGGCCTGGAAGCGATCGGCAAATACCGAGCGCGAGGTATGGCACTGCGCGGCCAGTTCCGCCACGCTCCAGTCGCGGCCCGGTTGCTGGTGTAGGGCGAGGAGGGCGCGGGCCAGGCGTGGGTCGCGTAGCGCCGCCACCAGGCCCGAGGCGTTGCCACAGGCGCATTCGACCCAGCCGCGTACGATCATCGCTGCCACCACATCGGCCAGGCGCGCCAGGATGCCGGCAAAGCCGATGCGGGCCGTGGAGACTTCCCGTTCCATCACCGCCAGGATCGGCATCAGGCCGGGGTAACGCTGGCCCCCTGCATTGATCAGCATCAGCGCCGGCATCAGGTTGCCGAGCCCCTGGATACTGCCAAGTTCGAACTCCATGCAGGCACTGAACAGCAAGGTGCTGGGCGTCGCATTAGGGGAGGCATCCACGGCGCAGACCGCATCCCCCAACGGTGCACTGTCGAAATCGCCGATATCGTGCACACCGGCGCTCGCATCGGATAACAGTGCATGCGCGCCACCATGGGCAATGAATACCGCATTGCCCGCCGACAGCTCGAAAAGGTTGCCGTCCTCGCCGCGCAAGGTCGCATGGCCGGCCGCGAGAAAGTGGAAATAGGCGTGGCCGGGCTTGGCGTCAAAGCCCATGCCGAAGCTCGGCCCGGCCTGGATGCGGCGGTACTGCACGCCCCGCAGGCGCATGCCGCGCAGCAGCTCATTGATCAGGTCGGAAGACAGGGTAAAAGCATGCGCGGCAGTCATGTTCGGGGTTTCGGTCAAAAACTCAAGGGTTTGCATCATAGATCATCCTGGCGGGCAAACCTAGACTGGCTGCCTTGCCAATGATCCGAGGATGACCTGTGATGAATGACAATGCAGCCCAAGCCCCTGCCGGGATTGTGACGGAGCCGGCCTGGCTGGCGGTGTTTTCTTTGGCGATGGGGGTGTTCGGCTTGCTGACGGCGGAGTACCTGCCGGCCAGTTTGTTGACCCCCATGGCCTTGGACCTGGGTGTCTCGGAGGCGCTCGCCGGCCAGGCCGTGACGGTGACGGCAGTGGTGGCGTTGTTTGCCGGTTTGCTGGTGCCCGGCCTGACCCGAAGCATCGACCGGCGCGTGGTGCTGCTGGGGTTCTCCACGCTGATGATCGCCTCCAACCTGCTGGTGGCGTTGTCTTCCAGCCTGACCGTACTGCTGTTGATGCGCATCCTGCTGGGCATCGCCCTGGGCGGTTTCTGGAGCATGGCGGCGGCGGTGGCCATGCGTCTGGTGCCGGCGGCTTCCCTGCCACGGGCGCTGTCGATCATCTTCAGCGGGATTGCGGCGGGTACCGTGGTCGCCGTGCCGCTCGGCAGCTACTTGGGTGGCCTGTATGGCTGGCGCAGTGCGTTTATCGCGGCGGCTGCCGTGGGTGCGGTGACCCTGGCGTTCCAGGCGTTCACCCTGCCGCGCCTGGTGCCCAATGGTACCGCGCGCCTGCGTACCGTGCTGGAAGTGCTGCTGCGCCCGGGTATCGCCATGGGCATGTTCGGTTGCGTGCTGGTACATACCGCGCATTTCGCATTGTTCACCTATATTCGCCCGTTCCTGGAAAGCACCACCGGCGTCGATACCCAAGGGCTGGCCCTGATGCTGCTGGGCTTCGGCGTGGCGAATTTCGTCGGCACCTTGCTCGCCGGTTGGCTGCTGGTGCGCCACCCGCGTGGGACGTTGGTGTTGATGCCGGTGCTGGTAGGCATTGCGGCGCTGGCCCTGGTCTGGCTGCCGGTGTCATTGCCGGGCCAGGCGTTGCTCCTGGCGCTGTGGGGCATGGCGTTCGGCGGTGTACCGGTGGCATGGTCCAATTGGGTCGCCCGTGCCGTGCCGGACCAGGCCGAAAGTGCTGGCGGCATGGTGGTCGCTTCGGTGCAGTCGGCGATTGCCGCAGGGGCTGCCGGTGGCGGGTTGATGTTCAGCGTCAGCGGCATTGGTGGGGTATTTGTGGGTGCGGGTGTATTGATGTTGCTCGCGGCCTTGCTTATCGCCCTGCGCGTACAGGTGCCTCGACAAGACCGGGATGCCGGTGTGACGCACCACCCGTCTTTGGTTTAGTCTGGAACGCTTCGTTGATCACAATCCCTGAGGAGCAGTGGCATGGCTGACTATCTACCCCCAAAGGTCTGGACCTGGGACACCGAGAGCGGCGGCACCTTCGCCAGTATCAACCGGCCCATCGCGGGTGCTACCCACGATAAAGAGCTGCCGATCGGCAAGCATCCGCTGCAGCTGTATTCCCTGGCCACGCCCAACGGGCAGAAGGTCACGATCCTGCTTGAAGAGTTGCTGGCCCTCGGGCACACCGGCGCCGAGTACGACGCCTGGCTGATCAAGATCGGCGACGGCGACCAGTTCGGCAGTGGCTTCGTGGCGGTGAACCCGAATTCGAAGATTCCGGCCCTGATGGACCACAGTGGTGCCACGCCGATTCGGGTATTCGAGTCCGGCGCGATCCTGCAGTACCTGGCCGAGAAATTCGGCGCGTTCTTGCCCAGCGAGCCTGCGGCCCGGGCTGAATGCCTGTCATGGTTGTTCTGGCAGATGGGCAGCGCGCCCTACCTGGGGGGTGGCTTCGGGCATTTCTATGCCTATGCGCCGAGCAAGATGGAGTACCCGATCAACCGTTTTGCCATGGAAGCCAAGCGCCAACTGGATGTGCTGGACAAGCGCCTGGCGGTGAGCGAGTACATCGCCGGCGATGAGTACACCATTGCCGATATCGCCATCTGGCCCTGGTACGGCGGGCTGGTCAAAGGCCGCTTGTACGGCGACTCGGCGGAGTTTCTCTCGGTGCATGAATACAAACACGTGCTGCGCTGGGCCGACGCAATTGACGCCCGGCCGGCGGTGCAGCGCGGGCGACGGGTGAACAGGGTGTCGGGTGAGGAGCAGTTGCCCGAACGGCATGACGCGAGTGACCTGGACTGATTCAGATCCAGTGTGGGAGGGGGCTTGCCCTCCCACATTTGGATCTCCTTAGCTTCGGTTTACTTGTAGCGCTGTTCGAATACCGCCACCTGCTCAGGTTTGATCAGTTCAAACGGCACCCACACTTCGGCTTCAATCGGTTCGCCCTTGATCATCTTGATCGCCGCTCGAACCGCCTGGGTCGCCTGGGCCTTGGGGTCCTGGAACACTGACGCAGCAAGCAGCCCACGCTTGATCGCCGCCAAACCATCGGGCAAACCGTCGATGCCGACGATCGCAATCTGGCCCTTGGCCTTGCCCGCTTGCTGCAATGCCATGGCCGCACCGATTGCCATTTCATCGTTGTTGGCCACGATCGCATCAAACTGCGTGCCTGCCAGCAGCCAGTTGCTGGTCAGGTCCATGCCTTTGTTGCGTTGCCACTCGGCGCTTTGCTGCTCGACGATCTTGATACCGGGAAAGTCCTTGAGCACCTGCCTGGCGCCCTCGGTGCGGTCGTGGGTGGCGTTCTGCGCAAGGTCGCCCATGATGATCGCCACGTTGCCCTGGCCGCCGAGTTTTTCCGCGAGGTAGCGCATCTGCAATTGCCCAGCCTCGATGTCGTTGGACGCCACCGTAACCACGCCCTTTGGCAGCGTGCGTTCATCCGGGTGGCGGTTGACGTACACCAGTGGCGTCTTGGCCGCCACGGCGGCGCGGGTGATGTTGGCAGTGGCAGCCGTGTCGACCGGCAGCACGATCACCGCATCGACTTTCTGGTTGAGAAAACCTTCGACCTGGTTGAGCTGGCGCACGACATCGCCCTGGGCGTCTTCGAACTGGATCTGCACGTCCTGCTGTTTCGCTGCGGCCTCAAGGCCGCTACGTACATAGGTCATGAAGTTATCGTCGACCCGGGCAATGCTCACGCCAATGCGGTACGCGGCGAAAGTCCATTGGCTGAACAGCACCAGCAGCGCGGCCACTAGCAATGAATAACGATGCATAAGGGTGTTCCTTTTATTGTTATAGGGTGAATGCCTGGCGGAAGCGCTCCAGGGCCAATTCGCTGGTGCCGCTGGCCCAGCCCTCCAGGCCTACCACGCCGGTGTAGCCCATGGCGTGCAACGCGCGGGCAATCGCCGGGTAGTGGATTTCGCCAGTGCCGGGCTCCTTGCGCCCGGGCACGTCGGCCACCTGGATTTCACCGATGGCGCCGCCGGCGCGCTGGATCAATTCGATCAGGTTTCCTTCGCCGATCTGCGCGTGGTACAGGTCCAGGTTCATCTTCAGATGCGGGCTGCCCACGGCTTCGATCAGGGCCAGGGTCTCGTCGGCGCGGGCGAACGGCGTGCCGGGGTGATCGACGGCGGTGTTGAGGTTTTCCAGCAGGAACACACGGCTGGCGTCTTCCCCCAGGCGCGCGATTTTTTCCAGGGTCTTGCAGGCGCTCAGCCACATGCGTCCGGTGGTCTGGCTGACCGGCTGCACCGGCAAGCCGCCGTCGCCCAGGCCGGTGCCGTGCAGGTTGAGGCTGGGGCAATTGAGGCGCTCGGCGATGCCCAGGGATTCGCGGGCGCTGTCGAGCAGTTGGCGGCTGCCTTCGGGGTCGGTGAGGGTGCCGCTGATGTAGCCGGTCATCGAGGTGAAGTCCGCGCCGGTCGCGGCCAGGGCGTCGATGTCCTTGTCGGTCCAGCTCCAGATTTCGGCGCTGAACCCAAGGGCGTGGATACGTTTGACCCGTTCGATGAAGGGCAGGTCGAGAAACACCATCTCGGCGCTGACGGCTAATTTGAACGGCATCATGGGCGCGCCCCTTGCACGGCCACAGACTTGCCGGTTTCGTACGACTCGATGCAAGCGCGGGCAATTGCCAGGGCTGCGCGCGCATCCTCACCGCTGGCCAAGGGCTTGGCGCCGCTGCGCAGGCAGTCGACAAAGTGGTTGAGCTCGGCAATGTAGGCTTCGCGCAGCAGGTCAGTGTCCATTCGTTGGGTGTCGGCCTGGATGCCCTCGGCCAGGTAGCGCACCAGGTCGCAGTCATTGAGGCTGCCCATGCTCAGCATGCCTTGGCTGCCGAACACTTCACCGCGCACATCGTAGCCATACACCGCCTGGAAGTTGGCCTCGGCGGTGGCGATGGCGCCGTTGTCGAAGCGGATCGTGACCACGGCGGTGTCCAGTAAACCCTGGCTTTTGTACGCCGGTGCGATCAGCGCGTCGGCCATCACATGCACCTGCACCGCTTCGGCGCCGGGGTTGAGGTAGCGCAGGGTGTCGAAGTCGTGGATCAGGGTTTCCAGGAAGATCACCCATTGCGGCGAGTTGGCAGGGTTGTTCAGTGCCGGGTCGCGGGTCAGCGAGCGCAGCAACTGCGGCGTACCGATGCGGCCGGCGGCGACATCGAGGTGCGCGGTACGGAAGCTCTTGGCGAAACGCCGATTGAAACCGACCTGCAACGGCACGCGGGCGTCGGCGGCAGCGGCGATGGCGCGATCGGCTTCATCCAGGGTGATCGCCATGGGTTTTTCGCAGAAGATACCCTTGCCGGCGCGGGCGGCGCTGATCACCAGTTCGGCGTGGCTGCGGGCGGGGGCGGCAATGAGTACGCCGTCGATCTCCGGGTCGTCCAACAGCTGTTGCGGGTCGGTGTAGACCTTGTCCACCCCCAGCTCTGCTGCCAGGCGTGCGGCCTGGCCTGGGGTAGGATCGGCGATGGCGGCGAGGCAGGCACCGGGGATGTGGCGCGCCGCCGTAAGGCCGTGGAAGCTGCCCATGCGACCGGCACCGATCAAGCCCAGGCGGATATTCTGTGTACTCATGAAGTGACCCCTTTTTATTGTTGGCCCGCAGGACAGTCCTGGCTGGCATAGAGGTAAGAGCAAGGGGTGTGCCAACTCATAACTAACTGATTTTTAATAGTTTATTAAAATCAGTAAACAAAATGTGTTCATTCAGATGACATGTATATACTGACATGTCAAAAATATGAACATGGATACCTTGATGAGCCTCACATTCAGCGTGCAAGACCTCGAATACCTCACGGCCCTTGGACCTGATGCGCTGAATGACGGACCCGTCGCTGCGTTGGAGCAGGGCTGGCGAGCGTGTCTGTCCGGCCAGGTCGAACGCCCGGCCGAGGTGCGTCAGGTCATCTGGGATTCGTGGAGGCGCAGTCTCGAGGCAAGGATCGATCCCGATCACAGCCACTACCGTTTCGTGGCCGCCCAAGCGCTGGCGGCAACCCTGGCCAATCACCGCGTACTGATCGCCGCTGCCGCGCAGGTCATGCACGGCTTGCTGGCCTATAACCCACGCGGCCATATCAACCTTACCGATGCCGAGGGCACCACCCTGTATTTCTGCGGGCTGGACATCACCCCGGTGGGCAGTCGCCTGTTGGAATCGGTACAGGGCACCAACTGCACCGGGCTGGCGCTGGCCGAAGATCGCCTGATGTACGTGTTGGCCGAGGAGAACTTCGCCGGCGCCCTGCGCCAGCGCCGCATGCACTGCGCCGCTGCGCCGATCAAGGATGCCCAGGGCCTGACATTGGCCATGCTCACGCTGACCGCCGAGCCCGGCTGGTTTCATTTCCATACCCTGGGCACCGTCCAGGCGGCAGCCGAAGCGGTGTCGCGGCAGATGGCGCTGCAGGTGTTGCTGGAAGAACAACAAGCGGTGCTCGAAGTGCTGAACGAAGGCTTGGTGGTGCTGGACGAGCATGGCTGCATCAAGGCGCTCAACCGTTATGCGCGGCAGTTGTTCGGGGTGGGGCTGGAGCTGATCGGCAGTCCGTTCCAGCGCCTGGGGCGCAGTGAGTTGAGCGACGCGCTGGGTGAGCCGGTGCGTGACCTCGATTGCACCTTTGAGCTGCACGACCGCAGCCCGCTCGCCTGCCTGGTCTCGGTATGCCCGCTGGAGCAGGGCGGGGTGATCGTGTCGGTGCGCGAAAACCGCCGCATCCGCGAAATCACCCGGCGCCTTATCGGTACTCAGGCGCGCTATACCTTCGACACCATCCAGGGCACCTCACGGGCGATCCAGGACGCGCTGCACCTGGGGCGCATCGCCAGTCGCGGCGACGCCACCACCTTGGTCCTCGGCGAAAGCGGCACCGGCAAGGAGCTGTTTGCCCAGGCCATTCATAACGCCAGCGAGCGTTGCAACGGCCCGTTCGTGGCGGTCAACTGCGGCGCCATCCCCCGGGACCTGGTGCAGAGCGAACTGTTTGGGCATGTCGAAGGCGCGTTCACCGGCTCGGCGCGAGGTGGGTCGGCGGGCAAGTTTGAATTAGCCGATGGCGGCACCATCTTCCTGGATGAAATTGGCGACATGTCCTTCGATGCCCAGGTCAGCCTGTTGCGGGTGTTGCAGGAGGGGGAAGTGACCCGCGTGGGCGCGAAAAATTCGCGGCCAGTGGACGTGCGCATCATCGCCGCCACCCATCGCAACTTGAGCCAGGCAGTGGCCGAAGGTGCGTTTCGTGAGGATCTTTACTACCGCCTCAATGTGTTGAACCTCACCGTGCCGCCGTTGCGTATGCGCCGCGAGGATATCCCGCTGTTGGCACGGCATTTCCTGCAGCGCTGTGCGCGTTCGTTGCGTAAGCCAGTGCAGGGTTTCTCGCCGGAGGCGCTAGCGCTGCTGTCAGCCCATGGCTGGCCGGGCAATGTGCGTGAATTGGAAAACGCCATCGAGCGGGCGACCAACCTGGCGATGGGGGAGTTGATCCAACCGGCTGACTTGCCGCTGGAAACCCAGCAGCGGGCGATGCCGCCTCTTTACCAGCCCCAGCCCGCGCAGGATCTGAGCAGCCATGAACTGCATGCCATCGTCGCTGCATTGAACAACACGGGCGGCAATATTCGCCTGGCCGCCCGGCAACTCAACGTGTCGCGGGGTGGGCTGTACAACAAGATGGGTCGGTTTGGCTTGGATGCAGGGGATTTTCGCGGGCGGTGAATGATTGCCCGTGTGCAGATTAAATGTGGGAGGGGGCTTGCCCCCGATGGCGGCCTGACAGCCGACCAGGATGTTGGATCAGACCGAGTACATATCCATTCCTGCGGTAACGGCTACTTAGGGTTCCGCTCTTACAGCGGCTCACTTTTGGAAGGACCGGAATGCCG
>NZ_SPKO01000023.1:0-16796 GCF_023127795.1 Pseudomonas sp. W2Jun17 | reverse complement strand
AAGTCGCAGGCAACGGCGCAACCACCACCATCAACGACACCATCGACAAGGTCGATGTGGTCCTGACCGCTACCACCACCGTCGGCGAAGGCGGCAACATCGTCTACACCGCCAGCCTTGTGGATAAGAACGGCGCGCCGGTGACCAACATCACCAGTCCGCTCACCGTTACCCTCGATAACGGCAAGACCATCACCATCGGTGTGAATCAGTCGAGCGGCTCCATCACCACCACCGCGCCTAACGATGTCTACAAAGGCGACCAGACCGTCACAACCGCGATCAAAGGCGTGGCCGGCGGCGAGCATTTCGAAAACCTGGTCCCTGGCACTACCGCAGTAAATACCACCGTCACCGACACGCCGGGCACCACCGACCTGACCACCGTCACCCTGACCGCCCCGACGGCTGTCAACGAAGGCGGCCAGATCACTTACACCGCTACCTTGAACAACAAGGCCGGCAGCGACATGGTGGTCCAGCTCGATAACGGTTCGAGCATCACCATCAAGCAAGGCGCGACCGTGGGCACGGTGACCGTCCCTGCGCCGACTGATGATGTGTTCATCGACAAGAGCACCCAGACCGTCAACATCACCGGCACTACCGGCGGCAATTTCGAGGGTGTGAGCATCACACCGGGCGGCGCCACGACTACCATCAACGACACCATCGACGACGTGACTGTGGTGCTCAAAGCCACTGGTTCTGTCAGCGAAGGCGGGCAGATCGTGTACACCGCGTCCCTGGTCGACAAGAACGGCGTGGCGGTGAACAACGTTGGCTCAGACCTGGTCGTCAAGCTGAATAACGGCTCGACCATTACCATCGGTAATGGCAAGTCCACCAGCTTCACCACCGCCACCGCACCTAACGATGCGTATGTTGGCGCCAATGACGTCACCACCAAAATCACGGGTGTGGTCAGCGGTGGCGACAAGTACGAACACTTGATCGTCGACGGCAGCACCGTGGTCACCAAAGTGACCGATGTGGTCAGCAACACCACCATCAGCATTACCGGCGATGCGTCGGTGACTGAAGGCGGTACGGCGCACTACACGCTGTCCCTGAGCAACCCGCCGCAAACCGACGTGACCGTGACGCTCAAGTACAGCGGCACCGCTACCGACGGTTCAGACTTCAATGGCGTGTACACCGTGAAGATCCCGGCCGGTGCCACCAGCGTACCGTTTGATATCCGCACGCTCGACGACAAGATCACCGAGCCGACGGAAAATATCGTCATCACCATCGACAAGACCACTGGCGGCAACTTCGAAAACCTGGTGGTCGGCAATGGCAGTGTTACCACCAACATCATCGACAATGATGCGCCGCCGGTCATCGACCTGGATGCCAACAACTCCAGCGGCGCCAGCGGTGCGGACTTCAAGACCACCTTCACCGAAGGCGGCACCGGTGTGTCAATTGCTGACACTGACATCAAGATCACCGACCCGGACAGCACCCAACTGACCGGCGCCACCGTGGTATTGACCAACAGCCAGCCAGGCGACTCGCTGAACTTCAGCGGCGTGACAGGCATCAACGTGACCCCGACCACCGACCCTGTGACCGGTAAAATCACCTTGACCCTGACCGGCACGGCGTCGCTGGCCGACTACATGCAGCAGATCAAGAACATCACGTTCACCAACAACAGCCACGACCCAAGCACCACGCCACGCACCATTACCGTGAGCGTGACCGATGGCGGCAACTACTCCAACGTTGCCACCACCACCGTCAACGTGGTGGCGGTCAATGATGCGCCGGTGGCGACTGGCGGTGCCGTAACAGGCACTGAAGACACCGCGCTGGCCCTGACCTGGGCCAACTTCGGCGTGACCGATGTGGACTCGCCGCAAGCCAGCCTGGGGGTGAAAATCACCGAGCTGCCAGTCGCCGGCAAATTGCAGTTCCTGGCAGCGGATGGCAGTACCTGGACCAACGTGACCAACGGCCAGACCTTCACCAAGGCCCAGATTGACGGTGGCCAGTTGCGCTTTATGCCTAACGCCAACGAATCCGGCGCCGATGGTTACGGCGGCACCGGTGTGGGCAACAAGCAAGCGGACTACGCACAGTTCAAGTTCCAGCCAACCGATGGCAAGGACCTGGGCACCAGCGCCACGGTGAAAGTCGATATCACGCCGGTAGCCGACGCGCCGACCCTGAGCGTGGCAGACAACAACGTTGCCTCCACCGGCCTGGTCAAACAGGGCTGGAACAGCATTGCCGGCCTCGGTAACAACGGCAACGGCGCTGCACCGGACGTGCTGAAAAAAGCCATCGATAACGCGGGCACGCCGAACAACACCTCGGTGGTGACCAACGTCGAATCTGTCGACAACGTCACCGCCGGCTCTGGTTCCAAGATTTCCGGCCTGATCTACATGGAAGCGGGCAAGAGCTACACCTTCAGCGGCATCGCCGATGACAGCGTGGTGGTCAACGTTGGCGGTAAAGACGTGGCCAGCGGCTTGTGGGGCACCAACAGCGGCAAGTTCAGCGGCTCGTTCACGCCAACCACCACCGGTTACTACAGCCTTGAGATCTACCAGGCCAACCAAGCGGGGCCTGGCAGCTTTGACGTTAACGTGTCGATCAACGGCGGGGCGGTGCAGAACCTGAGCACCAGCACCGTGCCGTTGTACACCGGCCTTACCGACCTGACCAACGCCGGCGTCACCGTGTCCGACCTGCATGGCAGCAACGGTGACGGTTACTATGTGGGCTACAAGCTCAACGAAGGCCAGGAAAACGGGACGGTCAAACTGTCCAAGGTCACCACCGCGCTGACCGATACCGACGGCTCGGAAACCTTGAGCGTGAAGGTCAGTGGCATTCCGGCAGGTTCGGTACTCACCGACGCGTCGGGCCACACCTTTACCGCAAGTAAGACCGTGGGTGAAGTCAACGTCACCGGCTGGGACCTGAACACGCTGAGCATCAAGCCGCCGACCTACTACAGCGGCCAGTTCAACCTGACGGTCACCTCGACCTCCACCGAAAGCATTGGTGGTTCGGCGACTACCACCGCGCAATTGCCAGTCACGGTGCACCCGGCAACCTACAACCCGGTAACCGGCACTTCGGGCAGCGACACCATCAATGGCAGCGATGGCAACGACATCGTCGTGGCCGACGTCGCCGGCTTGAACGTGGTGCAGGGCAAGAACTACAACATCGCGTTCATGATCGATACGTCGGGCAGTATGGGCGCGAGCTCGATAGCAGCGGCGAAAGCCTCGCTGACCACCACGTTCAACTCGCTGAAAAGCAGTATCGGCTCCAGTACCTCTGGCACCGTGAACATCTTCCTGGCGGACTTCAGTGACCAGGTCAATCGCACGGTGACAGTCAACCTGAAAGACCCAGGTGCGCTGGATTCGCTGCAGAAAGTCCTGGATTCCATGGTATCTACCGGCGGGACCAACTACGAAGACGTGTTCAAGGCCGCGTCCAACTTCTTCAAAAGTGCCCAGGCGACTGGCAACACAGACGCGATCAACACAACGTATTTCATCACCGATGGTCAGCCGACGTTTTACCAGGCGGCCGAGCAGACCAACCCGTACTTGTACGGCAACGTCAGGCTTGATGATGTCGTCACCATGAACAACTACACCATAGGTACCGCCACCCGGATCAACATCGACTCGAGTCACTTAATTGATATCGACTCTGGCGGTAAGGTGACCCTGTGGACCAACAACTGGTGGGGCTGGACGCAGTCCAACCCGGGAACAATCCATGCCCAAGGGGATGGCACCTATGAAATATCGGTACAAGGCGGCCTCGGGTACGATACCGACTACTCCACCACCCTCAACTCCAACAGCGCGTTCGCACTGCTCAAAGGCCTGTCCACAGGTGGCGTAGAAGCCATCGGCCTCAACAGCGGGGTCAGCTTGAACCAAATGGCTCCGTACGACAGCGATGGCAAGCCGCAAGCCAACATCGATCCGAAGGACCTGGCCAACGCGATCCTCGGCCACACCGAGGCGACGTTGCCTGGCGCAGACACTGTCATCGGGGGCGATGGCAACGACATCCTCTTCGGCGACCTGGTGAGCTTCAGCGGGATCAACGGTGAGGGCTACAACGCACTGCAGGCATTTGTGGCGCAGAAGACCGGCGTGACCGTCTCTTCGGTAACCGCCTCTAACGTTCACCAGTACGTTACCGAGCATTACGTGGACTTCGACGTCTCCGGCGCCAAGGATGCCAACGACACGCTGCTGGGCGGCGCGGGCGATGACATCCTGTTCGGCCAGGGCGGCAACGACCTGCTGGACGGCGGCAAAGGCAATGACATCCTGCTGGGCGGCACCGGCAACGACACGCTGATCGGCGGCCAGGGCAACGACATCTTGATTGGTGGTTCAGGTGCCGACACCTTTGTGTGGAAGGCCGGTGACATCGGCAACGATGTGATCAAGGACTTCAAGGCCTCGGAAGGCGACCGCATTGATCTGCGTGATTTGTTGAAAGGTGAGACTGACAGCACCATCGACAACTACCTGAAGATCACCACGGTAGATGGCGTGTCGACCCTGCAAGTCAGCAGCGAAGGCAAGCTCAACGCTGCCGGTGGCCTGGCCAATGCCGATGTGACCATCAAGCTGGAAGGCAATGATTGGTCCCATGTCAGCATCAACTCGCTGATCACTGGCGCCGACCCTACCATCAAGATCGACCATAGCTAAGCTGCAATGGATCGGCCGCCTTCCCGGGCGGCCGATTTTTTTGCCTTATGGGCCGCTGGCCCTGGCGGGCGGTGCGTCGCATACTCACGCCCATACACGCAGCGTTGACCTATGCTGTTGAACGCATGTGGCTCATATTCGAGGGGTTCTTATGTTTTACGTGCAACGTGATGCACTGGGCGCGCTGATTCGCGTAGAGGCGGCCGCCTTTACCGAGTCCACCGAAACCCTGCCGGCCGATCACCATGAGATCCAGGCCTGGTACGCCAACGAAGTGGTGGAAACCAGCCTGGCCCAACTCAAGCAGAGCGACCTGGAGATGATCCGGGTGCTGGATGACTTGATCCAGGTGCTGACCCGCAAAGGCGTCATCAGCGTGACCGACCTGCCGCCGGCAGCCCAGGCCAAGTTGATGGACCGTAACCACGCGCGGGAAGCCTTGGGTGGGTTAAGCCAGTTGATTGATGATGACGAGAAAGGGCTGATCTGAGCCCTGACGCCGAACCTTTATTCAAATGTGGGAGGGGGCAAGCTCCTCCCACATTTGAATGTCCTGATGTCAGTGTGATTTCCAGGGCGCAGGCTCGCCAAACAGCTGGCCCTGCACACCAAAAATCCCCATCTCGCGAATGACCTTCAGCTCGCCCTCGGTCTCCACACGTTCGGCAATCAACGGCAGATCGATGCTGTGGGCTGCGCGCTGGATGGCTTCGATAAACAGACGCTTATCACTTTCCTGGTCGATGTCGCGAATGTAGCTGCCATCGATCTTCAGGTAGGCCAGGCCCAGGCGTGCCAGGTTGCCGATCATGCTGAACCGCCCACCAAAACGCTGCAGGCTGAGGGAAAAACCCAGCTCGCGCAGGCGGTGGGTCATCTGTTCCAGCACCGGCTGCTCGGGGAGTTGCTCTTCACCAATCTCCAGGGTGAGGCGTGAGCCCAGGTTGCTGTGCTGGCGCAGCAGGTCATAAATCCGATTCAGGGCCTGGGTATCCTGGAACGTTGCGGCCGAGAGGTTCAGCGCCAGGTTATGGTTGTGGCTGGCCATCTGCTTGAGGACTTGTTCCAGCATCAAACGGTCCAGGCGGGCCGACCAGCCGAAGCGCTCGAGCCACGGCAGAAAGCGCCCGGCCGGTATCGTGTGGCCTTCCTCGTCCTGCAGGCGCGACAGTACTTTGTAATGCAAGACCAATTGTGGGTCCTGGCTGGCGACGACCGGCTGGAAGTACAGCTGGAAGCGCTGCTGGGTCAGGGCCCGGTCCAACAACGTGTGCCAGGCATGGTGATCGTCACCGACGCTGGCGGCGGCGCTGCTGTCCAGGCACACCCAACTTGTGTCGCCCTGCGCTTCGGCCTGGGCCAGCGCCTGATCGGCGAGGGTCAGCAGTGCTTGGGGTGCATCGCCATGGCTGAACGGCGCCAGGCCGATATAGGCCACCGGCATCACATCGCTGGCGCCGGTCGCCTGCAAGCTGAGCAAGGTGCTCTCCAGGTTCTGCGCCAATTGCAGCGCTTCTTCACGCATCAATCCCGGTGCCAGCACAGCGAACTCGCCGCCGCGGATACGGGTAACGAGGTTATGGGTTTCCGGGTACGGCTCGCACTGACGCAGCAGTTGTTGGCCGACCGCTTGCAGCAATTGGTCGGTGCGCTGGCCGCCCAGGCGTTGGTTGAGGCCGGCAAGGTCCTTGACCCGCAGCAGCAGCAAGTAACCGGAGTTGGTGTCTTCCGGGTTACTGACACGGGCGTTGAGCTGCATTTCGAAATAACGCCGGTTAGCGAGGCCGGTGAGGTTGTCCTGATAGGACTCGGTGCGCAGTTTTTCGCTGCGTTCGGCCTGTTCCTGGAACAACGCCTTGAGCTTTTCCACCATCTGGTTCATGGCTTGCACCACTCGCCGCAGTTCCGGCGTGCGAGGCAGGTCGGGCAGACTGAGGAATTCTCGGCGGGCAATCGCGTGGGACTGTTTGACCATGTAGTCCAACGGCTTCAATTGCCGGCGCAGCAACAGCCCACCGAGCACCACACTGACCGCACCGCACAGCAGTAGCCAGCCCAGGCTGCCCAAGGCGCTTTGCCAGAGCTTGGCCAGGGCGAACATTGGATGGCTGACCACTTCGACTCGCGCCGCCTGCTCCCAGCCACGGCTAACCAGCGCATCACCACCTGCCGGCTCCAGGCCGATCAACTTTACGAACCAGTTGGGCACGCCGTTGTTATCAGGAATGCCGCTGCGCTCGACGATGGTTTTATCCGTCGCCAAGTCCACCACACGGATGCTGGCGTAGTAGCCGCTGTCGAAGATCGAGCTGACCAGCAGCTCCACCATGGCCGGGTCGTCGATATTGGGGGTCAACGACAGCGCCAATGCCGTCGCGGCATCCTGGGCATGGGAACGCAGCTGGTTGACGTATTGGGTGCGCGAGCTTTCCAGGCTGACCATGAAACTGCCGCTGAAGGCGACCACCAGGAACAGACAGATTGCGATCAATAGTTGTTTGAACAGAGACATCCGATCAGTTACTCCTAGTTGGCAGGCTCGGCTGGGAAGCCTTCCGCACGCATTTTTCTCAACACATCCTGCCAGCGCGACAAGCGTTTGGTATCACCGACTTTCTTGTTGCCCTTGGCGCCGGGCAAGTACAAGCCCTCGGCGTTGAATGAATACACCGGGACCAAATCGGTGCGGCGGGTAGCCGGCAGGATTTCGTCCATCAGGCTGTCGAGCACCAGCGGGATTGCGTCAGGCGTCGAATAATAGGTCAGAACCATGTGCGCGCGATTCTGCCGTAAAGCCTTGACGTAGGTAATGCGTAATTTGTCGCTGGACACACCCAGATGACGCAAACTGAAATACTTTGCGATCGCGTAGTCTTCACAGTCACCGGCCCCCTTCCAAAGGGCCTCGACGGGCGTCTCCCAATAATCGACAGCGTGCCAGAGGTCGATGTCTTCCACGTAGGTCATTTGCTTGTTGAAGAACAAATTCACGACCTTGAGCTGCTCCGGCTCGCTGACCTGTTTTTGGCTCGCCAATAGCCGCTGCCAGGCGTCGATACGCTGCTGCCCTTCGCCGAGCGGCCCGTACACGGCGGTAGCCTTGCGGCTGATCTGAGAGAAATCCCAATCGGCACGCAGCCCGCCAAGCATCAAGCCGGCCAACAGAATTGCTGATAACAGCCAGCAAAGAACTCGATAGGGAATAAAACTTACCGCCAAGGCGCTCTGTCCATGAAAGAGACGGAATTTCGAGGAATGGTGAAGCCTGGCCCTACAAAAAACAATGGCACAGTGCAATCATTCATAGGAGGACCGAGTTTATAACCGCCCCTTGTGGGAGACACAAAGTATGCTGTGTAAGCCCTTACAAACGGAAACTTTGGCTGTTTGACAAGCGCTTGGGCCGTCTTTAGTGTGCATTGGATCCAATTGACCACACTGTTATTCAAGAAAGGAGGATAGCGTAACCGTGACGCAGAAGCCGAACCCTTTAAGCAGCATCAAAATAAGCGGGCCTATTCCCGCCCATCTTGCTCGCGCCGTCATTGAAGAAACGTTGCGCAACGCCATCCTCGATGGGCGATTACCCTGTGGCACCGCGATGCGCCAGCAGGAACTGGCGAGTCTGTTCGGCGTCAGCCGTATGCCCGTGCGCGAAGCCTTGCGCCAACTGGAGGCGCAATCCCTGCTGCATGTGGTGACCCACAAGGGGGCCGTGGTGGCGCCGTTGATCGAGGACAATTCGGCTGAGACCTATGCACTGCGCATGTTGCTCGAATCTGAAGCCCTGCGCTTGTCGATCCCGTTGCTCAGTGACGCCGATCTTGCCGAGGCTGAGGCCTGTATCAATGCGCTGGAATGTGAGAAAGACTACAGAGAGATTGGCCGCCTCAATCGCCTGTTTCACATGGTCTTGTACGGCAAGGCACCCAATCAGCGACTGCTCGATCTGGTGGAGCACGGGCTGAATGAAGAGGAACGCTTTCTGCGCTTCAATCTTGAAGCGATGGGATTGGGCGAAACGTCTCAGGAGGATCACCGTGAACTGTTGAGCCTGGTGGCGCAGAAGAAGATCGACGAGAGCATTCTGACGCTGCGTAATCACTTGATGCGGGGTATGGAAGTGATCGCTAACTACCTCAAGGGTCTCGAAAGCGCCGACAAAAAATTCGCGCAATAGGGCCTTCGTTATTCGCTGACCATTACACTATGCGGGGTAACTTTCCATCAGGAAAGTTACCATAATGACAGGCAGTAAAATTTACAAAACTACTAACACCGAAGAACTCTCCCACACTTCAACAACCCGTTACTCCTGCAACAGCTTGCGGACAAAACATCTAATACTTTTATAATCCTCCCCTAACGTTTAATCAGCTTATTATCTTCGCCCGACCAACCGCACCCCTTCATCCGCTGGGCACAACTCTATCAAGGTTGCGCTACCTGCGCGGCCTTGACTAAACGTTACATCTCCAACACAACTAAAAAAACTCCAACACTGCTTTTAGAGCACTCGCAACAACTTATAGGCGTCAACCATGCATCAACATTTTATCGAACAAAGAAAACAAAAACTTTTCGGCCATCCGTTATTTATAGAAATAACCTCACTCGCCAAGTTACGACACTTTATGGAGCACCATGTGTTCGCCGTTTGGGACTTCATGACTCTGACCAAGCGCCTGCAACAAGACCTGACGTGCACTCAGATCCCTTGGCTCCCTCCCGCAGACCCCCACGCTGCCCGCTTGATCAATGAAATTGTGCTGGGCGAGGAATCGGATGAGCATCCAACAGGCGGCCATTGCAGTCATTTCGAGCTTTACCTGGACGCCATGACAGAGGTAGGCGCCAACACCGCCGCCATCACACGGCTCATTGATCTGCAGCATCAGGGCGTGGAAGTCAGCGCGGCTTTGCAGATGATCGATGCGCCCCGTAGCGTGGTGTCATTTGTCGACAGCACATTGCAAATCGCGCTCAGTGCGCCCACCCACTGTGTGGCGGCGGCCTTCCTGCATGGACGCGAGAGTGTCATTCCCTCGATGTTTGAAGGCTTGATGCACAGCAACGCGTTCATTGAGCGTGAAACACCTACCTTCTTCCACTACCTCAACCGCCATATCGAAGTGGACAGCCACGACCATGGGCCAGCGGCAGAACAGTTGCTCCAGCGCTTGATCGGCACAGATCCGCTTCGCCAGAAACAAGCCGATAGCACCGCCCTTGGCGCCGTGGAGCGCCGTATTATGTTCTGGGACAGTGTACTGGCCTCGCTGCAAGAGGTTCGCCCATGAACGCCGTCAATTACCAATCCTTTGCCGATGATTGGGAGCGTCGCGCTACCATCCGCACACGCCCCCGACGCGTACTGGAAAACGACGGCAAACTCATCTTTCCCCTGTGCCGGCAACCGCTGGTACTGAGTGCAACTTTCCTTGAACACTGCCCGCAGTGGCGCGACTTTGTGCTGACGCAGAGCTTCTATAAATTCGTCAATGATGTGGTGATCTTCGAAACCGAAATCGTCGACAAGACCGCTCGCAGCATCGCGAAAAACCGCTTCTCCCTGCCCTTCCCACTCGCTTGCCGCTACGACGCGATGACGGTCGTTGTGGACGAGGATTACCACGCGTTGGTCGCGCTGGATTTTCTTCAGCAAGCCGTGGAAATGACCGGGATCGAACCGCTCAATCTACCCGGGCAAATTGAATTGAGCTGCGCGCTACCGACAGCGCAGGCAAAGGTGCCGGCGCACTTGCACGATGCCGTTGAACTAATCGCCGTGGCTATTGCTGAAAACACCGTTACCCATGATGTGGCAGCTTTCTCAAAAGACGCCAGCGTCAAATCGTCTGTGCGCGGCCTGATGGCCGATCACCTGTTCGATGAGGGCCGTCATGCGCGGTTCTGGGCTCAGTTGGTGCGTATTTACTGGCAGTCGGCAACCCCGCAAGATCGCGACAGCATCGCTCAAGCGCTGCCTGTTTTCCTGGCGCGCTACCTGACCAACGATCTACAACAAGACTTCGACCTGCAACTGATCGAACACCTGGACATCAGTGCCGATACTCGTCTTGCGCTACGTCATGAAATCCATGCGCTGGATTTTCCCATCACCCACCAACATCCACTGGTGGCCAATATCATGGGGTTGCTGCGCCAAAGCGGTGTACTGCAAACGCCCAGCGTCGCCCAGGCACTGAGCGCCTACCTGCCGGTACCAGGGAGGTTGGCATGCGGCGTTTAAAGATCGCGTGGAGTGCCTCCAGCAAAGCCCTGGACGAGCTCAAGAAAGTGCTGGAGCAATACGGGCATATCGCAGGAGCAGGGTCCGTCGACCTGATAATTGAAGATGGGGGGCAGCCACTGCCGCCATTGCCAACCGACGTGCCATGGATAAGCCTGCGCGTGGGTATCGGCCCGTTATCCGAGCACGGGCTGCCCTCGCTGCAGTTGCGCTGCTATGACCGCGAGCGCCGCCTGTTGGCTGTGCAGGGCGTCGCCGAGGAACCCAGCGGCAACGGCCAGCGATTACACCAGCAGGCAACGAACGCATTGGTGGAGTGGGCAGCTTGGTTGGTCTGTGGTTTTTCAAGGGATCCAGGTTATTTCTCTATAGCCGCTACCGCTAACGACTGGCCCGAACAGGGCCTGCAAGGGCTGGAAGCAGTGGCATTCATGCATCGGTTCAACCGCACGACAGACCCGGCTTTACTGCGGGCAGCCAAGGTGCCCATGATTGAAGCGCTGCAGGCCAGTCTTGAGACCTTCGCGAATCGAACAGCGTTGAATATCGCGGGGGACATGCTGACTTATCAGCAACTTCATCGCCATGCCATAGCGATCCAGCAACGCCTGCTTCCTTTGCTGGCAGGCGTGCAGGCACCACCGGTGATCGGTGTGTGCCTGGAAAAATCCACCGAGCTGTATGCAAGTATTCTTGCGGTATTGGGTTGCGGCTGTGTGTATTTGCCGTTGGCTCCGGATCATCCGGTGCAACGTCAGCACAGCATGTTGGAAAGCCTCCAGGCCTGTGTGCTGCTGGATAACGGTCAGCATCCTTTGCGAGATGGCTTCGCGTCCCTTGATGTCAGCAAAATCGCTGTGCACGACGTCGACGCGACACAACCGCTGATGCACCATCACCCCCTTGCCGACGAGCCTTGCATGGCCTTGTTCACGTCGGGGACCACCGGCCAGCCCAAGTGTGTACTCCTGAGCCACTACAATCTGGCGCATTTCAGCGCGTGGCTCACAACCTGTGTGGGGTTGGATCAACACAGTCGCGTCCTGCAGTTTTCGCCACTGGGCTTCGACTCGTCATTGATCGATATTTTCCCGGCCTTGATCGCCGGCGCTGAATTGATTGTCCCCAGCGCAGATCAACGTCACGACCCTCACCAACTGGTAGAGCTGATTCGCCAGCAACGCGTCAGTCATGGATTTCTGCCACCGGCGCTGCTCAGCATTCTGCCGCTGGATAAGCCACTGGGCCTTACTCACTTGCTTACCGGCGGCGATTTCTGCGAGCCCTATGTGATCGAACAACTGGCGGGGCAATGTCAGTTGCATAACCTTTATGGGCCCACCGAGACCACGGTGTTGGCAACACACCGGGTATTCCAACAAGGTGATAGCCATCGCAATATCGGCTACCCCATCGCCAACAGTCAGGTGTTAATCCTCGATGAAAACCTGCAACCGGTGGATGAACAGGTCACGGGCGATTTGTACATTGCCGGTCCAGGCGTCAGCCTCGGCTATTGGAATGCACCGCCGCAACCCGACAGTCCATTCGTTGCGCTGAGGCTGCCGAATGGACAGGTTCTCAAGGCTTACCGCAGCGGCGATTTGGCGAAATGGACGCAAGATGGCATCGAGCTCGGCGGGCGTCGGGATGATCAAGTCAAGATCCGTGGCTTTAGAGTCGAGCCTCAGGAGATTGAGCAGTGCCTGCGCAACAGTCGATTGTTTCGCCAAGTGGCAGTGGTGATCGATCCGACGCACAGAGTCATAGGTTTTGCCGCCCAGCCCGAACCCGGCGCTACGCTGCAGAGCCTGAAGGAACATGCCCGGCAGTGGTTGCCTGTACATATGCAGCCGGTCGCCTGGAGCGAGTTGGCCTGTCTGCCCGGTACGAGTAACGGCAAGGTCGATCGGAAGGCATTATTGGCCCTGCCAATATCCACGCTCGCCGGGGCGACTTGCAGCCCTGTACAAACACCTCTGCAGGCACAGTTGGTGGACTTATGGGCAGAGTTGTTGGCCTTATCCGCAGGCGAACTTTCGATCGATGACAGTTTCTTCAACCTCGGCGGCCACTCCATCCTGTTGTCGAGCCTATTGTTGCGCCTGCGTGAGCAGTTTGGCCGTAGCTTCTGCCTGAGCCCCTTTTTCGAGACACCGACCATCCGCACGTTGGCCGCACTGATGGACGGCGGGGCGCTGCCTGACACCCCTACCCACCGGATGGAAAAAGATGCAGCAAGAATGCTGGGGATCGAGGTGCTGCCTGATACCCACATGGGTGACCCACGCAAAGCGATCGTCACCGGGGCGAACAGTTTTGTCGGGGTACATATCGTCCAAGCGCTACTGGCCGGCGGGGCGCTGGAAGTAGCATGTCTGGTGCGGGAACTGCCCGGGCATTCAGCGGCGGCGCGATTCACCCAGGCACTGCGGGAATACCGCCTGGAACATTTGGACCTGAGCCGAGTGCGGGTGTATGCCGCTGACATGCGCGAACCCCGCCTGGGCTTGGCCGGCAATGTGTATGACTATCTTGCCCGTCATTATGGTGTGCTGGTGCATAACGCCGCACAGGTCAATCATGTACTGGACTATGCGTCACTCGCCAGGGACAACGTCGAGCCGGTGTTTGAGTGCCTGCGCCTCTGCGAAACCCACTGTAAGAAGGTACTTAATTTCATCTCGACGCTGTCGGCCTGCAGCAGCGTGGACGCCGATGGGCACGTCCTTGAATCGCCCGCCGGGCGCGCGCAGCCACTGTATGTGAAAAATGGCTACAACCTCTCGAAATGGGTAGCTGAGCGATTGTTGCGAAGGGCCGTCGAACAAGGGGCCTGGGTCAATATTCATCGGCCGGGAAATATTAGTTTCAACAGCCAGAACGGCGTCTGCCAACCGCAGAAGAACCGCCTGATGCTGATGCTCAAGGGGTCTATGCAATTGGGGCTGGTCCCCCGGTTGGAGGTGAACTTCGATCTGATGCCGGTGGATTTCCTGGCCGGCTTCATAGCCTTCCACAGCGCCCAATTTGCCTTTGGGCGAAACGTATTCAACCTGCACAACCCACAGCCCTTGAGCTGGGATAAGTACCTCGACGCATTCAGCCAGGTCGGGCACGCCTTCGACCGGGTAAGCGTTGAAGACTGGCAGCAGGCGCTGCGAACGGTTGGCCGTGATAACGCGTTGTTCGGTGTGCTGGGTTTCTACCTGGACGAACTGGACGAAGACATCGGCGATACGTCGATGATCCGTTACGACAATGCCCGATGGGGTCTGGAAAGAATGGGTATGGACTATCCGTCAAAGAGCCCGGCGCTGTTACGCAAAGGCTGTGATTACCTCAGGGCCATCAGCTTCCTCTGAACAGCTTCAGAAATTGCCGACGACACTACTGCGCCAATCAGCATTCGGAGCGAGAGGCCTCGCTCCGATGCAAACAGGATCAGATCTTGAAGCTATCAACCAATTGCTTCAATCGACTGGCCTGCTGGGACAGTGCATCGCAGTCTTTGAGCGTCTCGTTGAGGTTAGCCACACCCTGCTGGTTCAACAGGTTGATCTGGTTGATGTCGACGTTGAGGGTTTCAACGACAGCGGTCTGCTCTTCGGTGGCAGCTGCAACCGACTGGTTCATTCCATCAATCTCAACGATACGCTGCGTCACGCTGATCAGGCGCTCACCCGCCTGGTTGGCCACTTCAACGCTTTCTTCGCTGGAAGTCTGGCTGGCATTCATGGTGGTCACTGCTTCACGCGAGCCCACCTGCAACGAAGTGATCATCTTGTGGATCTCCTCTGCCGACTCTTGGGTACGGTGTGCCAGGTTGCGCACTTCATCTGCCACTACGGCGAACCCACGCCCGGCTTCGCCAGCACGGGCGGCTTCAATTGCCGCATTGAGGGCGAGCAAGTTGGTCTGCTGGGAAATGCCTTTGATCACATCCAGAATATGCCCGATGTTGTCGGTACTGGCGTTAAGGGTTTCGATCTGAGTGCAGGACAGACTGATCTTCTGCGACAGCTCCGACATCGCCAGGATGGTTTGCTCAACCACTTTGCGGCCATCGTCAGCCTGTTCGCTGGCACCGCTGGCGTGCTGCGAAGCATCTGCTGCATTGCGGGCGATTTCCTGGGTGGCAGCGCCCAGTTCGTTGATGGCCGCAGCTACGCTGTTGGTACGCGCACTCTGTTCGTCGGAACCGATGATCGAAGCATTGGACGATGCCATTACGCGCTGGGACAAATCATGCACCTGACGCGTTGCCGAAGACACCTCGGAAATCGAGGCGTGGATGCGTTCGACGAATTGATTGAATGCACTGCCGACTTCGCCGAATTCGTCTTTGCTGGTCACTGCAAGTCGTCGGGTCAAATCGCCTTCGCCTTGGGCGATGTCCTGCATGGCGACGCCCATGGTGGTCAGCGGACGCAGCAACACCTGAATCAACAGGCTCAAGAGCACCGCAATGGCCACAACGGCGATCAACATTGCAATCAAAGCCGAGGTACGGAACTTGCCCAGCGGGGCGTAGGCTTTTTCTTTATCAATGGATAGACCGATGTACCAGTCGGCGCCGGGCAAACCGCTGATAGGCGTGAACGAAAGAATACGATCCTGGCCATTGAGAACAACGTCCTGGTTAAGCTTCTCGATACGTACGTTGGTGCCAGGGTAGATGTCCTTGAGATTTTTCATCACCTGGTCCTGGTCAGGACTCACGATGACCTGACCATCACCACTGACCAGAAACGCATGGCCAATGCCGCCGAAGTCAACCGAGTTGATGATCTTCACCAGGGTTTGCAGGCTAAGGTCACCCCCAACAACACCCAACAGTTCGCCGTTCTTTTTCACCGGCATGGCAATTGTCACGATCTGACCGCCTACAGCCGCCATATAAGGCGGGGTAAGCATTGTTTTGTCCGCTACCACCGCCTGCTTGTACCAAGGGCGCTGACGAGGGTCATAGTCCTCAGGCATCTTCGCGTCAGGGCGTTGTGTGAATACCCCATTGGTTTGGCCCACGTAGGTGAACTGGAAGTTGGAGGTAAACGCTGGCTGATCCACCAACCCAGGAAGATCGACGGCACTGCCTTGATGGGCAACGTTCTGCGCCAGGTTCTCGAGGACCAGGATGCGACCACTGAGCCAGTTCTGCACACTGCTGGCGGTAAGCTCGCCGGATTGCTGGATAGACGAGGCCAGGTTTTGCCTGATCGTGCTGCGTTGCAGGTAGTCGTTGTACAGGGTGAATAACGCGAAGGCTAAAACCACGACGCCTGACGCGGCCAACAGAATTTTATGACTGAACTTGAGATTCATTTCATCGACTTCTTTTTGCCAAAGGGGGGTGAGCGTGCCGAGTGGAACATTCCATGTAACGGGATAGGCGGACTCTGCGGTCGCTCTATTTCGGTGCACGCATGGCTCGTCAGGCTTTCGGCCAAACATCGGCAAAGCTTAGAAATTTGTGTGAAGCATCTTCTTTTTGCGTAGGAAACCGACAGGCGGTAGGTGAAGGCGGGAGGGTGTGACATAGAGCCTTAAACGACAAAACCCCTGTCTGCGTTAGCAGACAGGGGTTTCGGAATTCAATCTTGACGATGACCTACTCTCACATGGGGAAACCCCACACTACCATCGGCGATGCATCGTTTCACTGCTGAGTTCGGGATGGTATCAGGTGGTTCCAATGCTCTATGGTCGTCAAGAAATTCTGTGTACCAGACCGTTGCGTTGGCAACGTGCCGGTGAAATTCATGAGCTTCTACATAAACAAAACCCCTGTTTGCGTTAGCAAACAGGGGTTCTGGAATTTAATCTTG
>NZ_SPKO01000022.1:0-1611 GCF_023127795.1 Pseudomonas sp. W2Jun17 | reverse complement strand
CGATTCTGTTGAAAAAGTAGCTCCCCTGACTGGCCTCCGGCAAAATCTCTTCATTGGCCGGAGGGGGATCACACAGCATGATGGGACAGTTATCGAGTGGGCAGGAGCGACTGTTTTACTCGTTCAATCTTGAAGATCACATCCCAGCCAATCACCTTCTGCGCAGCATTGATCAGTGTCTTGATCTGAGCGACCTGCGCCATTTCCTCGCCGATTTCTATAGCCCGATTGGGCGTCCGTCGATTGATCCCGAACTGATGATTCGGATGCTGATCGTCGGCTATTGCTATGGCATCCGCTCCGAACGGCGGTTGTGCGAAGAGGCCCATTTGAACCTAGCTTATCGCTGGTTCTGCCGGTTGAGCCTTGAAGATGAAGTCCCCAACCACTCAACCTTTTCCAAGAACCGACACGGCCGCTTTCGGGACAGCGATCTATTTCGCTGGTTGTTTAATGAAGTGCTGCGTCGCTGCATGGACGCCGGCCTGGTCAAGGGCGAAGGCTTTGCCGTGGACGCCAGCATCATCAAAGCGGATGCCAGCCGGCAGCGCGGTGTACCGGGTGATGAACCGGTCAACTGGAGCGATCCGGCCCTGAGCACCCGCACCGTGCGTGAGTACCTTGAAGCCCTCGATGAAGAGGCTTTGGCCGAAACGCTACCGAAGCGCCTGTCGCTGACGGATCCTCAAGCCCGCTGGACCGCTGCTTTAGGCGGCCCAGCTTTCTACGCTTACTCCACGAATTATCTGATCGATACCGAGCACGGCGTGATCATGGATGTGGAACCCACACCGGCTCATCGAACTGCAGAAGTCGAGAGCACCAAGACGATGATCGATCGGGTCGAAGCGCAGTTCAACATCAAGCCAGAGCGCCTCATCGGCGACACCGCTTACGGCACAGCGCCGATGTTGGCTTGGATGGTGGAGGAAAAGGACATCGAGCCACATGTGCCGGTATGGGACAAAACCGAGCGCAAGAACGACAGCTTTTCGAGTAACGATTTCCACTGGAGTGAAGAGGCCGAGGAATACCGCTGCCCGGCCGGCAACCCATTACGCAGCGAATGGCGAGCCTTCAAAAACGAGCGTTCGCACGTCACAAAAGCCAACACCATCATCTTCCGATCCCGGCAGACCGACTGCGCTACGTGTCCGATGAAAGCCAAGTGCTGCCCGAACACTGCGTTCCGCAAGATCGCTCGCAGCGTCCATGAAGCCGCTCGCGATGTGGCTCGGTGCATTGCAGCAACGCCGGCATATCAGCGCTCTCGCCACGAACGTAAAAAGGTCGAAATGTTGTTTGCCCACCTCAAGCGCATCCTGAAATTGGATCGCTTGCGACTACGTGGCATGAGTGGCGCGACGGATGAATTCACGCTGGCCGCTGCGGTGCAGAACCTGCGAAGGCTGGCCAAATTTTCATCTCAAGGGCCACCAGTCACGGGATAGGTGCGCCTGCACCAAGCAAAAAACCTCAAATTAACCCAATAACAGAGCAGCGAAGGTCACCGAAGGGCCGAAAAACCACTCAATGTGGTGAGTAGGTTCTCCAGTGGTGGTCGCGCTTGAGTTCAGGCAATCTGAAAATCCGACTTTTTCAACAGAATCG
>NZ_SPKO01000021.1:0-1313 GCF_023127795.1 Pseudomonas sp. W2Jun17 | reverse complement strand
TGTCTAGTCCTGAAATAGATTTACACCTGTTTCAGTCTCAAAACGCCCGATGCACCGCATCGGGCGTTTTGTATTTCAGGGACAGGTGTGGCCGTTCCCCGTTGTAGATCAGCACCGACTCATCCACCATTTTCACTGCGTCCGCCAGATTTTTAGGGCGATACAGCAGGAACTCGGTCTTCAAAATGCCGTTTATCCTCTCCGCCAGAGCATTCTGGTAGCAGTCATAGCCGTCGGTCATTGAGCATCTGATGCCATGACTAGCGTGCAAACGTTGATAACGTTCAGAGCAGTATTGGGCTCCGCGGTCTGAGTGATGGATCAGTGGCAGCGTGCTTCGGCGTTCACCAACTGCCTTTTCCATCGCCTTGACCACCGACTCGGTATGCAAGCTCTCATGCACATGATGGCCTACGATCTTGCGCGAGTAGGCGTCTGTCACCAGACTCACATAAACCACGCTTTCCTGTGTCGGCAGATAGGTTATGTCTGCAACCCAGACCTGCTCTGGCCTATTGGCCACAATCTGCTCCTGACCCGCTTTGAGTAGGTTAGGATGGCGGCGAAAGCGGTGATGGCTGTCTGTCGTTTTGTGGTAAGCCCGTTTGCGCACAACCAGCTCTCGAGCGTTGCGCAGGATGCTAAACAGGCGGTCTCTGCCGACCCGCACTGATGCGCCGACTTCGACGCTCATCAGGTAATGCAGCTTGCGCGTGCCTATCCGTGGCTGGCGGCGGCGCTTTTCAAGAACAAAGTCCATGACTTCTTGATCTTGACGAGCCCTCTCGTCGAAAGCCCGATTGCGTTGGTAATACGCTTGGCGCGAAATGCCCATGAACAGGCAAGCCCTGGTGACGCTCAGGCCTTGGATTTGCCCTTGCGAGAGGACTTGCCGGGTCGCTTTTTTACGATGGAAACACCGTAGTCATTCTTCAGAACATTCACGACGGCTTCGAAGAATTGCGCTTTCTGATTGCTTAGCGCCAGCTGTTCTTCGAGCTCTTTGATCCGCTGCTCGGGGGTCAGCGGGAGGGTTGGCTCGGTCATGGACCTGCTCCTCGGTTCTCGAATTGAGGCGCCTTGGCTCCAGTCCTGCCGGCCATGCTTGCGTAGCCAGACCAGTACCGTGGACCGGCCCTGAATGCCGTAGCGCCGTTGAGCCTCTTTATAACTCAACTCGCCCTTTTCGACCTGGTCTACGACTGATAATTTAAAGGCTAGCGTGTAGTCACGCTGGCTCCGCCTTTTGCCCGAATCCATTGACTCCTCCTGAATATAGGCCAGAAGGCGTAAACCTTATTCAGGACGGGACA
>NZ_SPKO01000019.1:0-6270 GCF_023127795.1 Pseudomonas sp. W2Jun17 | reverse complement strand
TGGAACCGGAGGTGTAGATCACGTAGGCGAGGTTGTCGCCGTCCAGCGCCACATTCGGTGCTGTTTCGCTATAACTTGACCAGGCGTGTACCTGATCCACCGCCAAGGCTTCCAGGCCCTCCGGGATCGGCAACCGCTGCTGCACTGCCGAATGGGTCAGCAGCAATTTCGAGCGGCTGTCCTGCATCATGTAGAGCAAGCGATCACGGGGGTACTCGATATCCAGCGGCACATACACGCCACCGGCTTTCATCACCGCCAGGAACGCCACCATGATTTCGGCACTGCGCGGCATGGCAATGGCCACGCGCACTTCCGGGCCGACGCCACGGGCAATCAGGGCATGAGCCAGACGGTTGGCCTGGCGATCCAGTTCGGCGTAGCTCAGGGTTTGCGCGTCGAACTTCACCGCCACCGCCGTCGGGTTTTCCCGGGCGCGATCGGCAAACAATTCGTGCACCCAGCGCTCGGCCGAGAAGCCAGAATCCGTGCGGTTCCAGAGTTGCAGGATCTGTTGTTGTTCGGCCGCGTCCAGCAAGCTCAACTGACTGAGCTGCTGCCGCGGGTTGGCAACCATCCCCTGCAGCAGGTTCTGCCAGTGGCGCGCCATGCGTTGCACAGTGCCAGCTTCGAACAGGTCCTGGGCATAACCCAGGGTGGCCCATATGCCTTCGGTAGACTCCTGGATATCCAGGTCCAGGTCGAAATGAGCGGTCTTGCTTTCCCACTCCAGCCCTTGCACCTGCAACGCTGGCAATTGGCGCTGAACCTGGACCTGGCCGACATCGGTCTGGTGGTTGAACATGACCTGAAACAACGGGTTGTGACTCAGGCTACGCTCAGGTTGCAGAGCTTCCACCAGTTGTTCGAACGGCAAGTCCTGGTGGGCCTGGGCCTCGACCGCGCGTTGCCGAACGTGCTGCAACAACTGCTCGACACTCATCTGCCCATGCACATCCGCCTTGAGCACCTGAGTGTTGACGAAAAAGCCGATCAGCCGCTCGGTCTCGCTGCGATTGCGGTTGGCAATCGGCACACCGACGCGTATTTCTTCCTGGCCGCTGTAGCGGTGCAACAAAGTCTGGAACGATGCCAGCATCAACATGAACAGGGTCACGCCCTGCTCTTGCGCCAACACCTTGAGGCCCTGAGTGAGTTCGGGCGCCAGCTCGAAGGCCAGGCGCGCGCCACGGTGGCTCTGCACCGCCGGGCGCTGGTGGTCGAACGGCAACTCCAGCACGCTCTGCTCACCGCCCAACAGCTCACGCCAGTAGGCCAGTTGACGTTGCTTCTCGCCGGCGTCCATCCAGTTACGCTGCCATACGGCATAATCGGCGTACTGGATCGGCAACACCGGTAGCGGCACATCCTGGCCTTGGCTGTAACCGGCATACAACTGCACCAACTCCTCGACCACCAACTGCATTGACCAACCATCGGAGACGATATGATGCTGCACCAGCACCAACACATGCTCGTCGGCGGCCAGGCGCAGCAACGTCACGCGTAGCAACGGGCCCTGCTGCAGGTCGAACGGCTGGGCAATCAACGCTTCTACCCGGGCCTGAAGCTGGGCCTCATCGACATCAGTCTGGGTGATCGGCAAGGCCACCTGCGGTTCAATCACTTGCACCGCGCCGTCGTGATCCTGGCGAATATGGGTGCGCAAGCTTTCATGGCGCGCCAGCAAGCTATCGAAACTGTGCTGAAGCGCGCCTAGATCCAACTGCCCTTTCAAGCGTAATGCACTGGGGATGTGATACGCCGCACTCTGGGGCTCCAGTTGCCACAGAAACCATTGACGCTCCTGGGCATAAGACAACGGCAACGGCTGCTCGCGGCCCGCCGGCAGCAGAGGTGGCGCCGTCGGCATCGGGCTGTCCTGGGCCTGCAAGGCGGTGACAAATGCCTCCAGGCGTGGGTGTTCGAACACGGCCTTGAGCGGCACTTCCAGGCTCAGGGTCTGGCGAATCCGTGATACCACCTGCATCGCCAACAGCGAATGCCCGCCCAGTTCGAAAAAGTGCTGGTTCAGGCCCACGTGCTCGGCGCCGAGGATATCCGCCCAGATCGCTGCCACCTGTTGCTGCAACGGCGTGACCGGCGCCAGCCAGTCCTGTTGCAAGGCGGCGGCTTCGGGTTTGGGCAGCGCCTGGCGGTCCAGCTTGCCGTTGGGGTTCAAAGGCATGTGGTCGAGGAAGATCAGGTGCGCTGGCACCATGTAGTCCGGCAGGTGTTCACGCAAGGTCAGCATCAGTTGTTCGCCAGCCTCCGCGCGCTCGGTTTCAGACAGCGTCTGCGCCGGCACCAGGTAGGCCACCAGTTGGTTGTCAGCCGCCAGCAACAAGGCTTCACGCACACTGTCCTGAGCCAGCAGTACGCTTTCAATCTCACCCAGTTCAATGCGGAAACCACGGATCTTGACCTGGTGGTCGACCCGCCCGACATACTCCACCACGCCGTCGGCGCGATAACGCGCCAGGTCGCCCGTGCGGTACAGGCGCTCGCCTGCCGCGCCGAACGGGTCCGCGACGAAACGTTCGGCAGTCAGGCCCGGCCGTTGTAAATAAGCGCGGGCCAAGCCACTGGCGCTGGCGATATAGAGTTCACCGACTGCGCCCAGCGCCAGCAAGTTCAGGTCGCGGTCCAGCACATACAGACCACGCCCTGGCAGCGCCCGGCCAATCGGGCTGGCACCGGCGGCGCTGACGGCGCTCGCGTCGGTGCAGTCCAGCACACTGGAGACCACAGTGGCCTCGGTAGGCCCGTAGGTGTTGAGCAAGCGCACATGGCTAAGCCCTGCGCGCTGCCACAGGAGTGGGCCATCCAACGGCATGGCTTCGCCGCCGATATGGATCTGGCGCAAGGCACCATAAGACCTCGGGCCCGCTGCCAGGCAGTCTTGCAGGAACAGCTTCCAGTAGGCCGTGGGCAAGTCGGCCAAGGTGATGCCCTGGGCGATGATCTGCCGATACAGCTCGGCACCGTCCCACAGTTGCGGGCCGCGCAGTACTACGGTGGCACCGAGGGTCAGGGCCGGGTACAACTGCTCGACAAAACCGTCGAAGTTCAGGGTGGCAAACTGCAACACCCGGTCTTGGGCAACCAGTTGCGAGTAATCCGCCGCGATGCCAACGAACTCACTCAGGGCAGCATGGCTGATGGCAACCCCCTTGGGCTTGCCGGTGGAGCCGGAGGTGTAGATCACGTACGCCAGGCTCTGGGGCTCGACATCAGTCGGTAGATTGTCCTCGGAGCACTGCGCCAATGGGGCCAGATCAATATCCACGGACGACACATGAGCCGGCAACGGCAGGCGCCCGCGCAGGTGGGATTGAGTCAACACCAGGCCGACGCCGCTGTCCTCAAGCATATGCACCAGGCGTTCGCGCGGGTACTCAGGGTCCAACGGCACATAGGCTGCGCCCGTCTTGAGCACCGCCAGCAAGCTGACCACCATGGCAAAGGAGCGCTCGATGCAGATCCCCACCGGCCCATGAGGGCCGATGCCCTGGGCCAGCAGGTAATGCGCCAGGCGGTTGGCCTGACGGTTCAGTTCGCCATAGCTGAGGGCCTGGTCATCCAGGGCCAGGGCCTGGCGGCCTGGCTGCCGGTCGGCCTGGGCTTCAAACAGCCGGTGCACCGCGTGCAGGGTGGTGGCACACGCCGGAGCATTCCAATCCTGGAGCATCACCTGTTGCTCCACGGCACTCAGCATCGGCAGCTCGCAGAGACGGCTGCGCGGTGCGTTCACCACCGCCTGCAACACGTGCTGCCAGTGCTGCGCCAAGCGCTCGACGGTAGCGGCGTCGAACAAGTCAGTGGCATAGGTCAGCGCAGCCCAGAGGCCCTCGGCGGATTCATGGGTATCCAGGCTCAGATCGAAATGGGTGGTCGGGCTGTCCCAATCCAGTTCCACCACACGCAGGCCAGGTAACTGCTGGCCTTCGCGGCCGCCCTGGGCATCGGTCTGGTGGTTGAACATCACCTGGAACAATGGGTTGTGGCTCAAGCTGCGTTCGGGCTGCAACGCCACCACCAGTTGTTCGAACGGCAGATCCTGATGGGCCTGGGCCTCCAGGGCGCGACGCTTGGTTTGTTGCAGCAGTTCGGCAAAGCTCATCTGCCCGTCGAGGTCAGCCTTGAGCACCTGTGTATTGACGAAGAAGCCGATCAGCCGCTCGGTTTCGACACGGTTTCGGTTGGCATTCGGCACGCCAATACGAATGTCCGACTGCCCGCTGTAGCGATACAACAGGGCTTGGAACGACGCCAGCAACAGCATAAACGCCGTTACACCCTCCTGCTGCGCCAGGCGCTTGAGACCGGCCACCAGAGCCGGTGGCAGATGCACCTGCACGCTTGCACCGCGATGGCTTTGCTGCGCCGGACGCGAGCGGTCCAACGGCAGCTCAAGCACCGGCTGCTCGCCGCCCAGCAGGGCCTGCCAATAGGCCAACTGGCGCGCCTGCTCTCCGGCCTCCATCCAGCCTCGTTGCCACAGGGCGTAGTCGGCGTACTGGATCGGCAGCTCAGGCAGTTGCAAATCATGGCCCTGACTGTGAGCGGCGTAGAACTGCACCAGCTCTTCGACCATCACTTGCATCGACCAACCATCGGAGACGATGTGGTGCTGCACCATCACCAGCACATGTTCATCTTCGGCCAGTTGCAGCAGCGTCACGCGCAACAACGGCGCCTGGTGCAAATCGAACGGCCGTGCGACTTCGGCTTCCACCCGCGCCATCAACTGTGCCTCGTCGATACGCGCCTGGTGGATCTGCACCCGCGCCTGGGGCATCACCGCTTGCCAGAGGCGTTCGCCGTCCTCGACCAGTTGTGTGCGCAAGCTCTCATGCCGGGCCAGCAGGCTGTCGAAACTGCGCTGCAATGCCGCCAGGTCCAAGTGCCCGTGCAGACGCAGGGCGCCGGGGATGTGATAGGCGGTGCTGTCCGGATCCAGTTGCCAAAGAAACCACTGGCGCTCTTGAGCGTAGGACAGCGGCAGATGTTGGCCGTCCTCGCGGATCGAGGCAATCGGCAGTTGAGCGAAACTCATGCCCCGGCTTTGCAGGCGCTGGTAAAACTGCTGGCGCTGCTCCAGAGGCAAGCGAAGAAAGCGCGACACCAAGTCGATATTAGGGTTGGAAAGCATGGTTCAAATCGCCTCTAGTTCGCTCAAAAAGTCACGCAGGCCATCAAAATCTTCCACGCTGCCGGCGCGGAAAGTGGCTGCCGCCTGCACGTAGGCACGCAGCGAATCGGTCTGGAACAGTTCCATCAGCGGCACGTCAAGGCCCAATTCGGCTTGCACCCGGGAGGTGATCTGGATCGCCAGCAAGGAATGGCCGCCGACTTCAAAGAAGTTGTCGTTCAGGCCCACTTGCGGCAGGTTCAGGATGTCGGCCCAGATCGCAGCGATCTGTTGTTCAAGCTCGGTTTGCGGGGCCACGTACTGTTGCTGCATCTGGCTCGCATCCGGCAATGGCAACCCCTTGCGGTCGAGCTTGCCGTTGGGGGTCAGCGGCATTTGCGCCAGGAATACGAAGTGGCTGGGCACCATGTAGTCCGGCAGGTCGGCTTTCAAGGCTCGCCGCAGGGCATCGCGGAACTCGGCGGGGTCTGCCAGGCTGACATCTGCCGGTACTACATAGGCCACCAACTGCTTGCCGGTCGGGCCCTCCTGAGCCACTACCACGGTTTCACCGACGCTGACCTGCTCGCGCAAACGCGCTTCGATTTCACCCAACTCGATACGGAAACCGCGGATCTTCACCTGATGGTCGACACGCCCCAGGTAGTCCACCACCCCATCCGGACGCCCACGGGTCAGGTCGCCGCTGCGGTACACACGGCTGCCCGGTTTGCCGAACGGGTCCGGCACGAAACGCTCGGCAGTCAGTGCCGGGCGCTCCAGGTAACCCCGGGCCACGCCCTCGCCGCCCAGGTACAACTCGCCTGCCACGCCGATGGGTTGCAGATTGAGTTGCGAATCCAGCACGTAACCGCTGCGGTTGCCGAGCAAGGTGCCGATGGGTGCGTAGACAGCGCCGCATGGGTCACCCTTGCGCGCTTTCCACAGCAACGGCGTAACCACGGTTTCGGTCGGGCCATAGCCGTTGAACAAATACGTTGGTTTGAGTGCACGCCAAGCCAGGTCATAGCTGGCTTGAGCAACGGCATCACCACCGAAGCAATACACCCGCACCGCCGGTGGATTGCCGTCGCGCTCGGCATGTTCGGCCAACTGTTGCAGGTACACCGGCGGGA
>NZ_SPKO01000018.1:0-29073 GCF_023127795.1 Pseudomonas sp. W2Jun17 | reverse complement strand
GAAGAGATTTTGCCGGAGGCCAGTCAGGGGAGCTACTTTTTCAACAGAATCGGCCAATAGCTGCCTGTCGGAACCGGCTGAAATAGCCCCAGAGCGGTCATCTCCGCGTTCCAGTATTATCATGCCGATCTTCGGACTGTTTATTGGTAGGTTGATCCATGGCCAGAAGCGTTAGGCTTCAAAAAAAACTGCATACACGGCATCTGATGGAGACAGCTGAAGAGGTGGTACTTGATGACAGCCTTGTTGGAAAGCTATGGGCGTTCAATCAAGGTGACAGATTTGAGTTGAATTCAGCTTCTCTCAGTTCTGCAGCCGTTCAAAAGTACCGCTTGGAATACGTGATAACGAGAGGCCCTGTTCCTGGGCACTGGCTGTACACAAAATTTGACCCCGAGGAACTTGTATTATTTTTTACGGCAAAAGACTTTGACGGCATTTGCCATGGCTGGACTCTGTTTGACGAGTGACAACCTCAGCTTTAGCTCTCTGAGAGGCAACTCTGGGTCGATTGTAGCCGGTCGCAAAAGACCGGAACTGGCCGTTTACGGCCCGTGAGAAATAACCAGTTTCTCCTCCACGCGCTGGCCTGCCTTGCTCCAGCGCACGGAGCCCTTTCTAGCTAACCGTTGTAGAGTGCGCTTCTACCTCCGAAGCCTGCTCCCGCAATCGACGCGCGATAACATCCATCAGATCACACCCATCCCGCAACGGTATCGCCAGTAGTTGAGCAAAATCCGAAAGCACCACGCAGTCAGCCTCCACTTCACCCCGAAAAGCGATGTTTTCCAATACTTGAGTCACGGTGCGAATGCGATAGTCAGCCATCGCTTGCAGCACATCGAGCGGTGCTTGCGAGTCAATGAGCAGGGACGCTGGAACCCGATCGATTCCAGTAAGAGGGATATATCTTTCCATTTTTGAAACTCCGATAAATGCAATGATTTACCGATAATCAGGTCGCCAAACCTGATCGCCACATGGGCGACCGGGAAACTATAAGTGTCGTTGCAGCCGACGATCAACGCAAAGGTTGTAACCGGCACGGATGGACTGAGGCTCGAACGCCGCTCACTCCACTTTTTCGCTGCAGTCTGCTCCCGACTAGCCTCATTCCCTTCTTGATATTTCCCCACACCATCACGCTTTTTAAGCTTGCTGAAACGTTTCATCGAGTTTATAAAACCCCCACAACTCCAATAAAGGCCACCGCTATGACCCCGCTAAAACTCCTCGTTGCCCTAAGCACACTCTCCGTCACCTCCCACGCCATGGCCTGGGATTACGTCCTGCTCGACACCGACAAAGCCGCCCAGAACTGGCAGATCACCAGCCAGCAGCTCGGCGTACAAACCGCCAAGCCCTTCAGCGTTACCCTGCGCACCTTGCACGGTGGTCGGCAGGAGGGGGTGAGCATCGTTGATATCGATAACGGCACGATGAAGCTTTCGGTGGTGCCGACTCGCGGTATGAACGTGTTGCAGGCTTCGGTCGGCGATGTGCGCATGGGTTGGGATTCGCCGGTCAAGGAAGTGGTCAATCCGTCGTTTATCGAGCTCAATGGCCGCGGTGGGCTGGGCTGGCTGGAAGGTTTCAACGAGCTGGTCACCCGCTGCGGCTACGAGTGGGTCGGCCACCCTGGCATGGACAACGGCGAACTGCTGACCCTGCACGGGCGGGCCGCCAATATTCCTGCGAATAAAGTCACGCTGCATATCGATGAAAAACCACCGTATGCCATCACCCTGCGCGGCGAGCTGAAAGAGCAGGCGTTCAAGAAGGTCGACTTCTCTGTCGCGACCGAACTGGTCACTCAACCCGGCAGTGTGGTGTTTGCCCTCAATGACACCCTGACCAACAACGGCGACTATCCGAAGGAATACCAGGCGCTGTATCACAGTAACTTCAGCACCCCGTTCCTGGAGCAGGGCGCGCGGTTTGTCGCGCCGGTGAAGCAGGTGTCGCCGTTCAACGACAAGGCCAAGGGCGAATTGGCCGACTGGCAAACCTATCGCGCACCGACCAAGGACTATGACGAAACGGTCTACAACGTGGTGCCATATGCCGATGCCAAGGGCGATACCTTGACCGTGCTGCATAACAAGGCCGGCAGCCTGGGCGTTTCGGTTGGCTTCAATACGCAGACACTGCCGGTGTTTTCCCTCTGGAAAAACACCGACACCCAAGGCCAGGGCTATGTCACGGGGCTGGAGCCAGGGACGAGTTTTTCCTACAACCGTCGTTATCAGCGGCCACTGAATCTGGTGCCGACAATCGGGCCGAAGGAACACAAGCAGTTCCGCATCAGCTACAGCCTGTTGGCGGACAAGGCCGCTGTTGATAAGGCTTTGAAGCAGGTCAGCGAAATTCAGGATGGGCGTGAGACTGAGGTGCGGCAGACGCCGTTGGTTGATTTGACCAAGGAATGACGCCGCCTGGAGCATCATTGCGATGTTATTGATGTTGAGCACCCACGCTTATGCGGGGTGCGGCAACATTAACGACGGAGTGAAGCCGTCAGCCGACGATCAATCTGGCGTTGTCCGGCCAATCGAACGTCCAATGCTCGCAAGAAATATCCGAGTGTCCCGATTGGACCGCAGATGAACCACACGGCAGGCGGGTGGGGCAGCCTCCACGAGTTGTTGCATCTTTACTCGTGCTGACTCTTTGGTCTGCCACATGAATCTAAAAAACTCCGGCAGGTTCGCCAGTCGTTCGGGGCAGTTCTCCGGCAAGTCAGGCCGAGTCTGACCGCGTTTGAGCAGCGTCCTGAGCAATACGCGCCAGAATCGGAGCGTCGCCGAACGGTCAATCCATATCAACAGATCTGCGCGGGCCAGCCGGTTGTCCCAAGTGGTTGAATGGCCTCCTTCGAATATCCAGCGTTCACGGGCCTCGACCTCAAGGCAAAGCTGCGTCTTCGCGTCGCGGCTGCGTTCGATCCACCCTGGCTGCCAGTGGATAGTGTCGATATGAACGACCGGCAAACCCGTGCACTGACCAAGCTTGCGCGCCAAGGTGCTTTTGCCTGACCCAGGTTGACCCACAATCATCACCCGTCGCATCTAAGCTCCTTCTCGCTGTGCGCGCTGAATTTTTGGGGTGGCGATTCTACGTCAATGCCTGTCTGCGTCAACGTGCTCACGCAAACCCAAGAGCGCCACCTTTTTATCCAGGCACCCCGTGCCAACGTTGGCGGCCTTCGCGAGCAAGCTCGCTCCTACAGTGGTTGGGTTACGCCCTGCGCGCCGTTAACAACACTGCCGCCGCCGCTGACAACAGCCCCGCGCAGCAACGATTGAAGATGCGCTTGCCCCTTGGCTCGGCAAACCAGCGGCGCATATGCAGGCCCATGTAGGCGTAGGCGCTGATGGCGATCCATTCCAGGGCCAGGAACATCGCGCCCAGCAGGGCGAACTGTGCGGTGATGGGTTGGTCAGGTACCACGAACTGCGGCAGGAAAGCGGTGAAGATCAGGATGGCTTTCGGGTTGCCCGCCGCCACCAGAAACTCCTGCCGTGCCAGAGCCCATAAGCCGACCTGGTGAGCGGCTGTTGGTGACTCTGCCTGTGGTTGCGCACGCCATAGCTGATACGCCAGATAAAACAGATACGCCGCGCCAAGTATCTTGATCCCGTAAAACAACAACTCCGACGTTTGCAGCACTACCGCCAACCCGGCGGAGGCGAGGGCGATCATGCTGGCAAAGGCCAGCAACCGACCGAGACCTGCGAGGCAGGAGGTGCGGTAGCCGTAACGGGTGGCGTTGCTTACCGACAGCAGGTTGTTGGGGCCAGGCGCCATGTTCAGGGCGAAGCAGGCAGGCAAGAAGAGGGCGAGGGTGGCGAGGTCCATGGCGGCTCCGGGTTTGGTCGGACGAGAGCGTTGAGGATAGGGGCAGTCGGCAGGGACAGCAATGAGGCTGGCAGTGTATCTGCGTGCCGGAGCGCAAGATCTTTATTTAGTCCCCGGCGAAACTGATTTTGTCATAGGCCCGTAGGCACACTGCGAAGACAAGATTCAGTGCACGATGGAAGGAGCCCGCATGATTCGCAGAGCATTACCCACTGACGCAAACGCCATTGCCCAAGTGCATATCAGCAGTTGGCAAGAGGCGTATCGCGACCTGATGCCCACCGACTACTTGAACGGGTTACAAGCCACCCTGGCTCAGCGCGAAGCCTATTGGCGTCGCTCGATAGCCGCGGGCGAACCGGAAGTATGGGTCGCAGAGGTGGACCAGCAGATTGTCGGGTGGATAGCCGTTGGCGCCAGCCGTGACGAAGAGGCCGCCGGGGCAAATGCAGGGGAGGTTATGGCCATCTATGTTCTGACCAGGTATTGGCAAACGGGCGTCGGGCTGGCGCTGTGGAACGCGGGCTTGCAGGCGTTGGTTCAGCAGGGGTATGACTGCCTGACGCTTTGGGTCCTGGCCCGCAATGAACGGGCCATGCGCTTTTATCGCAGGGTCGGTTGTGTCGAGGACGCAGGCAGCGAACTCAAGATTGAGAGGGGCGGTGTCACGCTGGTGGAGGTGCGGTACAGGTTGTCCTTTACCTGAGCTTTTGTTCCAAACAACCGATCAGCCAGTTGCCGGCCTCGCTCCAGCCCTTGCGTCGTCAACCAAATCGACTTGTTCTTGTTGACCGGGTTCAGAATATAACCATGCCGGTCAGTTAAACGTAGATCTCCTGTGGGAGGGGGGCTTGCTCGCGAAAGCGGTGGGTCAGTCAACACCAATGTTTGCTGGGCCGACGTCTTCGCGGGCAAGCCCGCTCCCACATTTGATCTGCGCTGCTTTGAGCATTTCGTTCGCTTAACTGACTGGTATTAGGGCTTGCCCCTTCCCATCGGTTCAGGGTCGCGCCGAAGCTGTGTTGATACCTAGGCTATCGAATTGAGGGGAAGCCGCACATGAAACACCGTGCCGTGTTCGGTATCAGAGCTGACCTCAATCGATCCGCCATGGGACGCGACGATTTCCGAGGCGATGAACAGGCCCAGGCCCAAGCCTTCTGTGGGGCCGTGATTGACGGCAGTACGCTGAGAGAAGCGGCCCATCGGGTTGAAGATGAACGGCAGCACATCCTCAGGTATCGCCTCTCCACTGTTGTGCACGGAAAATACCGCGAAATCTTCCTGTAACTCCAACTCGACCTGGATAGGCCGCGTGGTATCGCCATGCTGCACGGCGTTGCTGACGATGTTCGAGAACACCTGCTCCATTCGGGCGCCGTCGAACTGGCCCGACGCCTGGGTCTTCGAATCGAACAGGATGATCGCTTCAGGATGAAACGTGCGGATTTCTTCTACGACACGCTGGCAAAGCGGTGAGAGATCTATATCGGCCGTTCTGACCGGAATGCCCGGCCCCATCTGGCAGCGGGTCAGGTCGAGCAAGTCGCCGACGATCTTGCTCGCTCGACGCACACTGGTGTAGATCTGGTTGGCCACTTTGTTCGCCTTGGGGCCTGCATCCTGGGAGCGCCGCAGCACGTCGGCACCCAGCAGGATCGCGCCGAGCGGCGTGCGCAGGTCGTGGCCGAGGATGCCCAGAAACACGTTGCGCGATGCCTCGACCGCGCGCGAATAGCTGGCGATGGACTCGGAGAGCGCCTGGTCAATGGCCTCGTGGAAACGGGTCATGTCGTCAACGTTGATCGGCGTGCCGTCCTTGATCTGGCGCATCCACTGGCTGACCACACTGGTGCGCAGGGCGCGGTATTCCGACACCATCTGATCGATGGTGAAGCCGGCCATCAACCGCGTGATGGCGTGGATTTCTGCCGCGGTCTCCTGCTCCTCCGCGGGGGCCAGGCCCTGGGCCTTGGCGATTTGCTCTTGGCGGGTCTGTTTGGTTCGCAGGTCGCTGACGATGGCTCGCAACATCTGCTCGGCATGGTCGCGCAGCGCCACGCTGTCGAGGTCCTCGCCCGGGGTGTCGAGGGTTCTGGCGAAATCTTCCCAGGCTTGCAGAATCGGTTCGAGGTGCTCAAGGATGAAATCGGCCAGGCGCATGTCTGTAATCCTGAAGGGTAGGGCACAAGAGCGAGGCTGCGCAGATGCAGGGAAATTCCCGGCAGTGTAGGAGGTTGTTCGCAGCTTTAAAAGCGCGGCCGGGGGTAGCGATAGCATTGATCCACTCTGCGTGCCGACAGAGTTCATCCCGCTGGCGCTAAAACCCGAGTGTCAGCGACCTCAGCTTGCGCTCTACAATGCTGTCAAAATGGCTTGCCAGTTGCTCACAGCGCTCGGATGTCAGCCCCTTGCAGCAGGTTATTCCCAGAACAAACCCCTGGGCTTTGGCCCCCCCTTTTACTGCAAGAATCATCGACCCCGCGAGTTCGATCTCGCGAAGGAGTCTGTCAGCCTGTCGCTTTATGGGGCCGGGCAAATCGTTGAAGGCTTCTTTCATGGCTGTCTCCGCAGCATTCATTACACACACACACGCACACACAAGGCATCTGAGGCGCTATCGGTCTCTTGAAAGCATCGACCGAAAGACGGTGCAGGAGTTTCGCTGTGTGCGAGCGGAAGGCGATGATGTGCAGCGAAAAGCCTCACGGGGAGCGTACCGGCGCATTCAAGGATGAAACCTGCGCCCCAATGCATCCAGGCGCACTGCAATCGGCGGCAGGCGTTCGCTGCTGCGGGCCAGGGTTTCCACATCGTCGGCAGTGCTTTGGGCGATGCTCTGCACCGACTGCAAGCGCTCGACGATCTCCAGGTTCGCCGAGGTTTGCTCGCGGGTGGTCGCGACGATGCGGCCATTAAGTTGATCGATATGCGCGATGTCCTCGCCGACCGCCCGGAGCATCTGCACCGCCAATTGGCTGTCTTGCACGCAACGCTCCACGCCTTCGCGGCTGGCGTGCATGGCTTCGACGGCCTCGCGGCTGCCATGCTGCAGGCCCTCGATGATGGTTTTGATTTCCTGGGTGGAGAGGGCGGTGCGCTGTGCCAGGCTGCGCACTTCGTCGGCGACCACGGCAAACCCGCGGCCTTGCTCGCCGGCGCGGGCGGCTTCGATGGCCGCGTTGAGGGCCAGCAGGTTGGTCTGGTTGGCGATGCTGCTGATCACTTCCAGCATCGAGCCGATTTGCTCGGCCTGCACGGCCAACGATTGCACGGTGGATTCAGTGCCGTTGATGCGTGAGGCCAACTGGCTGATTTCAAGCTGGGCGCGGCCGACGCTCTCCTGGCCGCGAACAATTTGCTGACTGGCTTGGCCGGCGTGTTCCACGGCTTGTTCGACTTGCACCGTAATGTGGCCCATGGCGTCTTCCATGCGCTGCATCGAACCGTTCATTTCGCCGATCTGCACCAGTTGATGCCGCGCACCTTTTTCCAGGGTGCCACTGGCGCAGGCCAGTTCCTGGCCGAGTTGCCCCAGGCCGTGGGAGTCGCGGGCGACACCGTCGATCAGGTGAGTCAGTTGTTGCAGGAAGTGGTCGAAGCGCTTGGCCAGGGACACGCGCACCTTGTCTTCATCGTGCGCGCCTTGCTCGGTGAACTGTGAAGTTACAGCGAGCATCTTCTCAAGCATTTCCTGGCTTTCGACAGCTTCCGCCTGGCTGTGGACCGCCAGGTACAACAGGGCCACGGTTTCCATCACCACATAGAAGGCGTGGACGAAGATCATCGTCCAGCCGCCGTGATGCTCCATCACAAACACCGGCAAACCCTGGTGCTGCAGCGCATGGAACACCAGGTGGTGCACGGCGATGGTCAGCGCCGCCACCAGGATCGGCAGCCAGTCACGGTAGAAGGTCAACACCGCCAACAGCGCGAAAATGCCGAAGTGGGATTCGATCACCCCGTGTGCCTGATTGATGTGCAACGCCGCCATCACCATCAACCCGGCGCCCAGTGCGCAACGCATCACGCGGGTGCCGCCGATGACACGGTAGAGAGCCGTCAGCACCATGCCGGTGCCGCCACCGACGATCAGCGCCTGGAGCAAGGTGTCATGCCAGAACGCCAACCCCAGGGAGAACAGGAACATCAGCCAGATCAATGCCAGCATGATGCGGTCGGCCTTGCGATAGTGCTCCTGGAAGCGTGTGCGAAGGGGCATTCACGGTTACTCCATGTAGTGATGCCAGCAACCAAGCATGTGGCGTGCCACGATGGCCGCTGGTCGATAGCAAGTCAGGTGCAGCGTTTTTTACCGGATCAGATCCGGCAATCGGTTATCGGCAGGCGGGAAGGGGACTTGAGTGGAAGGGCGCAGGCCCTCCCACGGTACAGGCTGGAATCAGAAGCTGTACTTGGCGGTCAGCATCATGTTGCGTGGGCTGCCATAGGAATCGCCGCCATAGTCCACATCGTTGGAAATGGACTGGTAGTACCGGCGATCGAAGATGTTGTTGGCATTGACTTGCAGGTCCAGGTGTTGGTTGACCCGGTAGCCGGCCATCAGGTCGGTGACGGCGTAACCGCCTTGCTTGAGCCGGTAGGTGCTGCCATCGGCCAGCTTGATGTCGTTGTACATGCGGCTCTGCCAGGAGATGTTGCCGCCGACCCGGAGTTTTTCCAGCGGGCCCTGGAAGTTATAGCGAGTGGTGACTTTGAACAGGTGTTCGGGGGTGTCGGTGTCGAACTGCTTGTTGACCTTCTGCGGGTTGGCGTCGTCCTTGATGGTGTGGGTTCGCGCGTAGGTGTAGCCACCGCCGACTTGCCAGTTCTCGGTCAAGGCACCTTGCAGTTCGAAGTCGATGCCCTGGCTGCGGATTTCCCCCGAGGCCTGGTTGCAAGAGGCCTGTGGGCAGTTCGGCACAACGATCTGCACGGCGCGGTTTTCCTGGTCAACGCGGAAAAGCGCCACGCTCGCATTCAACGCGCCCCCCAGGTATTCGCCCTTGAGGCCGATTTCATAGTTCTTGCCGACGATGGGCTTGAGCGGGGTGCCGGCAGTGCTCTTCTCTTTCTGTGGCGTGAAGATGTCGCTGTAGCTTACATACACCGAGTGCTGGTCGTTCAGTTCGTAGATCAAGCCGGCGTAGCGGGTGAGGTTGCGGGTAACCTTGTAGTCGCCGTCGCCATCACGGTTGTCATAGTCATACCAGTCCAGGCGCCCGCCAAGGATCAGCTTCAACGGGTCGGCCAGGCTCAGGCGCGAGGTCAGGTAGAAACCGTCCTGGGTGGTGACTTCGCGGGCGTTATTGGTGCGGGTGAAGTTCGGTTTGCCGGCATTGATCGGCCAGTTCATTTCATACGGGCTGTAGTTATGAGTGGTCATGTCGTAGATGCGCTTGCTGGCGCCCACCACCAGCTCATGAGTGCGCCCGAACGCCTCGAACGGGCCGCTGGCAAAGGCGTCGACGCCGGCCTGGTTTTCATCATAGCGGGCCTGATACACCGTGCGGGCGAGGGTCTTGTTCGTCCAGCGCGATTGGTAGGAGCCTGAGAACAATGCGTCCTGTTCGGAATAATTGGCGTTGACCTGCAGGCTCCAGTCATTGGCCAGGCGCTGGCGCAACTCGGCGAACACGGTATTGATTTCCTGGTCTTTGTTTTCCCAGTCGGTACCGGGGTTGTAGGAGCGCGATAGGTCCAGGTGATGGCCATCCAGGCCGACCATCGAAGCCCCCCAGAAGTAGTTGGTCTTGTCCTTCTGGTTCGAGTAGCCGAGGGTGAGAGTGGTGTCTTCGCTCAGGTCGGCTTCGGTGACGGCGTAGAACAGGCCGTGATCCTGCTCGGCCTTGTCGATAAAGCTGTTGGCGTCGCGGTAGGACGTGACGACGCGACCGCGCCAGGTGCCACTGGGGTTGAGCGGGCTGGAGGCGTCGAATTCGCCACGGTAGTCATCCCAGCTGCCGGCGGCGCCGGTGAGGGTGACTTTCTGTTCGTCCAGGGGCCGCTTGCGGATCAGGTTGATGGCTGCCGAGGGGTTGCCCGCGCCGGTCACCAGGCCGGTAGCGCCGCGCACCACCTCGACGCGGTCGAACATCGCCAGGTTTGGCTGGGCGCCCACCGACGCGCCGTTGTAACCGCTGGGGATACCGTCATACATGAGGTTGTCGATGTCGAAACCGCGAGCGGTGTAGCTCTGGCGGCCAGGCCCGTTGGAGTAGTTGAGGAACAACCCGGGCGTGGCGTTGACCACGTCGTTGATGCTGGTCATGGCCTGGTCATCCATGCGCTGGCGCGTAATCACGGTGACAGCTTGTGGGGTTTCACGCAGGGTCAGCGGCAGTTTGGTTGCAGTCTTCATCGAGCCGGTGGTGTATGACTCGCTGCCTTCAGTGGTTGCGCCAAGCTGCTGGCCCGACACCTGGGTGGCGCCCAGCTCAATGGTGGCCGGGGCTTCGGCGTCGGCGGCCAGGGCCGCTTGTGAGGTTGCTAGGCAGATCGCCATCGCCATTGAGCTGGGTGAAAAAGCGTTGCTGACGCGTTGTTGCACAGACATGGATATAGGGCTCCCAAAGGCCATCCGTGGCAAATAAAAAATCTGTTGATAATTATTCGCATCAGTGTGGCAGATCCAAGCTCTGGGAAAAAGTCTTACATGGCCGTGTAGGAGCGAGCTTGCTCGCTCCTACAGCGGTTTCTGGGTCAGAAATCCATTCTTACGCCGAGCGTCCCATGGCGACCGTTGAAGCTATTGCTGTCCAGGTTGCGGTCATAACCGACTTCACCGTACAGGCTGATGCCCTGGGCAACTTGCAGGGTTGCCCCGAGGCTGGCATCCATCGTGGTGGATTTCTGTTCGGTGTCTATACGCGTCACATCGTTGAATATCACACTGTTGTCCCCAGCGCTGGAATGCCAGACATTCGCACGCACATAAGGCTGCAGCGGCAGGCCATTGACGGTGTAATCGCCGCGCAAGCGCACACCCAGGCGCGTAGTGACGTTGGTATCGGCGTCATAGGAAACGTCGGAAATACCGTCGTTCTGGCTATCGAGCTTGGCTTTGCCGACGATCAACTGCGCCTGGGGCTCCAGAATCCAGCGAGCGCTCAGCGCGAACGGCCAGCCCACTTCGGCGGAGGCGGTAACGTTATGCCCGCGGGTTTTCATCTTGACGCCACGCGCTGACTCGTTGTTGCCATCAAAGCGGGTGCCCATCAACACCAGGTCAAGATAAGCCTGGTTGGCGCCGATCAGTGTCCAGTAGACCCCCAGGCTATCGCCGCGCAAGGTGGTTTTGCCGGCGTCCTTGTTCTCCCAGCCGCCGTTGAAGCCTTTTACATTGCCTTTGAGGCGACTGTGACCGACAAAGAACCCAAGGCGCTGCAACAGGCCGTTGTCCAGCAGGCTGGCGAACACATCGGTGCCGACCTGGAACCCTGTCAGCGAACCGTCCAACGTAGGGTTGACCGCACCGGCGAGACTCTGGCGGCTGCTGCTGCCGTAGACCCGGCCCCAACCTGCCGGCATGACGCCGGTTTGCTGTTGCCGGCTCTGATCGCCCATGCGCTCGTGATACGTGCCGAGCATGCCCTGCACGATTTGCTGCGCGGCAGGAAACAACACAGAGTACAGCGGTACTTCGGGGCGATAGATCGGGACCTCCTTGTCAGTGGGGTTAGACGGCAGGGGCGGGGTTCCAACCACCGGCTCAGGCACTGGCGTGACCGGCCCTTCTGGTTCGGGCAGCGGTGTGCCCGGAATCGTGGAGCGCAGGTAATAACTCTGCTCGGTTCCAGCCGTGCCCGCGCCTTTGAACAGGTAGTAGTCAAACGCCCCGGCCGTTACCGTATTGCCCAAGGTAAAGGCAGTGCCAGGCCCGCTGGCGCCATTGAGCGCCTGCACTACCTGGATGCCGTCTTGTAACGTCGCCGCGCCGGCGCCCCCAAGGTTGGTAATCAACAGGGTGGTGTTGCCCTGCAGTGTGCCGTTGCTGACCACCAGTTTGTCGCTGGCCGAGTCGTCTGCTCCCAACACGGTTTGCAGCGCCAGACGCCCGCCGTTGCCGGTGTAGTTGCCGTTGATGGTCAAGGTGTCACGGGCGGTGGTGCTGCCAGTGACCATGTCGAGGGTGCCGCTGTTGGTCACGTTGACCAACTGGCCGGCGGTAAACGGATTGATCCCGCCCGTGTTGACCAGCAGCGAACTGGTGCTATCAATGAGCAGGGCGCCGGTGCCAGTCTCGCTGTCCCCCAGAGTCAACGTCCCGCCCAGGTTCATTTGTGAGCCGTTGTCCAGGCGAATGCTTTCCCAGTTGGCAAACAGGCCGGGATCAGCGGTTTTGGTGTTGTCCAGGGTCAAGGCGTCAATCCCCACGCCACCATCTATCAGTTGCGCCGCCGCCACTTGCTCAGCCACCAGGCCCTGAAGCAGCGCCGTATCGTCGCCGGCCCCCATTAACACGGAGGAATGCAGGTTGCCGCCGGACCAGATAAATTCATCGTTACCGAAGCTGAGCAACACTTGCCCGTTAACCTCACCACCGGAAATGATCACCTGATCGTCACCGCCGCTGACGCTGATATTGCCGCCCACGAACGCGTTGTTTGAAATCAGGATGGTGTCTTTGCCGAAGCCGGTCACCAGGTTGCCGATGATCCGGCCACCAGACATATCGAACCGGTTGTCATCGAGTTTCATGTTGACTCGGCCGATGGTGCCGCCGGTCATCGTCGCATCGTCGCCGTCGTCGAAGCCGCCGGTGATGGTGCCTGCTCTCATGTTGAAGACGTCCAGGCCGTCGCCCTGTTCCAGCGAGGCAATGGTGCCGCCGCGCATGTCAAAACGGTCGACCCCCGAGCCCTGGTTGACAGCGCCTGCCTGGCCCCCGGAAATCTCCACCACATCAGCGCCCGCGCCTTGGCTGATGGATCCGGTGATACTGCCCTGGTTGAGTTGGAAAATGTTATTGCCATCACCTTGGTTGAGGTTGCCATCGATGCCAGCGCTCGGGCCGTTGACAACCACGTGATCCTTGCCGCTTCCAAAGATCACATTGCCGCTTACTCGACCCGTGGCGGTGAGTTCGAGGGTGTTGTCGCCGCCGGTATCGGTAAAGCCCGGCGCGGTGGCGCTGTCACAACTGGAGGTGTCGTTGCCTGGCGTGTTGTTGACCGTGCACGCTGCATACGAGGCAAACGGCCATGCCGTCAGAATAATCGCTGAGTACAACAAAGAAGTTATCCGTGTGCGCATGATCCGTCCTCGCTTGAGCACAATGATGTCCCGTCGCCCGGTACAGCGGGCGCGGTTCAAAACCATGGCAACAACGAACGCGATACGGATCAGGGACTACGAGTTACCTGCATCTGAAAACACCGGGCAATGCAATGGGTTGGCATGGCTTTCTCGACTGCACCTCAACTGGCGCAGCACTTGTCGCACCTTAGTTGCAGATCGAAAAGGCCGCCACTGTAAAACCTGACAGGTATAGACGAGCCAATGCCTAGGTGAACACGATCTCGTAGGGTTCGCGCATACGCTCAAGCAACACTTGGGCGAGCATGGGCGGTAAGCCGATCTGTGGGTCGCCGACCAATTGGCTGGCATAGGCATGGGCGGCGTGCAGTTTGCGCGCCACGCTCCAGGTGTCCAGGCGCACCTTGCGTGCGCGTTGCCAGGGAATCACCGCACCCTCGCGTGCCGGCCAATGCCAGGCCCAGATCGCCAGTTCATACAGTCGCGCGCCCACCAGGCTACAAGCTTTTGCACTCGCCCGACCGACTGCATCGTGGTCGTCATTACCGTCATTGCGCCAGGTGGTAAACACCACGTCTCCAGGTTGCAAGTAGCGCGCAATGAACTGGCTCATCGGCTGCTCGTGGGCAGCTAGCGCGTCGTCGCAAAAACCACCGCGAATCCATTTGAGGCTGTGCAACGGCATACCGAGGCGGCGCAAGGCCTCGGCGCTTTCCTGGGGGCGCACCACGCTCAAGCGCCTGGCCGGCCACACCTGGGAGCCTGGATGGCTGGCGCTGCCATCGGTAATGGAGATCAATTTCAGCGGATGCTCGCGCGTGCTGAGCAGTTGCAGCAAACCGCCGCACGCCAGGACTTCATCGCCAGGGTGGGGCGCTATCACCACAACCCGGGCACCGGGCGGCACCAGGGTAGCCAGTGCGATGCAGGGGATTTGCGCCAACTGCGGCGCGCTGTTCCAGATTTGCGCGGGGCCGCGACGGCCTTCGCTTGAGGAGGCAGGCTTCATGGGGTGTCACGTCCTTGTCGGTGGGTAATGCTCTTGACTTCAGCGCAGGCTCCGCTGCGGTGAGTGCACGGCATTCCAATCCTGGGATGCTATGCAAGGCACTCTCAGCATAGACAAGGATGTGTCACAGGTTTGTCGTTTTTTTACGAAACCATCATCAGGCTTTTCAGGTAATCGCCGAAACCGCCCTGGGCGCGGCAATCCAGGCGTGCGCTGGTGACCACTTGCGGCGCATGGCTCCAGGCAATGGAAGCACCGCAACGTTCCAGTTCGCGCACCAATTGCACATCCTCGTGGCATGCCAGCGGTTCAAAGCCGCCGGCCTGCACATAGGCACTGGCACTCACGCCCAGGTTGGCGCCATGGATGTGCCGATGGCCATCACGCGCCTGGTAAGCCTGGTGATAACGAATCTGCGCCGCGGGGTCAAACCCCTCACTCCAGGCGTCCACGGTCACGGTGCCACACACCGCATCACAGCCCAGGGCCAGTTGAGCCACCAACCAGTCGGGGGCCACGCGGCTGTCGGCGTCGGTACAGGAAATCCAGCGCGCACCCTGGTTCAACAAGTGCCGTGCGCCGACGCCTCGGGCTCGCCCTACGTTGCGTGCCTGCACCTGGACACTTTGCACATCATGCGCCTGGGCGATCGCTGCACTGGCATCGCTGCAACTGTCGAGCACTACCAGGATCTGCACCGTTTCCCCGTGCAACCCCGGATGGTTGGCGGCGATCTGCGCAGCCCTCAGGCAGTCATCCAGCAGCGCTTCTTCGTTGTGCACCGGAATCAAGATGCCGATCATCGCAACCCCTCATGGCGCGCGACCGAGGTGCCATCGCGGCTCCACAAATCGAGCAGAAAATCCTTGTCATGGTGCTGTACCAGCGGTGGCATACCCAGTCGGTGCTGGAGCAGGGCGTGCACCTGTTCGGCGGTTTGCGGGCAACCGTCAATGGGCGGGCGCCAGTGGCAGGCCAGGAGTTGGCCGTTATCGGTCAAGGCCGCCAGGGCGTGATCGATCAGACGATTCAGATCATTTACATCAAGGTAGTAACAAAGCTCGCTCAACACGATCAGTTCGAACTGACCCGCGGGCCATTCCTGGGGCAGCCGGCGCTGTTCTACATGAGCATGAGCAAACGCGGTCAGGCGCGTCTGTGCCAGTTGCACGGCGGCGCTAGCGGTGTCGCAGCACAGCAGGCGCTCACAACGGGTCGCCAGTTCGGCGCTCAGCTCGCCGTTGGCACAACCAGGCTCGAAGATCGAGGCATAGCGCGGTCGGGTCAGCACGGCCAGGGTCAGTGCGCGCTTGCGTTGTTCGTACCAACGCTGACGAAACGCCCAGGGGTCGTCGTTACCAGCAAACAGTTGATCAAAGTACGGGGTGGCCACACTCATACAAACACCACTTCAAAAGGTTGCAGCAAGCGTTCCACTACGTAGGGTGCCAGCACCGGCGGCAGGCCGACCTGCGGGTCGCCCTCCAACTGGCTGGCGAACGCGTGGATCGCGTGGCGTTTGCGTGCCACTTGCTCGGGCGTCAATGCAATCTTGCGCGCCCGATGCCAGGGCACCCGGTGGTCTTCGGCAGTCGCCCAGTGCCAGGTCCACACCGGCAGTTCGCACAGGGTGGCGCCGACAGCCTGGGCCGCTTTGGCGCTGGCACGGCCCACCGCTTCGTGGTCGCAATGGCCATCCTCGCGCCAGGTGGCGAACACGATGTCGGTGGGTTTGAGGTGACGCTGGATGAACTCGCACAGTTGGGCTTCGCGCTCGGCCACCTTGCTGTCGGTAAAGCCGCCGCGCAGCCATTTCAAACTGTGCAACGGCAGGCCCAGGCGGTGCAGGGCCTGGGCCGACTCCTGCGGGCGCACCACACCCAGGCGTGCCACCGGCCAGCGTTTGGAGCCGGGATGGCTGGCGCTGCCGTCGGTGACGGAGATCAACAGGATTGGGCGCTCCAATACGGCCAGACCTTGCAGCAGGCCACCGCTGCCGAGCACTTCATCGTCCGGGTGCGGTGCGATGATCACCGCGCGGTGCCCCTGCGGTACCAACTGCGCGGCGCTGATGTGCGGCAACTCGGCCAGCCGTGCCGAGGTTTGCCAATGATTGAGTGGGGTGCCCTGGCCGACAATCGGATTGGGTTTCATAACTGCCACCGTCCCGAGTCGTCGCCGGTGACCAGTTCGCCGAGGGCAGCCAGGTCGCGTTCGGCATGACTTTGCCGCACATACACCGGCAAATCTGCCATCAACCGGGCAAAGTGCGGGTCTTTGCAGTAGGGGCCGGCGCCTACCGCATGGCCGACATGACGCATGACCTGCTCGACGGTGTCTTCAATACATGCGCGTGTCTGTTGGGCCAGTTGCCTGGCATCGGCGCGAGGCTCGCGGTCTATCTGCTCGGCGCTGGCGCGTAGTACGCAAGCGGCGCTGTTCAGTGCGCTGTCAACCGCCCCCAAATGGGCCAGCGCATGAGGCTCCGAGCGTTGCGCACAGTGAGTGCGCAGCGCTTCGCCCAGGCGTTGCGCGCCGCCATACCAGCACGCGGCGATACCGACTCCGCCCTGCCAGAAACCGGGGCGCGACAGGTAATCACCCGGCCCGCCCACCGCGATACCCCTGGCCGCGTTGAACAGAACGTCAACGCTACCGGTGGCAGCCATGCCTACCGCATTCCAACCCTCGTCCGACACCGTGACGCCGGGTTGATCCATCGCCACGGCCACCAGCTGCTGCCGATCATCCTCGTCCCAGGCAGTCAGCAAGCCGTGGCTGACCACCGCCGCGCCGGAACACCAGGCTTTGCGTCCTTCGACGATCAGCCACTGACCGTCGCGCCGTACACGCACCTTGGCTGTGGGTGGTTCGGCCGCCCACATGCCCCACGTACTGCCAAGCGGCGGCGCGGGGCTGTCGAGTTCGGCCATGATCGCCAGCGCGTCGGTATGACCTTCGAACAACTTGCACAGGCGCAAGTCATGGCCGGCCACCTGGGCCAGCCGACTGAAGCGGGCCAGGGTTTCGCCGCTGCCCGGCAGCGGCAGTTGATCGAGGCCTTCTTCCTGAAGTGCCTTCAGTGCCGTACCCAGGGCGTACGTATCCGCGTAGCCCCGGTAGCCCTGAAGGAAACTGTGCAACGCCATCTCACACCTCGTCTTCACGCTGCAGTTCAAACAACAGCAGTGAGCGGCCGGTCACGGCGTACTCATGCTCAAAGTCAAAACGCTCCTGGCCGCGTATCGCCGGCTCATTGGTATCGAGCATGCACGTCCAGAACTCACCCTCCGGTACCGGCGGCAGGCGGAAATTGACCATGTCATGGTGGGCATTGACCACCAGCAACAGCGTAGCATCGGCACCCGCCCGGCGGATCCCGGTTTCCTGGGCGCGGCCATCCATCAACATGCCCAGGCAGCGACCCTGGCTGTCTTCCCATTGCTCGGTGTTCATTTCGTTGCCATCGGGCGCCAGCCAGGTGACGTCTTTTACGCCGATGTCTTCGTTGTAGTCGCCGACCAGGAAGCGTCCACGACGCAGAATCGGGTAGGCCAGGCGCAGCTTGATCAAGCGCTTGACGAACTTGAGCAGGGCCTTGCCGTCATCGTCCAGGTCCCAGTTGACCCAACCGATTTCGCTGTCCTGGCAGTAGGCATTGTTGTTGCCGTGCTGGGTGCGGGCGAACTCGTCACCGGCGACGATCATCGGAGTGCCCTGGGCCAGCAGCAGGGTGGCGAAGAAGTTGCGCATCTGGCGCAGGCGCAGTGCGTTGATCTCAGGGTCGTCGGTCGGGCCTTCGACACCGTGGTTCCACGACAGGTTGTTATTGCTGCCGTCCTGGTTGTTTTCGTCGTTGGCCTCGTTGTGCTTGTCGTTGTACGAGACCAGGTCGTGCAAGGTAAAACCGTCGTGAGCGGTGATGAAGTTCACCGAGCTGTAAGGCCGGCGCCCACGATGGTTGAACATCTCGCCCGAGGCGGTCATGCGCCCGGCAAAATCCGCCAGTTGGCCGTCGTCGCCTTTCCAGAACGCACGCACGGTGTCGCGGAAGCGGTCGTTCCATTCCACCCAGCCTGGCGGGAAGTTGCCCACCTGGTAGCCGCCGGGGCCGCAGTCCCAGGGTTCGGCAATCATTTTCAACTGGCGCAGCACTGGATCCTGGCGGCAGGCGACCAGGAAGCTGTGGCGTTCGTCGAACCCGTCGCGGTAGCGGCCCAGAATGGTTGCCAAGTCGAAGCGGAAACCGTCCACATGCATCTCGGTGGCCCAGTAACGCAGGGAGTCGGTGACCATTTGCAGCACGCAAGGGTGGCTCAGGTCCAGGGTGTTGCCGGTACCGGAGTCGTTGATGTAGAAGCGCTTGTCGTCGGGCATCAGGCGGTAGTAAGAGGCGTTGTCGATGCCGCGCATGGACAGGGTCGGGCCGCGCTCGTTGCCTTCGGCGGTGTGGTTGTAGACCACGTCCAGAATCACTTCCAGCTTCTGCTCATGCAGGTGCGCGACCATTTCCTTGAACTCGGCGATCTTGCCGCTGGCCAGGTAGCGCGGGTCGGGGGCGAAGAAGGCAATGCTGTTGTAGCCCCAGTAGTTGGTCATGCCTTTTTCCAGCAAGTGCTGGTCGTTGACGAAGGCGTGCACCGGCAGCAGCTCGACCGAAGAGACGCCCAACTGGCGGATATGTTTGAGCACGTCGTCTTCCATCAAGCCGGCGCAGGTGCCGCGCACGGACTCGCCCACCGAAGGGTGGCGCATGCTGATGCCGCGCAGATGGGTTTCATAGATGATCGTGCGGTCCCAAGGCACCCGTACGGGTTGATCGTTGCCCCAGGTGTGTGCCGGGTCGATAACCTTGCACTTGGGCACGAAGGGTGCGCTGTCGCGCTCATCGAAGCTGAGGTCGTCATCCGGGTGGCCGATGGTGTAGCCGAACAGCGCCTCCGACCATTTGAGTTCGCCCACCAGTTGCTTGGCGTAGGGGTCGATCAGCAGCTTGTTGTGGTTGAAGCGATGACCATTGGCCGGGTCGTACGCGCCGTACACGCGGTAGCCGTAGATCAGCCCGGGGTGGGCGTCGGGCAGGTAACCGTGGAAGATCTCGTCGGTGTATTCGGGCAGTTCGATGCGCTCCAGCTCGACTTCGCCGGTGTCATCGAACAGGCACAACTCCACTTTGGTGGCGTTGGCCGAAAACAGTGCAAAGTTGACGCCCAGGCCATCCCAGGTGGCGCCGAGCGGGAAGGGCAAACCTTCACGAATCCGCGACGGTTCATGATCCGGCGTCGCTGTGGTGTTCTCGGGTCTGCTCATGGTGTTGCTCCTGCAAGGGGTCTTTTCTCGGGCCGAACGCGGCCGTGCTGACGGTGTTTCAGCAAAGGACATGGACGAAAAAGGGCCTGCAGCCTGGGATAACGGCTGCAGGCCCGAGAAATCATGGGGCGGGTGGTTTTGGCTTCTTCGGGGCGGTCGGTTTCTTCGCCGCGGGCTTGGCGGCTACCGGATTGGGTTTGGCGGCCGCCTTGGGCGCGGTTTTCGGCTTGGCGGCAGGCTTGGGCTTGCTGGGCGTCAGCGCCTCGGCTTCGGCCAGTTTGCGCGCCATCTCCCAGTGGCGATCGTGCGCACCGTCCGGCTTGCCTTCAGACTCCCAGATCTGATGCGCCAGTTCGCGAATACGTTTGTCTTCTTTACTCATCACAAACTCCTCACAGAAAATGTTCAGCTTTCTTGATTATCAGGATTGATAAAGACATTGACCGGGAGATCCCCCAGGGCAGCGCTGATCAACAGCTCCTTGTTGGGTGTGACTGCGCCTGTTTGAAAAAGTCCCTTCCAGTTTTGTGTTGTGGTGGCGAACGGTAATTTCACCCGGGTATCGCCCCACACCTGCGAATTGATGTGGGGAAATACACCGTTTTCCAGCAACGGATAAGGCCAGCGCGGCACCACCACCAACAGCTGTTGGCCCTGGTGCTCACGGTAAAACGCAACCACGCGCTCCGCGTGCCGACCCACCACTTCGAGCGGCGTATAGCTGCCTTTGCGAAACAGCTCGGGACAGGCTCTGCGCGCGTTCAGCACCTGGGCGATCAACGCTTGTTTGATACGCCCATCGCGCCAGTTGAACAACAGCTCACCGATGTCGGGTGGGGTATCCAGGGCACGCTGGCGCGCATCGAAATCCACCGGGCGTCGGTTGTCCGGATCCACCAGGCTGAAGTCCCAGAACTCGTCGCCCTGGTACACATCCGGTACACCCGGCACGGTGAGGTGAAGCAAAGTTTGCGCCAGGCTGTTCAGAGCGCCGGAGGGGGCGATGGCTTGAGCGGCGCTGTCGAGCGCATCGCGCAGCGCTTGGCCGGCTTCGCTGAGCAGTAGACGCTTGAGGAAGCGCTCGACACCCTGCTCATAGGCTTCGTTGGGCGCGCTCCAGCTGCTTTGTAACTTGGCTTCGCGCAGGGCTTTCTGTTGCCATTGCCAGAGCCGTTGCTGGTAAGCCTCAAAGTCCGGGTTGTGCTCCAGCGGCCAACTGCCGAGCAGCACCTGATACAGGATCAGCTCATCACCCGCCGAGGGGCTGTCGGTGCCCTCGCGCAAAGGCGCGGCGAGGTTGCGCCAGTGTTCGACCTGTTCGGCATACCAGGGCGCGCACTCGCTGAGCACCGCCAGGCGTGCGCGGGTGTCTTCGCCGCGCTTGTGGTCATGGGTGGCGGTGGCCAGCAGATTGTTCGGGAAGGTAGCGAGGCGCTGTTGATTGGCCTGGTGAAAATCTGCCAACGGCGCACTGAATTGTTCGGTACTGAAGCCCACGTCGTTACGCGACAGCAATACGGCCGAGCGATAGAACGCGGTGTCTTCCACGGCCTTTGCTGCGGCGGGTGATGTCAGCTGCTGGAAGCGCACGCAGGCATGTTTGAGGATCTTGCGCTCACGGCCCACCGGGCGATTGCGCCAAGGCTGGCCGCCCAACCATTTTTCCAGGTGCTCAAGCACCGGCCAGTCGCCTTCGTTAAGGGTACTGCGCGCACCGTCCATGGCCTGCTGGAACACTTTGTCGTCGGCGGTGCTGCGGCCCCTGGCACTGATGTAGGTGCGGTACACCGGGAAATGCACAATCAGCTCCTGCAAGGCCCGACGGATCGCACCCAGGGTCAGGTCGCGGGTCATCACATCATCGCGGGCCACTTGCAGCAGGGCCTGGGCCACGCTTTCGAAGTCGCCGCCCAACGAGCCATTGAGGATTTGCTGGCGCGCCAAGCGGGCTTCGTCGATAAACGCCGAGGGCCGTTCGCTGTGGCGCGTCCACAGGTCGGCCAGCGGAGCAAAACCGTCAGGATGGTGTTGCAGCAACGACAGTTGATTCATGAATTCGTAGCCAGTGGTGCCGTCCACTTGCCAGTCTTCGCGCAGGGTTTCGCCTTCGCCGAGGATCTTCTCCACGAAGATCGGCAAATGGCGCTGTGGCGACAGCGCGTCCACGCGGCGGCGCAGTTTGCGGCAATAACCACGTGGGTCGGCCAGGCCGTCGATATGGTCGATGCGCAGGCCATCGATCAAGCCCGCGCCGATCAGCTCGAAAATCTTGCCGTGGGTGGCTTCGAACACTGCCGTGCGCTCCACGCGCAGGCCGCCCAGTTCATTGACGTCGAAGAAGCGCCGCCAGTTGATGTCGTCTGCGGCGGTGCGCCAACTGGCCAGGCGGTAGGTCTGTTGCTCAAGCAGATGATGCAAGCGCTCGAAACCCTCAGGCTGGCGACCATCGAAAGCGGCCAGCCGTTGCTTGATGGCCGGTAAGACTTCGGTGGCGCGTTCGGTCAGCGCCTGCTTGAGCCTAGCGGCTTCGGTGTAGGCATCGTCGTGATAGGCGAGGGCGGCGAAACGCTCGGCCAGCGGTTTGAGCACCTCATCGCCGCCCAGGATCAAGGCGTAGTCCCGTGGGCAGATCGGGAAGCGATGCTCGTAATGCTCGGCGTAGAAGCTGCCGTGAGCGGCGTCGAACTTGAGCGTCAACGCTCCGCTCTGCAAGGCTTCGCCGTAATCGCTGCCCAGGAACGGCATCAGCAATTGGCCTTTGAGCAACGGGTCGGGCGAGTGCCACTGGATGTCGAAAAACTCGCTGTAGGGGCTCAAGCGCCCCCATTCCAGCAGGTCCAGCCACCAGGGGTTATCCGCGCCACCCACGGCCATGTGATTGGAAACGATATCCAGGATCAGGCCCATGTTGTGTTCACGCAGGGTGGCGACCAGGCGACGCAATGCTGCCTCGCCACCCAACTCCGGGTTGACGCGAGTGGGGTCGACCACATCGTAGCCATGCATGGAGCCGGCGCGGGCGCTCAGGAGCGGCGAGGCATACAGGTGGCTGATGCCCAGTCGGGCAAAATACGGCACCAGCGGCACCGCATCATCGAGGGTAAAGCCTTTATGAAATTGCAGGCGCTGGGTGGCGCGCAGGGGCAGTACGTTCATCGGTCACGCTCATAGGCTTGGTTGCGCGCCACGGCCAACAGTTCGAGGCGGCGCGCAGCACTGTCGTGGTCGAGCAGGCTGGCGGCCTCGCCTGGCAAGCGTCGGCGCCAGTTGGGGTGGGTATCGAGGGTGCCGGGCAGGTTGGCTTGCTCTTCGATGCCCAGCGCGTCCTCCAGCGGCAGCAATACCAGTGGCGCACGGGTGTGGCCGAGGTAGCGCACGCTGGCGTCGATCACGTGATCGGTGTCGTTGCGGATCTCATCGACAAAGTTCTGCGGGTCCTGGCTCAAGGCCTGACGCAGTGCATGACGTTCGCGCAGACGGTGTTCGCTCCATTGCTCCACGGTGGGAGGGTCGATCAGGTCGAGCTGGATATTCCACTCGATATCACGGCTGTGCCACCAGCCATTGAGGGTGGGCAGGTCGTGGGTGCTGGTGGTGGCCAAGGCGTTGTCGGGCCAGTCAAGAATCGGCGTGAACCGGCCTTCGTGGTCCTGTTCGAACAGCAATACGCGCATACCCAGAATCGAGCGGGCGCTGAGCTTTTCACGCAGGCCCTCGGGCACCGTACCCAGGTCTTCACCGAGGACGATGGCCTGGTGGCGGTGCGATTCCAGCGCCAGCAAACGCAGCAGGTCGTCCACGGGGTAATACAAGTAGGCGCCTTCGCGGGGCGAGGCACCCAGGGGGATGACCCACAGGCGTTGCAGGCCCATCACATGATCGATGCGCAAGCCACCGGCATGGGCGAAGTTGGCCCGCAGCATTTCGATAAACGCACGGAAGCCATTGCGCTTGAGACCTTCCGGGGAGAAGGCGGAGATGCCCCAACCCTGGCCTGCACGGTTGAGAATATCCGGCGGTGCGCCAACCGTGAGGTCGGCCAGCAGTTCATCCTGGCGACTCCATGCCTGGCTGCCGCCACCGTCGGCACCCACCGCCAGGTCGGCAATCAGGCCGATGCCCATGCCGCTGCCACGGGCGGCCTGTTGCGCGCGCGCCAGGCTGCGGGCGATCAACCATTGGGTGAAGGCAAAGTAGCCGATCTCATCGCGGTTTTCTTCAGCAAACTGCGCCAGCGCCGGGCTCTGCGGCGTGCGCCAGTCTTCGGGCCAGTGGCGCCAGTCGAGCTCTTCGCCGGCGGCGGCACGTTGCGCTTGCACGGCTTCGAAGCGGCAGTGGTTTTCCAGGGCCTCGCCGCCGGCCTGGCGGAAGCTCTGGAAGTCGGCATGTTGCGGATGTGCGCCGTGGCGGAAGTCCTCATACAGCGCACGCAGCAGGCGTTGCTTGGCCTTGGCGGCGGTGGGCCAGTCGATCAGCGTGAGTTGCTCCAAATCCCGCAGTTCGTCGGTCAGGCCGACGGCCTCGGTAGCGTCGCGCACTTCACGCTCGCCAAGGATGCAGGCGGGCGAGGCGTACAGGCTGTTGAGAAACAGGCGGCTGGACGGTGAATAAGGGCTGAAACGTTCGGTGTCGGCGCTGAACATTGCGTGCATGGGGCTGATCGCCACCGCGTCGGCACCGCGCTCGGCCGCCGAGCGCACCAGATGCTCCAGGGCCAGGGTGTCCCCGAAGCCACCATCGCCGCGGCGACGCAAGGCATACAGCTGGGCGCTCAAGCCCCAGGCGCGAGCGGGGCGGCTGTCCACCGCGTCGGCCACGCTGTAGCAGTGGCTGGGCGCAACGGCCAGGGTGAAGGTTTGCCCATCGATATGCACCTGGTGGTAGCCGAGGGCAATCACCCCGGGCAGCACCGCATTGCCGTCCAGGCGCAGCTCCAGGGTTTCACCACCTTCCAGGCTGACGCGACACGGGGTGTCCGGGGCGAAGTAGCGCGCCAGGTCCAGGCTTGCGCCGCTGTCGATGGTGATCAAGGGCGGCAGGTGCGTGTCTTGTTGCACCTGCTCCAGTTCCTGCAGGCTGGCGTCGATCTCGGCGTCGGTATCGGCCGGGTGCCCCAGCCCTTTGAGAACGGCGCGCAAGGCTTCGGGCTGCACGTGTTGCGGGCGACCGTTGGCATCGATCCAATCGACGGCCAGGCCCGCGCGACTGGCGAGTAGTTCCAGGTTCGCTTCGCTCAAAAGTGTTCTCCGGCAGGTGATAAGCAAACGCGTGCGCTCAACGGTGGTAACTGCGTACCTTGCTGGGCAGGCGTCTGGAAAATGATGGGGTGTGGCGCGGGGTGATCCAGAGGCTGTTCACTCAGGTTCAGGTCGATTTGCAACAGGCTGCCGTTGCCCAGGCGCCAACGCGCCGTGACAGCTCCTTCGGCCATCACCTGCGCGCCCAAGGCTACAGTGCCCGGCAAGTGCGGCACTAGGTGTTGGTGACGCAGGCTCAATAGCTGACGATAGAGCTGGGTGTGCTCGTTCTCGACGAAAGAGGGTGCCGATTGCACAAAGGTTTCCAGTGCATTGGGATCGGGAATACGTTCGCGTTGTTCGGGGTCGTGAAACGCCGCGAAATCGGCGAACTCGTTGCGCCGGCCTTCGCGCACCGCCTCGGCCAGTTCGCCGTGATGGTCGGTGAAAAACAGAAAGGGTTCGGCCGCATTCACCTCATCGCCCATGAACATCAGCGGAATCATCGGGCTGAGCAGCAATAGAGCCGTCGACGCGTTCAGCGCCTGGGGAGAACACAGTTGGTGCAGGCGTTCGCCCAGGGCGCGGTTGCCGATCTGGTCGTGGTTCTGCAAAAACGCCACGAAAGCGCTGGGCGGCAGATCTGCACTGGGTTCGCCGCGTGCATGGCCGTGGCGGGTAGTTTCGCCCTGATATATAAAGCCCTCGCCCAGGCAACGCGCCAGCTTGGCGGTGGGCTGTTCGGCGAAATCGCTGTAATAGGCGTCGGTTTCACCGGTCAGCAGCACGTGCAGCACGTTATGAAAGTCATCATTCCACTGGGCGTTGAAATCTTCCTTCAGCAGGCTGGCCTGGTTCAGCTCGTTCTCCAGCACCAGCCAGACGTGCCGGTCGTCGTGCACCTGCTGACGCACGCGGTGCGCCAGCTCCTGCAAGAACCCGGGATTATCGATGGCGTGTACCGCATCCAGGCGCAGGCCGTCGAAGCGGTATTCGAGCAGCCACATCAGCGCGTTATCAAGGAAGAAATCCCGCACCTCACGGCGTTCGAAATCGATACCGGCGCCCCAGGGGGTATGCACGTCCTCCTGGAAGAACCCCTTGGCGTACTGGCCCAGGTAATTGCCATCGGGCCCGAAGTGGTTGTAGACCACATCGAGCATCACCGCCAAACCATGGGCATGGGCCGTGTCGATCAAGTGCTTGAGCTGTTCGGGCGTACCGTAGGCGGCGTGCGGTGCGTAGGGCAGCACGCCGTCATAGCCCCAGTTGCGTTCACCGGGGAATTGCGCCAGTGGCATCAACTCGATCGCAGTGATTCCCAGCTCAGCCAGGCGTGGCAGGTGTTTCTCGATTTCGGCGTAGCCACCCATGGCGCCCACATGCAGTTCGTAGATCACCGCGGTGTGCCAGGGGCGACCTTGCCACTGGGTATTGCGCCATGGGTAAGCGTTGGGGTCGACCACTTGGCTCCAACCGTGCACGTCCTGGGCCTGGGCCCTGGAAGCGGGGTCGGGAACCGCCTTTTCCCCATCGATGTTAAAGCGGTAGAGCGTGCCGGCAGGGCAGGCTGCTTCGACTTCGAACCAGCCATCCGCCTGGGGCAGCAGGGTGATGGATTTACCGTGTTGCAATTCAACGCTGACATAAAAAGCGTCTGGCGCCCACAAGGCAAAACGCGTGTGTTGCGCGTCCAGCATGATTGCGCCGTGGGGCCAGGTGTCCAGAGTCCGTAACGGCATCTATGAAGACCTCCCGGGTTGGTTCAAGTGGCTATTTGGTTGGTTTCCCCAAGGCCTTGGCCACCAGTTGTTCGTAGAGCTCGGCGTAGGGTTCAACCGCCTGGCACCAGTTGAACGGTTGTGTCATGGCGCGGCTGCGCATGGCGTTGAGCAGGCCGGGGAAGGCGAATACCTTGAAGGCACGGCGCAGGGCTTCTTCGTAGCTTTGCACCGTCGATTCATTGAACAGGAAGCCGGTGACGCCATCTTCAATGGTGTCCGCCAGGCCACCGGTATTACGCGCCACCGGCAACGAACCAAAGCGTTGCGCGTACATCTGGCTCAGGCCGCAAGGTTCATAGCGCGAAGGCATCAACAGGAAGTCGCTGCCGGCAAACATGCGACGGGCATCGGTCTCGTTGAAGCCGATGCGCACACCCACCTGGCCCGGGAAGCGCAGCGCCAATTCGCGCATGGCCTGTTCCTCTTCGGGTTCGCCACGGCCGATGATCGCGATCTGGCCACCGTTTTCGACGATAAAGCCGGCGACCGCTTCAGTCAGGTCCAGACCCTTCTGATAAACCAGGCGTGACACCACGGCGAACAGCGGGCCGTTGGACGCGTGCAGTCCAAACAGCTCGCGCACATGGGCGGCGTTTATCGCCTTGCCTTCCCAGTCGCCGATATTGAAATTGTGGGTCAAGTGCGTATCGGTAGACGTTTCCCAGCTTTCGTCGATGCCGTTGGGAATCCCGCTGAGCAGACCTTGTTGAGTCTTGCTGGCAAGAAAGCCATCCAGGCCACAGCCGAATTCCGGCGTGGTGATTTCCTGGGCGTAGGTGGCGCTCACGGTGGTGATGTGGCTGGAATACGCCATGCCCGCCTTGAGGAACGACATCTTGCCGTAGAACTCCATGCCTTCCTGTTGCAGGGCGTGGGGTGGGATGCCTAGTTCGGGCGTCGACGCCAGGCTCACCACACCCTGATAGGCCAGGTTATGAATGGTGAACAGTGTTGGCGTGCGTGACCCACGCCAGTGCATGTACGCCGGCGCAAGGCCCGCGGGCCAGTCATGGGCGTGCACCAGGTCGGGGCACCAATGGATCTGTGCCAGGTTGGCGGCCATGTCGGCGGCGGCCAGGCCCAGGCGGGCGAAGCGAATATGGTTATCCGGCCAGTCGCGGCCGTTATTGGCGCCGTACGGCGTGCCTTCACGCTCATACAGTTCGGGGCAGATCAGCACATAGATGACCAGGCCGTCCGCCAGGTCCATACGCCCGATCTTACACGGCGGCAGCGCCGCGTGGCCGCCCAGCTCACCGACGATATGAATCGGATTGTCGCTTTCCATCACTTGCGGGTACCCGGGGATCAGCACCCGCACATCGTGCAAATGCGCCATGGCGCGGGGCAGGGCGGCGGACACATCGCCCAGGCCACCGGTTTTCACCAGGTCGGCGAACTCGGAAGTGACGAACAAGACTTTCTTTCGATTCGGATTCTGACTCACGATCGGCCGCACAGTGTTGGGCAGGTCGACCAAAGACGTTGGCCCCCCTACCGGCTGACTAAAACGCTCTCCCTGAGTATCTACTGCGGCACTGATCATAATGCACTCCCATTTGTTGGTTCGCTAATGGCCCGCTGCCATCAGCTCCAAGTGGCCGCATCCTGCGGCCAGGCACACCAGCGCTATACAAGCTGGCAAGGCGTATGCCAGTTGCAACGTCGGCTGAAAAAGATTGGATGAACGGGCATTCGGCGTGAAACGCTCGTGCACGTCCTTACCTAAAACTTGACCTGAGGCGGAGTTGGAAAGTTTAGATTTTTTGCGGGGTTTTTGTTTTGGAACGGACCCATCGGTCATGAGTCTAGGCCAGATCCCAGAGCCTGCAGGGTTTAGCGCGGTTTTTTGTAGGACAAAATAAATCTAACGATATGCAGCGTGTTCTCTGTAGGAGCGAGCTTGCTCGCGAAAGACTCACAGACGCCGCGTTTATTCAAGAAACATGCTTTATCGTTGACGATTTTCGCGAGCAAGCTCGCTCCTACAGGAAGGCAGGGCCGCACCTTTTTGATGCGTCAGCCCAGCACGCGGATGGGCACGCCATCGGCCCAGGCCTGAATGTCTTCAATCATCTGTTGATAGAACTGCCGGTAATTGTGCTCACTCACATACCCCACGTGTGGCGTGGCCAGCACATTGGGCAAGCGGCGAAATGGATGATCAGTCGGCAGCGGTTCCTGGGCATACACATCCAGCGCCGCCCCGGCCAGGCGGCCACTGCTCAATGCCTGCACCAGCGCCTGCTCATCCACAATCGGCCCGCGCGCGGTGTTCACCAGGTGCGCCGTGGGCTTCATCCACGCCAGAGCCTGGGCATCCACCAGCCCACGGCTGCGCTCACTGAGCACCAGATGGATGGTGAGGATATCCGCCTGTTCAAACAACTCGCGCTTGCTGACCCATGTCACGCCTGCTTCAGCCGCCCGTTGCGGCGTGAGGTTTTCGCTCCAGGCGATCACCCGCATACCGAATGCCTGGGCGAACGTTGCGACTTTCTGGCCGATACTGCCCAGGCCGAGCACGCCCAGGGTCTTGCCATGCAGGTCACCGCCCAGGCCCATCTGCCATCCGCCTGCGCGCAGCGAGTTGGCTTCGGCCAGCAGATTGCGCGTA
>NZ_SPKO01000017.1:0-3075 GCF_023127795.1 Pseudomonas sp. W2Jun17 | reverse complement strand
CAAATTGCTTGGGTGTTATATGGTCAAGCCTCACGGGCAATTAGTATTGGTTAGCTCAACGCCTCACAGCGCTTACACACCCAACCTATCAACGTCGTAGTCTTCGACGGCCCTTCAGGGAACTCAAGGTTCCAGTGAGATCTCATCTTGAGGCTAGTTTCCCGCTTAGATGCTTTCAGCGGTTATCTATTCCGAACATAGCTACCCGGCAATGCCACTGGCGTGACAACCGGAACACCAGAGGTTCGTCCACTCCGGTCCTCTCGTACTAGGAGCAGCCCCTCTCAAATCTCAAACGTCCACGGCAGATAGGGACCGAACTGTCTCACGACGTTCTAAACCCAGCTCGCGTACCACTTTAAATGGCGAACAGCCATACCCTTGGGACCGGCTTCAGCCCCAGGATGTGATGAGCCGACATCGAGGTGCCAAACACCGCCGTCGATATGAACTCTTGGGCGGTATCAGCCTGTTATCCCCGGAGTACCTTTTATCCGTTGAGCGATGGCCCTTCCATACAGAACCACCGGATCACTAAGACCTACTTTCGTACCTGCTCGACGTGTCTGTCTCGCAGTCAAGCGCGCTTTTGCCTTTATACTCTACGACCGATTTCCGACCGGTCTGAGCGCACCTTCGTACTCCTCCGTTACTCTTTAGGAGGAGACCGCCCCAGTCAAACTACCCACCATACACTGTCCTCGATCCGGATAACGGACCTGAGTTAGAACCTCAAAGTTGCCAGGGTGGTATTTCAAGGTTGGCTCCACGCAGACTGGCGTCCACGCTTCAAAGCCTCCCACCTATCCTACACAAGCAAATTCAAAGTCCAGTGCAAAGCTATAGTAAAGGTTCACGGGGTCTTTCCGTCTAGCCGCGGATACACTGCATCTTCACAGCGATTTCAATTTCACTGAGTCTCGGGTGGAGACAGCGCCGCCATCGTTACGCCATTCGTGCAGGTCGGAACTTACCCGACAAGGAATTTCGCTACCTTAGGACCGTTATAGTTACGGCCGCCGTTTACCGGGGCTTCGATCAAGAGCTTCGCGTTAGCTAACCCCATCAATTAACCTTCCGGCACCGGGCAGGCGTCACACCCTATACGTCCACTTTCGTGTTTGCAGAGTGCTGTGTTTTTAATAAACAGTCGCAGCGGCCTGGTATCTTCGACCGGCATGAGCTTACGGAGCAAGTCCTTCACCCTCACCGGCGCACCTTCTCCCGAAGTTACGGTGCCATTTTGCCTAGTTCCTTCACCCGAGTTCTCTCAAGCGCCTTGGTATTCTCTACCCAACCACCTGTGTCGGTTTGGGGTACGGTTCCTGGTTACCTGAAGCTTAGAAGCTTTTCTTGGAAGCATGGCATCAACCACTTCGTTAACTAAAAGTTAACTCGTCATCAGCTCTCGGCCTTAGAATCCCGGATTTACCTAAGATTCCAGCCTACCACCTTAAACTTGGACAACCAACGCCAAGCTGGCCTAGCCTTCTCCGTCCCTCCATCGCAATAACCAGAAGTACAGGAATATTAACCTGTTTTCCATCGACTACGCTTTTCAGCCTCGCCTTAGGGACCGACTAACCCTGCGTCGATTAACGTTGCGCAGGAAACCTTGGTCTTTCGGCGTGGGTGTTTTTCACACCCATTGTCGTTACTCATGTCAGCATTCGCACTTCTGATACCTCCAGCAAGCTTCTCAACTCACCTTCACAGGCTTACAGAACGCTCCTCTACCGCATCACTTACGTGATACCCGTAGCTTCGGTGTATGGTTTGAGCCCCGTTACATCTTCCGCGCAGGCCGACTCGACTAGTGAGCTATTACGCTTTCTTTAAAGGGTGGCTGCTTCTAAGCCAACCTCCTAGCTGTCTAAGCCTTCCCACATCGTTTCCCACTTAACCATAACTTTGGGACCTTAGCTGACGGTCTGGGTTGTTTCCCTTTTCACGACGGACGTTAGCACCCGCCGTGTGTCTCCCATGCTCGGCACTTGTAGGTATTCGGAGTTTGCATCGGTTTGGTAAGTCGGGATGACCCCCTAGCCGAAACAGTGCTCTACCCCCTACAGTGATACATGAGGCGCTACCTAAATAGCTTTCGAGGAGAACCAGCTATCTCCGAGCTTGATTAGCCTTTCACTCCGATCCACAGGTCATCCGCTAACTTTTCAACGGTAGTCGGTTCGGTCCTCCAGTTAGTGTTACCCAACCTTCAACCTGCCCATGGATAGATCGCCCGGTTTCGGGTCTATTCCCAGCGACTAGACGCCCTATTAAGACTCGCTTTCGCTACGCCTCCCCTATTCGGTTAAGCTCGCCACTGAAAATAAGTCGCTGACCCATTATACAAAAGGTACGCAGTCACCCAACAAAGTGGGCTCCCACTGCTTGTACGCATACGGTTTCAGGATCTATTTCACTCCCCTCTCCGGGGTTCTTTTCGCCTTTCCCTCACGGTACTAGTTCACTATCGGTCAGTCAGTAGTATTTAGCCTTGGAGGATGGTCCCCCCATATTCAGACAAAGTTTCTCGTGCTCCGTCCTACTCGATTTCATGACTAAGAGATTTTCGCGTACAGGGCTATCACCCACTATGGCCGCACTTTCCAGAGCGTTCCGCTAATCTCAAAGCCACTTAAGGGCTAGTCCCCGTTCGCTCGCCACTACTAAGGGAATCTCGGTTGATTTCTTTTCCTCAGGGTACTTAGATGTTTCAGTTCCCCTGGTTCGCCTCTTGCACCTATGTATTCAGTACAAGATAACCATCTTATGATGGCTGGGTTCCCCCATTCAGACATCTCCGGATCAAAGTCTGTTTGCCGACTCCCCGAAGCTTTTCGCAGGCTACCACGTCTTTCATCGCCTCTGACTGCCAAGGCATCCACCGTATGCGCTTCTTCACTTGACCATATAACCCCAAGCAATCTGGTTATACTGTGAAGACAACATTCGCCGAAAATTCGAATTTCTCGATTAAGAGAACTCACAAATTTTACCTTAGCCTGATCCGTTACCAGTGAAAGTAACGTTCAGTCTATCTTTCTATCACATACCCAAATTTTTAAAGAACGA
>NZ_SPKO01000016.1:2226-50396 GCF_023127795.1 Pseudomonas sp. W2Jun17 | reverse complement strand
CGGCCTTGATGGTGATCACCGAGCCATTGCTCAAGGTGACATTCACCGGGGTTTGCGCCGGGTTGGTCAGGGTGGCGGTGTAGGTGATCTGGCCGCCTTCCGTCACGGTATTGCCCGCCGTCAGCGTGACGGTGGTGGTGTCGATGGTGTCGGTGATCTGCGTTACGGCCGGGTTAGGGTCGATGGTCAATACCAGGTTGCCGCCGCCGGTGGTACCGGTAACGCCGACGCTGATCTGGCCCGGGTCGATGTACGGGCTGTCGTTAGGGGCCAGAGGCACATTGACGGTGCCGGTCAACTGGCCCGACGGGATGGTAATCACCGCGCCATTGGTCAAGGTGACGGTCAGGTCGCTGGTGGAGGGCCGCGTCACGGTGGCGGTGTAGGTCAGCACGCCGCCCGCTTCGGTGATGGTTGGCGTCGCGCTCAGGGTCAGGGTCGAAGGCTGCAGCACCTGGTTGCCCGAGTCCGCCGAGCCTGGCGCTCCGCTCAGGGCGTTGAGTGCCGAAGTGCCTTGGCCGATAGGCGCGGTGGGGAAGCCGATGGTCGGGTCGACACGGCCGGCGGTCGCGTCCAGCACCACAAAGCTGTGGCCACCCCCGGCGGCACCATTACCGGTAGCGTTTGCGCCTGCGGCGGTGGCTTCCAGTTCGGTGGTCGGGTCGGCGCCGGCGGCGATGGCTTGTTGCAGCTCGGCAACCGATGGCGCGGCTTGTTCGCTGGCCGCGGCCAGATCGGCAGTGGAGTCCGGCATATCGGCGCTCCACTGGGTGTCCCGGCCCAGGTCCAGGATGCGGCCGTCGGCCAGTTCCAGGCTGACTGCGCCCGACATGCCTGTGTCGATCTGGTCGCCTGCAAACAGGCGGTCACCTTCTACAAGGACGCGACGTGTTCCTTCCGGAGAAATAACGAAAACTTGACCAACAATGCTTTTGACGATGGCAACAACACTGCTCATTAAAATTTTCTCCGGCGATCCGTTTCGACAAATTCCATTTCGCAGCGCGCTATTAGCGCTGCCAATTGGGAGGGCGTAGTCTATATATGTATTGACGTCAAATATTTGGCTAGATTTTTTAGCGATCTAGTTTGTGCCAAAGTATTGACCTTATGGTCGCCATCCTAAACAATCGCCTCTGTAATGTCACATTGATATTTATGCGGCGAACCGTCCTACATGTGTGAAGCAGTTCCGCTTTTTGAACTTTCCGACGTACGGTCATTACGGTAGCCATTATCCGACGCAGCGGTACTCATCGCTGTGATTTGAGACAAGAAGTCCTGGGGAATTTTTTAATGCGTCTGCACCTGTTCAAGGCAATACCGTTCGTTCTCGCCGCCAGTTTCGTACAAGCCCAGACACTGCCCCAAGCCATGCAGCAGGCATTGGATGTACACCCGGAAATCCAGGCGGGTGTAAACAGCCGTATCGCCGCCGATTACCAATTGCGCGCCGCCCAAGGTGGTTATCTGCCGCGTGTCGACCTGAACGCCGGTTACGGTCGTCAAGGGACTGACAACGCCACTACCCGCGCCAACAACCCCAGCGGCAACCACTGGGACACGCTCAACCGCGGTGAATCCAGCCTGCGTCTGCAGCAAATGATTTTTGACGGTTTCGCTACCTCCAGCGAAGTCGGGCGTCAACAAGCCAACGTTAATTCCCGTGCCTATTCCTTGCTCGGTACGTCCGAACGCACAGCGCTGACCGTTGCCCAGGTTTACCTGGAAGTGCTGACCCGTCGTGAGTTTGTGCGCCTGGCCGAAGACAACCTGCGCAACCACGAGCGCATCTACGATCAGATCAAGTTGCGCACCCAGCGTGGCGTCGGCAACGGTGCCGACCAGGACCAGGCCGAAGCGCGTCTGGCCCAGGCCCGCAACAACTTGATCACCGAGCAAACCAACCTGGCCGACGCGCAGGTCAACTACCTCAGCGCCGTAGGCCAGATGCCAGACCAACTCGAGCGCCCGGCCCCGTTCATGGCCATGCTGCCGGCCGACCTGAATGAAGCCCGTCGCCAGATGCTCGACAACAGCCCGGTCCTGCGCTCGGCCGAGTCGGATATCTCCGCCGCCGAGAAGCAGTACGAAGCCGCCAAGTCCACCTTCTACCCGCGCTTTGACGCCGAGCTTGGCACCAACGCCGACAACAACGTCTCCGGTGATCCCAACCACAGCAACGGCTGGGAAGCCATGGTGCGCATGCGCTTCAACCTGTTTGCCGGTGGCAGCAACAAGGCTGACCTGCAATCGAAGTCCTACCAGGCCAACCAGGCCTTGGATATTCGCAACAACGCCTTGCGCCAACTCAACGAAGAGCTAGGCTTGGCTTGGAACGCCTTGAGTAACGCCAACGCGCAATTGCCGGTCGCCCAGCAGTATGTGGATCACAGCACCCGCGTACGCACGTCTTACCAGCAGCAGTTCAGCCTTGGCCAACGTACCCTGTTGGATTTGCTCGACAGCGAGAATGAATTGTTCACCGCTTCCCGCCGCCTGGAAGAAATCAAGAACATTCAGTTATTTACTCAGTACCGAATCAAGGCGACCATGGGCGAATTGCTCAAGAGCCAGGGAGTGGTCGCACCGATGGCCTCCGTCGTGCAGAACGACGTGAAACCTAAAGTCCAACTGCCTGGGATGAATTGAGCCACCCCCAATAGCCCCATCTGTTAGTCGAGAGTGCACCGCGTGGAATCTGAAATCGGTCGAGTTCATCTCAGTCATGATCCACGCGCTTTGCACGACGACCCTTTGCTCGACGGGTTGCTGGCACTCTGCGCACTGCACCAGAAGCCTGCCAGCGCGGCCATGCTCACCACCGGCCTGCCGCTGCCCTCGCAACGCTTGAGTGCCGAACTGCTGCCGCGTGCTGCTGCGCGGGCCGGGCTGCAAGGCCGGCTGCTGCAACGCAAGCTGGAGCAGATCCCCACGATTGCATTGCCGGCCCTGCTGTTGCTCAAGGACGGTCGCAGCACCGTGCTGGTGGGTTGGCAGGGCGACGATGAGGCGCGGGTGCTGCTCAGCGAAAGTGACGGCGGCGAAGTGCTGATCAAGCGCGAAGCATTGGCCGACGACTACATCGGCAAGGTCTTCTTCGCCCAGCCGCAACACAAATTCGACGTCAACCACGGCAGCCTGATTCCACGGGCGCGTTCGTGGTTCCGTGACACCCTCATGCGTTCGCGCTGGCTCTACACCGACGCCATCGCCGCCAGCTTCCTGATCAACATCATCGCCATGGCCGCGCCGCTGTTCGTGATGAACGTGTACGACCGCGTCGTACCGAACCAGGCCACCGCCACCCTGTGGGTGCTGGCCGTGGGCATCTGTGGCGCATACCTGTTCGACCTGATCCTCAAAAGCCTGCGCAGCCTGTGCCTGGACCTGGCCGGTAAAAAAACCGACCTGATCATCTCGGCCACGCTGTTCGAACGCATCGTCGGCATGTCCATGAAGTACCGCCCGGCGCGGGTCGGCAGCTTCGCCCAGAACATCCATGAGTTTCAAAGCCTGCGCGATTTTCTCGCGTCGCTGACCCTCACCAGCCTGATCGACCTGCCGTTCACGCTGCTGATCTTTATGGTGATCGCCATCCTCGGCGGGCACCTGGTGTGGATCCCGGTGCTGGCGTTTCCGCTTGCCCTGGGCATCGGCTATGCCCTGCAAAAGCCCTTGGTAGCCACCATGGAACGCACCATGGCCCTGGCCGCTGAACGCCAGTCGAGCCTGATCGAAACCCTCGCCGGGCTCGATGCGGTCAAGGTCAACAATGCCGAGAGCGAGCGCCAGTATGGCTGGGAGCAGACCATCGGCACCCTGAGCCGGCTTGAGCTGCGGGTAAAGTTGCTGTCGGGCCTGTCGATGAACATGACCCTGCTGATCCAGCAATTGGCCGGCGTGATCATGATCGTATTCGGCGTGTACCAGATCATCGACGGCAACCTGAGCATGGGCGGCCTGATTGCCTGCTACATGCTCAGTGGCCGCGCCTTGAGCCCGCTGGCTTCGCTGTCGGGCCTGCTCACGCGCTACCAGCAGGCCAAGGTCACCATGACCTCGGTGGACCAGATGATGGAGCTGCCTCAAGAGCGCAATTTCGAAGAGCGCCCCATGAGCCGCCGCACCCTGCAAGGCGCCATCGAATGCCGGGGCCTGAACTTCACCTACCCCAACCAGCAGAACCTGGCGCTGAAGAACATCAACCTGGTGATCAAGCCAGGGGAAAAAATCGGCATCATCGGTCGTAGCGGCTCGGGCAAAAGCTCCCTGGCCAAACTGATTGTCGGCCTGTATCAGCCTGACTCCGGCGCCCTGCTGGTGGACGGCGTGGACGTGCGCCAGATCGACGTCAGCGAGTTGCGCCATAACATCGGCTACGTCGCCCAGGACATTCAGTTGCTTGCTGGCACCCTGCGCGACAACCTGGTCAGCGGTGCGCGCTACGTCGAAGACGAAATGGTGCTGCAAGCCGCCGAGCTGGCCGGTGTACACGAATTCGCCCGTCTGCACCCTCAGGGCTACGAGCTGCAAGTGGGCGAGCGTGGTCAGAACCTCTCCGGCGGCCAGCGTCAGAACGTCGCCCTGGCCCGCGCGCTGTTGCTCAACCCGCCCATCCTGCTGCTGGACGAACCCACCAGCGCCATGGACAACACCGGTGAAGAACGCTTGAAACAACGCCTGCAAGCCGTGGTGCAAAACAAGACCGTGGTGCTGGTCACGCACCGAGCCTCACTGCTCTCGCTGGTGGACCGCCTGCTGGTGGTCGACCGTGGGCAGATTCTCGCGGACGGCCCGAAAGCCGTGGTCATGGAAGCGTTGAAGAAGGGGCAGATCAGTGTTGCTTAAGTCCATCAAGAGTGCGGTCGGCCGCTATTTCAAAGGCACCGACTCGCTGCAGGGCCAGCCGCTGCCCGAGGTCAACAAAGCGCTGATCGAAGATGCCCCGCGCGTCATTCGCCTGACCATCTGGGCGATCATCGGTTTTTTCGTGTTCCTGGTGGTTTGGGCGGGTTTCTCCCAGATCGACGAAGTGACCCGTGGCGACGGCAAGGCGATTCCGTCGTCCAAATTGCAGAAAATCCAGAACCTGGAAGGCGGTATCGTTGCCGAGCTGTACGTCAAGGAAGGCCAGATCGTAGAGGCCGGTGCCCCGTTGATTCGCCTCGACGACACCCGGTTCGTTTCCAACGCCGGAGAAACCGAAGCCTTGCGCCTGGCCATGCAACTGCGCGTCGAGCGCCTGAGTGCGCAGGTGGATGATCGCCCACTGAACATCCCCGACGACGTACTCAAGGCCGCGCCGAGCCAGGCTGCCAACGAGCGCTCATTGTATGAGAGCCGACGCCAGCAACTGAAAGACGAAGTCGGCGGCCTGCAAGAGCAACTGGTACAGCGCCAGCAGGAACTGCGTGAATTCACCTCCAAGCAAGGCCAGTACCGCAGCCAGTTGTCCCTGCAACGCCAGGAAATCAACATGTCCGAGCCACTGGTGGCGCAAGGCGCGGTATCGCCGGTGGAAGTGCTGCGCCTCAAGCGCGCCGAAATGGAAACCCGCGGCCAACTGGATGCCACCACCCTGGCAATCCCCCGCGCCGAATCGGCGATCAAGGAAGTGCAGCGCAAGATCGACGAAACCCGTGGCAAGTTCCGCAGTGAAGCCCTGACCCAGCTCAACGAGGCTCGCACTGAACTGAACAAGGCCGAGTCCACGGGCCGCGCGTTGGACGACCGGGTCAGCCGTACCCTGGTCACCTCGCCGGTGCGCGGGATCGTCAAGCAACTATTGGTCAACACGGTCGGCGGCGTGATCCAGCCGGGCAGCGACATGGTCGAAATCGTACCGCTGAACGACACCCTGCTGGTGGAAGCCAAAATCCGTCCGCAAGACATCGCTTTCCTGCACCCGGGGCAAGAAGCGGTGGTCAAGTTCACCGCCTATGACTACACCGTCTACGGCGGGCTGAAGGCCAAGCTCGAACGCATCGGTGCCGACACCATCACCGATGAAGACAAGAAAACCACTTACTACATGATCACCCTGCGTACCGACCGCAGCCACTTGGGCACCGATGAGAAGCCGTTGCTGATCATCCCGGGCATGGTTGCCTCGGTGGACATCATCACCGGCAAGAAAAGCATCCTCAGCTACCTGCTCAAACCGATCATCAAGGCGCGGGCCGAGGCGTTGCACGAGCGTTGATCTTCAGCGCCTGTACCGACCTCATCGCAGGCAAGCCAGCTCCCACATTTGAATGTGTTCACAAATCAAAATGTGGGAGGGGGCTTGCCCCCGATGAGGCCCTCAGCATCCCCCAGCACCTCAAACCAAACGCCATATCGATATGCCCTAACAGTATTTAAACTTCCATTCTTATACCTATAAATTCACTCCCCTGTCCGCCGGGAGTGAAACCAATGTCCGCCACCGCTGCTGCCCCCACCACTGCCCAAACCTTCGATGTCCGGCCCTTCCCCGGCAGTGTAGGCGCCGAGATCATCGGCCTGGACTTATCCCGCCCGGTCAATGACCAGGACTTTGCCCGTATCCACCGCGCACATCTGGACCACCACGTCGTGGTGTTCCGCGACCAACGCATCACCCCCGAACAACAAATCGCGTTCAGCCGCCGTTTCGGTGTGCTGCAGATCCACGTGCTCAAACAATTCCTGCTGGCCAATCACCCGCAAATCCTGATCGTCTCCAACATCATCGAGAACGGCCAATCCATCGGCCTGGGGGACGCGGGCAAGTTCTGGCACTCGGACCTGTCGTACAAGGAACTGCCCAGCCTCGGCTCGATGCTGCACGCCCAGGAACTGCCTGCCGAAGGCGGTGACACCCTGTTCGCCGATATGCACAAAGCCTGGGAGCAACTGCCCGAGCACCTGCGCAAAGCCGTTGCAGGCCGCAGTGCTGCGCACTCCTACACGGCGCGCTACAGCGAAACCAAATTCGAAGGCAACTGGCGCCCGACCCTCACCCCCGAACAACTCGCCCAGGTCGCCGAAGTGGTGCACCCCGTCGTGCGCACCCACCCTGAAAACGGCCGCCAGGCGTTGTTCGTCAGCGAAGGCTTCACCACCCGTATCGTCGGCCTGCCCGATGACGAAAGTCGTGAGTTGCTGGCCCAGCTCTATGCCCACAGCGTGCTGCCGGAAAACATCTACCGCCACCAGTGGCAGCCCCACGACCTGGTGTTCTGGGACAACCGCTCGCTGATCCACTTGGCCGCCGGTTGCCCAAGCCACCTGCGCCGCAAGTTGTATCGCACCACCATCCAGGGCGATGCGCCTTTCTGAACCGGTAAAGCCTGCTACGATTGCGCCCAGTTCACTCCCCACAGATCACGAGTGCTTGGCATGCAATTACCAGACATGAACCTGCTGGTCGCCCTCGACGCGTTGCTCGATGAGGGCAGTGTGGTCGGCGCCGCACGGCGGATGAGCCTCAGCCCGGCGGCCATGAGCCGTACCCTCACGCGTATCCGTGAAGCTGTCGGTGACCCGATCCTGGTACGTGCCGGTCGCGGCCTGGTGCCGACGCCCAAGGCGCTTGAGCTGCAAGGCCAGGTACGCAACGTGGTGGAGCAGGCGGCGTTGCTGTTTCGCTCGGCGGATCAAGTCGATTTGAGTACCTTGCGCCGCCGTTTCAGCGTACGCGCCAATGACTTTTTTATTGGCGTATATGGCGGTCGCTTGTTCGACACCATGGAGCGTGTGGCCCCGCTGTGCGAGCTGCGCTTTGTGCCTGAAGGCGACACCGACGACGAAGCTCTGCGCGAAGGGCGCCTGGATCTGCGTGTGAGCAACACCATGCCGGTCAGCCCCGAAGTGAAGGTGCAGAACCTGTTCTCCACCACCTTCGTCGGCCTGGCGCGACAAGATCACCCACTGTTCGACGAAGAGATCACCGCCGCACGCTTTGCCAGCTATTCCCATATCAGCATCTCGCGCCGCGGCATCGCCCGCGGGCCGATCGACACCGCGCTGAACGAGCAGGGCCTGGAGCGCCGCGTGGCGATGATCGCGCCGGGCTTCCACGGTGCCATGTTCATGTTGCCGGAATCCGACCTGATCATGCCGGTGCCCAAGGAAGCGCTCCTGAGCGCCAAACGCCTGAACTTGCCATTGCGTGCATTCCCGCTGCCGATCTCCTTGCCGACCCTGGTATTGGCCCAATCCTGGCACCCGCGCTTCGACAAAGACCCCGCGCACAAATGGCTGCGTGAAACCATGCGCGAGAGTTGCCACGCCACCTGGCTGGAAGCCCAACCCAACTAAAAACCTCAAGCCATGCACAATCAAATGTGGGAGGGGGCTTGCTCCCGATAGAGGTGTATCAGCTTCACATCAGGTGGCTGTCATACCGCCATCGGGAGCAAGCCCCCTCCCACCTATGGATTGCGCCTGGCGCACTTATAAACTTCCGATAAGTAACTTTTTGTCATGCTATAGCCTGATTAAACTGCTCAGGTATTTCTCATTCCGAGTTACCTGTTCATGACATCCCTCGCTGCCCCCGCTTTTCAGGCCGCAGCCAAACCTGTTGCCCCGGCCCCGCCCGTGTTCGGCCCGCGCATCATCATCGGCCTGGTCGGCGTGTTGTTGGCGGTGCTGGTGTCCGGTCTCAACGAGATGGTCACCAAGGTGGCGCTTGCCGATATCCGCGGTGCGCTGTACATCGGCTTTGATGAAGGCACCTGGCTGGTCGCCGCCTACACGGCCACTTCCGTGGCGGCCATGGCCTTTGCGCCGTGGTGTTCGGTGACGTTTTCCCTGCGCCGTTTCACGCTGTGCGCCATCGGCTTGTTCACCGTGTTGGGCATTCTCTGCCCGTTCGCACCCAACTACGAAAGCCTGCTGCTGCTGCGTACCGTGCAAGGCCTGGCCGGTGGCGCGCTGCCCCCGATGCTGATGACCGTGGCACTGCGTTTTCTGCCGGCCAACGTCAAGCTGTATGGCCTGGCCGGCTACGCCCTGACCGCCACCTTCGGCCCGAGCCTGGGTACTCCGCTGGCGGCGTTGTGGACCGAATACGTCGGCTGGCAGTGGGCGTTCTGGCAAATCGTCGGGCCGTGCCTGCTGGCGATGGTCGCCGTGGCCTATGGCATACCGCAGGACCCGCTGCGCCTGGAGCGTTTCAAACAGTTCAACTGGCGCGGCCTGCTGCTGGGCTTTCCGGCGATCTGCATGTTGGTGATCGGGCTGTTGCAGGGCAATCGCCTGGATTGGTTCGAGTCGGGCCTGATCACCTTCCTGTTGTGTGGTGGCACGCTCTTGCTGGTGTTGTTCATGCTCAACGAATGGTCGCAGCCAATACCCTTCTTCAAATTGCAGATGCTCGGCCTGCGCAACCTGGCCTTCGCCCTGATCGTGCTGGCAGGCGTGCTGATGGTGCTGACCTCGGTGATCATCATCCCCTCCAGTTTCCTTGCCCAGGTCCAGGGGTACCGGCCGTTGCAAACTGCGCCGGTGATGCTGCTGATGGCGTTGCCGCAATTGATCGCGTTGCCGTTGGTGGCGGCGCTGTGCAACCTGCGCTGGGTCGATTGCCGCTGGGTGCTGGGGATTGGCCTTGGCATGTTGGTGCTGTGCTGCATCGGCAGTTCGCACCTGACTTCGGCGTGGATCCGCGACGATTTTTATGGCTGGTACCTGTTGCAGATTTTCGGCCAGCCGATGGCCGTGTTGCCACTGCTGATGTTGTCCACCGGCAGTATTCAACCCATCGAAGGGCCGTTCGCTTCGGCCTGGTTCAATACCGTCAAGGGCCTGGCCGCTGTGATCGCCACTGCGGTGCTGGATACATTGACCACCCAGCGCGGGCATTTCCATTCAACCATGTTGGTGGACCGCCTGGGCAATTCGCCCCTGGCCGACACTGAGGCTCCGGGCCTCGCCCACCGCTTGCACGAGCAGACCGTGGTGCTGACCTCTTCGGATCTTTACGTCGTCATGGCCGGTGTCGCGGTGGCGTTGATCCTGCTGATTTTCTGGATGCCCACGCGGATCTATCCGCCTCGCGCTCCGGCCTGACCACAAGGACTTTCCATGAAACGCAAAGACAAAATTGCCGTCTCCGTTATTGCTGTATTTGCCGTTGGCGTACTGGTTTATCTGGTTGCGCCGGGCGTACTGGGCAGCAAGCACCAGACCACCAACGACGCCTTCGTCGCCGCCGACTTCACCCTGGTGGCGCCGCGGGTGGCGGGCTTCATCAAGGAAGTGCTGGTAGAAGACAACCAGCGCGTCAAGGCCGGCCAACTGTTGGCTTTGATCGACGACCGCGACTTTCGCGCCGCCGCCCAGGCCGCCGATGCCGACACCTTGGTCGCCCAGGCCCAGTTGAAAAACGCCAGCGCGACCCTGGAGCGCCAGAGCTCGGTGATCGCCCAGGCCCAGGCCACTGTCGCGGCGGATCGCGCCGAAGTCGCCTTCGCCGAACACGAACTGAACCGCTACAACCACCTCGCTGGCGTCGGCGCAGGTACCGTGCAGAACGCCCAACAAGCCAAGACCCGTATCGACCAGGCCACCGCACGCCTGGCCAAATCCACCGCAGTGCTGGCCGCCGAACGCAAGCAGGTGGAAATCCTCACCGCCCAGCGTGACGCCGCCGAAGGTGGGCTCAAGCGCGCCCAGGCGGCGTTGGAAATGGCCAGTTATCAGCTGTCCTACACGCGCATTGTCGCGCCGGTCGATGGCATGGTCGGCGAGCGAGCGGTGCGGGTCGGCGCCTATGTGACCCCGGGCAGCAAGATCCTCGCGGTCGTGCCGCTGGCCGAGGCCTATGTGGTAGCCAACTTCCAGGAGACGCAACTGTCGCATATGCACGCGGGGCAAGCGGTGCAGGTCAGCGTCGACAGCCTTGACGGCGAACTGCTCAAAGGCCATCTGGAAAGCCTGGCGCCGGCCACGGGGGTGACCTTTGCCTCGGTCAAACCGGACAACGCCACCGGCAACTTCACCAAGGTGGTGCAGCGTATTCCGGTGAAGATCGTGCTTGAGCCGAACCAGCCATTGACCGAGCGCCTGCGCGTCGGCATGTCGGTGGAAGCCAGCGTCGATACGCGGCCGGTCGCGCAACAGCGTGAGGTGGCCCAGCAATGAAACACGTCGCCTGGCTCACCTTAAGCCTGATCAGCCTGAGTGCCTGCACGGTCGGTCCCGACTTCCAGCGGCCCGAGAGCCCGCAGATCAATCAGTGGAGCGAACCCCAGGGCCGACAAGCTGCCAGCCGTGCCGTTAGCGATCCCTTGCAGGAGCGCTGGTGGGACGTGTTCCACGACGCGCAGCTTTCCGCCCTGACACGCCGGGCCCTCAGCGATAACCTCGACTTGAAACTGGCCAGCAGCCGCCTGCAACAGAGCCGCGCCGTACGCCAGGTGACCACCGCCGAGCGTTACCCCAATGTCGATGCGGGTGGCGGCTACCAGCGCAAACGTAACAGTGGCAAAGGCTTGAACGACCCTTCCGGCGAGAACGGCCGTTCGGCCTTCAACCAATGGGACATGGGCTTCTCGGCCTCTTGGGAGCTGGATTTCTGGGGCCGGGTCAAGCGTGAAACCGAAGCAGCCGACGCCACGCTGGAAGTCGCCGAAAACGACCGTCGTGCCGTGCTGTTGTCGGTGTTGGCCGAGACCGCCCAGGACTATATCCAACTGCGCGGCGTGCAGAACACCCGTGCCGTTACCGAGCAAAACCTCGACGTGGCCCGCCACAGCCTCAAGCTCTCGCAACTGCGTCTGGCTGATGGCGTAGCGACCGACCTCGACGTGGCCGAAGCCGCCGCCCAGGTCGCGGCCATCGAAGCGCGTCTGCCGGATTTGCAGCAACGCCAGGACCAACTGATCAACGCCCTGAGCCTGCTGATGGGCGAACCGCCCCAGGCCTTGCACGCGCAGCTGTCCAAGGACGCCGCCGTGCCGCAAACCCAGCGTCAGGTCGCCATTGGCCTGCCCTCGGAGCTGGCCGAACGCCGTCCCGACATCCGCCAGGCAGAAGCGCGCTTGCACGCCGCCACTGCCAGCATCGGCGTGGCCAAGGGCGAATTTTACCCGCGCATCACCCTGTCCGGCAGCCTCGGCTCCCAAGCCATGCAACTGTCGGACTTCGGCTCCTGGGGCTCCCGCGCATTTGCCCTCGGCCCGCAATTAAGCCTGCCACTGTTCAACGGTGGGCGCCTGCAAGGCATGGTGGATTTGCGCGAAGCCCAGCAACAGGAAGCGGCCCTTGCCTACCAGCAAACCGTGCTGCGCGCCTGGCATGAAATCGACGACCAACTGACCCGCTACAACGCCAGCCAATTGCGTCGCGACAGCCTGGCCGAAGCGGTGCGCCAGAACCAGATCGCGCTGACCACCGCGCAACACCAGTACGTCGAAGGTGTGGCGGATTTCGTCAATGTACTCACCGTGCAAAGCGCATTGCTGGCAACTCAAGAGCAGTGGGTGGAAAGCTCCACCGGCGTGTCATTGGCCATGGTCGGGTTGTACAAGGCGCTGGGAGGAGGGTGGGAGTCGGTGTATCCGTTGCCAGTCGCTCAGTAATGAGGGTGCGCTTTGTTGCAGCCCGAGATCCTTGATCCTAAGCGAGGTCTGCTGCAAACCGGGTACACACATTGGAAAGCATGCGCACATCGGCACCGCTACAGCCTGCCGCTTCGAAAAAGCCGGAGGCTTCTCGCACGACGGCATACATATCCGTGACGATGGACCTTGCTTCATCCGCCCCCAACCCAAAGCGTTCAGGCGTACTCAGCAAATTGCTGACAGACGATACCCTGCCCTCATTCCCGATGATCAACGCCTGCAAGCCTAGTTGCGTGGGGTGGGGCAACACGTCAAATACTGGCGCAAGGGAATAGCCCGAGGCGCTGGTCAGCAGAAGCCCGGTTTGTTTCAGGTGGTCGTCGCTATTGCCGATCAGCACATTGAAGGCCATACGCTTGTAAAGCTCACGCATGTCAAAGGTGGCATCGTCGCAGACCTTCTTCAACACGTCGGCGATCCTGGAATAGGAAACGGCACTCTCAACCGCGTCAACTCGCATTCGCGGCTTCTCAGTGCTGACCAACGAATTGCAGCTGACATAGTGCTCGCGTCCAGCCCCCTCATGCCGGTCAAAACGTTCGACCATCAAAACCGGTTTGCCGGCGACCTCTACCAACTTGTGCCCGGCTGCGGGTAGACCTGCCGCATCCGCCATTTGAAGGCTGGCGAATTCAGCACGTGGTTGATCGAAAACATCGTCGCTACGGCCGAATTTAGCAATCCATTCCTTACCTTCGTGAGTCACGGTGACCTTCGGCCTGGCGCCGCCCATGGAACTGCCGAATTCGAATAGTCGTGCGATTTCCGCAGGCAGGTCGACATTACCTTTTTCGACCTGATCAAGGCCCACCATGATTTTCTCAAGGTCTTCAAATTGCGGCGGTTGGTGCAGAGTCGGCAACAGGTTTCTTGACGCACTGAACAGCAGGCAGCCCACTCCCGCACCCCGCGAAGCAAGGAGCCATTCAACTTCGTTTTGTGGATGCTGTTTTTGGGTCGCCAGTAGAACACGCCGACCCCAATTGTCGGGCGTTGCGTCGTCGAGCACACCAAACATGCGTGTCGAGGAATACTGGTTAGGGGTCAGTGGCAGGCTAAGCGGGTCAATCGCAAATGCCTTGGGGCGCGCAAGCCAGCTGTTGGCGTAGCGAAAAACGAATCCGCTTGCGTGCATGGCCACCTCACCAACAGGGACCGGATCACCGACTGAGTGAGCTGAAAAAACGAATGCGTTACCAATCGGCTTCCAAGACATCAGGTTCCCCTTCTGTGCGAATTCGGTCGGGCTCACGGGCGAGGCTCATGGTAATCCCAACCTGGTCAAGTTCTGGTGACGCAATGCTCGCCATACCTTCTTCCAGGTCCATCGCGCTAAGCACATTCATCAGCACGCCGAGGGATACGCCTGCTTCTCCCTGTCTCAGCCGCTGATACGTCTGTCGTGTAATGCCCGCCCGGCTGCATATGGTCGAGATTTTCAAACGGCGACGAATACGGGCTATTTCGATACCGTTCCCGATACCTCTCATCAGTTCAGCGCTTCTCTCTGAGATATACCCTTTGTGGGGGTATGGCTTGCCTGTTTCATGCATGATATATCACCCCTTAAGGCAGTAAGGGCAACTTATATCATTCAAGTTGCTAAGGCCACACGCAAAAAAACCGGTTTGATAGACGGTTTTTTTCCATGTTTGGAAGATTCAAGGGTTCTGCAAAAACACCACATACCCCCGAAACCACTCATTCCCTTGCAAATACCCTGGCGCCTCCCACTCGCCGCCTTGAATCAAACCGATCTTGAACGGAACTCCCATTCGGTTCATCCGTGGCAGGTACGCCGCGTAATCCGGGATGCTGTGCCGCCCTTGATACGTCTGCACCACCACTTCGTCCACCACGCCTTTGAGCTGGGCGATGGCGGCCGGGTTGGCGTTGCTGCTCCAGTCCATCAGGCCGGTGATGCTTAACCGCAGGTCGGCAGGCAGACGCCGGCGCAGGTCGCGCAGAAAATCAGCGTATTCGTGCAGGTACTGGGTGCGGGCGTCGAAGTCGATCTGGATGCCGATCACAGGGTTACCCGCGTCGCGCCAGCGTTGCACCTGGCCGAGCAGTTGGGTGTAGACCTGTTCCGGCCAGTGCAAGGTGTGGGCGCGATAGACCACCCAGATTTCGCCTTGGCTAATGCGTGGCACGCTGATGCCTTGGGCGATCAATTGCACGCCGCGCTGGGGGGCGCGGCGGGTGGAGTTGATCTGGCCTTGCAGGATGTACAGGGTTTTTGCCTGCTTGATCACAGGCTGCGGCGTGACACCACTCCACAGCCAGAAAGCGTCATAGTCGCGGGCTTCGACGGCGCCGAAAGCCGGGCTTGCCAGCAACAACAAGCCCAGCCACAGCGACTTCACCAGTAGTACTGCAGCGACTTGCCCCACTGGGTATCGGCAAAACCGGTCTTGAGTTGGCGGAACCAGGCTTTGCGCACCGCTGGCGCAACGTCTTCACCCCCGCAGCTGTTGTAACCGGCCGGCGCGTAGCAGTTGATGGCGCGGAACAACGCGTACGCCTTGTCGGTTTTCGGTGCTTTGGCGTTGGCGATCACCTGTTTGTAGCCGTCCAGCCGCGAGAAGGTTTCACCCTTGAACTGCGATTCGGTGCTGCCCAGGCTGCCGGCGGCGCGGGGTTGTTCCAGTGGCATGCCGTCCAGGCCGTTGCGCAGGATGAACTCACCGAAGCAGTTCAAGGCGTGGGGGTTTTTGGCCTCATCCTGCAAGGTCGCGGCGGTTTGCGCGATGCTTGGGCAGGCGTAGCCGGATTCGGCCTTGTCACCATTCCACTGGAACAGCTTCAAGGTCTGGCCGCTGGTGTAGGTGTAGCCCAGGCTGGTGCCGAGCTTGTCATCAGAGAGCGAGGCCTGCTTGAGGTCATCGGCAAAGGTCGCGAACTGGCGGTGCAGCAGGTCTTTGTAGAGCAGCACGAATTGCGCGCTCTGGCGTTCGGTCGGGTCGCTGGCGTTGGCGATCTGCTGGCGCAGCAGGTCGGGCCCGGCGACGTTGCGCAGCAGGATGTAGCGCACTTGCTTGGCGCTGATCGGCGAATCGGTTGCGAACACCTTGGCCAGTTGGCCGCTGCGCTCATAGTTCATCGCCAGGGCCAACTCCAGTTGGTCGCGTTGCAGCGGTTGCTTGGCCAGCGGTAGCATTTGCAGCCACAGGCTCTCGGCGCCCTTCCAATCTTGCTTGGCCTCCAGTGCCAAGGCGCGCAAGGTCTGCTGGCTGAAGGCAAAGTAGTCGAGGTTCGACGGCATATCCGCAGGCAAATGCTTGAGGGCAGCATCAGGTTGATGCTCAACGTACAGGGCATACGCCGCTTGCAGGTAGTCGAACAATGCCGGTTCGTTGGCGAATGTGCTCTTTTGCTTGTCGAGGTCTTCGCGGCTCAACAGCGGCGGCGTATGGGCGCGCATCGCCATCAGGTCGCTGACCACTTGCAGCATCGGGCTGTTCGCCGAGTTGTTGCCGACCATGAGCAACTTGAGGTCGGCTTCTTCGACCAACTCGTCGACGCTCACGTTACGCTGGGCGTCAGTGGCCTCGGTGAATTGCCAGGTGAAGTCTTCGGCGAGCTTGGCGTCGTCGTTCGCCAGCCAATGCACGCGGCGCAACAGGCCACGGGCGGACGCAACGTAATCGCCTTGTGGATAATGTTTCAGGTAACCGAGAAAGCCTTCTTCAGCGTCGCTCAAGGCAGACTTATCCACATGCTCGCGTTGCGGCATCCCGTACTCATCGAAGGCTTCGGCCTGGGCCCGGTTCAACGAGGTGCGTGCGGTCATGTACAGTGCGGTTTCTTTCAGCCAGGGCACCTCGCTGGTCGAGGCGGCGGCGAAACCGCGCTCGGCGTAAACGAAGCGACCGCCGTAGAAATCGGCGGCGGCCTGCAGGTAAGTGCGAAACAGCTGGGCATTGGCCGAGGGCGTCAACTGCGCGTCCACCACCTGGCCTGTGAAGTCACAGGTGGTCAGCAACTGCAACCGCGCTTTCACCAGCACGTCGCGCTCGGCTGGCGGCATATCGGCTTTGATCACCTGACTGATAAACGCCGTGGCGCTGTCATCGCTGTTGCTGCGGCAGCGGCTGCCTTCGCCATTCAGGAACGCTTCACCGGCAGTCTTGTATTCCTCGCGCTTGATGCCCAGCGGTTGGAGCAGGGTGTCGAGTTCGGCCGTGCGTGAATCGTCCGCTTTGTTATCGGGCTCATCATTCGCGGCCGGCGCTGGCACCAGGCGATACACCGGAAACGGCACCGGGCCGAAACCCTGGGCCAAATCGTCTTCGCCCAAGGCATTGGGCGTCAGCGGCGCGGCTTTTTTGTCGGCCAGCAACAGGCGCAGGTTGACCCGGCTGTCGTTGCCCGGGCTGAGAAAGGGCTGGTTGCTGCAAGGTTCGAGGCTGTCACGCGAGACACGCCAGTCGGGGTAGCATGAATCGTCGGAGCTGGCCTGAGCCTGTAGGGAAATACTGGCCAGGAGAGCCAGTGCCAGAGGTGACAAAAAACCGATGCGCATGACGTGTCCTTGATCCTGAGTCCTTGGAGGGCCCCAATAATAGCCTGTTCTGAGCTGTGCTTCGGTGAGGTCCTACGCAAAATACCGATTTGTCCGATTCCAGCGGCGAAGCCTGGGCTTTTGTCCTAGAGTGGCGGTGTTTGCGCTCAGGCAAGCGAGCTAATGCCAGGGGTATTGAAGTGCGTCGGTCTGTGGTTGAGCAAAACGAAAAAGCCGGAGCGCTGCCAGCCTTGCAGCGCCTGACCTGGCAAGGTGCTGGTCGACTCAGCCGTCTCTGGTGGGTACCGATCCTGGCGCTGGCCATGGCCCTGCGGTTTTACCACCTCACCTCGGCGGCGATCTGGGGCGATGAAGGGTCGAGCCTGTTGCTCAGTGAATACGCCGTGGCCGACCTGTGGTTTCACGCGGCCCATGATGTGCATCCGCCGCTGTATTTCTTCCTGCTGCGCGGCTGGATCGAAGTGTTCGGCGACAGCATCGGGTCCATTCGCAGCATGAGCGCGCTGCCGGGCGTAGCCGTGGTTGGCTTGGGCATCTGGCTGACGCGGCAACTGTCCACTCGGCGCGCGGCAGTGCTGGCGGGCATCCTGCTGGCGCTGTTGCCGACGGCGGTGCGCTACAGCCAGGAAGTGCGCATGTATTCGCTGCTGGGCGTGTGGCTGCTGGGCGCCACGCTGGCGCTGGTGTACTGGATGCGTCAGCCCGAACGCACGCGCTATTTGGCCGCGTATGTGCTGTTGATGAGTGCCGGTTTCTACACGCATTACTTCACCGCGCTGTGCGTGCTGGTGCATTGGGCTTATCTGGGGATGCAGGCGCCAGGCCAACGTTTGATAACGCGGCCTGCATGGTGGGCGGCCAACGTGGTGATCGTGTTGTTGTACCTGCCTTGGCTGCCGAACCTGTTGGACCTGGTGCAGCATGTCGACCAGCTCAAGGTGGGCGGCGACATCGGCTGGGAAGAGCCGGTCAACCTGCTGTCTGTGCCCTCGATGATCTGGCAGTTCGTGTTGCAGGATGCCGGCGATGATTTGTGGACGCCGCTGTTCTGGATATTTCCGCTGCTGCTGATTGCGGTGGTGTGGATGACGGCCTGGCGCCACCCGGGAGCTCGTTTGCCGGCGTTGTTTTTCTTGTTGCCGTTGCTGTTGGTGTATGGCGTGTCGTTTATCTCGCCGGTCTTTATCGAGCGCTACCTTACGGTGTATGCCCTGGGTTTGCCGATCGTCCTGGCGCTTGCCATCGACCGCTTGCCGTCACGCTTGTCATGGCTGGGCGCAGCGCTGTGGGTGCTGTTTGTGGGCATGGAACTGCTGGGCCTGAAGAACAACTTCGAAGTGGATGAGCACGACCAATTCAACGTGCCGGTGGAGTTCGTCAATCGCAATTACCAGTAAGACGACCGCATCGTCCTCAGCGATATGATGTGGTATCTGAGCTACGTGTACTACGACGAAACTGACGCCCAGTTGCAGCTCTACACCCCGCCCAAACCCGACGGCACGTCGACCCGGCCAAATGCCTACGGCTTCGGCACCCTGGTAGATCAGGATGGCGGGCGCATCTATCTGGATTCTTTATCGGCATTACCGGCCAATACCCGGCGCGTATGGCTGATCAGCAGCAATGAAGCACCGGACGACTTCGCCCCGCTCCCCGAAGGTTGGCGCGAGCTCAGCCGCCAGGACGGCGGTGGCGCACGGGCGCGTCTGTTCGTGCTGTGCAAGGTGCCGGCGCCGCAACCTGAGGGTTGCCGCTAGACTCGATTAACCCTTCTCTATCAGGAGCTCATCATGGAATCGCCAGTGCATAGCTTGCCGTCGTTGTTCAAACAGCTTGGGTTGCCGAATGACCCGGTCAGCATTGAGCAATTTGTCGCCTCTCATTCGCCGCTCAAGCCAGATTTGAAACTCGCCGATGCTTTTTTTTGGAGCGACGCCCAAAAGGCATTTTTGCGCGAGGAGATTCTGGAAGATGCGGATTGGGCGGAGGTGGTGGATGAGTTGAATCTGATGTTGCGGGGTGGACGACGGGTGTAAAAAAATATCCCAATAAAGGCGAGCATGTAAAAAAAAATGGTGAGCGGTAAAAAAAACTGGGCTTTAATCGCTTAAGTGAATTTTTTCTGGAAAAGCTCGCCATGCCAACAGTCGGATACGCTCATCTGTGTGAGGCGCTGGATCTAAAGGTTATCGCACCGTTGCGCGCTGCGATGATCAAGCCGGTGACCAGGATTACCCTGATCGGTGACTGCCTGGCGGTGCCCCATTCTGTGGCGCCTGCCCAACATGCGCTGTTTGAACATGTGCTGTTTGCGCTTAAGCATGAAGGCGTGAACCTGGCGATACTTGCCCAGGTGTTTGAACAGCTTGGCCCAGAACCGTTTTTGGAGGCGCTGGCCGACTCGCCCAACGGTGCGTTTATCCGAAAAGCCTGTTTTCTTTGGGAAGGCTTTACCGGGAAAATGCTGGATCACACCCTTCCTGTTCGTGGTCGCGTTGTTCCCTTGTTCGATCCCCAGCGCTATGTAACCGGTCCGAGTATTCGCAACAGTCGTTGGCGAGTGGATTTCAACGGTTTGGGCTCTTTGCATTATTGCGCCACCGTAGAGCGAACGCCTGAGCTAGAAGCGTTGTTGGCGCTTGATGTATTGGCCCGCGCCAAATCCTTCATGGCCAGCCTCCCACCCGAAATGATGGACCGCGCCATCCAGTGGGCGTACCTGCACGAAACCCGCGATTCATTTGCCATCGAAAAAGAACACCCCAGCGAAGAAAAATCCCGCCGTTTCGTCCAACTACTGCGCCAGTCCCATGAAGGCCGTTTGCTCACCGAAGACTACTTGGTCGAACTGCAAAACAGCACCGTCTCCAATCCCTTCGACAAAGCCGTTGCGTTTCGCCACGAACAAAATCATCTGCACAACGGCCTGCGCGGCGGCGCCGGTGTGAGCTACGTGCCGCCAGCACCAGAGCTTTGCCAGGAACTGATGGAAGAGCTGATGGCCTTCGCCAACCAACCCGTGCGAGACGTTGATCCCTTGGTCGCGGCTGCCGTCACTGCTTTCGGCTTCGTGTTCCTGCACCCGTTCATGGACGGTAATGGCCGCCTGTCTCGCTTCCTGATCCACCAGACGCTTTGTCATTACGGCGCACTGGGAAATGGCTTGTTGCTACCAGTCTCCGTCGCCATGAAGCACGAGGAACAAGCCTATCTGGAGGCGCTCAAGACCTTCTCCCAGCCGACGCGGGAATTCTGGAGCGTTACTTGGCTGGACGGCGACCACATGGCGTTCGACTTCATCGGCCACCCCTCGATCTACCGCTACTGGGACGCCACCCGCTGCGTCGAATTCACCCTGCAAATGGCCCGCCGCGCACTGGAAGTCGAACTGCGCGAAGAAACCGAATTCCTCGACCGCTACGACCGCGTGATCAAGGCCGTGAATCAACGCTACGACGTGCGTGGCAGTGATTTGTCGAAGCTGGTGATGATGTGCCTGGATAACGAGGGCAAGCTTTCCAAGCATCGGCGCAAGCAGTTTCAGTACAGCGTGGCGGAGGAGGTGTTTGGGTTTATTGAGGAGGAGGTGGGGCGGGTGATTGAGGAATGTGGCAATCAGCCCTCGCCGATCTGAGGCATCAATGTGGGATTTAACTTTCTGGTGGCCAGTGGCGAGCTGTATGCACCAGAGCCACAATCCTCACTACTTCGGGCTCAACTTGATAAACAAGGCGGTAGCTCGGGTGCGGAATGATTTCGCGTGTTCCCGCAATCCGGCCTATTGGGCCAATTTCGGGGTTATGTGCTAATCCAAGTGCTGCCATGCTGAAGCGCCGGTCCATGTCGGCTGCGGCTTGTGGATTTTTCTCAAACAGAAAATCCCAGATATCTCTACGATCCTGCCCTGCCTCGGGCGTCCACGCGACCCTCATCCCTGACTATCTACTTGAGCGCGCCTGGCTGCGAATTCAGCTTCCAAATCTTCATTGGAAACCTCTCGGCCTGCGCGAATGGATGCACGAGAAGCATCAACTTTGCGTTGCAAAAACTCATCGTACTCTCGCGAGTGCTGCTGGGCCTGAACGAATTCACGCATCATTTCGCGTACGATTTGCGATGCAGGACGATGGGAGGCTTCGCATTCAGCCATGAACTGGTCGCGAAGCTCTGGTTCAAGCTTCATTGTAAAAACGGCTAATTTGGACATCAGCGATTCCTCCGCAATGGTATGCACAAAGTATATACATCGTCATTACCGAATGGCGTTTGGAAAAAGCTGAGACGACTGACGGTAGAGATCAATATGTTGGTTGCACAGCCTCAACCATCCCCCCTATAGTTCGCCCCGTCGCCGCACATCGGCGATCGGATTTGGCGATCCGAAATTCTGTGACGCGTTACAGCGTTCCTACCCCGTGCGTTTTTCCTTGGATGAAGGCATTGGGTTCTATGGCGGCTGTGCGCGGGAGATCTTCGGATCTGCCGGGTTTCACAGATAACCGGTTCGCCAACCTGCGTACAGCTGCCACCCTTATTCGTTTGGCGACGGGAGAAGGTGGTTCAAATCCTTATCTGTGAGGTTTATCGATGGACCAATACAAGCCGCTTCAAACCAACCCCACCGGCGTTCCCGTCCTGGCTTTCAACACCTTTGCCCCATCGCACCTGCTCCACGAAACGGCGCGAAGCCGCATACGTATCGGCACTGAGCTTTTGGAGACCCTCGTCTCAACAAGCGACAACCCAAACCTCCATCACTTGGTCACTGCCGCATTGGTTTCACTGCGCGATGGCCTGGACATGCTGGGCGAGATCCAGCGTCGCCTCGATGGTCAGGCTGAAAAATAGCCCGGGCATCCGACGCTGATCCAAATGTGGGACGGGGCTTGCTCCCGATGAGGGCGTGTCAGTAAATGCATCAGTGGCTGACCCCTCGCCATCGGGAGCAAGCCCCCTCCCACATTCGCCCGGCGGTGTGGCCGCTGAATCGCTCCATCCATCGAGAAATTGTTTCAAAACTTGACGGCTCTTCCTCCCTCCACCATATTAATAGTTAGCAAACTAACTGTATGCGAACTATCCAGTGTCCCAATCCCTCGAACAACTTCAGATGAACCTGAGCAGCAGCATGGTGGTGGGCGCCCGTAACTGGCGCAAAATCTGCCAGACCACGCTGGTCAGCTATGGCATCTCCGAAGCCTGCGCCGTGCCGTTGTTGATGATCGGTCGCTTGGGTGACGGTGTGCACCAGGTCAAAGTAGCCCAGGCCTCCGGTATGGAAAGCCCGTCATTGGTGCGCCTGCTCGATCGGCTGTGCGGCGACGGCTACGTATGCCGCACCGAAGACATCCACGACCGCCGCGCCAAGGCCCTGAGCCTCACCGAGCGCGGCCGTGAACTGGTGCAGGCGGTAGAAGCCCAACTGGTTCGCCTGCGCAAGGAAGTCCTTGTGGATATCGCGCCCACCGACCTGGAAGCCGCACTGCGCGTGCTGCGCGCCTTCGAAGCGGCCGAGGCTGTGGCGCCTTGAACGGATTTTTTACCGGCTTCCCGCCCGCCCGCGACTGGTTCTACGGGGTCCGCACGTTCGCCGCGTCGATGATTGCGCTGTACATCGCCATGCTGATGCAAATGCCGCGTCCGTACTGGGCGATGGCTACCGTGTATATCGTCTCCAGCCCGTTTGTCGGGCCCACCAGTTCCAAGGCTTTGTACCGCGCCATTGGCACCTTTATGGGGGCAGCGGCGGCGGTGCTGTTTGTGCCGATGTTCGTGCAGTCGCCTTACCTGTTGGTGGTAGTGATTGCGTTATGGACGGGCACCTTGCTGTTCCTCTCCATGCACCTGCGCACGGCCAATAATTACGCCCTGATGCTGGCCGGCTATACCTTGCCGCTGATCGCCCTGCCAGTGGTGGATAACCCCCTGGCGGTGTGGGACGTGGCTGAAGCGCGTACCGAAGAAATCTTCCTTGGCATCGCGGTCGCAGCGGTGGTGGGCGCAATGTTCTGGCCACGGCGCCTGATGCCGGTGTTCGATGGCTCGGTGGCCAAGTGGTTCAGCGATGCTCAGGTCTATAGCCAACGCTTCCTCACCCGCCAGATTGACCCTGAAGCGGTCAGCAACCTGCGCGGCGGCATGGTTGCCACCTTCAACACCCTTGAGTTGATGATCGGCCAGTTGCCCCACGAAGGCGCGCGGCCGCAAACGGTGCGCAACACCAAAGAACTGCGCGGGCGCATGATTCATCTGCTGCCGGTAATCGACGCGCTGGATGACGCGGTGTACGCCATCGAGCATCGCGCACCGGAGTTTCTCGACCGGCTCAAACCGTTGCTGGAGGAAGCCAACGCCTGGCTGCAAAGCACCACTGAACAAGCGCCCCTGGAACGCTGGCGTGTGCTGCGTGACCAGATCGACGCCGCCCAACCCCAAGGCGAAGCGCTGGATGACCGCCACACGTTGCTGTTCTCCAACGCCCTGTACCGCCTGGGCGAATGGGTCGACCTGTGGCAAGACTGTCGCAGCCTGCAAGCCGCCATTCAGTGCGAAAGCCAGGACACCTGGCGCGCCGTCTACCGCCACTGGCGCCTGGGCCGGCTCACGCCATTTCTCGACCGTGGGCTGATGTTCTACTCGGCGTTTTCCACCGTTACCGCGATCATCGTCGCCTCGGTGCTGTGGATCCTGCTGGGCTGGACCGATGGCGGCAGCGCCGTGATCCTGGCCGCCGTCGCCTGCAGCTTCTTCGCTTCGATGGACGACCCGGCGCCGCAGATCTACCGGTTCTTTTTCTGGACCGCCATGTCGGTGCTGTTCGCCAGCCTGTATCTGTTTCTGGTGCTGCCCAACCTGCATGACTTCCCCATGCTGGTGCTGGCTTTTGCCGTGCCGTTTATCTGTATCGGCACCCTCACGGTACAGCCACGATTCTACCTGGGCATGTTGCTGACGCTGGTCAACACCTCGTCGTTCATCAGCATCCAGGGCGCCTATGACGCGGATTTTCTCAACTTCGCCAACGTCAACCTGGCTGGGCCCGTGGGCCTGCTGTTCGCATTTGTGTGGACCTTGATCGCCCGGCCCTTCGGCGCCGAACTGGCGGCCAAGCGCCTGACCCGTTTCAGCTGGCGTGACATCGTTGGCCTGACCGAGCCCGCAACCCTGAACGAACACCGGCACATGGCCGCACAAATGCTCGACCGCCTGATGCAACACCTGCCGCGCCTGGCCCTTACCGGCCAAGACACCGGCAGCGCCCTGCGCGACCTGCGCGTAGCGCTGAACCTGCTCGACCTGCTGGCCTACTCGCCGCGCATCCTCGGTGTGCCACGGGTGTTGCTCAACCAGGTGGTGGAAGGGGTGGGCGGTTACTTCAAAGCGTGCCTCAAGGCCGGTGAACGCTTGCCCGCACCCAGCGGTCTGCTGATGACCCTGGACCGTACGCGCCGCGCCCTCAACGGCCAGGGCCTGCAAGACGAAGACGACACCCGCCTGCACCTGCTGCACGCCTTGGCCGGCCTGCGCCTGGCGTTGTTGCCCGGTGTGGAATTCATTGGCGGCACGGAAATGGAAGCGCCGCTACCCGATGGAGCGCCTTTATGATCGGTGATCTGGATATCAGCGGGGTGTTCCTGCCCACGCTGCTGGTGCTGATGGGCATTACCTATGTGTTGTTTCTGGTGGTGCACGGGCTGTTGACGCGCATGCACTTCTATCGCCTGGTCTGGCACCGGGCATTGTTCAATGTGGGGCTTTACGCGCTGTTGCTGGGCGCGGTGGACTCACTCAGTCGATATTTGATGACATGAAAAAACCTTTTTTGATTATCGGCCGTGTCGTCCTGACGTTGTTGATCGTGAGTTTCGCGGTCGTCGTTGTGTGGCGCATGGTCATGTACTACATGTTTGCCCCCTGGACTCGTGACGGCCACATCCGCGCCGACATCGTGCAGATCGCCCCGGACGTGTCCGGGCTGATCCAACGCGTCGACGTGCGCGACAACCAATTGGTGACCAAGGGCCAGGTGCTCTTTGCCGTCGACCAGGACCGCTTCAAGCTGGCCCTGCGCCAAGCCCAGGCCGCCGTGGCTGACCGCCAGGAAACCCTGGCCCAGGCCCAGCGCGAGTACAAGCGTAACCGTGGCCTCGGCAACCTGGTGCCCAGCGAGCAGTTGGAAGAAAGCCAGTCCCGCGTGGCTCGCGCCCAGTCCGCCCTGGCCGAAGCGCAAGTGACGGTGGACTCCGCCCAACTCAACCTCGACCGCTCGGTGATCCGCAGCCCCGTGGACGGCTACGTCAACGACCGCGCACCGCGCACCCAGGAGTTCGTCACTGCCGGGCGCCCGGTGCTGTCGGTGGTGGACAGCAATTCCTTCCACATCGACGGCTACTTCGAAGAAACCAAGCTCGACGGCATCCACGTCGGTATGGGCGTGGACATCCGCGTGATCGGCGACAACGCTCGACTGCACGGGCATGTGCAGAGCATCGTCGCCGGTATCGAAGACCGCGACCGCAGCAGCGGCTCCAACCTGCTGCCCAACGTCAACCCGGCGTTCAGCTGGGTGCGCCTGGCCCAGCGGATCCCCGTGCGCATTGCCTTTGACGATGTGCCGGCGGACTTTCGCATGATCGCCGGGCGCACGGCGACGGTGTCGATCATCGACGACAAGGTTAAAGACGGGGACAAACCATGAAGCGGCTTCTGGCAACCGCTTCCCTGGGGTTGTTGCTGTCGGCCTGCCAAGTAGTGGGCCCGGATTACAAACTGCCGGAGCAGGCCGCAGTCAACCGTGGCGACCTGCAAGGGCCGATCATGGGCGAGGGCAGCAACGTGGTCTCGGCGCCGGTGCCGGCCGATTGGTGGAAGCTGTATAAAGACCCGCGCCTGGACCAGCTGGTGCAGCAGGCCATGGCCTCCAATACCGATCTGCGCGTGGCCGCCGCCAACTTGCAGCGTTCGCGTTACCAAGTGCAGCAGGCTGAATCCGCCGGAGGCTGGAGTGCCGGCGCCAAGGCCGAGGCCCAGCGCTTGCAGGAATCTGGCGAAGCATTTTTGCTGCCGGACAAAGTCCCGGTCGGCAACATCGGCAGCGTCGGCATCACCACGTCCTATCAGTTCGACCTGTTCGGCACCTTGCAGCGCGGCATCGAAAGCGCCAAGGCCAGCGCCGATGCAACCCAGGCGGCAGCCGATATCGCTCGCATCACCCTGGTGGCCGATGTGGTGCGTTCCTACACCCAGGTGTGCGCGGCCAACGAAGAGCTGGCGATTGCCAACGAATCCCTCGACCTGCAAGCGCAGAGCACCAAGCTGACTCAGCGCCTGCGGGATGCCGGGCGCGGCGACGAAACCCAGGTGACCCGCTCGCAAACCCAATACAAATCCCTGCGCGCCGACATTCCGCGCTATGAAGCCTCGCGCCAGGCCGCACTGTTCCGCCTGTCGATGCTGCTGGCCAAGCCCGTAGACCAACTGCCGGCCGGCACTGGCACCTGCGCCGAGCTGCCACACATCGCCCAGTTGCTGCCGGTGGGCGACGGTGCCACGCTGCTCAAACGTCGCCCTGATGTGCGCCAGGCTGAGCGCCAGTTGGCTGCCGCGACCGCACGTATCGGCGTGGCCACCGGCGCGCTGTATCCGGATATCAGCATCGGCGCCACGGTAGGCACCGTGGGCCTGCTGGAAAACCTCGGCACACCGGCCACCAACCGCTGGGGCTTTGGCCCGATGATCAGTTGGACCGTGCCGACCAACGGCGCCCGTGCGCGTATCCATGAAGCCGAAGCTGCGACCCAGGGCGCTTTGGCGCACTTCGACGGCGTGGTGCTCAATGCCATCCGCGAAACCCAGACCGGCCTGGCGCAATACACTGCGGTGTTGCAGCGCCGCGACGCCCTGGCCGAAGCCGAACAGTCGGCGCGAGAAGCTGCCGGCCAGACCCATCGCTTCTTCCAGGCCGGCCGCGAATCGTTCCTGGCCGACCTGCAAGCCACGCGCACCTACACCGATATGCGCGCGCAATTGGCGACGGCCAACACCCAGGTTGCCATGAGCCAGATCGATCTGTTCCTGGCCCTGGGCGGCGGCTGGGAAAGCGGACGAACGCAAGGGGTAAAACCCGGCAAACCGTGAGGTGATTGCTATGCTTTGTCAGGTGAGGCGCCGTGACGTCTCACCCGACAAAGCTCGCGTTTGCTCATGGGGATTCCAATAATGAAAAACCCTTATGCTCCCGCTTTCTGGTGCGTGCTCTTCGCACTGGTATTGTTATCGGCCGCGTATTTCTACGGTGTCATGCTCGCCCATCAACTCGACAAGGCCATGGTGTTCCTGGACAGCGCCTGCCTGGTGATCGGCACCTTGTCCATCGGCGTGGTGGCCTGGGCGTCTTATCAAAACCAGCGAGTGAAGAAAAAGCTCCTCGAGCAAGGCAAGACCCGCGTCGCGATCTGGGACACCAAGGTTGCCCTGCGCCGCGTCGAAACCGTATTCGACCGCTATTTCTGGGGCAGCTACTGGCAGCCCGGGCGCACCTTCCAGGAGGTCATGGGCGACCTCACCGGCACGCCGCTGGAAAAAAGCCTCGAAGTCCTGAAAAAGCAGTGCGTGCTGCTGGATCGACAGGTCGCAGACGGTAGGCACTGGCTCGATAACGCGCGGGAATTGTCCGACGTGGCCACGCAAATGGCCCGCGAGCGCTACCAGTTGGATTTTTGCGACCCCAAGGCCGACACCCCCGGCAATGCCGTGATCCACCGCGAGTTTGAGGTGTTGGTGTACACCTGGACCGCCCGCTTGAAGAGTTTTGATCACCAGTTGGACGAAATCGAGCTGGAGTACTCCTGAACTCCTACGGAACTGATCCCTCTGAAAGGCTGGGCCGTTTGCGCTCGCCAGTGCTAATCTTCCCCCGTTTTCGGCGGGCTTGAGCCAACCCCTTCGGGGTTCAAGGAAGACAGCCCACTTCTCACAGGATTTGATCAGGTCACTTCATGAATAAGCCAGCCGTTGTTTTCTTGGGTTTTGTTGTCGCCATCGGCGCCGTCAGTGCGGGCGGCGCCTGGTACACCGGTAAACAACTGGAGCCGGTCCTGCAAACCGCCATCCAGAACGCCAACAAAGAGTTGCAGACCTCTATGGCCGGCGTCGACGGCAGCGTGGCTCTGGAGCTGGTGTCTCTGGACCGTGGCGTGTTCAGCAGCACGGCGCACTATCGCCTCAAGGGCCAGGGCAGCGTGTTCGGTGAAGACAACCCGAACCCTGAGTTGCTGTTCGTCGACCATATCGAGCACGGCCCGCTGCCGTTCTCGCGCCTGGTGACCCTCAAGTGGTTGCCGGTCATGGCCACCAGTCACTACGAACTGGAAAAGAACCCCACCACTGAAAAATGGTTCGCCGCCAGCAAAGACGTGTCGCCGCTCAAAGGCGTGGCGAACATCGGCTACAGCCGTTCGGTCAGCGGCAACATCGAATTGCTGCCGCTGGAGTTCAAGGACGACACCTCCTCGGTGAGCTTCTCCGGCGCCAACCTGGAATTCGACAGCAGCGCCGAAGGCCAGAAGGTCAAGGCTGATGGCTTCATGAACAGCCTCAAGGTCGCGGCGATCGATGCCAATGGCGCACCGTTCGAAGCGGAACTGGCTGGCCTGACTGTTGCCAGCAACCTGGAGAAATCCACCTTTGGCTTCTACACCGGCCAGAACACCGTGGAACTGACCGATACCAAGGTCACCTTCGGCCCGCAGAAAGCCGTGCTGACCCTCAAGGGCTTCGAGCAGAAAGACTCTACCCAAGCCAAGGACAACAACCTGGCCGGTCGCGTCGACTACAAGATCGACGAGATCGGTTATCAGGGCAAACCAGTCGGCTCGGCTGCCATGGCCGTGAGCATGAAGAACGTCGATATCCCGGCGATGCTGGTGCTGACCAAGCTCTACCAGGACAAGATGCAACCGGTGCAAGCCGCGGCCGCCGCTGGCCAACCGGTGCCGGAACTGCAATTGACCGAAGCCGAGCAGGCCCTGGCCGAAGCCAACGTCAACCAGGTACTGGCTGCCAAGCCGCAACTGGCGGTGGAAAACCTGTCGCTTAAAACCACCCACGGCGAAAGCAAGTTCAACCTGGTTGTGGACCTGGCCAAGCCGACGTCCATGGAGCTGCCGCCGGTTGAACTGGGCAAGCAGATGATTGCGCTGCTGGATGCCAACCTGACCCTGTCCAAGCCAATGATCAGCGACGTAGCGGCCCTGCAAGCCCAGGTCGGTGGTGTGACTGACCCCAAAGCCATCGAGCAGCAATCGCAGATGGCGGCCGAGATGGTCAGCGGCATGGCAGTCGGCACGCAACTGGCAACCCTGGTGGGCACCGATGTAGTTTCCAAGCTGCACTACGCCAACAACGAAGTGACCTTCAACGGCCAGAAGATGACCGTTGAGCAGTTCATTGGCTTTGTGATGTCGAAAGTCGGTGCGGTGAGCGGCGCCCAGTAAGCGCTGAAAATGCAGTAAAAAAATGTGGGAGCAGGCTTGTGTGGGAGCTGGCTTGCCTGCGATAGCATCGCCCCGGTCTGGCTGAACGACCGCGGTGCCTGCATCGCGGGCAAGCCCGGCTCCCACACAAACCCGGCTCCCACATTCGTTTTGTTTGAGGGCAAAAAATCGCGATCGCACAATTCTGAACAATTGTTCTGAATTGTACTTCCCCCTACTTCGCTAAGAGATAGTTCTTACAGGAAAGCTAGGTCGGGTCCCGAGACGCCGACACCCTGATGCGTTTTGCTCAGGACCATCTATCGTTAGGGCTTTCCGTGTGTAAGGAAGCTCACGATATGCTGCGAAACCTCCCCTACAGTGCTTCAGGCCGGTTGCGTCTGCTTATCGGGGCCGCCCTGTGCAGCCAATTGCTGGTTCCTGGCCTCGTGTTTGCCGATCCCGCCTACGATGCCCTGATCATCCAGGCCCGCAACGGTCACTTCACGCCGGCGTTGACGCAACTGCGCCAACTGTCTGCCGAACGCCAAACCCCAGGCCAGGTCAGTGACCACCTGGTGATTGCCGGTTGGGCCGGGCAAGACGACGAAGTGCTCAAGGTGTACGAAGCACAAGGCAAGCACCGCAACCTCACCACCCAGGCACTTGCCACGGTGGCGCGCACCTATCGCAATCAAAAACAATGGGCTCAGGCCGAAGCGGTCTATCGCCAGGCTCTGCTGCGTGAACCGAATAACGTCGACTTGCAACTGGGCCAGGCCCTGACCCAGGCCGATGGCGGCAAGGCCAACGAAGCGGTGCAACGCTTGCGCACGATGGTGGCGGCGCAACCCAATGACCCGAACCGCCGCATGGCCCTGGGTTATGCGCTGACACGCGCCGGCTTGAATTACGACGCCTTGTTCGAGTTCGACCAAGCCTTTATCCGTGCCGGCGACAAACCGGAAGTGGCCCGTGAATACATCGTCGCCCTGCAAAAGGCTCGCTTGCCCGAAGCCGCCCTGCGCCTGTCGGCCAAGCGCCCGGGCCTGGTGGACGCGGTCACCCAGCGCCGCCTGGAAGGCGACCTTGCCGCCGAGCGCGTGCGCATGGCCGAGTTCGCTACGCGTACCGAAAAAGAACGCTACGTCATCGCCGATCGCGCCCTGCAGGATTACGACAAGCTGATCAGCCGCTGGGCTCCGGACGCCACTGCCCACGACGACGTCGTGCGCTGGCGTATCGACCGGCTTGGGGCACTCAAGGCCCGTGCACGCACCGCTGAGGTGATTCGCGAATACGAAGTGCTCACCGCCCAAGGCGTGCAGTTGCCGACCTACGCCGTGCGCTGGGTCGCCGCATCCTACCTCGACCAGCGCCTGCCGGAAAAAGCCGCGCCGCTGTATCGCCAGGCGCTGACTGCAGCGGATGCCGACGTCGGTGATCATGTCAAAGACAGCACCGCCCTGTTCTACGCCTTGTTGGAAAACGATCAGGTGGATGAGGCGCGTGCGGTCGCCACACAGCTGGCCAGCACCGAGAAACCTCGGGTTGAACTCAAGGGTTTGCCTATCGGCAACCCTAACGACGAATGGATGGACGCCCAGCAATTGGCGGCCCAGGCCGGTACCTATGGCGCCGACCTGAATGCCAGCGAACAAGCGCTGGAAGACCTGGGGAGCAAAGCTCCCGGCAGCATCGGTGTACGTTTGGCACAGGCAGAAATGTACCGTGCCCGTGAATGGCCCAGACGCGCTGAAGACTCCCTCAAGGAGACCGAAAACCAGAGCCCTCGTGACATCGGGGTGGAAATGTCCCAAGGCTTCACGGCCTTGGACTTGCAGGAATGGCGGCAACTCGACCTGCTCACCGATGACGTCGTCGCCCGTAACCCGGACAACCGCCAGGTACAGCGCCTCAAACGCCTGCGCGACGTGCACGACATGGCCGAAGTGCGGGTGGAAGCCTACACCGGTAAAAGCTTCGGAGGCGGCAACAACCAAGAGGCCGGCGCCGTGTCGGGTAGCCGTGACTGGGGCATAGAAAGCGTGATCTACACCCCACCCATCGACGAGGACTGGCGCCTGTTCGCCGGTGTCGGTTATGGCACTGCCGATTTCGCCGAAGGTACCGGCCATCACCGTTGGCAGCGTGTGGGCGTGGAGCGGCGCACCCGCGATATGACCATCGAAGCCGAAGTGTCCAACCATTCCTATGGCGATGGCGCCAAACAAGGCGCGAGCGTGTCGATCGCCCGCGACATCAACGACCACTGGCAGTACGGCGGCAGCCTTGGCTACCTACTTAACACCACACCGTTACGGGCGTTGAATGAAGGTGTCACGGCCAACGGCGGCAGCGGTTTTATCCGCTGGCGCGCCAACGAAAGCCGCGAGTGGAAACTGGCCGTCAGCCCGTCGCATTTCAGCGATGGCAACGACCGCGTCGAAGCCTTGCTCACCGGTCGCGAAGGCATCTACAGCTCGCCCAAAGTGCAAGTAGAGCTGGGCCTGGAAGTCGGTGCCAGCCGCAACAGCAAGGAAGACACGATCTACTTCAACCCCAAGTCCGACTTCAGTGTGTTGCCCACCGTCAACGTCAACCATGTGCTTTATCACCGCTACGAAACCCAGTGGAGTCAGCAGTTCCAGCTCGGTGCGGGTACCTATAGCCAAAAGGATTACTCCACCGGCGGCGTCGGCTTGATCGGGTACGGCCAACGCTTTCGCTGGAATGACGTGCTGGAAGCCGGCGCCAACCTGAGCCTGGTCAGCCGACCTTACGACGGCGAGCGCGAACGCGATTTGCGCCTGCTCCTGGACCTCACTTACCGTTTCTAGAAGAGCCCGACCATGACCCTCCTCAGCCGTTTTTTTCTGGTCCTGGGTGTAATGCTGGCCGCCGCATGCGCCCAGCAACCCGCGCCATTCGTTCCACCTGCCGAGCGGCCGACACTGGCCAGCGAAGCGCCGTGGCCGAAGAACCATTTCCTGGGCATTGCCTACCACGACGTCTCGGACAACGACCCTGACCAGGCCGTGGTGGCGGTGCGTACCGAGCGCTTGATCGAGCAATTGGCCTGGCTGCGCGAGAACGGTTACCAGGCGGTCAGCGTGGATCAAGTCCTTGCTGCGCGCCGGGGCGGGCCGACACTGCCGCCCAAGGCCGTGATGCTCAGCTTCGATGACGGCTATTCCAGCTTCTACACCCGCGTGATGCCGATCTTGCGGGCCTACAATTGGCCGGCCGTGCTGGCGCCGGTGGGCAGTTGGATCGACACGCCGCTGAACCAGCCGGTGGACTTCGCCGGTACACCGCGCCCACGGGGCGACTTCCTGACCTGGCAGCAGATTCGCGAAGTGTCCCGATCGGGCCTGGTGGAAATCGCCGCCCATACCGACGCCAATCACAAAGGCATACTCGCCAATCCCCAGGGCAACCTCGAACCGGCGGCCACCACGCGCCGCTATGATCCGGCGACCGGTCGCTATGAAACCGAAGCGCAGTTCCAGGCGCGGATGCGTACTGACGTAGCAGCCATTTCCAATAAAATTCGTACCGTCACTGGCAAGGCTCCCCGGGTATGGGTATGGCCGTATGGCGCGGCCGATGGCACCACCCTGGCGGTGGTCGGTGAACACGGCTATGAGATGGCGCTTACGCTGGACGACGGGTTGGATGATTCCAACAAGCTGATGAACAGCCCGCGCTTTTTGGTGGCCTCCGACCCGGATGGGGAACACTTCGCCAGCAGCATGGTTTCGGTTCAGGCCAAGGCTCCGTTGCGCGTCGTGCATGTGGACCTGGATCACGTCTATGACCCCGACCCGGTTCAACAGGCGCACAACCTCGATGTGCTGGTGCAGCGCGTAGTGGACATGGGCGCCGTCACGGTGTTCCTGCAAGCCTACGCCGACCCCAAGGGTGATGGCCTGGTGCATTCGGTGTACTTCCCCAACCGCCACCTGCCGATGCGCGCCGACCTGTTCAACCGCGTTTCCTGGCAGTTGCATACCCGTGCCCACGCCAGCGTGTTTGCGTGGATGCCGGTGCTCAGTTTTGCCCTCGACGCCAAGCTGCCACGCGTGACCCGCTGGGACCCGCAGACCGGCAAGGTTGCTACCGATCCGGATCAATACAATCGCCTGTCGCCCTTTGATCCCAAAGTACGGCAGCTCATCGGCGAGATCTACGAAGACCTGGCGCGTACCAGCAACAGTGCCATCGACGGCGTGCTGTATCACGACGATGCGCTGCTAAGCGACTTTGAAGACGCCAGCCCCGCCGCACTCAAGGCCTATGCTGCCCAGGGCTTGCCGGACAATATCGCTGCGTTGCGTGCCGACCCTGCGGTGATGCAGCGTTGGACTCGCTTCAAGAGCCGCTACCTGACCGATTTCACCAACGAGCTGACCGTGAAGGTGCGCGCCATTCGCGGCCCGCAGATCCTCACCGCTCGCAATATCTTCGCCGAGCCGATGCTCAACCCCGGCAGCGAAGCCTGGTTTGCGCAGAACCTCGATGACTTCCTCAAGACCTACGACTGGACGGCGCCCATGGCCATGCCGCTGATGGAAGGCCAGTCGCTGAAAGACTCCAATGCCTGGCTGGAAAAGCTGGTGGCCACGGTCAAGGCACGCCCCGGCGCACTTGAAAAGACCGTCTTCGAACTGCAAGCCAAAGACTGGCGCACCCAAGCCGCGCCGGATATCAGCGCTGAGCAATTGGCAGAGTGGATGGGTGTACTCAAACGCCAGGGCGTCACCAGTTTCGGCTACTACCCGGACAACTTCCTGGAAAACTCCCCGGACTTGAAGACGATACGTCCGGCCCTCTCCAACCAATGGAATCCTTGATCATGTTCGACAGAATCCTGGCTCTATTCGTGTTGGCGCTGGTATTGGGCTTGCCTCTGGGCCTGATCTTCCTGATCACCGGGCAGTTCCTGATGGACTTCGTGTTCTTCTACCCGCTGTTCATGTCGGCGCTGTGGATCGCCGGCGGCCTGTACTTCTGGCTGCACTGGGAGCGCCATTGGCCGTGGGAGGAAGACACCCCGGCGCCGACCCTGGCCGGTAACCCGCTGATTTCGATCATCATCCCTTGCTACAACGAAGGCGATAACGTCGCTGACACCATGGCGGCCGCATTGGCCCAGGTGTACACAAACATCGAAGTGATCGCGGTCAACGACGGCTCCAGCGACAACACCGCAGCGGTACTCGATGCCCTGGCACTGCAACACCCACGCCTGCGCGTGCTGCACCTGGCGCAGAACCAGGGCAAGGCCGTGGCCCTGCGCATGGGGGCGGTGGCCGCCCGCAGCGAATACCTGGTGTGCATAGACGGCGATGCGTTGCTCGACAAGAACGCGGCGGCCTACATGGTCGCGCCGATGCTCGACAACCCGCGCCTGGGCGCCGTCACCGGCAACCCGCGCATCCGTACCCGCTCCACCCTGATCGGGCGGGTTCAAGTCGGCGAGTTCTCCTCGATCATCGGCTTGATCAAGCGCACCCAGCGGGGGTTCGGACGGATCTTCACGGTCTCGGGTGTGGTGGTGGCGTTTCGCAAGAAGGCGCTGGACCGCATCGACTACTGGAGCACCGACATGATCACCGAAGACATCGATGTCAGTTGGAAGCTGCAACTGGATCATTGGTCGATCTTCTACGAGCCGCGTGCCCTGTGCTGGATCCTCATGCCCGAGACCGTCGGCGGCCTGTGGAAACAGCGCCTGCGCTGGGCCCAGGGCGGCGCCGAAGTGCTGTTCAAGAATATTCGCGGCATCTGGCAATGGCGCCATCGCTACCTGTGGCCGCTGCTGTTCGAATACTGCCTGTCCACCGGTTGGGCCTTCACCTTCCTGCTGTCGGTGATCTTCTGGGCCGTGGGTAAATTCGTCACGCTGCCGGCGGCGATTACCGTGGACTCGTTGGTGCCACCCGCGTTTACCGGCCTGGTGCTGGCGATGGTGTGCCTGCTGCAGTTTGCGGTCAGCATCCTGATTGACCGGCGCTACGAAAAAGACCTGTGGAAAACCCTGTTCTGGACCGTGTGGTACCCGATGGTGTTCTGGCTGGTGAGCCTGTTCACCACGCTGGTGAGCTTTCCCAAGGTGTTGTTCAACCAGCATCAGAAGCGCGCACGCTGGGTCAGCCCGGATCGCGGAATTAAACCTGCCGGAGAGGAGGCGTGAGCATGAAACTGGTCAGAACTCGCCAGAGCCCTGTGATGTGGATCATCGATGTGTTGCTGACCCTGCTGGCCTGGGGCGGGCTGGTCTGGCTGCTGGCACGTGGCATCGGCGCCATGCTCGAGACCCATGGCGGCCCACGCATCGAGGCGCCGATCTTTGCCGCGCTCAACACCTTGCAGATCTACCTGTGGATCGCCTTGTTCAACGCGTTGATCCTGATCGGCTGGGCGCGCTATCAACAGCGCCGCGGCCGCCAGTTTGCCCAGCGCCGCGCAGAGGCCAATGCCCTGAGTGACAAGCACCTGAGTGAAAGCTTCAACCTGGGCGATGGCGACCTGGAACAACTGCGCCGCCCTGGCGTACTGGTGATCCACAACGATGAAGAGGGCGGCGTCGAAGAAGTGAAGTCCCACGTCTCCCGCGATGTCGAACGCCCTGGCCTGGCCCTGGTGCCCGGGGCCGACAAAGACAAGGGCATTGGCTGACATCCTCAATGCTGCGAGTACACAATGTGGGAGGGGGCTTGCTCCCACATTGGTTATTTCCCATCCTTTAGATTGCAGTGGTTCAACCCTCTCCTTGGAATTCCGATAAATGGGATCCAATTCACAAAACCCCCGCGAACTTTTCTCCTTTCCTCGGTACTAACCTAACTCGACGAAACTTGATGGCTAAATAATGGCAATCAAAAAACCCTTCGTCGAATTGCCATCAAAATCGCTGCCACTTGTCGGAATAATCACTTCCGGTGAAAAGGCTTGGCCCTTTTGATGAAAATTTATCTCTATTAATCAATAGCTTGAAGACTATTTCAGCGAACGGCCCAACTTCGCCCGTTTCTAGGCTAGCTGGAAGTTCGATGTTAGTTTCGCGGCCCTTGATTTTCGATGGATCGAACATGTCTTCGTTATTGCCACGGACTCGGTTTCTTCTCTGCACGTTCCTGCTCACCTGCCTGAGCCTGAACAGTGCATCCGCCGCCCCCACGCCTGGCGATCAGGACTTGATCCGCGACCGGCAGAATCGCTTGCTTGAAGAGCAACAGCGGCGTCTGCAGGAACTCCAGGACCTGCCCGGCAAAGCGGAAAAGCCCCAAGCCCCGGCAAGCCCTGCCGACACTCGGTGCTTCCCGATCAAAACCATCGAACTCAAAGGCGCCGACAGCCTGCCGGCGCCCGAGCGCGAGCGCCTGCTCAAGCCCTACATCGGCCAATGCCTGGGCGTGTCGCAGCTTAACGATTTGCTCAAAACCATCACCGACTACTACCTCGGCAAAGGCCGCGTTACCAGCCGTGCCTACCTGCCGCAACAGGACCTTTCCACCGGCCACCTGCAAGTGCTGGTGGTGGAAGGCAAACTCGAAGCCTTGCGCAGCGCCGAAGGCAGCACAGTGACCGACCGCGAACTGGCCATGGCCTTTCCCGGCAAGGTCGGTGAAGCGCTGAACCTGCGTGAAATCGAGCAATTGGTGGACCAGCTCAACCGCCTGCCGTCCAAACAAGCACAGATGGAGCTCACCCCCGGCAAGCAGATCGGCGGTAGCGACGTGGTGGTCAAGAACTCCGCGCAAAAGCCCTGGCGCGCCAGCCTGTCGCGCAACAACGACGGGCAGAAAAGCACCGGCGAACAGCAATGGGGCGCTGGCCTGGAGTGGGACAGCCCACTCGGCCTGGGCGACCAACTGATGCTGCGCGGCGGCCACGACGCCATCAGCGACCACCAGAAAACCTCGAAGAACACCATGCTCTACTACAACGTGCCCTGGGGCTGGTGGAACTTCAGCTACACCTACAGCGAGAGCGACTACCGCACCTACGGCATCGCCGACGGCTTCAAATACAAGCAGGACGGCGACAACCAGAACCACCAACTGCGCGCCGAGCGGGTGATCCATCGCGACGACGTCAGCAAGACCTCGGTCAACGTCGGCCTGGCGCACCTGCGCACCAACAACTACATCCTCGACGTGCGCACCGCACCCAGCAGCAACCGCCTCAGCGAACTGCAACTGGGCGTCAACCACGGGCGGCGCATTGGCAGTGCCTTCGTCAACCTGGACCTGGGCATGCAAAGCGGCATCGGCCTGCTCGACGCCCAGGCCCAAGACGAGCGTGACCCTGCGGGCCGTCGCCAACCGAACTCGCGCTACCGCAAATACACCGCCACGGTCAGCTACCTGCAACCGTTCAGCCTGTGGGGCGAGTCGTTCAGCTTCAGCAGCCTGGCCACCGGGCAGCGCAGTGAAGACCCGCTGTTTTCGCCGCAACGCATGAGCCTCGGCGGCTCGGCCTCGGTGCGCGGTTTCAAGGACCAATTGCTGACCGGCGACAGCGGCGGCTACTGGCGCAACGAAGTGCGCTGGGCACGCCCGGTGACCCTCGACTGGATGCGCCCGGCCTTCTTCGAATACGGCGCCAGCGTTGGCTACGACCAGGGCGTGATCCGCAACGACCGCTACAACGACAACGTTCATGGCCGGGTGTCCAGCAACTCCCTGGAGCTGTTCGCCCGTGGCAAACACGTGAGCACCAGCGTGACCTTTGCTCATTCGTTAGAAAGACCCGGTGTAGTCACCGAGCGCGAAGCGCCGATCTACTTCCGCATGGATTTTTTCCTGTAATTCAACGCCCCGCTGCATGAGAGCCTGACAATGGATGTTCGCCAATTCGCCTTCCTGGCCCGCCAACCTTCTGCCGCCCTGAAGCGCCGGGACGCGTTCTTCGGCCTGCCCAAGCGCGGGCTGGCGTTGATCCTCGCCAACGCATTGTTCTGGCAGCCGCTGCTGGCCCAGGCCGAGGGCATTGTGGTCAGTGCGCCGGGCACCACCGTAGGCGCGGCGGGCAATGGCGTGCCGGTGGTGAACATCGCCACCCCCAATGGCGCGGGCTTGTCTCATAACCAGTTCAAGGACTACAACGTCGGGCCCAACGGCGTGATCCTCAACAACGGCAACGGCGCCATGGTCAACACCCAACTGGGCGGGATCATTGTCGGCAACCCCAACCTCAAGGGCGGCGCGGCGAACGTCATCCTCAACGAAGTCAACGGCGGCAGCCCCAGCCAGTTGCGCGGCTACACCGAAGTGGCGGGGCAGTCGGCCAAGGTCATCGTGGCCAACCCGTACGGCGTGACGTGCAGCGGTTGCGGCTTTATCAACACCCCCAACGTCACCCTCACCACCGGCAAACCGGTGCTCGACGCAAGCGGCCAGTTGCAGCGCTATGAAGTGGACGGCGGCGCCGTGACCATCGACGGCCAGGGCTTGAACGCCAGCAACGTCGAACGCTTCGACATCATTACCCGCTCGGCCAAGATCAACGCACAAATCAACGCCCGCGAACTCAACGTGATCGCCGGGCGCAACGAGGTCGATGCGCAAAGCCTGAAAACCACCGCCCGCGCCGATGACGGCAGCGCCAAGCCCGAGCTGGCGATCGACTCCTCAGCCCTGGGTGGCATGTATGCCGGCGCGATCAAACTGGTGGGCACTGAAGCCGGTGTGGGCGTGAAGCTCGACGGCACCCTGGCCGCCAGTGGCGGCGATATTCAGCTCGACGCCAACGGGCGCCTGAGCATGGCGCAGGCGGCAGCGACCGGTAACGTCAAAGTCACCGCGCAAAACATCGACCTCACCGACAAGGTCTACGCCAACGGCAATGTGCAGGTCACCAGTGCCCAGGCGCTGGTCAACCGCAAGAGCATCGCCGCCGGCCAGCGCATCGAGATCAACGCGGCCAGCGTAAACAACCCCGGCATCATCGAAGCCGGCGTCGCCGCCGATAACAGCCGCAACACCACCGGCGATCTGGTGGTGAACGCGCAAACCGTCACCACCAGCGGCAACCTGCTGGCCAGCCGTGCCCTGGCGATTACCGCCGCGCAAGCGCTGACCAACCAGGGCGCGATCATCCAGGCCAAGACCGTCGAGGTCGGCAGTGCCAAACTCACTAACCAGGGCGCCAGCGCCCGCCTGTTCGGCGAGCAGAGCCTGGCGATCAACTCGCCGGCCATCGTCAACCTCGGCGGCTTGATCCGCTTCGGCGAAGGCCAGGCCGCCACGCTCAACAGCGCATCGCTGGACAACCGCCAGGGCCGTATCGAAATGGCCGGCGGCAGCCTGGTGCTCGCCAGTGCCGATCTGAACAACAGCGGCGGGCAAGTTATCGCCAACGACCTGACGGTCAACGCTGGCAAGCTCAATAACCAGAACGGCGTGCTGGTGGCCAAGACCGCCACCGTCAATGCCAGCGAACTCGACAACAGCCTCAAGGGCTTGATCCAGGCCGACGGTGGCGCACTCAACCTAGCCGTTTCCAACACCTTCAACAACAATCAGGGTTTCGCCCAGGCCAGCACCGATCTGAACGTTACTGCCGGTACCCTCAGCAGCAACGCAGGCGGCGTACTGAGCGCCGACACCGGCAAGCTCACCCTCACCGCCGCGCAACAGCTCAACAACGCCCAGGGCCGCTTGCAGGCCGGGCAGGGCGATATCGAACTGCACGCCGCCAACCTGGATAACCAGAGCGGCACGATTGTCGGCAAGCAACTGCTGCTCGACGTGGCCGGCGGCGATATCGACAACCGCGCCGGGCGCGTGTTGGGCGACCACCTCGACGTGCGCGCCTCGGGCCTCGACAATCGCAACGCCGGCCTGCTCGCCGGTGGCGCCCAGGGCGTAAGCCTGCTGCTCAAGGGCCCGGGTCAGTTGCTCAACGCCCAGGGCCGCATCCAGAGCGAGGGCCTGCTGCAATTGCAAGGCGAGCGCTTCGACAACAGCGCCGGCATCCTGCTGGGGCAGACCGTCGACGTCACCGCGCAGACCTTCACCAACAGCAACAAAGGCGCGCTGGTCAGCGATGGCGGCGACGTGGTGCTCAAGGTCAGCGACCTGCTGACCAACGTCGGCGGCCAGATCGACGCGGGCGAACGCAGCGTGCTGGTCAAGCAACTCACCACCCTCAACAACGACGGCGGCACCCTGCGCGGCAAGCGCCTGGACATCGCCGCCCAGCACCTGAACAACGACAACGGCCAACTGCTGGCCGGCGCCGAAGGCCTGAGCTACAGCGGCCAGGATGTGAGCAACCGCAAGGGCCTGATCCTCAGCGGCGGCGCCCTCACCGAGTTGAATACCACCCGCCTGGATAACCAGGGCGGCACCGTGCAAGGCGACAGCCTGACCGTCACCGCCAACAGCGTCGACAACGCCAGCGGCGGCCTGATGGCAAGCCTGGTCGGCAACCTGCAACTGACCGTCGAAGCCCTGGCCAACCGTGGCGGCAAACTGTTCGGCAAAGAACAAGTGACCGTCAGCGGCGCCACCCTCGACAACAGCGCGGGCCAGATCAGCGGCAATCAGATCAACCTGACCTCACGCGACACCCTCACCAACCAGGGCGGTTTGGTCGAAGCCAACCAGGGCCTGGCCCTCACTGGCGGCAACCTCGATAACAGCGCCAACGGGCAACTGCGTGCCCTGGGCGGCGCCAGCAGCCGCGTCAACCTCAGCGGTGCGTTGAACAACCAGAACGGCACCCTCGAATTCGGCAGCCAGGCCTTCAGCCTTGACGCCGCCAGCGTCAACAACCAGAACGGCATGCTGCAACACGCCGGCACCGGCCTGTTCCACCTCAACACCGCCAGCCTCTCCGGCAGCCAGGGCAATATCCAGGGCATGGGCAGCGCCGACTGGGCATTCGGCAACGTCGATGGCCTGGGCCGTGTGCAACTCAACGACGTGCTCACCTACAAGAGCGACCAGGGGCTGGCCCTCAAGGCCGGCGACCGCATGGCCAGCGCCAAGGGCTTGATCCTCAACGTGGCCAGCCTGGACAACGGCGGCGAACTGCTCAGCGACGGTGACATCAGCATCACCACCGGCGATATCACCAACAGCGGCCGCGTCTCGGCCCTGCAAACACTCACCGTCGCCGCCAACAACCTCAGCCAGAACGGCGGCCGCCTGGCGGCCAACAATACCCGCCTGACCCTAGGCGGCACTCTGGACAACCTCGGCTTCCTCACCGCCCGCCAGCAACTGGATATCGCCGCCGCGCAAATCAACAACCGTGGCACCCTCGGTGCCCAGGGCGCGGTGAACCTCACGGCGGTCAACGGCATTACCAATGCTGCCGATACGCTGCTGTTCAGCGGCGGCGACATGACCTTGCGCAGCAATGGCTTCAGCAACAGCTATGGCGATGTCTACAGCAAAGGCAACCTGAGCTTCGCCGCCCGCGATGGCGGGCGTGCCGTGCTGTTCAGCAACCGTTCCGGCACCGTGGAAAGCGAAGGCTCGATCGGCATCAATGCAGGCTTTATCGAAAACGCCAAAGACGCATTCGAACTCGGGCAAACGCTGACCACCGGCAGCTTGAGTTGGATCTGTGGCCAGCACTGCGGCGAGAGCGACAACTGGGAACGCGGCGAGATCACCATCTACGAAACGTACCTTGAGGCGGCGACCAAGGACTCGGTAGCGGCACGCCTGGTGGCTGGCAAAAACATGTTGCTGCAAGGCGACAATGTGCAGAACCGCTACAGCCTGATGGCCGCCAATGGCGACCTGAGCATTACTGCCGGTGACCTGCTCAATCAGGGCGCCGCCACGCGCACGGGCCAGCGCAAGCTTGTCATCGGCACCCCAGGTCACGTCTCCGACGATTTGTTTGAACGCATGCAATATGTCGACGTGCCCGCGTTCAATGCGGCCACGGCGGCCGGGAATTTCGACAAGGCGCGCTTCGAAGAACTCAAAAGCCGCTCACCCAATAGCCTGCCGTTCGCCTACGCAAGTGACGTCACCACCTGGACCAACAACAGCGGCCCCGGCTACGACGCCACCCTGCAAGCCGGCGGCACGGTCAACCTCAACGTCGCCCGCACCCTGCAAAACGGCACGCTGCACAACAACACCCTGGCGCAGTTGACCGGCACCCTCGGCGACGACCAGACCGGCATCCCCGTCGGCGGCATCAACATCAACCTGAGCAAACACGCCAACGACCCGAGCGCCCAGGCGCCCGGCAGCGTACTGCCCGTGGTGGGCGTGGCCCCCGGTGGCGGCTTCGTACCGGTGGACTACACCGGCACCGCCTTCGCGCCGGTCGACCCCACCAGCTCGCCGACCTTCCAACTGCCCAAGGGCGAGTACGGCCTGTTCGTCAAAAACGCCGACCCCACCAGCCACTACCTGATCGAGACCAACCCCGAATTCACCTCGACGTCGGGCTTCTTCAGCTCCGACTACATGCTCGGCAAACTCGGTTTCAATTCCGACAATGCCTGGCGCCGCCTCGGTGACGGCCAGTACGAAACCCGCCTGATCCGCGACGCCGTCCTCGCGCAAACCGGCCAACGCTTCCTCGCCGGCGGCCTGTACAGCGACGCCGACCAGTTCCGCTACCTGATGGACAACGGCCTTGCCAGCAAAGACGCCCTGCGCCTGAGCCTGGGCGTGGCCCTCACCGACCAGCAAGTCGGCGCCCTGACCCACGACATCGTGTGGATGGAAAACCGCGTCATCGACGGCCAGACCGTGCTCGTGCCGGTGCTGTACCTGGCCCAGGCCGACTCGCGCAACGTGCGCGGCAACAGCCTCATCCAGGGCCGCGACCTCAACCTGGTCACCGGCGGCGACCTGATCAACGTCGGCACCCTGCGCGCCAGCAACAACCTCTCCGCCATCAGCAGCGGCAGTATCTACACCGGTGGCCTGGTCGAAGCCGGCAACAACCTCAACCTGCTGGCCCAGGACAGCATCCGCAACGCCATGGCCGGCGAAATCCGCGGCAAACAAGTCAGCCTTACGGCGCTCAAAGGCGACATCACCAACGAAACCACCGCCATCCAGGTGCGTGACGGCGCCGGTATGCGCACCCTCACCGACACCAGCGCCGGCACCATCGTCGCCCGCGAAAACCTCGCCATCGACGCCGGCCGCGACCTCACCAACCGAGGCGCCCTCACCGCTGGCAAGGACGCTAACTTAACCGCCGGCCGCGACCTCAACCTCATCGCCGCCAGCGACACCAGCGTCAAACACGAGAGCCGCGACGGCGGCGAGAAATCCAGCATCACCACCGACGTCAAAAACCTCGCCGCCAGCGTCACGGCGGGCGGCAACCTCAACATGCAGGCCGGCCAAGACGTCAACATCATTGGCAGCAATGCCACCGCCGGCAAAGACCTCACCATCGCTGCCGGCCGCGACCTCAACGTCGCCTCGGTCAGCGACATGCACAACGTCGAGGGCAAGGAAAAGGACGGCAAAAAACGCATCAAGACCTCGGACGACCAGACCACTCAAGTGGCGAGCGTGCTGACGGCGGGTGGGGATTTTGTCAGCCAGGCGGGGCGTGATACCACGATTGTGGCGAGCAGGATCAGTGCGGGGAATGAGGCTTATCTGTATAGCGGGGATAAGTTGAGTCTGTTGGCGGCGCAGAACAGCACCTACAGCCTTTACGACATGAAGGAGAAGGGTGGCTGGGGCGCGAAGAAGACCAAACGTGATGAGGTGACCCACGTCACGAATGTGGGGACTGAGATCAAGACTGGTGGTGATCTGTCGCTGGTCAGTGGCGGTGATCAGTTGTATCAGCGGGCCAAGCTTGAGAGTGGTAAGGACCTGGCCATCACCAGTGGCGGCGCAGTGACCTTCGAGGCGGTCAAAGACCTGCACCAGGAGAGCCACGAGAAGAGCAAGGGTGACTTGGCGTGGACCAGCGCCAAGGGTAAGGGGAATACCGACGAGACATTGCGTCAGAGTGAGTTGGTGGCGCAGGGCGAGCTGGCGATCAAGGCCGTGGACGGCTTGAAGATTGATGTAAGGCAGGTTAACCAGAACACGGTAAGCCAGACCATCGACGCGATGGTCCAGGCGGACCCAAGCCTCGCCTGGATCAAGCAAATGGAGCAGCGTGGCGATGTTGACTGGCGCGAGGTCAAAGAGCTGCACGACAGCTTCAAATACAGTAATTCCGGCCTGGGCGCCGGCGCGCAAATTGTCATAGCGATCATTGTTACCTACTTCACGATGGGGGCAGCAAGCGGCGCAATCGCCGCCGCTGGGACGGGTACCTCGATGGCTGGGGCGACGGCTGCTGCCACAGCCACATCTGCCGCAGGCTGGGCCAATGCTGCGGGCAGCGTTGTGCTTGCCGGCATGGCCAGCAATGGTGCTATCAGCACAATCAATAACCGTGGCAATTTAGGCGCAGTGGTCAAGGACGTAACCTCCAGCGATGCGATGCGGGGCTATGTTGTCTCGGGTGTTACCGCGGGGCTGACCGCAGGGTTCTACGACGACTGGACCAGCACGCAGACAGGCACTACTACTGCGCTGCCTAACTCGGGCGCAGTGACATCTGCGAGCCCATTGAGTACCTGGCAAGGTGTTGGTCAATTTACTGCGAATCAGGTTCTGCAAAACGGCACATCGGCCATCCTGACTAAAGCGCTGGGAGGAGAAGCCAGCTTCGGGGATGCATTGCAAAGCAGCCTTGCCAATGCATTTGCTGCCTATGGCTTCAACATGATTGGTGATGTCTCCAAGAATCGGTTCGCCGACGGCGGTATCACCAAGATTGGGCTGCATGCGTTGATGGGCGGGCTGGCAGCTGAAGCTGCTGGCGGCGATTTCCGTACTGGTGCGTTGGCAGCAGGTGTGAACGAAGCCCTGGTAGACAGCCTCGCCAAACAGTACGCCAGCATGCCGGAGGATAAGAGAAAGAGCTTGCTGGTGATGAGCTCGCAGTTGATTGGTGTGCTTGCGGCGTCGGTGGACAGTGATGCTGACGGTGAGAGTTTGCAAACTGGAGCATGGGTGGCGGGCAACGCTACTCAGTACAACTGGCTATTGCATGGGGAGATAGAAGCGGCGGACAAAGCGCGTGAAGGATGTAATGCACGTGGAGGAGACGTCGCCGGTTGTAAGCGAAGTATCACGCAAGCGATGGACAGTCTTGATAAAGCTCGAGATATGGAGCGAGCTGATCAAATTCGTCAGGTGGAATTAGCCAACTATCAAGAAGGAATGACGCCTGGAGAGTACAAGGATGCCTTGGATTCTTATTGGAATGGAATCGATAGAAGCGAGCTAGTCTGGACTGGCTATGAACCCGCTCACGAGTTGGGATATATCGCTGGCGAGATGGGGTCTGGGTTTGTTGATAGGGCTGTAGATTGGCCAAGTAAGGTCTATGACACGATCACTCATCTGACAGACATCCCGGCAAATCTACTTCAGGCTGGTAAGGATGGCGTCAATTGGATCAATAGCCCCATACCAGCACAGAGCCTCGAGCGGGCCGGCGACGAGCTGATTTTTGCAACCCCGGATAAGCTTGGCGGAATTGTGTTTGATGCAGCCACGGGGGCAATTACCGCGGGCGTGGGCGGCAAGGCAGTTGAGTGGATTGGTGGGCGTTGGGTAAGTAGGACCGCGGGCAATATTGAACCGCCAAATCTAAAGCCAACCCAGCTTAACGGTGATAATCCTTTACGTCCTGATAATACAGCGGCACAAGGATTTACGGATCTTTCGAGTCAGGCTCGGCGTTATTTGAAAGATCTCGAGGCGCAAACGGGTTTCAAAGTTACAGATGAGCAGAGAGCAAATTTAGCAAACACGCTGCGTCAGCAGGAATTCTCCAAGCTTTCTCCAGAGTTATCTGACATCAATAGGAAGGAATTTAACAAGGTAAAAAATGATCTGATAAATCAATGGGAGGTAAATACTGGGCAAGTGTGGCCGCGCTACACGGAGGATGTTGTCGCAAAAAACGGGGTGACAATTTCGCGAAAAGCCGGACAGCCGTTTGACGCACATCATATTATTGAAAATAGCTTTGGCGGACCTAACGAATGGTGGAATATGCATCCTGCCAGATTTCCGGATCAGCATCAGGGTGGAATACACCGTGCCGGAGGTGTGGCCAGAGAGATTTTTTCCGACAAAAAGTAGGGGGTGAAGATGGATATTAAAGCTTTTTTAAAGAGTAAGAAAGAAGAGCATTTGCTCGATGGCTTGGCTGCTGTAGATGATGCGAGTCTTAATGCAATAAGGGCAGGGCAGAAAAATGCTCCTGATGATTACTTAGAGTTTTTGCAGGAGTTCGGAAGTGGGGAAATTGAAACAGTCGGATTCATGCTCTACAACGGCCTTATAGAGGCAAGTGATATTTTTGATGAGGAGACTGCGGCGCAATTTGAAGGTGTCATGATTTTTGGCGATGATATGCAGGGACGATGTGTCGGTTTTGATAAAAATGATAAATGGGCTGTAGTGGAAATAGACTCTGCAGATATGAGTGTTAAAAAGTTATGTGATACATTTTATTTGTTTGTTTATAATTTGTTGGAATGAATTTGGAACAGAAAAGGGGGCTGAAAATGGTACGAATTTATTTTAGGTGGCAGTAAAAAACCTATTAAATAAATCTGTCCCGAATGGCACTTACTTAACCTTCTTCGGGTGTCCATTTCTCCTGACCTCGGCCCTAGCCGTCGAGCGCGTCTGCATCAGCATCGGGTAAGGCTTGGGCCTTCGTTTTATGGCGCGAGGCTCAATCCGTCCCGGCCGGTTTCCGACACGTTTCCTGGCGATCAACCTGAGTAAATTCGGTACCCCATCGTCTTGTTCGTCGGCACCGTACTGCTGCATCGCAAGGCATAATTGGAGGCTATGTTTAAAGCTAAGCTCGCGTGGCAAACAATCCGCTAACAGCGCTGATTGGGCCATGATCATCCGAATCAAATTATGCGCTAGCAGATACACCCATAATTCTTTTACAGCCATGCCAGGCGTCTTGCAGCTCAGCGTTTCAAGACCCAGCGTTGTCTTGATATTGCGCAGATCCAATTCAACATGCCAACGGTCTTTGTACAATGATTTTAGCCCGGCTTTAGGCACTTGTTGCGGGCAGTTCAAAGTGGTTACCAGGATTTTTCCATCGGTTTTCAGTTCACGTACTGTCAGTGTTTCAGGCGCTTCTTCGTAAGAAGCCTGGCTCATCCAAGAAGGTCGCTTCTTGGGCTTTTTCAGCTCAACCAAATGATCCTCCGACCCAAGCGATTGCCCGAGCCGAAAGTCCGTACTGCGCCGTCTGGCGCCGTATTGTTCAAACACGCCGTCAATCCCGCGACGTCGCAGTTCGCACAGCAAAAAGTATGTCGCGTAGTAGGCATCGCCCAGCACAATATCGCCTCGATTCAGTGTATCGAGCATCGTTCTGAGTAACGTCTGCTCATCGCCACCTTTGCCTCGAAAGCGCCCCAGTGAGGCGTCTAAAACGGCACCACTGGACAGGCAAATGATTCCTACCAAACGACAAATGGGAAAGCCCAACCCTGCTTTCTGGCCACGAGAT
>NZ_SPKO01000016.1:0-2216 GCF_023127795.1 Pseudomonas sp. W2Jun17 | reverse complement strand
CCTACCAAACGACAAATGGGAAAGCCCAACCCTGCTTTCTGGCCACGAGATTGCGGATAGGCAGCTTGATTGGCCGCAGTGTCTGGCATGGTCACTGTGGTGCCATCCACGAGACGTACCGGGCGGCCCATCCAGCGCCATGACGGTGGCACGTTGTTACTCATCGAGGATCCCGTGGAGCGCAACAATGTTGAAACCATCTCTACCGGTAACCGCGCCCGTGCTTTGCAATAAGCGCCGGTGTAGACACTGCTGGGGCTTAGCCCATCGCAGCAACGTTTGATCGAAAAATCATTCACGGCCTTCTGACAAGAACGGTCGGCATTCATGGCCTGAGCCAGAAACATCGACAGTGTTTCAGTCGGCGGGAATAAGCGTTGACGATGCTTGGGAATCACTGACTCGGCACGCTGTAGCAGCGCCGGATCGGCTAGCAGCTTAAAGAATGCATGGGCGTTGCTGTTTTTGGCGTGCTGCTGAATGCGCTGCTGTTGATGCCTGACGATTTGACGTCTACGATTCACGCGGGCTGTCCTTGTTCGAGTGGTGTGTGTTCGCAACTATCACCGTAGACCAAGGACGGCCTTTTTTCATTTTTCTGTAGTCATATCAGCTGGTTAGCTGTTAAGGAAGTGCCATTCAAATCTGTCCCCTTTTGTTAGAATCGTCAAGACACACCAACGGCTGAAACAATCAAAGTCGACAGCAGTAAGCCAGTCAAAGGATCGCCTGAGTACGAAATGCTCAACAATCCAGAAGCACGTATGCCCAACCAGCGTTATGAGCTGGACAACGGCACTACTTTTGTAACCGACAGTAGAGGTCTAGTCGAAGAGCTCACGTTCACCCCGGTTGATATCAAGGTTCCACGGGACGCGAGGCAAACTGCTGCTGGGAAGACCGGTAGAGAAACTGATGTAGGCGGACACGCACAAGCGTGTAGTCAGGGTGGGACATGCGATGGTTACAACTTGTTCGCCCAAGATCAGAATTTCAATAGCTCAGCGTATAAGGTATTTTACGAACACAAAATCAAGAGCGCTTTGAACGATCCAAATAAAGTAGTAGGACCGACAACTATAAAATTTAATCGCGAAGATCCTCGATCGTTGCGCCCAGATACGTTGGATGTTACTTATATAGTCGATGGAAAGCGTCAAACTGTTCGATTTGAAAATGAAGCTCGCAGAATACCGGAGCATAAAGAATGATTGCCAAAGATATAGAAATTGTTAAAAGTATATTTGAATTGCTTCAGTCAGGAATTGTTGAAGATTATGATGCCTTCAGGTATGAGACTGAGGTGTGCGATGGATACATGGTTGAAGAAATCTCCATTGAGAAAAATGGCGTGGTAAATGAGCAGCCGCAAACTGATTTCAATGGTGCTGTTTTGTATCGATTAATTAAGGAGTTGAAGGCTAGCGCAGCATCGCGGGGTGAGAACTGGAGTTCTTTTGTGATGAGTTACGATGTTGGTGGGCAAGTAAAGACGAATTTCGTTTATCCGTGAGTAAAAGTGTGAAATTAATTTTTGAGTGTGAAAAGAATTTTTCAGGTTATGTTGTTGTTCCAAAGGATGCTCTGAAATGAAATTAAGCATTAAGTTTCCCGAGAATTTGTTAACCCACAGCCTGCTCGAGCAAAGGCTGATTCCTTGCATTTGCAAAATTGCAACGGAGTTTGAAATTGAATTTTTGGACCCTTTGCCAGAAGCTGCAGGAACCGTTCTGGAGTGGGATCGTGCAGAAATTGAAAAAAGAGCGATAGGTGGGGTAGGTGGGCAATACTCTCACTATGCACACGGTCGGGTGTCGTTAAAAAAAGTTGATATTGATATCTACCAAATATTGGATCTTGAAATGTTTTATAGGCTTTTTGGATGGTGCAGCATCTTGGAAGATGGCAACTATGCGCCGCCGGGGCAGTTTTGGGATGATGAATAAGTTGAAGAAAAGGGGGCTGAAGAAAAGGGACAAGAAAAGAGGGCAGATTTATCTAGACTAGAGTTTAAAGGCTGTCTAGTCCTGAAGTAGGTGTAAACCTATTTCAGGACTAGACAGTCCCCTTTTTTCGTTGATTCGTGACAAAAATATTGGAAGGGATTAAGTCAGAAGCAGTAATCGTGGGTAGTGAAGTTAACAGCAGAAAAGGGGACAGGTTTGAATGGCACTTACTTAACCTTCTTCGGGTGTCCATTTCTCCTGACCTCGGCC
>NZ_SPKO01000015.1:50307-52931 GCF_023127795.1 Pseudomonas sp. W2Jun17 | reverse complement strand
GCGCATCGCCGTGGTCGGCGCCGGGCCGGCGGGGTTGGCCTGCGCCCACCGCGCCGCGTTGCACGGCCATGACGTGGTGGTTTTCGAAGCGCAGGAGAAAGCCGGCGGCCTGAATGAATACGGGATCGCCAAGTACAAGCTGGTGGATGATTTTGCTCAGAAAGAACTGGATTTCCTTCTGCAAGTAGGCGGCATCGAAATCCGCCATGGCCAGCGCCTGGGCGACAATCTGACCTTGAGCGAACTGCATCAGCAATTCGATTCGGTGTTCCTCGGCCTCGGCCTGGCGGCCAGCAAACAGCTCGGCTTGGCCCACGAAGACGCCCCCGGCCTGCTCGCCGCCACCGACTACATCCGCGAGCTGCGCCAGGCCGATGACCTCACCCAACTGCCCCTGGCCGACCGCTGCATCGTGCTCGGCGCGGGCAATACCGCCATCGACATGGCCGTGCAAATGGCCCGCCTCGGTGCCCGCGAGGTAAACCTTGTATACCGCCGTGGCCTGGCGGACATGGGCGCGACCCAACACGAACAAGACATTGCCAAGGCCAATCAAGTGCGGCTGCTGACCTGGGCCCAACCCGACGAAGTGTTGCTCGACGACCAGGGCCACGTACGCGGTATGCGCCTGGCCCGCACCCACCTGGAAAATGGTCGCTTGCTACCGACGGGGGAAACCTTCGAACTGGCCGCCGATGCGATCTTCAAGGCCATCGGCCAAGGCTTTGACAACGACGCACTGCACGACCCGCTGGCCCAGCAACTGCACCGCGTGGGCGAGCGCATCTTTGTCGATGAACAGCAGCGTACCAGTATCCCCGGCGTGTATGCCGGCGGCGATTGCGTCAGCCTTGGCCAGGACCTTACCGTGCAGGCCGTGCAACACGGCAAGCTGGCCGCCGAGGCCATGCACGCCCAACTCATGCTGAATGTGGAGGCTGCGTAATGGCCGATCTCTCGATTGTATTCGCCGGTATCAAAGCCCCCAATCCGTTCTGGCTGGCCTCCGCGCCGCCCACCGACAAAGCCTACAACGTGGTCCGTGCGTTCGAAGCCGGCTGGGGTGGCGTGGTGTGGAAAACCCTGGGCGAAGACCCGGCGGCGGTGAACGTGTCGTCACGCTACTCGGCGCATTTCGGGGCGAATCGTGAAGTGCTGGGCATCAACAATATCGAACTGATCACCGACCGCTCACTGGAGATCAACCTGCGGGAAATCACCCAGGTGAAAAAGGACTGGCCTGACCGTGCACTGATCGTATCGCTGATGGTGCCATGTGTTGAGGAGTCCTGGAAAAACATCCTGCCTCTGGTGGAGGCGACCGGCTGCGACGGCATCGAGTTGAATTTCGGCTGCCCCCACGGGATGCCCGAACGTGGCATGGGCGCAGCGGTCGGCCAGGTGCCGGAGTATGTGGAACAAGTGACGCGCTGGTGCAAGACATATTGCTCGCTGCCGGTGATCGTCAAGCTCACGCCCAACATCACCGACATCCGCGTGGCGGCGCGGGCAGCGTATCGCGGCGGCGCGGACGCGGTGTCCTTGATCAACACCATCAATTCCATCACCAGCGTGGATTTGGAGCGCATGGTCGCCCTGCCGGTGGTCGGCACCCAGAGTACCCACGGCGGTTACTGCGGTTCGGCGGTCAAGCCGATCGCCCTGAACATGGTCGCCGAAATCGCTCGTGACCCGCAGACCCAGGGCTTGCCGATCTGCGGCATCGGCGGTATCGGCAACTGGCGCGATGCAGCGGAATTCGTCGCCCTGGGCTGTGGCGCAGTGCAGGTGTGCACGGCGGCGATGCTGCATGGCTTCAGGATTGTGGACGAGATGAAGGACGGCCTGTCGCGGTGGATGGACAGCCAGGGTTACACCAGCCTGCAGGACTTTTCCGGGCGGGCCGTGGGTAACACCACGGATTGGAAGTACCTGGATATCAACTACCAGGTGATCGCCAGGATCGATCAGGCGGCGTGTATCGGTTGTGGGCGTTGTCACATTGCCTGTGAGGACACTTCACACCAGGCGATCGCCAGTTTGAAACAGGCGGACGGCACGCATAAGTATGAAGTGATTGATGATGAGTGCGTGGGCTGCAACTTGTGCCAGATCACCTGCCCGGTGGCGGACTGCATCGAGATGGTGCCGATGGACACTGGCAAGCCATTTTTGAATTGGACGCAAGATCCGCGTAATCCGTATCGGGAAGCTGTGTAGCCTTTAGACCGTTATCGCAGGCAAGCCAGCTCCCACAGTTGACCGCATTTTGTCTGAAGGAATGCAGTCGAATGTGGGAGCTGGCTTGCCTGCGATGGGCATGGGTATCTACACAACTTCTGGTATGGCGCTGTCCCTGTGGGAGGGGCGGTGCGACGATTCGACTTGCTCCCGATGGCGGCCTTAGGGCCGACCAGGATGCCGGATCAAACCGAGTACATATCCGTTATTTAGGTAACGGCCACTATTGGTTCCGCTCTTACAGCGGGTCACTTTTGAAAAAAGCGCAAAAGTAACCAAAACGCTCTTGCCCCACCACTCGGCACCTCGCTTAGGCTCGGTGTGCCCGTAATCCGCCATGGATTTGGGGGGCCGCCGCCACGCGCCATCCATGGCGCGGGGCA
>NZ_SPKO01000015.1:0-50224 GCF_023127795.1 Pseudomonas sp. W2Jun17 | reverse complement strand
TTCGCATCGTGGTTACTGGTGACTGCTACGAAGTTGTGTAGATACCCATGCTGCGATGGGCCCCTCAGCCTCACCACAGGGCTCAAGGCTCCAACCCGATCCCCCGCAAGATCACACTGGTCACCGTCTGAATCGCCTTTTCGAACTGCATATCCGACAACGGCTGGTGATCATTCAAAATCTTCACCTGGTGATCAAAGTCGGCATAGTGCTGGGTCGAGGCCCAGATCATGTAGAGCAGGCTCGACGGTTCCACCGGCAGGATGCGTTTGTCTTGCACCCACTGGCGAATCTTCGCTTCCTTCATCTTGGCCCAGTCGTACAGGCTTTCATCCAGGGCCTCACCGAGCGTGGGCGCGCCGTGGATGATTTCATTGGCCCAGACCTTGGAGCCATACGGCCGCGTACGCGAGCGCTGCATCTTGGCGCGGATGTAGCTGCTGAGCACCACCCGCGGATCATCGAAGGTTTCGAAGCTCAGGGCATCCTGCTTCCACAGCTCCAGCAGGTCGAACAGCACCGCGCTGTACAGCTCGCTCTTGGTGGTGAAGTAATAATGCAGGTTGGAACGCGGCAGTTGCACCTCTTCGGCGATGTCGGCCATGGCGGTGCTGCCGTAGCCTTTTTCAGCGAAGACTTTTTCCGCCGCCAGCAGGATTTTCTCGACGTTGACCCGACGGATTCCGATCTTGTGATTGCCCATAAGGGCTCCCTGACAACAACACGGGTTAAAGACTACCACCAGCTCTAGATCGGGGCGACAGGCCAAGCCGAAACTTCGTACACTGCCCGCTCCTACCCATTGATTGGTATTGAACAATGTTGATCAAGAAAGCCCTGACCACCCTCGCCCTGCTCACCTCTCTGCTGGGCGCCTCGGCAGCATTTGCCCATGCCCACCTCAAGAGCGCAGAACCTGCGGCCAACAGCAGCGTCGCCGCGCCGAAAGACCTGCGCCTGACCTTCACCGAAGGCGTCGAAGCCACCTTCACCAAGGTGTCCCTGAGCAAGGACGGCACTGAAATCGCCATCAAGGGCCTGGAAACCCCGGACGCGGACAAGAAAGTCCTGGTCGTGACCCCTGCCGCCCCGCTCGCGAGCGGCAATTACAAAGTGGTGTGGAATGCAGTGTCGGTCGACACCCACAAGAGCAGCGGTAAATACAGCTTCAAGGTCGGCCAGTAACCCATGGCAACCCTGCTGGTGCTGTGCCGTTTCCTGCATTTTATCGTCGTGCTGCTGATGTTCGGGGCTTGCGTACTCCGGCCCTGGCTGCTCGGCGCCCAGGTACAGCCGACTCTGGACCGGCAACTGCTATGCATCACCCGTGGCCTGGCCTGGCTGGGGCTTGGCTCCGGCGTGGCGTGGCTACTGCTGATCACCGCCAGCATGGCCGGCAGTTGGGACGCGGCGCTGCAACCGGCCACCATGCAATTGGTGCTGGGCAAGACCTTTTTCGGCCAGGTATGGACCTGGCATCTGCTGCTGAATGTTCTGCTGGTAATCGTGCTGATCAAACCCTGGCCAGCCTTGCGTTTGCCATTGATCACCCTGCTGCTGGCGACCCTCGCGCCGGTGGGCCATGGCGCCATGCTCGACGGGCTGAGTGGGCAATTGCTGATCCTCAACCAAGTGGTGCATCTGCTCTGCGTGGGGGCCTGGCTGGGTGGGTTGCTGGTGCTGGTGCTGATCCTCAGGCACGCGCAAGAGCACCGGCTGGAGCCGATTTTGCGGCGCTTCAGCGGCGTGGGTTACGGCCTCGTCGCCGGCTTGCTGGTAACCGGTTTGATCAATGTGCGCGTGCTCACCGGGCAACTGTGGCCCACGCCACTGTTCAATGGGTTTGCCTTGATCCTGCTGATCAAGGTGGGGTTGGTGGCGGGGATGTTGGGGTTGGCGCTGCTGAACCGGTTGCGTATCGAACGCTGCGAACAGCGCTTGGGCAGTTTGAAAGCCAGCGTGATGATGGAATGGCTGCTGGGGGTCTGCGCAGTAGCCGCCGTTTCACTCCTTGGCACCCTGCCTCCGATGGTTTTAGCGGTATAAAAAACCAGGTTTAACTCAATCAAATGTGGGAGGGGGCTTGCTCCCGATAGCGGTGTATCAGTCAGATCATCTGTGACTGACACACTGCTATCGGGAGCAAGCCCCCTCCCACATTGACCCTGCCCGCTTTAGATCAGGCCATACACAGTCATCGTATAACTTCTGCTTGACACACCCCGAAAACCCCGCAAATATCCCGCTCAATGTTGTACGACGACGTATAACAAATAATAAAAACAACAAAAGAAAGGGAGCCTCACTGTGAGTCAATTCGCCCGCAATTGCTCTGCACGCCTGGGCCTTATCAGCCTCGCTAGCCTGGCCGTCACCCTGCCCCTGTGCGTTCAAGCCGAAGGTTTTATCGACGACGCCAAGGCCACGCTCAACCTGCGCAACGCCTACTTCAACCGCAACTTCACCAACCCCGGCAACCCTCAGGGCAAGGCCGAAGAGTGGACGCAAAACTTCATTCTCGACGCCAAATCCGGCTTTACCCAAGGCACTGTCGGGTTCGGGATTGATGTATTGGGCCTGTATTCGCAAAAGCTCGATGGCGGCAAAGGCACTGCCGGTACTCAACTGCTGCCGGTGCATGACGATGGCCGCCCTGCCGACAATTTCGGACGCCTTGGGGTCGCGCTGAAAACCAGGCTGTCCAAGACCGAGCTCAAACTTGGCGAGTGGATGCCAGTGCTGCCGATCCTGCGTTCCGATGATGGCCGCTCTCTGCCCCAGACCTTTCGCGGCGGCCAGGTCACGTCCAATGAGATCGCCGGTCTGACCCTCTACGGCGGCCAGTTTCGCGGCAACAGCCCACGCAACGACGCGAGCATGGAAGACATGTTCATGAACGGCAAAGCTGCGTTCACCTCGGACCGCTTCAACTTCGGCGGGGGCGAATATACCTTCAACGACAAGCGCACCCAGGTCGGCCTGTGGTACGCCGAACTCACTGATATCTACCAGCAACAGTATCTGAACCTCACCCACAGCCAGCCGGTGGGCGACTGGACCCTGGGCGCCAACCTTGGCTTCTTCAACGGCAAGGAAGACGGCAGCGCCTTGGCCGGCGACCTCGACAACAAGACCGTGTTCGCCCTGCTCTCGGCCAAATACAACGGCCACACCTTCTACGTCGGCCTGCAAAAACTCACCGGCGACAGTGTATGGATGCGCATCAACGGCACCAGCGGCGGCACGCTGGCCAACGACAGCTACAACTCCAGCTATGACAATGCCAGGGAAAAATCCTGGCAGGTGCGCCATGACTTCAACTTTGTCGTACTCGGCGTGCCAGGGCTGACCCTGATGAACCGCTATATCAGCGGCAGTAACGTGCACACCGCAGCGATCACCGATGGCAAGGAATGGGGACGTGAGTCGGAACTGGCGTATACGGTGCAAAGTGGTGCACTGAAAAACCTCAATGTGAAGTGGCGCAATTCGACAATGCGGCGCGACTTCAGCAATAACGAGTTTGATGAGAACCGGATTTTCATCAGCTATCCGATTTCGTTGTTGTAAGTTCCAGGGTCGAACTCGATCTCAAAGGTGCCACACATCCATGTGGAAGCTGGCTTGCCAGCTCCCACCTTTGATCTCATGCGCCTGGAAGGACGTTGACAACACCAAGAATCCCTAACACTATTTCCATATAGTCATACGACAACCTACAACAAAAATCTGGAACGCCCATGACCACCACAACCCCTGCTCCGTTTAACCGCCTGCTGCTCACCGGCGCCGCCGGTGGCCTCGGTAAAGTTTTGCGCGAACGTATGCGCCCTTACGCCAAGGTCCTGCGCCTGTCGGATATCGCCGACATGGCTCCCGCCATCGATGCCCGCGAAGAAGTGCAAACCTGCGACCTGTCCGACAAGCAAGCCGTGCACCAATTGGTAGAAGGCGTCGACGCCATCCTGCATTTTGGTGGCGTATCGGTAGAGCGCTCGTTCGAAGAAGTGCTCGGCGCCAATATCAGCGGCATCTTCCATATCTACGAGGCCGCACGTCGCCATGGCGTAAAGCGTGTGATCTTCGCCAGCTCCAACCATGTGATCGGTTTCTATAAACAGGGTGAACAACTCGACGCCCACTCCCCACGCCGCCCGGACAGCTACTACGGCCTGTCCAAGTCCTACGGCGAAGACATGGCCAGTTTCTACTTTGACCGTTATGGCATCCAGACGGTGAGCATCCGCATCGGCTCCTCGTTCCCGCAGCCGCAGAACCGCCGGATGATGCACACGTGGCTGAGCTTCGACGACCTGACCCAACTACTCGAACGCGCGCTGTACACGCCCGATGTCGGCCATACCGTGGTCTACGGCATGTCGGCCAACCTCGACACCTGGTGGGACAACCGCTACGCCGCACACCTGGGCTTTGCGCCCAAGGACAGCTCCGAAGTGTTCCGCGCCCAGGTCGAGGCCCAGCCGCCGGTCGCAGATGATGACCCGGCAAGGATTTATCAGGGCGGCGCGTTCTGCGCGGCAGGCCCGTTCGGTGACTGAGTGCACAGCAACCCAAAGGAATGAGTGGCCATGACTGCAGAATTGATTGTCGATGCCCGCAACGCCGTGGGGGAATGCCCGATATGGGTGCCTGAAGAAAACGCCCTCTATTGGGTGGACATCCCCAACGGTGGCTTGCACCGTTGGGACGCCTCTGCCGGGCACCTGCGTGCCTGGAAGGCCCCGCAGATGCTAGCCTGCATCGCCCGTACCCAAGCGGGCAACTGGGTGGCAGGCATGGAAACCGGCTTCTTTGAACTGACCCCGCACAACGACGGCAGCCTCGACACTACGCTCTTGGCCGGTGTCGAACATCCGCGCCCGGACATGCGCTTGAACGACGGCCGCTGTGATCGCCAAGGCCGCTTCTGGGCCGGCAGCATGGTGCTGAACATGGGGTTGAACGCCGCTGAGGGCACCCTTTATCGCTATGCGTCTGGCACGGCGCCCCATGCGCAGCTCGATGGTTTCATCACCCTCAACGGTCTGGCCTTCAGCCCCGATGGCCGCACAATGTATGCCTCTGATTCACACCCGCTAGTGCAGCAGATCTGGGCATTCGACTACGACATCGACACTGGCACGCCGTCCAACCGCCGGGTGTTTGTGGACATGCATGACTTTCTCGGCAGGCCCGATGGTGCAGCTGTCGACGCGGATGGCTGCTACTGGATCTGCGCCAACGATGCCGGCTTGGTCCACCGTTTCACCCCCGACGGTCGCCTCGACCAGTCCCTCACCGTACCGGTAAAAAAACCCACCATGTGCGCCTTCGGCGGCAGTCGCCTGGACACCCTGTACGTCACCTCCATTCGTGACGATCAGCGTGACAGTTCGCTGTCCGGCGGCGTGTTTGCCCTCAACCCCGGCGTCAAGGGATTGCCCGAACCCCAGTTCATCCTCTAGCTGCATCGCTGTGCCTTGAATACAACAATAACAAGACAGGAATCACCGCCCATGGACTTCAAACGCACCTTGCTCGCTGCCACACTCGTGGCCCTCAGCAGCGCCGCCCACGCGCTGGAAATCAAGTTTGCCGATATCCACCCCGCTGGCTACCCCACCGTGGTCGCCGAAGAAAACATGGGCAAGGCCCTGACCCAGCAAAGCAAGGGCGAATTGACCTTCAAGTACTTCCCGGGCGGTGTGCTCGGCTCCGAGAAGGAAGTCGTCGAACAGGCCCAGGTCGGCGCCGTGCAAATGACCCGCGTCAGCCTTGGCATCGTCGGCCCGGTGGTGCCGGACGTGAATGTGTTCAACCTGCCGTTCGTGTTCCGCGACCAGGCGCATATGCGCAAAGTGATTGACGGCGAAATCGGCGATGAGATCCTCGCCAAGATCACCGATTCCGAGTTCGGCCTGGTCGCCCTCGCCTGGATGGACGGCGGCACGCGCAACCTCTACACCAAGAAACCAGTGCGCAAGATCGAAGACCTCAAGGGCATGAAGATTCGCGTGCAAGGCAACCCGATTTTCATCGAAGCCTTCAATGCAATGGGCGCCAACGGTATCGCCATGGACACCGGCGAGATCTTCAGCGCCTTGCAGACCGGGGTGATCGACGGCGCAGAAAACAACCCGCCGACGCTTCTGGAACACAACCACTTCCAGAACGCCAAGTACTACACCCTCACCGAACACCTGATCCTGCCCGAGCCCATCGTGATGTCGAAAATCACCTGGAACAAGCTCACCGCCGCACAGCAGGACATGGTCAAGGAAGCCGCCAAGGCCGCCCAGGCTGACGAGCGTGTGTTGTGGGATGCCAAGTCGGCCAGCAGTGAAGAGAAACTCAAAAAGGCCGGGGTCGAGTTCATCACCGTCGACAAAAAGCCCTTCTATGACGCCACCGCGCAGGTTCGCGCGAAGTACGGTGCGCCTTACGCCGACATCATCAAGCGTATCGACGCCGTTCAGTAACGCCCTCCTCCCTGACAAGGCCCGGCGCGGTCGGTATCGACGCGCCCGGTCACGGTGAACGCCATGAAGAATCTACTGCTGCGCATCAACGACCGTATCTACATGACCTGCATCTGGGTCGCCGGCCTCTCGGTCCTGGGGGTCGCGCTGATCATTCCCTGGGGCATCTTCGCCCGCTATATTCTCGGCACCGGCTCCAGTTGGCCGGAACCCTCTGCGATCCTGCTGATGCTGGTGTTCACCTTTATCGGCGCGGCTGCCAGCTACCGCGCCGGGGCGCATATGTCGGTGGCGATGATCACTGATCGCCTGCCTGATGCTCAGCGCCGCGTTGTCGGCATCGTCTCGCAACTGTTGATGGCGACCATCTGCCTGTTCATGACCATTTGGGGCGCCAAGCTGTGCCTGTCCACCTGGAACCAGTTCATGAGCGCCATCCCTACCCTGCGTGTGGGTATCACCTATATGCCGATCCCGATTGGCGGCTTGCTGACCCTGATATTCGTGCTGGAAAAACTCCTGCTGGGCGACCAGAGCCACCGGCGCGTAGTGCGTTTCGACCTGGTTGAAGAAAGCGAAGGGGCTGCCTGATATGGACGCATTGATTCTGCTGGGCAGCTTTATCGCCTTGATCCTGATCGGTATGCCGGTGGCCTACGCCCTGGGCTTGTCGGCGCTGATCGGCGCGTGGTGGATCGACATTCCGTTCCAGGCCCTGATGATCCAGGTGGCGGGCGGGGTGAACAAGTTTTCACTGATGGCGATTCCATTCTTCGTATTGGCCGGAGCGATCATGGCCGAGGGCGGCATGTCGCGGCGGCTGGTGGCGTTTGCCGGGGTGCTGGTGGGCTTTGTGCGCGGCGGGCTGTCGCTGGTCAACATCATGGCGTCGACGTTTTTCGGTGCGATCTCAGGCTCGTCGGTGGCCGATACCGCGTCGGTCGGTTCGGTGCTGATCCCGGAGATGGAACGCCGTGGCTACCCACGGGAGTTCGCCACGGCGGTGACCGTGAGTGGCTCGGTACAAGCGCTGCTGACCCCGCCCAGCCACAACTCGGTGCTCTACTCCCTGGCCGCCGGCGGCACGGTATCAATCGCCTCGCTGTTCATGGCCGGCGTGGTGCCGGGCCTTTTAATGAGCGCGTGCCTGATGGTGCTGTGCCTGATCTTCGCGAAAAAGCGCAACTACCCCAAGGGCGAAGTCATCCCCTTGAAGCAGGCCTTGAAGATCGCCGCTGATGCGCTCTGGGGCCTGATGGCCATGGTGATCATCCTCGGCGGCATCTTGTCGGGCATCTTCACCGCCACCGAGTCGGCGGCCATCGCGGTGCTGTGGGCGTTTTTCGTGACCATGTTCATCTACCGCGACTACAAATGGCGCGAGCTGCCCAAGCTGATGCATCGCACGGTACGCACCATTTCCATCGTGATGATCCTCATCGCCTTCGCCGCCAGCTTCGGCTACATCATGACCCTGATGCAGATCCCGGCGAAGATCACTACGCTGTTCCTGACCCTGTCGGACAACCGCTACGTGATCCTGATGTGCATCAACGTCATGCTGCTGTTGCTCGGCACGGTGATGGACATGGCACCGCTGATCCTGATCCTTACGCCGATCCTGTTGCCGGTGATCCTTGGTATCGGCGTCGACCCGGTGCACTTTGGCATGATCATGCTGGTCAACCTCGGCATCGGCTTGATCACGCCTCCGGTGGGCGCGGTGTTGTTCGTCGGCGCGGCGGTGGGAAAGGTAAGCATCGAGAAAACCGTGAAGGCGCTGCTGCCGTTTTATGCGGTGCTGTTTCTGGTGCTGATGGCCGTGACCTACATTCCGGCACTGTCGTTGTGGTTGCCGAGCGTGGTGCTGTAAACCCAATCGTCAGAACACAGGTGAGCAAATGTGAGAGGGGGGTTGCTCACCTGACGGCCTCACAATCGACAGGCGCCTACGTGACACACCTTGGTCAAATGTGGGAGGGGGCTTGCTCCCGATGGCGGCCTCCGGGCCGACCAGGGTGCTGGATCAGACCGAGTACATATCCATTCCTGCGGTAACGGCCGCTATTGGTTCCGCTTTTACAGCGGGTCACTTTTGGAAAAGAGCCCCAAAAGTAACCAAAAGGGCTCTTGCCCCACCACTCGGCACCTCGCCTAGGCTCGGTGTGCCCGTAATCCACCATGGATTTGGGGGGCCGCCGCCACGCGCCATCCATGGCGCGGGGCGGCTAAACCGGCATCCCTGCCGGTTTACCCCCCAAATCCCTGTCGAATTCCGGCCAGCGTGGTTTAACGGGGCGCCTGAGATCAAAAGCAGATCAAGATCAAGAGCGGCTCGCTGCGCATCGTGGTTACTGTTGGCGAATGCAAAGTTGTGTAGATACCTGTGCTAATCGGGAGCAAGCCCCCTCCCACATTTTGCTCTGCACTGTGTCAGGGTCAGGGTGGGCTGTTTTTCAGGCGCCCTGCCGTATCGATACTCACCACCACCGACAACCCAGGTCGCAACCGCTCGCTCTCGGCCTGGTCCGGGTCCACGGTAATCCTCACTGGCACGCGCTGGGCGATCTTGACGAAGTTGCCGGTGGCGTTATCCGCCTGCAACAGGCTGAACTCCGAGCCGGTTGCCGGCGAGATATGCTGCACCGTGCCATGGAATTTGCGATGGTTCAGCGCGTCAACGGTGAAGGTTACCGGCTGGCCGACCTGCACATTGTCCATCTGGGTTTCCTTCATGTTGGCGATCACCCACAGCTGCTTGGGCACCAGGGCCATCAATTGCGCGCCGGAGTTAACGTAGGCACCCAGGCGCACGCCGATCTGCCCCAACTGACCATCGCGTGGCGCGGTGATGCGGGTGTTGGACAAATCGATCCGCGCCAGCTCCACCGCCGCCTCGGCACTGGCGACTGCCGCTTCCAGGGAGCCGCGATTGACGATCACTGTTTGCAGGTCTTGCCGGGCAATTTCCAGGCTGGCCTGGGCCTGGGCTACGGCGGCAATGGTCTGGGCATTGGCGGCGCGGGTCACGTCCAGCTCGCGCTTGGACACCGAGCCATCGCTGATCAATTCTTCGTTGCGACGCAAGTCAGCGGTACTCTTGCGCGCCTGGGCCTGGCTGTCGACCAGCGCGGCCTGACGCAGCTTGATGGTCGCTTCGGCGCTGTTGCGTTGCTGCACCACATTGGCCAGGGACGCTTTCTGCACGGCCAACTGCGCCAGGGCCTGGTCCAGGCGCTGTTTGTAGATGCGGTCATCCAGGCGTACCAGCAGGTCCCCCGCTTTTACATACTGGAAATCCTGCACCGGTACTTCGAACACATAGCCGCCAAGTTGCGGGCCGATAATCGTCACCTGCCCGCGCACCAGAGCGTTTTCGGTGGTTTCCACCGCACTGCTGAACGGCGGCAACTGCCAGGCGTACAGCACGATCAGCACACCGATGATGGCGATGGCGGCAAAACCCAGGGACGAGATGATGCGCACGCGCAAAGGCCGCAATTGGGTGGGCACGGCGCCCGGTGGCGTGCTGCCTTCCGGTGTGGCAGCGATGGCGGTTGTGGTGGTGGTTGAAGGTTCGGTCATGAAGTCGCGCCGCTGGGTTGAACAGGAGGGATTGCCTTGGTGGTGCTCATCAACCATAGGCTGCGGGTGAAGATCCACAGCATGGTAAGGATCGCAATAATCGCGATCAGCATGAACACATCGTTGTAAGCCATTACATTCGCTTCACGGGTGGCCGCCGTGGCCAGGCTGCGGATGCCCATCAGGTTGCGCAGTTCCGGGTCGGCGACGATGCCACCGTAGGCCGACCCGCCGCTCTGCACTCGCGCCGCCACACGGGGGTCGATCAAGGTCAGGTGCTCGACGATCATGCTTGAGTGATACTTCTCGCGCACGGTCTGGAAGGTGCCCAGCAACGCCGCGCCGATCAGGCCGCCGAGGTTCTGGCAAATCCCGAACATCACCGAGAAGCTCACCAGGTTGCGCGGGTTGGTCAGCACGTTTTTCGTGCCCAGCACCATGGTCGGCCCGAGGAAGAACGTGCCGCCAAAGCCTAGCAGGAACTGGCTGATGTAGAGGTTTTGCGGACGCGTCAGGTTGCTGGAAAAACTGTCCATCACCGAACCTGTCGCCATCAGTGCCAGGGAAATCACCAATGGCATCAACAGGTGCGCCGGGTTGATCGTCAACGCGCTGACCACCAGCCCGGCAATCGCCCCGGCCAGCATCACCACATATAAGGTATGCATTTGCTGGTAGCTCATGTTCAGCATTTGCATGAACCCCACCGCACCGGTGGATTGCTCGGACAGCACCATGCGAATCAGCACTACCGCCAAGGCCAGGCGAATCATCACGCCGCTGCCCAGCCAGCGCGTCATCAGCATCGGGTTGCTGCGGTTATGCTCGATGGCCAGCCCCGCCATGATCAGCACCAGCGAGCAGGCCGAGGCCACACCGATCCACGGCGCTTCCAGCCACCAGTCGATACGCCCCAGGGACAGCACCGCACACAGTAAAGCAACGCCAGTGGCAAGGATGGCGAAGGTGAGGAAGTCGAGTTTTTCAAAGGTCTTGAAGCGGTCACCGGGCGGCAGCTTGAGCAGGAACACGCAACCCAGGCAGATCAGCGCCAGGCCCAGTTCAAACAGGTACAACCCGCGCCATTCGGCGATCTGCAGCAAGTCTTCGGAAAACAGCCGCGCCAGGGGCAGCGCCAATTGCGCGGTGCCCAGCCCCAGCACCAGAGCTTTCAAGCGCCACTTGGCCGGGAACGCCTGGATCATGTAGTACAAACCCAACGAACTCAGCGCCGCGCCGACCATGCCGTGAGCCGCCCTCACCGCAATGGCCGAGTTGAGGTCGTTGACAAACAAGTGGCCGAAAGTCACCAGCGCATACAACACCAGGAACACTTCGGTAAACGCACGCAGGCCGAACTGCTGACGAAACTTCACCAGCAGCAGGTTCATGCACACGTTGGTCATGACATACGCGGCGGGCAGCCAGGCCATTTCCGCGGTGGTCGCGCCCAGTGCGCCTTGCAGGTATTGCAGGTTGGCGATAACCAGGGCATTGCCCAGGCCACCGGTGATTGCTACCAGCACGCCCACCAGCGCAAACAGCCAGCGCCTGTGGGTGGGGTGCAGCGGCGTCGACGGCGAGCCGGGCAGGCTCGGCCGCTCGTGGGGCTGCCAGGTGTGGGGGGTGTATTTATCCATTCGGTGACCTTGGTGAGCCGACGTGCAAGGTCGGTGAAGCGCTTACTCAGGTAGTAGTAAACCTGAGCAGCGCTCATCTTTCCATGGCGAACGCACAATTGATCTTCAAACGGCCGAAAGGCGGCATCGGCTGGCCCACTGCCTGCGCCGAGCGGCTCACCTCAACGATCGGGGTCCGGCTTGATCGCTATCTCAGGCACAGGGTTATAGAACGGCCCATAGTCGAGCAGCAATTCATCACCTTTCTTGATGTCTTTGAGCGCCACATAGAACGTCAGGTTTTTCCCGACCGCCACGGAAACGACATTGTTCGACTTCCACGCTGGCCCATTGCGCAGTTGCGAGGTATTGATCAGGCTCAGAGTGTTACCCGTGTGCAGCCCACTCACCGTACGCACACCCGAACGTGTACCGAACAGGTAAGTCAGTACAGCCCGGGAGCCTTGCTTACGTTGCTCCTTGAACAACGACGCCTCGTCTGCATGGTACTTGCCGGCATACGGGCCAAGCACTTCAAATTGGGGGATATCGCGCCGCGCCCACACCGATGCGCCGCGCGCCGGCCCACCATCATCCAGCGGCGTGACCACTTCCAGGACTTCATCAAACCGGGACTGGTGCTGGCATTCGGTCCGCAGCCAGTCTTTGATCGACGCCTTGATCCGGGCTGATACGCGTGCCTTGGTTGCGCTATCCAGACCGTCAAGCACACCATTCCAGTGGGCGATACGGATGTCCTCGATAGGGCCTTCAAGTGATTGGGTCAAGCTGAGCCTGGGGTTCGTCGGGTCCTGCAGAATCGGCAGAGTATTGTCGATCTGATGACGAGGTAGTACAGGGGAAACGTCGGGTTCAACCTTGATAACGACGATGTCCGAAGACGAACCTGGGATCTGTTCGCTGTATGGCGTGTCGGTGGGAGTGTTCAGATCCGAAGATTTCGACGGCGGCGGATCCAGAGGGTCTTGCGCAGGCCGTTTTCGTGTTGCACTCGCAGCCGGTTGCTCGGGCACGGGGAGCTGCGGGATATCTTGCTCTGCCCGATTGAGGCGTTGCACGGTCGCCGCTTTTAAAGAGCCATCGGCGTTAACGTACTGATGCCAAGTGTTTGGGTTGAGCCCATGTTGGCTCAAAAACTGCGACTGCGTGACTGACCTGTTCGATTGAGCGAAGAGCGCCCGCCACTGGCGTAGATGGTCATCAGTAAGCGCGGTATAGGTGAGACCGGCCGCCCTGTTCAACAACGCTTCACCGGCCGGCCCAAGGCCACCATCTTGCCGCACACCATTTTTGAACGTACTCGGATTAAGGTGATGATGGCCGGCAAATCCGTTCATGGTCATTGCGTCACGCGCCTGCTGCGTCTTGCTTTGCCAATCACGTATATGCGTTTCGGTCAGTGTATTGAAGGGTGTATTGGCCGCGCGGTCGCGCACAATCTTGCCGGTATCACTCAACTGGCCGTCAGGCTGCACATAGTAGGCAAAGGTTTTCGGCGAGAGGTTCCTCTGTTGGGCAAAGTCTTCACGGGTAATGCTTCGCGGTTGCGCGGACGACAACGCCTCCCACTCCTGTAGATGTTCACCCGTAATGATCTGTTTGCGTGCCGAAGTCTGGAAGGTGGGGGCGAGCGCGGTGTTTTGCTCGGCCTGATTGAGACGTCGCACGGCCGCCTCTTTCAAGGAACCATCCTTTTTAACGAAGCGACTCCAACTGCCTGGGCTGAGCCTGTGTTGGCTCATGAACTGCGCTGATGTCACTACGTTGTTCGGTTGTGCCAAGAGCGTGCGCCACTGGTGTAGATGCTCATCGGTAATTACCTCATAGGCAGTACCGGCAGCCCTGCCCAATAGCTCTTCACCCTCTGGCCCCAGGCTGCCATCGACCCGCACATAATTTTTGAGCGTATGCGAATTCAGGTGATGATGAACGGCAAACCCGTCTAAGGTCATGGCGCCACGCTCATGCCGAGTCAAGCTTCGCCAACTCTGGATATGCGCTTCGGTCACCTTGTTGAACGGCGTGTTGGCGGGGCGGTTGCGCACGATCAAGCCAGTCTCGCTCAGTCGACCGTCAGCTTTCACACAGTACTCAAACGTTTTCCAGGGCAGTTGGTGCTGGCGGGCAAAACCCTTGGGGGTAAGCCTTATTTGCTCCTGGCGCGGCAATGCTTCCCACGCCTGCAAATGTTCAGCGGTGATTTGCTTTGCACCACCGGTTGCCCCCAGGCGGTGCCATTGGTCACCCTGTATATGCTGGACCAACAACTCGGTCTGCCGGTTGTTGTGATAAACCCGGGCCTGCACAACGCCGTCCTCCGTGCGCGACACCTGGCGGACTTCGTACACCGCCGCCTTACCGTGGCTGTCGATATGACGTATATGAGACAGGTGCCCATCGGCGGCCACATACACGCCCTGGCCATTACGTGAAAGGCCAGCAATACGCGACTCAGGCACGTTGAACTGACCAAACCATTCATGGCTCAGTTCGCTCACTTCTTCGAGGTGCGGAGCGCCCACCTTACCGGCGACAGCCTGGGTTGCGACCACGAACTCTTCGAGCGGGCTGCCATAGGGTCGCATCGCGTCGGCATCAAAAGCATACCAATGGCCGTTCTTGAGTACGGCGGCTCCCTCCACCGTCTGTTCGGCCACCTTCACCACGCCTGTCGCCGCTGCGTCATACTGCTTGCTGATCGCCTTCAATACGTCGTAACTGCCGGTGGCACCTCTGAGTTTATTGACGGTTTTGGACAGTACATACAAGCCGCCGCTGCCCACTAGCCTTGCCAAATCCCCCAAACCACCCACCGGATTGAGCAAGTCAATCGTGGCGACACCAATGACTTTGGCAGCCTTTAGCACCTTTGCACCGCTGGAGAGAACAGCGCTGCCGATCTTGAGCAGTTTTCCAGCCGTGGCGGCCCCCGCAGTAACAAAGCCGAAGATGTCCAGCATGAGATCAAATGCTGCCTCACCATATTTACCATTCTGAATATTGACGATGGCCGATCTGAAGGGGATCAGGTTCAACAAAAAATCGTTCAACGGCTTGGGGCTGTAATACTCGTCGAGGGGTGTCTGCCCGCGCGCCTGTTCTTTTATAGCGGGATCATCGAGATCAAGGTGTTGGACAAAGGCGTCGGCAATCGAACGGGATCGAGCGCTGGTGAAACTATTCACAAGTGCGTCACTCAACGGGCGTTCACGACCCAGATCATCTGCGTTATGACGGGGCGTGAACGCTTTGGTCGTAGAAACATTTTTGCCTGCCCTGGACTCCTGAACCTGCGCTGCGTACACGCTCGCCCTTTCAATCGAGCCTTTATTGAAGTCGATGACGTAGGCTTTTGTTGTGCCATGCCATTCAGTTTTGACCAACAGTCCAGGTTTATTTTGAGCCTGCGTATTATTGAAATGACCATCCATGACGTATGAGCCTTCTTGGAAAAAGCTGATTTTTCCAAACTCCAAGCTCCTCCTATCCGCAGATGGTAGCTGCGAGATCAGGTGCCTGACGGTTGTATTGATGGCAGCCTTTTTTGCTTGGATGGCGCTGGTGAACTGCTGTTCGAAAGCCTCCCGAACGCCGAACGTAGGATTATTGTTCAGCGCCTCTACGGGGATGCGGGAGTCGCTCGACTTCAGCGGCCTCGGATTCGGCAAGTCCATCTTGGCGTAGTCCAAGAGTGAATGTGTGCCGCTTATCCCGTTTTGCCCGTGCTCCACGCGAGACGCATCAGTGCTGAGTGCTTTGACTTCAAACAGCGCGCCCAAGTCTCCAAACCGCTCCTGCAACTTGAACTGTGCGATTTCTGTTCGCGTCGGTATTGCCTTGTCCAGTATTTTTGAAGCAGACATCCGCTCATCAAGCTGTTGGTTGAACTCGGTTCTGACGGTTTCAAGTTGTGCAGCGGTGTAGGTGTCAGCGTTTCTTTTGGGGATGATTTCATTCGCAACGCCCCAATCGAGTAACGCGGCAGCCTGGGCATGCTGAGTGGCCACAGGGTCAACCCGTCGGGCGTTTTCAGCCTCGCTCATGACCTGCGCAAACGTCATGCCGGGAACTTTGCCCGGTGCCTGCGCTTCGCTCGTCATGGCGGCAATGGTCAGGTTGGCCCAGGCCTGGCTGCCGACTTTCACCGTCGGGGGAATGTCTTTGATCAGAAACTGCGGAGCCGACTTGGCCAGCAACAGGTACGCACCGACTTTTGCCAGCGCAACGCTGGTTTTGCCGGTGCGACTTAAGTGTTCGGCCAAGCCTTCCACGACTGCCGATGGGGGGTGGCCCCAATAATGGTCACTGGCAAGGTCGAACCCAGCTATTTTGTTGCGCGCCGGGGCGCTGATCGACTCATGATCCATCTGCAACGCGATGCCTGCCAGCAGGTAATCCGTCACGCTGCTCGCGCTGTCAATGCCCTGCATTCTTTGTTGCAGCGCTTTGCCCATCCGTTGTCCCTGAGGGGAACGGATCAGTGCTTCGAGCATCTTGGCAGGGTCGTCCTGCACAGACGCCGGGAGAGGCTGGCGATACCGCAAGAACTCCAGCACGCCGCCTTTGGTTTGCATCACCAGCGGCTGATCGCCCAGATGATGTGCGTGATTCATCGTGATAAGACGCAAGCGTCGTTGTTCGTCTGCGCTCAAGGGAACCGGCCAGGACAATGCCCCGCCCAGATGCCCCAGCGAGGGGGCGGGGTTGCCGGGCAACGGCACATCCTGGTTGGGAGGCTGGGGAGTCAACGAGGTGTCGGTCACGGGCGCCGACTGATTTTCAGCAGCAGGCGGTGAAAGCGAAAAATGCGTGTGTGCCGCGCTAATGCTTGTCATAAAAAACGACCTGTCCATTGTCGAGGAAGCGTCCTGACGAAAGCGCCTGCTGGCGCTTTCGCTCATTCATGGGGTGCTAGGGGGCGGAGGCTGACGCGCCGAGCACTGAACTCAGCGATCAGGATCCGGTTTGATCGCAATATCAGGTACCGGTTTATAGAACGGTCCATAGTCCAGCAATAACTCTTCCCCTTTCTTGATGTCCTTCAGCGCCACGTAGAACGTCAGGTTTTTCCCGACCGAGATGGACACGACATTGTTGGACCTCCACGCTGGCCCATCGCCCACTTGCGAGGTGTTGATCAGGCTCAGGGTGTTGCCCGTGTGCAGCCCACTCACCGTCCGCGTACCCGAACGGGTACCAAACAGGTAGGTCATTACAGCCCGCGAGCCTTGCTTGCGTTGCTCCTCGAACAACGACGCCTCGTCTGGGTGATATTTGCCTGCATACGGACCAAGCACTTCATATTGAGGAATATCGCGCCGCGCCCACACCGAAGCGCCGCGAGCCGGCCCACCATCGTCCAGCGGCGTGACCACTTCCATAGCCTCCTCAAACCGAGACTGGTGTTGACCTTCGGTTCGCAGCCAGTCTTTGATCGATTCCTTGATCTGGGCTGAAACGCGCGCCTTTGTTGCGCTATCCAGCCCGTCAAGCACACCATTCCAGTAGGCGATACGGATGTCATCGATAGGACCTTCAAGTGCTTGAGTCAAGCTGAGCCTGGGGTTCGCCGGGTCCTGCAGGATCGGCAGTGTGTTGTCGATCTGATGGCGGGGCAGTGTCTGGAAATCACTGGGCTCAACCTTGATAACGACAGGCGGGACTGCCAACGTTGGCCCCGGGGCCTCTACGCCCTGAGGCGTATCGGCGTGCAAGGTCAGATCCGCAACCTTCGCTTGCGGCGGGTCCAGAGACTCTGATGCCGGTCGTTTTCGTGCCGTATCCACAGCCGGTTGCTGGGGCGTGAGACGCGGTCCAGTGTTTTGCTGTAACCGTTCGAGACGTTGGACAGCAATCGCTGTAAAGGAGCCGTCACTTTTAACGTACTTCGTCCAGACGCTTGGATTGAGCCTGTGCTGGTGCAAGAACTGCGCTTGCGTCATTGAGTTGTCCGCATTGGTGGCACGCACTTGCCACTGGCGTAAAAGGTCACTGGTGATCCGCCTATAGGTGCCATCGGTTGCGCTGCTCACCAGTGCTTCGCCGGTGGCCGACAGGCTACCGTCTGCCCGTACATGTGATCTGAATGAGTGTGCACTGAGGTTATGGTGACCGGCAAAACCTTCCCTGGTCATGGCGTCCCGCGCCTGCTGTGTCATGTTTTGCCACGCCTGGATGTGCGTTTCGGTCACCTTGTCAACCGGTGTGTTGGCCGCGCGGTCGCGCACAAGCTCGCCGGCAGGGCTCAGTTTGCCGTCAGGCTGCACGTAGTGATCAAAGGTTCTATGGGAGATGTGTCTATGTCGGACAAAGTTCTTACGGGCAGAGCCTTGCTGTTGCGCAAGCGGCAGCGCCTCCCAGTCGCGCAGATGCTCGGCGGTGATCAATAGCATCGGCGCCCTCGGAGCATGGGCCGCGGGCCCCAGTGCAGCGCGCTCAACACGTTCCCTGGCGGTGTTTTTCAAGGAGCCGTCAGGGTTGACCCAGTCCCTCCACGTAGCAGGATGGAGCCCGTTCTCGCGGGTGAACTGCGCTTGCGTGACCGCGTTATCCGGGCTCTCGAAGTGCGCTTTCCATTGGCGAAGATGGTCATCGGTAATTCTGTTAGGGACGACCCCGGCTACCCTGTCCATCAACTCCCTGCCGACTGGCCCCAAGGTCCCATCTCGCCGCACATGCGTTTTGAACGAGCCCGGATTGACGTGATAAAGCTCGGCAAACCCTTCGAGGGTCATTACGTCACGCTGCGCCTGTGTCATGTCTTGCCAGTCACGGATATGGGTTTCAGTCACCGTATAGAAGGGCGTGCCGGGCAGGCGGTCGCGCACTGCCACACCGGTAGCGGTCAGTTGACCATTGGGTTGCACGTAGCGCTCAAAAACTCTCGGGTGGAGGTGTTTTTGCCGGGCGAACCCCTCACGGGTAAGGCTTTGTTGTTGCTCCAAAGACAGCGCCTGCCAAGCGCGCAAATGATCAGCCATGGAGGGCGGGGCCTGGCCTGCGGACGCCAGTGCGGCATTTTGCCGTGCCTGTTCCAGGCGCTGCGCGCCCATTTCCTTTAAAGAACCATCCGCCTTGACGTACATCTCCCAGCTACGTTGGCTGAGCCCGTGTTGGCTAACAAACTGCGCAGACGTCAATGTGTTGTCCGGGCTCCTGAAAAGCTCATCCCACTGGCGTAAATGATCATCGGTAATTTGGTTGCTTCTAGGGGCGACGGACGACTTGAGCAACGCTTCGCCCCTGATCATGGGGGTGCCATCCCGGCGCACATAACTTTTGAATGTTCCTGGTCGAAGGTTATGAAGGCCGATAAATCCGTCCAAGGTCATTTCGTCACGCGCCGCTTGTGTCATGTTTTGCCAATCACGCACATGCGTTTCGGTCACCTTATCGGTGAATGCGTTGGCGGGGCGGTCACGCACGATCACACCGGTATCGCTCAACTGGCCGTCAGGTTTCACGTAGTACTCAAAGGTTTTCTGGGGGAGGTGATTCTTTTTGGCAAAGCCCTTTCGGGTAAGACTGGCCTGTTCATCCGGCGACAACGCCTCCCAGGCCCGCAAATGTTCAGCGGTGATCTGCCCGCCACCGGGCGCCCCCAGGCGCTGCCATTCGTCCCCTTGTACATGCTGGACCAGCAACTCGGTTTGCCGGTTGTTGTGATAAACCCGCGCCTGCACAACACCGTCGTCCGTGCGCGAAACCTGGCGCACCTCATATACCGCTGTATCACCGTTGCTGTCGGTATGGCGTATATGCGACATGTGCCCATCGGCCGCCACATACACCCCCTGACTATTGCGTGACAGCCCCACGATTTTGCGGTCTGGCACTTTGAAGTGCCCGAACAGCTCATGGCTCAACTCACTCAGCCCATCAATGTGCGCCGTGTCCACCTCACCGTCGACAGCCTGGGTCGATACTTTGAACTGCTCAAGCGGGCTGCCATAAGGTCGCATGGCGTCAGCGTCAAATGAATACCACTTGCCGCCTTTGAGCACAGCAGCCCCTTCCACTGTCTGGCCTCCCACCTTCAAGGTGCCTGTTGCCGCGACGTCGTACTGTTTGCTGATAGTTTTCAACACGTCGTAGCTGCCAGTGGCGCCTCTGAGTTTGTTGACGGCCTTGATGCCTTTGGACAGTACATAGAGGCCAGCGGTACCCACCAACCTGGGCAAATCGCCCATCCCTCCCACAGGGTTGAGCACGTCAATGGCCGCCACACCGATGACCTTGGCCGCCCGCAATGCCTTGGCGCCGGTGGAAAGCGCCGAGCGGCCGACCTTGAGCAATTTTCCGGCGGTGGCGGTGCCGGCGGTAAGAAAGCCGAAAACATCCAGCAAGAGATCGAAAGCCCCGTCCCCGTACTTGCCGTTTTGAAAATTGACAATGGCGGACCTGAAGGGGATCAAGTTCAACAAAAACTCGCTCAACTGCGCGTTCGCCGTGTCCAAGGCCGTCTGCCCACGGGCTTGCAACTTGATAGCCGGATCGTCGAGATCCAAGTGCTCGACAAAGGCCGTGGCAATCCCATGGGATCGAGCACTGGTAAAGCTCTCCCATGGCCCGTTATCCAACGGGCGCTCACGCCCAAGATCATCTGCTTTGTGGCTGGGCGTGAACGTTTTGGTCGTCGTTACCTTGTTGCCAACCCTGTCCGCCCTGATCTTCGTATCGTAAAGGCTCGCTGTTTCAATCGTGCCTTTATTGAAGTCGATGACGTAGGCGTGCGACACGCCCTGCAGTTCAGTTTTAACCAGCAGCCCCGGTTTATTTTGACCATACGTATTATTGAAATGACCATCCATGACGTATGAGCCTTCCTGGAAAAAGCTGATTTTCCCAAACTCCAGGCGCTGGCGATCTTCCAACGGCAGTTGCGAAATCATGTGCCTGACCACTGTATTGACGGCGGCCTTTTTTTCCTCGATCGCACGGCTGAACTGCCGTTCGAATTCAGCCGGCACGCCAAACTGCCGGTTGGCGTTCAAACGCGTCAGCACCCTTCGCAGGTCATTGCCCTTGAGTGAACTGCTCGGTTCATACGCCCTGAAGAGCCGGGGTTCCAGCCAGTCGATCATGGCGATATCCAATAGCGAAATCCCTCCCCCTTCAATCGCCACGTAGTGCTGATCAATCGCGAATGCTTTCTCTTCGAAAAATGCGCCAAGGTCGCCAAAACGCTCCTTGAGCTTGGCCAGTGCGATCTCTTTTCGAGTGGGCAGTGCTGTGTCCAGTGCCTGGGAAGCAACGAGCCGGGCGTCCTGTTGCGCGTTGAATGCGACCCTTGCCGATTCAAGTTGCGCGGGGAGATAGTCGCCATCCTGTCTTTTTGTGAGCACGCCGCTCGCCACGGCCCAGTCCAGCAATGCCAGGGTTTGTGCCGCTTGGGTAACTGCAGGGTCGACCCGCTGCGCTTCTTGCGCCTCACTCATGACTTGGGCAAACGTCATACCAGGGACTTTGCCGGGTGTGTGCGCCTCAATCGTCATCGCAGCCATCGTCAGGCTGGCCCACGCCTGACTGCCAACCTTTACGGTCGGGGGAATGTCTTTGATCAGAAACTGCGGTGCCGCCTTGGCCAGCAACAGGTACGCACCGACACTCGCCAGTGCAGCGCTGGTTTTGCCAGTACTGCTCAAATGTTCGGCCAAGCCGGCCACAACCTTGGAGGCGTGGTGCCCCCCACGTGTGTCACTGCCCAGGTCGAAACCGGCAACGCTGTTGCGACCGGGCGCAGTGATCGACTCAGGGTCCATCTGCAGGGCGATAGCGGCCAGCAGGTAATCGCTTGCGCTGCTTTCGCTGTCAACGCCTTGCATGGTTTGCTGTAGCGCTTTGCCCATCCGCTGCCCTTGCGGGGAGTTGACCAGTGCCTGGAGTATTTTAGCCGGGTCGTCGCCCGCCTCTGCCGGCAGCGGCTGCCGATACCGCAGAAACTCCAGCACCCCGCCCTGGGTTTGCATCACCAGCGGCTGATCGCCAAGGGCGTGTTGGTGACTCATCGTGACAAGACGCAAGCGCCGCTGTTCGTCTGCGCTCAAGGGAACCGACCAGGATAATGCGCCTCCCAGATTACCCAGCGAGGGCGCCGGGCTGCTGGGTATCGGTCTATCCTGGCTGAGACGAGGGGACGTCATTGAGGTGTCGACGCCATCGGTCACAGGTGATGACGGATGTTCATCTGTCGGCAGGGGAAGCGAAAAATGCGTACTTGCAGCGGTAATGCTTGTCATAAAACGCCTATGCGTAGTCGAGGAGTCCGGCGCTTGCGGCCGTTCACTGAGTGTCAGCACCCAATGAGGAGGTTCCCGACCAACTGCAAGACTTCGTGACCGTGCACCGGTACCGCGTCAGAGCAACGCGCTGACAAACATGCCAATCGCCACCACCCCACACAGGCTGGCGAACCCCACTTGCAACACCCGCGCGGGGATGACCGAACACAACCGCCTTCCCGCCAACATGCCGACGACACTCGCGCCGATAAACACCCAGCCCACCGGCTCGATGCTCACGCCCGCATGAAACGCACCGGCCACGCCGATCAGCGATAGCAGGCTGACCACCATCAACGACGTGGCGACGATCCCACGCATCTGCACGTCGGTCAGTTGTTTGAACGCCGGCACGATCAGGAAGCCGCCGCCCACGCCCAGCAAGCCCGATACAGCACCCGTCACAGCTCCCAGTGCAGCCAGGGTGGCGCTGCACTTGGCGGTCCAGGAGAAGCGCCCGGTTTGTTGATCCAGCATGCAATTCTTCTGGCCCCATGAAGCGGCGCCATGGTCACTCGGCCCCGCCTCGCGCTTTTCCCGTTGCAGCATGCGCCAGGCCACCAGCACCATCAGCGCGCTGAACAACCCCATCAGCACCGGCTCCGACAGTTGGTGGGCGACGAACACGCCCAACGGCGAAAACAGCGCGCCGAGCAAGGCGATCAACAACGCCGCACGGTAACGCACCAGGCCATGGCGCAAGCCATCGATGGCCCCCACCGCCGCTGCCGCACCCACTGCGAGCAACGACACCGGCGCGGCCTGGGTCATCGTCAACCCCAGCCCCAGCACCAACGCCGGCACCCCAAGGATGCCGCCGCCCGCGCCGGTCAGGCCCATGACCAGGCCCATCAATACACCCAACAGACTGGCCAGCAGCATTCAGTCCACCTTGCTCAGACGGGTCAGCCACTCGCGGCCCTTGAGCATGCCGTTCCAGTAGAACCACGGCAGCAGCGTGGCCTTGAGGAACCACATCGAACGGCGCGCCCGAGTCGGGTCCAGGGGAAAGGTCGGCAGCAGCTTGCCGCCGTAGCCGAACTCGGCCAGTACCACCTTGCCCTTCTCCACCGTCAGCGGGCAGGAGCCGTAGCCGTCGTATTTGAGCGGCAATGGCGCCTGTTTGCGCAGGGCCAGCAGGTTCTCGGCCACCACCACGATTTGCTTGCGCACCGCGGCCGCCGTCTTGGCGTTGGTGGTACCGCACACATCGCCAAGGCCGAAGACGTGCGGGTAGCGCAGGTGTTGCAGGCTGTGGGGGTTTACTTCGCACCAGCCGGCGGCGTCGGCAAGCTCGCTTTCGCGGATAAAGTCCGGGGCCAGCTGCGGCGGCACGACGTGCAACATATCGAAGGTTTTCTCTTCGACGCTCACGTTGCCTTCGGCGTCCTTGACTTCGAACCAGGCTTTGCGCGCCGGGCCGTCGACTTTTACCAGGTTGGAGTTGAACGCCAGGCGCGCGTTGTATTTTTCGACGTATTTCATCAACGGCGGCACAAAGGTCGCCACGCCGAACAACGCAGCGCCGGCCAGGTTGAACTCCACCTCGATGTTTTTCAGTGCGCCCTGCTTGAGCCAGTGATCACAGGACAGGTACATGGCTTTTTGCGGCGCTCCAGCGCATTTGATCGGCATGGCAGGCTGGGTGAACAGCGCCTTGCCGCCCTTGAGTTGCTGCACCAGTTGCCAGGTGTAGGCGGCGTGCTCATAGCTGTAGTTGGAGGTGACGCCGTGCTGGCCGAGGGTGTCTGGCAAGCCCTCGATTTTCTCCCAGGCCAGACGCAGACCGGGGCAGACGATGAGGTTTTGCCAGGTGACGCGCTGACCGCTGTCGAGCACCAGGGTTTGCTCGTCGGGCAGCACTTCGCTGACGGCGGCCTGTACCCAACTGACGCCATTGGGCAGCACATCGGCCAGGGGGCGGCGGGTCTTTTGCAGGTCGTAGGCGCCGCCGCCGACCAGGGTCCAGGCCGGTTGGTAGCAGTGGTAATCGTTGGGCTCGATCAGGATGATGTTCAACTGCGGATCGCGCTTGAGCAGGCTGGCCAGCAGGCCGATGCCTGCCGAGCCGCCGCCGATGACTACGATATCGCCACTGATGGTCGGTCCCCAGTGTTGTTCGGTCATTGTCTACTGCCTTTTTGAGTCAATGCACACAAGGGTCGCTGCCGGATGGCGTCACGCCCAGCTTTTTATGACCGCGCCGCAATACAGCCCGGACAGGGTCTTCATCACTTGAATCACTTCATGGCTAGCCAGCCCGTAGAAAATGTATTTGCCTTCTCGGCGGGTGGCGACCAGCCCTTCATCGCGCAGGATGCCCAACTGTTGTGACAGCGTGGGCTGGCGCACGCCAGTCAGGGCTTCCAGCTCGCCGACGTTGCGCTCGCCCTGGGTCAACTGGCACAGGATCAACAGTCGGTCTTCATTGGCCAGGGCCTTGAGCAAGGAACAAGCCTTGGACGCCGACGCACGCAACTGGGCGACTTCGCCCTCACTCAAGGTAGATTCCATTTGCTTCGGGTCCTTTATGTCACTTAAGCTCAAAACATTATGTGTAAACGTAAACTGATTGTAACCACTTTTTTCTTCATTGGGGACAGCCGCCATGCCAGCGTTGATTCAAGCCTTTCTGGATGACGCATCGTCGACCTATACCTACATCGTCTATGAAGCGGATGGCGGCCCCTGTGCCATTGTCGACTCGGTACTCAACTACGACCCGGCGTCGGGGCGTACCGATACCGCCCAGGCTGACAAGGTGATCGCGTTCGTGCGCGAGCATGGCTTGCAGGTGCAGTGGTTGCTGGAAACCCACGCTCATGCCGATCATCTGTCCGCCGCGCCCTACCTGCGTCGCACCCTGGGCGGCAAGATCGCGATAGGCGAATCGATCAGCAAGGTGCAGGGTGTGTTCAAAAACCTGTTCAACCTGGAGCCGGAATTTCGCGTCGACGGATCGCAGTTCGATCACCTGTTTGCGCCGGATGAGGTCTTTCATATCGGCGGTTTGAAAGCCCAAGCCCTGCATGTGCCGGGACACACCCCTGCCGACATGGCCTACTTGATCGACGGCCGCTTGATCCTGGTGGGCGACACGCTGTTCATGCCCGACGTCGGCACCGCCCGCTGCGATTTCCCCGGCGGCGATGCGCGGCAGTTGTACGCATCGATGCGCAAGCTGTTGGCGTTCCCCTCGGATACCAAGCTGTATGTGTGCCATGACTATCCGCCTGAGGGGCGTGAGGCCAAGTGCCAGACCACTGTGGCGGAACAAAGGGCGGGGAATATTCATGTGCACGATGGCGTGGATGAAGCGGCGTTTGTAGAGATGCGTACCCAGCGTGATGCCGGGCTGGGAATGCCGACCTTGTTGCTGCCGGCGATCCAGGTGAATGTGCGGGCGGGGCATATGCCGCCGGCGGAAGAAAACGGCGTGACCTACCTGAAGATCCCCCTCAACCAACTTTGAAATACAGTAAAAAAATGTGGGAGGGGGCTTGCTCCCGATATAGCAGTGGATCAGCTACACATAAGTTGACTGTCACACCGCCATCGGGGCAAGCACCCTCCCACATTTTTACCGCGTTGAGTCAGTTGCCCAGGCTGATGCCGTTGGCTGGCAGCGGCAGCGCCGTCTTGTAGCGCACCTGCTTCAAGGCAAAGCTGGAGCGAATGTTTGCCACCCCCGGCACCTTGGTCAAAAAGTCCATCATGAAACGCTCCAGCGACTGGATCGTCGGCACCAGCACGCGGATCAAATAATCCGGATCACCCGCCATCAGGTAGCACTCCATCACCTCGGGACGGTCCGAGATCGCCCCTTCGAACTGCTGCAACGCCAACTCATTCTGCTTTTCCAGGCTTACATGGATGAACACATTGACGTGCAGCCCCAGCAGGTCAGCATCCAGCAACGTGACCTGCTCACGAATCAGGCCCAGTTCTTCCATCGCCTTGACCCGGTTGAAACACGGCGTGGGCGACAGGTTGACCGAGCGGGCCAGGTCGGCGTTGGTGATGCGGGCATTCTCCTGCAGGGCGTTGAGAATGCCGATATCGGTACGGTCCAGTTTGCGCATGAGACAAAATCACCTGTTTATTATGTTTATGCAGTTTTTTTATCCGCAAATGACGGTGAGCGCAATGAAACACAGATAAATATTCTTCTACGCCACGCCTATGATTGTTGTAGGACAAGATTTCTTCTACCCGAAGACTGACTGTCAGCTAGCGCGCCCACTACAAGAAATTCACAAGATAGAGCGTAGAAAGCCATGACCCAGCCGTATGCACCGCTGCGCCTGCACGTTCCCGAACCTTCGGGCCGTCCAGGCTGCAAGACCGACTTCACCTACCTGCGTCTGACCGACGCCGGCCTGGTACGCAAACCCGCCATCGACGTAGAACCCGCCGACACCGCCGACCTGGCCAAGGGCCTGATCCGCGTGCTCGACGACCAGGGCCAGGCGCTCGGGCCGTGGGCCGAGGGTGTTTCGACCGAGATCATGCGCAAAGGCATGCGCGCCATGCTCAAGACGCGCATCTTCGACAACCGCATGGTGGTCGCCCAGCGCCAGAAAAAAATGTCGTTCTACATGCAAAGCCTTGGCGAAGAAGCCATCGGCAGCGCCCAGGCCCTGGCCTTGAACATCGACGACATGTGCTTCCCCACCTATCGCCAGCAAAGCATTCTGATGGCCCGCGACGTGCCGCTGGTAGACCTGATCTGCCAACTGCTGTCCAACGAGCGCGACCCGCTCAAGGGTCGCCAGTTGCCGATCATGTACTCGGTCAAAGAGGCGGGCTTCTTTACCATTTCCGGCAACCTCGCCACCCAATTCGTGCAGGGCGTGGGTTGGGGCATGGCTTCGGCGATCAAGGGCGATACCAAGATCGCCTCGGCCTGGATCGGCGACGGCGCCACCGCTGAATCGGACTTCCACACCGCCCTCACCTTCGCCCACGTCTACCGCGCGCCGGTGATACTCAACGTGGTCAATAATCAATGGGCCATCTCCACCTTCCAGGCCATCGCCGGCGGTGAAGCCACCACTTTCGCCGGACGCGGCGTGGGCTGCGGCATCGCCTCCCTGCGGGTAGACGGCAATGACTTTATCGCGGTGTATGCCGCCTCGGCCTGGGCTGCCGAACGCGCACGGCGCAACCTTGGGCCAACGTTGATCGAGTGGGTCACCTACCGCGCCGGCCCGCACTCCACCTCCGATGATCCGTCCAAATACCGCCCAGCCGACGACTGGAGCCACTTCCCCCTGGGCGACCCGATTGCCCGTCTCAAGCAGCACCTGATCAAGATTGGCCAGTGGTCCGAAGAGGAACATGCGGCGGTCAGTGCCGAACTTGAAGCCGAAGTGGTCAAGGCGCAGAAGGAAGCCGAACAGTACGGCACCCTCGCCGGCGGCCAGATTCCAAGCGCCGCGACCATGTTCGAGGACGTCTATAAAGAGATGCCGGAGCACTTGAAGCGCCAGCGTCAAGAGTTGGGGGTGTGACATGAACGACCACAACAACAGCATCGAACTGGAAACCGCCATGACCACCACCACCATGACCATGATCCAGGCGCTGCGCTCGGCCATGGATGTGATGCTCGAACGTGACGACAACGTGGTGGTGTTCGGCCAGGACGTCGGCTACTTCGGCGGCGTATTCCGTTGCACCGAAGGTTTGCAGACCAAATACGGCAGCTCACGGGTGTTTGACGCACCGATCTCGGAAAGCGGCATCGTCGGCGTAGCCGTGGGCATGGGTGCGTATGGCCTGCGCCCGGTGGCGGAAATCCAGTTCGCCGACTACGTCTACCCCGCCACCGACCAGATCATTTCCGAAGCGGCGCGCCTGCGTTATCGCTCGGCCGGCCAGTTCACCGCGCCCTTGACCATGCGTATGCCCTGCGGCGGCGGCATCTACGGCGGCCAGACCCACAGCCAGAGTATCGAAGCGGTGTTCACCCAGGTCTGCGGCCTGCGCACGGTGATGCCATCCAACCCCTACGACGCCAAGGGCCTGCTGATTGCCTCCATCGAGAACGATGACCCGGTGATCTTCCTGGAACCCAAGCGCCTGTATAACGGCCCGTTCGACGGCCACCACGATCGCCCGGTAACGCCGTGGTCAAAACACCCGCAAGCGCAGGTTCCGGACGGTTACTACACCGTGCCCCTGGACGTGGCCGCCATCGTGCGCCCAGGTTCGGCTGTGACGGTGCTGACCTATGGCACCACCGTGTATGTGTCGCAAGTTGCCGCCGAAGAAACCGGCATCGACGCCGAAGTCATCGATCTGCGCAGCCTGTGGCCGCTGGATTTGGAAACCATCGTCAAGTCGGTGAAAAAGACCGGACGTTGCGTGGTGGTGCATGAAGCCACGCGCACCTGCGGCTTTGGCGCCGAACTGGTATCGCTGGTGCAAGAGCACTGCTTCCACCACCTGGAAGCGCCGATCGAGCGCGTCACCGGTTGGGACACGCCCTACCCGCACGCGCAGGAGTGGGCGTATTTCCCAGGGCCGTCCCGAGTGGGCGCGGCGTTGAAACGGGTCATGGAGGTCTGAATGGGCACGCACGTTATCAAGATGCCGGACATTGGCGAAGGCATCGCGGAAGTTGAATTGTCGGTGTGGCATGTGAAGGTCGGCGACCTGGTGGTTGAAGACCAGGTGCTGGCGGATGTGATGACCGACAAGGCGATGGTGGATATTCCCTCGCCCGTCCACGGCAAGGTGATTTCCCTGGGCGGCGAGCCGGGTGAAGTCATGGCGGTGGGCAGTATTTTGATCAGCATTGAAGTGGAAGGCGCAGGCAACACCAAGGATGTGCCGGTGGCTGCCGAACCGATGAAGACCGCGCCCGTGGCCGAAGCCAAACCGGCACCCGCACCGGTAGAAAGCAAACCCGCGCCTGCCGTGAAGGCGCCGCAAGCACCCGTGGCCCGCGACGCCAGTGAGCGCCCCTTGGCCTCCCCGGCCGTGCGCAAGCACGCGCTGGATGCCGGGATTCAACTGCGTCTGGTCCATGGCACAGGGCCTGCGGGCCGGATTCTGCACGAAGACCTGGAGGCGTACCTGCACCAGGGGCCGGCCACCAGCGCCAGCGCCGCCAACCCTTACGCCGAGCGCAATGATGAACACCAGATCCCGGTGATCGGTATGCGCCGCAAGATCGCCCAGCGTATGCAGGACGCCACCCGGCGCGCCGCGCATTTCAGCTACGTGGAAGAAATCGACGTCACCGCCCTCGACGAGTTGCGCGTGCACCTCAACGAAAAGCACGGTGCGACACGCGGCAAGCTGACCCTGCTGCCGTTTATCGTACGGGCCATGGTGGTGGCGCTGCGCGACTTCCCGCAGATCAACGCTCGCTACGACGACGAAGCCCAGGTCATTACCCGCCTCGGCGCGGTACATGTGGGCGTCGCCACGCAAAGCGACGTGGGCCTGATGGTACCGGTGGTGCGTCACGCCGAGGCCCGCAGCCTGTGGGGCACTGCCGAAGAAATCGTGCGCCTGGCCAACGCCGCACGCACAGGCAAGGCCAGCCGTGAAGAGCTGTCCGGCTCGACCATCACCCTGACCAGCCTGGGCGCCCTGGGCGGCATCGTCAGCACGCCGGTGCTGAACCTGCCGGAAGTGGCCATCGTTGGCGTCAACCGCATCGTCGAACGGCCCATGGTGATCAAGGGCCAGATCGTGGTGCGCAAGATGATGAACCTCTCCAGCTCCTTCGATCACCGCGTGGTCGACGGCATGGACGCGGCGCAATTCATCCAGGCCATTCGCGGCCTGCTCGAACAACCCGCCAGCCTGTTCCTGGAGTAAGGGCATGACTCAGACATTGCACACCACGCTGCTGATTATCGGCGGCGGCCCCGGCGGCTATGTGGCGGCGATTCGCGCCGGCCAGCTGGGCATCCCCACCATACTGGTGGAAGGCCAGGCACTGGGCGGCACCTGCCTGAACATCGGCTGCATTCCGTCCAAGGCGCTGATCCATGTAGCCGAGCAGTTCCAGCAGACCGTGCATCACAGCCAGGGCTCACAACTGGGCATTGAAGTGGATGTGCCGACCCTGGACATCCGCAAAAGCGTGGAATGGAAAGACGGCATCGTCGATCGCCTGACCACGGGTGTCGCCGCGCTGCTGAAAAAACACAAGGTGCAGGTCGTTCACGGTTGGGCCAAGGTTATCGACGGCAAGACTGTCGAGGTGGGCGACCAGCGCATCCAGTGCGAACACCTGCTGCTGGCCACCGGTTCGAAAAGTGTCAACCTGCCGATGCTGCCGATTGGTGGGCCGATCATCTCGTCCACCGAAGCCTTGGCACCGACCCGCGTGCCCAAGCGCCTGATTGTGGTGGGCGGCGGTTATATCGGCCTGGAACTGGGTATCGCCTATCGCAAGCTCGGTGCCGAGGTCAGTGTGGTCGAGGCCCAGGAACATATCCTGCCCGCCTACGATGCCGAGCTGACCTTACCGGTGGCCGAGTCCCTGAAGAAACTCGGGGTGAAGCTGTACCTTGGGCACAGTGTCACCGGCTTTGCCGACAACAAGCTGCAAGTGCGTGCGCCCAATGGCGACACCTTGGCGCTGGACACCGACCAGGTGCTGGTAGCCATTGGGCGCAAACCCAACACCCAAGGCTGGAACCTCGAAGCGCTGAACCTGGACATGAACGGCGCGGCGATCAAGATCGACAGCCGCTGCCAGACGAGCATGCGCAATGTGTACGCCATCGGCGACCTCAGCGGCGAGCCGATGCTGGCGCACCGGGCCATGGCCCAGGGCGAGATGGTGGCCGAACTGATCAGCGGCAAGACCCGCGAATTCAACCCGGCCGCGATTCCAGCGGTGTGCTTTACCGACCCGGAACTGGTGGTGGTCGGCAAGACCCCGGACGAGGCCAAGGCTGCCGGGCTGGACTGCATCGTGTCGAGCTTCCCGTTCGCCGCCAATGGTCGGGCCATGACGCTTGAGTCCAAAGCCGGTTTCGTGCGGGTGGTGGCGCGGCGTGACAATCATCTGATTGTCGGTTGGCAAGCCGTGGGGGCTGGGGTGTCCGAGCTGTCTACCGCGTTCGGCCTGAGCCTGGAAATGGGCTCGCGCCTTGAGGATGTGGCCGGCACCATTCACGCCCATCCGACCCTTGGCGAGGCGGTGCAGGAAGCGGCATTGCGGGCACTGGGGCACGCCTTGCATCTGTGAAACTGCGGTGACGCTATCGCAGGCAAGCCAGCTCCCACATTTGGAATGCAGTCAAATGTGGGAGCCGGGCTTGCCCGCGATGACGGTGGACCAGCCAGTACAAAGGCTCAATGGTCCACCCACCCGCTCCCACATAAGCCAAGAATGCAGTATTGTTGCTCCCATCCAGAAAAAAATCCGACTTGACCAGAGATAGAGGGTGTCATGGGTAACGAAAGCATCAATTGGGACAAGCTGGGTTTTGACTACATCAAGACCGACAAGCGGTTTCTCCAGGTCTGGAAAAACGGCGAATGGCAGGAAGGCACCCTGACCGACGACAACGTGCTGCACATCAGCGAGGGCTCCACCGCCCTGCACTATGGCCAGCAATGCTTCGAGGGCCTGAAGGCCTATCGCTGCAAGGACGGTTCGATCAACCTGTTCCGCCCGGACCAGAACGCTGCACGTATGCAACGCAGCTGTGCCCGCCTGTTGATGCCGCATGTGTCGACCGAAGACTTCATCGACGCCTGCAAACAAGTGGTCAAGGCCAACGAGCGCTTCATCCCGCCGTATGGCAGTGGCGGCGCGCTGTACCTGCGCCCGTTCGTGATCGGCACCGGTGACAATATCGGCGTACGCTCTGCGCCGGAGTTCATCTTCTCGGTGTTCGCTATCCCGGTCGGGGCCTACTTCAAAGGCGGCCTGGTGCCACATAACTTCCAGATCTCCACCTTCGACCGCGCTGCGCCGCAAGGCACCGGTGCCGCCAAGGTCGGTGGCAACTACGCCGCCAGCCTGATGCCGGGCTCTGAAGCGAAGAAATCCGGCTTCGCCGACGCGATCTACCTGGACCCGATGACTCACTCGAAAATCGAAGAAGTCGGCTCGGCCAACTTCTTCGGGATCACCCACGACAACCAGTTCATCACGCCGAAGTCGCCTTCGGTGCTGCCAGGCATCACCCGCCTGTCGCTGATGGAACTGGCCCAGACCCGCCTGGGCCTGGACGTGGTCGAAGGCGAAGTGTTCATCGACAAACTGGACCAGTTCAAGGAAGCCGGCGCCTGCGGTACTGCTGCGGTGATTTCACCGATCGGCGGCATCCAGCACAACGGTAAGATGCACGTGTTCCACAGCGAAACCGAAGTCGGCCCGGTTACCCAGAAGCTCTACAAAGAACTGACCGGTGTGCAGACCGGTGACGTTGAAGCGCCCGCGGGTTGGATCGTCAAGGTTTGAAAATGATCTGAACCTGCCACTTCAGAAAAGGCCCATTCACCGCTGTCGGTGAATGGGCCTTTTTTATGCGGTGGGTTACTGGATGTGCAATCACCTGTGAAGATTGACAGTAGACAGTAAAAATCGGCACACCTAAGTTAACTCTCCTTCTAAACCCAGCAGGAGCCCATCATGGCGATCTATGAATTACGTGTGTCCGCAGAAGATTTCGAGAATGACGGTAGTAAAGAAATCGTGATGGAAACTTACATTAACAACGACCTTGATTGGGCCGTTTACGCGTCATCCAGCAAGCACGACGGGATTTACGATACCGCCTCGGCACCCGATGACGTCGACGGCGATGGAGACTACGATAACGATGACAAGGCGCTTTACCTGAACGTAGCCAACGCTTTCGCCAAAATGACAGCCTATGCCATAAAAAAACGAAAAAAAGCGAAGAAATAAAGCTCACCAGCCATGACCAGGTTGCCGTCGGTCATGCGCGTCAACCGTTGATATTTTCTGCAATCTTCTTGCCCATACTGATCCTCGGCTCCACCCCATACCCCAACGCCTCATAAAACCCCACCACAACGTCATTGCCGCCGGTGATCTGCAGGTTGATCTTCATGCAGCCCAAGGCCGTCAACGCCTGCTCGGCATGGCGCACCAGCGACGATCCCAAACCATGGCGACGATAGTCGGCATGCACCGCCACCGAGTACAACCAGCCACGATGGCCGTCATAGCCCGCGAGAATCGTACCAATCACGGTTTTCTTGTCGGTGGCCACGAAGAACAGCCCATCGTTGACCGCCAGCTTCTTGTCAATCGCCAGGCTCGGCAGGTTGTGCGCGGTGTCATAGCCAAACGCCTGCTGCCATAACTCAATCACTTGGGCGCGATGCTGCCGGTCGCGGTAGAGGCCGATGGGATGCCGTGACAGCAAGGTCTTTTCCATGACCAGCGTGCGCTCGTTGCCATGGTAGACATCGCGCACGGTGTGAAAACCCAGCTTGCTGTAGAACGGCTCGGCGGTCAGTGATGACGGCACACTCAACACCGTCACCCCGGCTTCGCGGGCACGCAGTTCGATCTCGATCATCAACAAACGGCCGATACCCTGCCCTTGCAGCTCGGGATTGACGAAGACCGAACGCACCACGTTGGCATCAAGGGCAGCGGTGGCGACGATTGAATGGTCCTGGGTAGCCACCAGCACAATACGGCGGTTGAGCAGTTCCAGAACCGCATCGGGCGTGAAGTGAGTGGCGACGCGAGCAATCACATCTGCTGGATAATCCCGTGCATTGCTGCTGTGCAAGGCCGCCAGAATGACCTGGCTGATGCCCTGGGCATCGGCTGCTTGGGCGAGACGAACAACGGTCGACATGACTCCTCCTGGCTGGCGCGACTGTAATGAACACCCCACTGTGCATGTGGAAGGGAGCTTGATCCCGATAGCGGTGGGTCAGCTAAAGATAAGCTATACGCCTCGTTGATGCCCTGCATATCGATCTTTTCCACATCCCGGACAATCCTCTGTTCGGCGCAGAACCCAGCATCTCCCGGGCTTTCTGGATACGGCCGATCAGCGAACCGCAACAGGTGCGGGCAATGCCATTGACGCTGAACCGTTCAACCAAGCACGCCCATACAATCGGCGTCACCGCCCGCCCCCTAAGCTTTTGACTTTCTTAAAAGCGCTGGAGAGTAGGCATGTACAGAAAAGTGAGGGCGGTAACCCTGGCCGTGACATTGCTGGCCGGGGCCATGGCGGGCAGCGCATGGGCGGCCACGCCGGTAGTGGCTGTGGCGCCGCAATACGACACCAGCCATGTGTATGTAGCACCCGCTGATGTAGAGGGTTTTGCCCAGAGTTTCCTGGCCACGTTCGGGGGCAAGAGCACGCCCCAGGTGGTGGTCAATGTGCTGCCGGTGCCGAGCAGCACCACTTCGCAACTGTTGCAGACCCCGGCCGGCACGGTGTCACTGTTCGGCTTCACCACGCCCATCCCCCATCCTTTCGGCCAGGAGCGCAATGGTTATCTGGTCAAGGACATGGACGTGGCCCTGAAGGCAGCTCGGGACAACGGCGCTGCGGTCATCGTCAGCGATTTTCCCGATCCCATCGGCCGCGATGCGGTGGTGCAGTGGCCGGGCGGCGTGAACATGCAGCTGTATTGGCACACCAAGGCTCCCGACTACGCCGCCTTCCAGACGGTGCCGGAAAACCGCGTGTACCTCAGCGCCGATCGCGCCGACCGCTTTATCAAGGCGTTCCTTGGCTTCTCCCACGGCAAAGTGGTAGCCGATGACAAGCACGCACCTGCTGTGGAGGTGGGCCAGGCTGGCGGCACTTACCGACGCGTCGAAATCACGTCGCCCTTTGGGCGTATGGCGGTGCTGGTGACCAACGGCCAACTGCCCTACCCCTTTGGCCATGAAACCACCGGCTATGAGGTAGCCGACCTGACGGCCACCCTGGCCAAAGCCACGGGCTCGGGCGCTACCGTACTGGTGCCGAGCTTCGCCAGCAAAGGCCGTCGCAGCGCATTGGTGCAATTCCCGGGCGGTTACGTCGCGGAAATTCACCAACTCATCGCGGCGAAATGATCCGTCGTACAGGCTGGGGCCTGGCCGTGCTGTGGCCGCTGGTGGTGGGCAGCGTACATGCCGACAATCAACCGACCCGCCCGGCCATCAAGGCCAATCGCTGGCAGGAAGACTGGTCTGTGCTCAAGGATCCGGCATTGCGCACGCAACCGTTGGACAACCTCAAGTACATCCCGCTGTCCGCCGCCAACCCGTTCACCTACCTGTCCATGGGTGCGACGTTGCGCGAACGCTTCGAGATGAACGACGCCAGCGGCTTCGGCGTGCGCGATGTAGCGCGTGATCGCTACCTGATCCAGCGTTTTCAGGTGCACGCCGACTTGCACCTCAACGAACACTGGCGGCTGTTCACCCAGTTGGAAGATGTACGGGCCTATGACAAAACCACCATCGGCGGCGCCGACCAGAACCGCGTAGACCTGCGCCTGGCCTTTGCCGAATACGTGAAGACCTTCAGCGCCGGCACCTTTAAGGCTCGGGCGGGTCGCCAGGACTTTGCCTTCGATTTGCAGCGCTTTATTTCGTCGCGCGATGGCCCGAATGTGCGCCAGTCCTTCGACGCGCTGTGGGCCGACTGGGAAACGCCCCAGTGGCGTTTTATCGGGATCGCCAGCCAACCGGTGCAATACCAGGATGGCCGGCACTTTGACGACAAATCCAATCGTGACGCGCGCTTCCACATGCTGCGGGTCGAGCGGCTGGTGGGCGGCAGCAATGAGTTGTCGGCCTATTACGGCGTCTACGAGCGCCGTGCCGCCCATTACCTGGATGCCGACGGCAACGAGACCCGCCAGTTGCTCGACGTACGCCTGGGCGGCGCGGCCCGGGGCTTCGACTGGGATATCGAAGCCATGCTGCAAAAGGGGTCGGTGGGCAGCCAGGCGATCCGCGCCTGGGCCGGCGGCAGCCGTACCGGCTACACCTTCGACACGCTGGCCTGGACACCGCGCCTCGGCCTGCAAGTGGATGTCGCCTCCGGTGACCGCAAGCGCGGTGATGGCCGCGTCGGCACCTTCAACCCGCTGTTCCCCAACGGCTACTACTTTTCCCTGGCCGGTTATACGGGCTACAGCAACCTGATCCACGTCAAACCATCAATCACCGTCAAACCCATCGCCAAGCTGAGCGTGCAAACCGCTGTCGGCCTGTTGTGGCGGCAGACCACCGCGGACGCGGTTTATACCCAACCCAACCTCGCCGTCGCCGGAACGGCTGGCCAGGGTCAACGCTGGACCGGCGCCTATGGCCAAGTGCGCACCGACTACGCGTTTACCTCCAACCTCAGCGGTGCAATCGAGGCCGTGCACTACGCGGCTGGCCAGACCCTGCGTGATGCCGGTGGGCACGACAGCAACTACCTGGGCATGGAACTCAAGTTCAGTTGGTAACCTCAGGCGAGCACACCCATACAAGCCTGGGCTCAGGTTAACGGCAATAGTGATACGGTTTTTTCAGCGCTTTTTTAACTCAAGCAAGGAGATTCAGATGAGCACCTTCGTTGCCAAAGACGGTACCCAGATCTACTTCAAGGACTGGGGCAGCGGCAAGCCCGTGCTGTTCAGCCACGGCTGGCCGCTGGATGCCGACATGTGGGAATACCAGATGGAGTACCTGAGCAGCCGCGGCTTTCGCACTATCGCGTTCGACCGCCGTGGCTTTGGCCGCTCGGACCAACCCTGGACCGGTAACGACTACGACACCTTCGCTGACGACATTGCGCAGTTGATCGAACACCTGGACCTGAAGGACGTGACCCTGGTGGGCTTTTCCATGGGTGGCGGTGATGTGGCGCGCTACATCGCCCGCCATGGCAGCGCTCGTGTCGCCGGCCTGGTGTTGCTGGGTGCCGTGACGCCGATCTTCGGCCAGCAACCCGACTATCCCCAAGGCGTCCCCACCGAGGTGTTCGATGGCATCAAGGCCGGCCTGTTGAAGGATCGCGCCCAATTCATCAGCGATTTCAATACGCCGTTCTTCGGTATCAACAAGGGCCAGCAAGTCTCGGAGGGTGTGCTCAGCCAGACCCTGCAGATCGCGATGCTTGCCTCGCTCAAGTCGACCGTGGATTGCGTCAGCGCCTTCTCCGAAACCGACTTCCGCCCGGACATGGCCAAAATCGACGTGCCGACCCTGGTGATCCATGGCGACGGCGACCAGATCGTGCCGTTCGAAACCACCGGCAAGGTGGCTGCCGAAATGATCAACGGCGCGCAACTGAAGGTCTACAAGGATGCACCCCACGGGTTTGCCGCGACCCACACCCAGCAGCTCAATGAAGACCTGTTGGCGTTCCTCAGCCGCTGAACCGCTTGCAACCTCCTCTCCTTGTTTGGCCGGGTTCGCCCGGCCTTTTTTTGCTCAGGCAAAGCGCTGAACCACTACCAGCCGCCCCGGCCCGGCAATGAGGATGCTGGTAAAGATGATCAACAGCAGCCAGCCGAACTGCCCCTCCCACAGCGTCCACTCTGGATGCACCACCAGCAAAGCGATGACCAGCACCGCCAGGATCGGCACGCACGCCAGGCGCACCAGCACGCCCGCAATGATCAGCAATGGGCACAGCACCTCGGCAAAGATCGCCAGCAGCAAGGTAACCTGGCCCCCCAGGTGAAACGGGTCTTCGATCAGCTTCAACTGTTCGCCGTAGTTGAGCAGCTTGGGCAACCCATGCACACACAACAGGAACACCGCCCCGCTGACCCGCAGGAACAACAGTCCGGTATCCTGATTTCTCGCTTCGTTCATACGCCACCTGTGTCCGTCAATAATGATCGACGGCCAGTGTGTCCAAAGCCGCGCCGACGCACTTGCAGGCTTGTGCTGAAATCCTGCGGTTGCCCCAGGCCGTTGCATTGCCGAAAGAACCCGGCATGATCTTGCTGAACTGCCGACCCCGCGCTACGGTCCCAACCCATACGCTCATCGCTACAGGAACTTTTCCATGACGCTCCCCCAAGAAATGACCCTGATCGAAATCACCACGCCTGGCGGCCCCGACGTCTTGCAGCCACGGCGCGCCGACGTGCCAGTGGCCGGGCCAGGCGAGATTCTGATTCGCGTGCACGCCGCCGGGGTCAACCGCCCAGACGCGCTGCAACGCGCCGGCAAATACCCGATGAAACCCGGCATGAGCCCGATTCCCGGGCTGGAAGTGGCCGGTGAAGTGGTGGCGCTGGGCACTGGCGTGACTGAATACAGCCTGGGCGACAAGGTGTGTGCCCTGACCAATGGCGGTGGCTATGCGCAGTTTTGTGCGGTGCCGGCCAGCCAGGCGCTGCCGGTCCCGGCGGGCATGGACTGGATTCAGGCCGCCGCCGTGCCGGAAACCTTCTTCACGGTCTGGGCCAACCTGTTCGGCCTCGGCGGTGCCCATAAAGGCCAGCGCGCCTTGATCCACGGCGGCACCAGCGGCATCGGCACCACCGCATTGATGCTCTGCCAGGAGTTCGGTATCCAGGCATTCGCCACCGCCGGCAGCGCAGACAAATGTGCCGCGATTGCCAAGCTGGGCGCCGAACCGATCAACTACCGCGAACAGGAGTTTGCCGAGGTCATTGCCCAACAGACCGATGGCAAAGGCGTCGATGTGATTCTCGACATCATGGGTGCCTCGTACCTGAACAACAACCTCAAGGCCCTGGGCATGGACGGTCACCTGGTGATGCTCGGCTTCCTCGGTGGCGGCAAGGCTCATGACGTCGACCTGCTGACCATCCTCGCCAAACGCGCGGTGATCACCGGCTCCCTGCTGCGCGCCCGCACCCGCGAAGAAAAGGCCGCGATTGCCGAACAGCTACGCGACTACGTGTGGCCGGTGCTCAGCGCCGGGCGCTGCCCGCCGATCATCGACAAGGTCTATGCATACACCGACGCCGCCCAGGCCCATGCGCGCATGGAAGGTGGGGATCACATTGGCAAGATTGTGTTGCGGGTGGAGTGAGGCGCTTTCCTCAATCCTTGGCGACCGGCCAAGTTTGACGGTACTCGGCACAAATGTGGGAGGGGCGTGTGTCACTCCGGTTCGGCATACACCGGATAATCCACATACCCCGCCTGAGTCCCCCCATACAAGCCCTCTGCCTTCAACGCATTCAATGGCCAGCCATTGAAAATCCGCTGGGGCAGGTCTGGGTTGGCAATGAACGGCCGTCCGAAGGCGATCAGGTCCGCCAGCCCTGCCTCTACCAGCCGTGTACCGCGCTCGGCGGTGTAGCGGCCGGCGTAGATGATCCTGCCGCTGAAGGTGCGGCGCACGGCCTGGCGGAATGTTTCAGGCAGGTCCGGCGCGTTATCCCAGTCGGCTTCGGCGATGGAAACATAGGCGATGCCCGACGCTTCCAGCACTTTGATCGCTTCGATATAGGTACGGTGCGGGTCCTCTTCCACCAGGCCAATGTAGACCCGATCCTGATCGGTGCCGCTGAACAGCGGCGAAAAGCGCACGCCCAGGCGCTGCGGCCCCACCACCTTGCACACCGCCTCGACAATCTCGCGCAGCAAGCGCAGGCGATTGTCCAGCGAACCGCCGTACTCATCCTCACGGATGTTGGAGTGGGCCGAGATGAACTGGTTGACCAAATAGCCGTTGGCCGCATGGATTTCCACACCATCGAACCCGGCGTCCAGGGCATTGCGAGCAGCCTGGGCGTAGTGCCCGACCAACTCGTCGATTTCCAGCGTGCTCAACGCACGAGGTACGGGTGGCTGCACCAGCTCACCCACACCCGGACCGGTTTCAATAAAGGCTTTGGCTTGCAGCGCCGGCAGTGCAGACGGCCCCACCGGTGCGGCGCCGCCAGGTTGCAAGGCGTTATGGGACACCCGCCCCACGTGCCATAGCTGGGCAAAGATCACCCCACCCTCGGCATGTACCGCTGCGGTAACCTTGCGCCAACCCTCGATCTGCGCCGGTGTATGGATGCCCGGCGTCCATGCGTAGCCCTGGCCGCGCGGCTCGATCTGCGTACCCTCGCTGACCATGAAGCCGGCACTGGCACGCTGGCGGTAATATTCGGCCATCAGGTCGGTGGCGATATTGCCCGGCTGGGCGCTGCGCTGGCGTGTCAGCGGCGGCAGCACAACGCGATTGTTCAAGCGATGATGCCCCAGCTTTATCGGGGTGTTCAAAATGCAGTCAGGCATGGGGATATTCCAAATTCAGAACGAACGAAAACCCTGGCGACTCCTGGGAGTCGCCAGCGCGTACCTCGGTTTATTAACTTAAGCGCTGAGTGTCAGCAGGGCCTTGGCCACTTCGCTGGAGCTGCCCGGGTTCTGCCCAGTGACCAGCAAGCCATCGACAATCACAAAGGATTGCCAGTCGGCGCCCTTCTCATACTTGCCGCCCAGTTTTTTGAATTCATCTTCAATCAGGAACGGCACAACATCGGTCAATTGCACCGCGGCTTCCTCAGAGTTGGAGAACCCGGTCACACGGCGGCCCTTGATCAACGGCTCACCGTTGACTGCCTTGACGTGGCGCAAGGCACCCGGTGCATGGCAGACAAATCCGATGGGTTTGCCGGCCCGTTCGAACGCCTCGATCAACGCGATGGACACCGGTGACTCCGCCAGGTCCCACAGCGGGCCGTGGCCGCCAGGGTAGAACACGGTGTCGAAGTCGGCGGTGTTGACCGTTTCCAGCTTCACCGTGGTAGCCAGGGCCTGCTGCGCAGCCGGGTCTGCGGCGAAGCGCGCTGTCTGCTCGGTTTGCGCATCCGGTTCATCGCTCTTCGGGTCCAACGGCGGCTGGCCGCCGGCCGGGGAAGCCAGCACCACATCGGCGCCAGCGTCCTTGAACGCGTAATAAGGGGCGGCAAACTCTTCGAGCCAGAAGCCAGTCTTGCGCCCGGTATCGCCAAGCTGGTCGTGAGAGGTCAGTACCATTAATACTTTCATTTTCCAGTGCCTCGATCGATGTGAGTAGCAGGGTTTTCAGGGCCGCCCAACAACTGTTGGGTCAGCAGCAGCGCCTCGCAGAACGGCGCAGTGGTACGGGTGATCTTGCCCATGACGCTGGTTCCCAGCCACAGCGCATACAAGCGCTTGGCAAGGCTGTGCGGAGCGTGCTCGAACCTGAGCGAGCCGTCTTCGACCCCGCGCTCCAGGGCCAGCGCGAGTAACTCGATGGTGCGCGAAGTACCGCGCTGCAACGCCAATCGCATCGGCTCTGACAGGTCAGAGACTTCAGCCCCCAACTTGACGGCCAGGCACTTGCCGGTATCGGTGCAGCCAGTGTGGTTGTCGATCCAGCCTTGCCAATAGCGCATCAACTTGGCGTGATGGGTTAAACCCGGCTGATCCAACAGCTGCTGCATACCTTCGACGTACTGATCGAAATAGGTATCGAGCAACACCACGCCAAACGCATCCTTGGAGTTGAAGTAGTGATAGAACGAGCCCTTGGGCACTTGTGCGGCGTGCAGGATTTCGTTCAAGCCCACCGCGGAAAATCCCTTGGCACCGACGATGGATTGCGCACGTTCAAGAATCGCTTGCCGTGCACTGCTGCTTGCGTTGCTCATGCTTGCCTCCGTGCGATTAGACCAGTCGTCTAGTTCGTTGGGGCCATGTTAGGCAGCGAGGCAACCACTCACAATGTCATATCCGCAAGGATTCCGGACATGCGCCAAAGTCGGTTGCCGTTTGCCCGGTACACGCCGACAATCCCCTCTCCCCTGCCCCTTGGAGAGATGCAATGCACAGCGTTGCGCTGATGGTTTACCCGAATTTCCAGTCGTTGAGCCTTAGCCTGGGCTCGGTGTTCGAGTGCGCCAACCTGCTGCGCGGCGAGCCGGCCTATGAGTTTCACCTGGTATCGGAAAGCGGCGGCGCGGTGATGACCTCCCAGGGCTTTTCAGTCAATACCAACGCCATCCGCCCAGAGGGTTATGACACTCTGATCGTCAGCGGCTACCTGGAGTTTCGCCTGCCGGAGGCCAACCTGCTGGAACTGGTCAAGGCAGCATCAGCACAGTCGCGCCGGGTGGCCTCGTTATGCATGGGCATCTTTGTGCTGGCAGAAGCGGGCCTGCTCGCCGGCAAACGCACCACCACCCACTGGATCCACGCGCCGGCGTTTCGCAAGCGCTACCCGGATATTCGCCTGGAAGAAGACAAGTTGTTCGTGGTGGACGGCCAGGTGTGGACCGGTGCCGGCATGAGCGCCGGGGTCGACCTGGCACTGGCGATGGTGGAGAACGACCTGGGCAGCGACCTTGCGCGCCGCATCGCACGCAAGCTGGTGATAGCCCAGCGCCGCGGCAGCGAGCAATCGCAACTCTCAACCTTGCTGGAACTGGACCCCAAATCCGACCGCGTGCAACTGGCCCTGGCCTATGCGCGTGAAAACCTAACCCATGATTTATCGGTAGAAGCCTTGGCCGAAGTCGCCCGGCTCAGCCCGCGCCAGTTCAGCCGAGTGTTTCGCGAAGAAACCGGGCAAACCCCGGCCAAGGCCATCGAAGCCCTGCGGGTGGAAGCGGCGCGGGCGATGATGGAAACCAGCCGTCACCCGGTGGAAGTAGTGGCCCGCGAAACCGGGTTTGGTGATCGCGAACGCATGCGCCAGGCGTTCCTCCGTGCATTCGGGCAGCCGCCCCAGGCGATGCAGCAGGTGTTGTTCAATCCAGGCTAGGGGCGTAGCCGAGTTGTTGGCGTTCGATCTGTGGGAGGGGGCTTGATCCCGATGGCGGTGGGTCAGCCGCAATATCAGGTGACTGGCCCACCGCTATCGGGAGCAAGCCCCCTCCCACATTTTGATCTCGGGGCATCAGTTACGGTGTGCAAGCCTTTAACCTCAGCACAACCCGCCCGTCAGTGCAGCGAAACCCGCGTAATCAGGTAGCTCACCAGCTGCGGATCATCCTCCAGTTCAATCGTCTGCACCGGGCGCGGCAGGGTATCCAGCACGGTACGCCAGAACGCCTGGGACACTTCGTCCTGATCATAGAAACGCACCAGCCAATTGGCCTCGCCGCTGCACAGTACCTGGCTGGCAATGGCGCGGCCGATACCTTTGCGCCGATAACGCTTGAGGATGAACAGGTCGGCCAGTTCCAGGGCCTCGATACCGGGCAATTCGCTGCCCTCGATCAACAGGAAACCAGCGATATAGCCATCGACCAGCAACAGGTTGGCGCTCCACTGCGGGTCTTGCCAATAGCGGGCCAGGTGTTCGTCATGGATATAGAAACGGCCATCGGCCTCGACATCTTCCTGTTCCCAATCGGAAGACTCGTAGGCGTAGTACTGGTATAGATTGCGAATCAGCTCGGCGTCTTCAGGGCCGGTCTGGATCAATTCAACGGTGGTTTCAGGCATGGGGCTCTCGGTGGAAAAACGCAGGGCGCCATTGTTCACAAAAGTGCCTGCCACGCCAATGGCTTGTCGAATCCTTTCTATTGGCTGAACCAAATGCAAATAGCGGTTGCCCTGGCCAAATTCCTGAAACATTTAGAATAAACTTCGCCGGTTTCCACCTTTCGCTCAAGGACACGTATTGTGACCAACGTCTGTACCGCCGGCCTGGATGTGGGCTTTGCCTCCCTGGATTACCTGCAAATTTTCATCCTGGGGGTAATCCAGGGCATCACCGAATTGCTGCCGGTGTCGTCCACCGCCCATATGCGCGTGGTGCCCGCCCTGCTCGGCTGGCAAGACCCGGGCTCGGCGTTTTCGGCGGCCATGCAATTGGCCGCGCTGGCGGCAGTGGTCAGTTACTTCTGGCGGGATGTGCGCCAGGTCACCACCGGCAGTATCAGTGCGGTGCGCCGGGGCGACTATAACGATCGGTGGTTCAAACTGGCGGTGGCGATCGTGCTGGCGACTATCCCGATTGGCATTGCCGGGTTGGCGCTGTCTTCGACCCTGAATGCATGCAACTCGCCATTGCGCGGGCTGATGGTGATCGGCATTTCCTGCGTGGTGATGGCGGTGTTGCTGGCACTGGCCGAAGTGCGCGCCCGCCATACCCGCGACGTAAGCCAAATGCGCTTGCGCGATGCGCTGATCGTGGGGGTGGCGCAGATCGGCGCGTTGATTCCTGGGGTGTCGCGTTCGGGCTCCACGCTGACCGCAGCGCTGTTCCTGAATTTCAAACGTGAGGAAGCGGCGCGCTTTTCTTTCCTGCTGGGCCTGCCGGCCATTGCCCTGGCCGGTTTGAAAGAACTGTGGGTGCTGCTGCGCGCCGACCTCCCTGCCCACGCCTGGCCGCACTTGATCTTCGGCCTGGTGGTGGCGAGCATCTCGGCGTTCTTTGCGATCTGGGGCCTGATGAAGTTCCTGGAGCGCTTCTCCACCTGGCCGTTCGTGATCTACCGTGCGCTGCTGGGGATCTTCCTGATTGTGGCGGTCAGCAGCGGGTTGTTGAGTTAAGCCGCCGGTTCGCGGTCGGCCAGCGCTTCGAGCAGGTCGGCCGAGGGCACGAAAAACAGGCCGCCAGTCACGGCGGTACTGAAGTCGAGCAAGCGGTCATAGTTGCCGACCGGGCGGCCAACGAACATGTTTTCCAGCATCTGCTCCAGAGGCTGCGGCGAGCGTGCGTAGCCGATGAAATAGGTGCCGAACTCGCCGGCACCGGGGCGGCCGAAGGGCATGTTGTCGCGCAGGATCTTCACTTCCTCACCGTTCTCGTCAGTGATGACGGTCAAGGCGCTGTGGGAGTTGCTCGGCTTGGTTTCTTCGTCCAGTTCGATATCTGCCAGTTTGGTGCGCCCGATTACCTTCTCCTGGGCTTCTACCGTCAAGCCGTTCCAGGCGCTCATGTTGTGCAGGTATTTCTGCACCACTACGTAGCTGCCGCCCTCGAACTGAGGGTCTTCGTCACCGACCAGGGTGAATCTTTCGGCCTTGCGCCCTACCGGATTTTCGGTACCGTCGACAAAACCGATGATGCTGCGCATATCGAAATAGCGGAAACCCTGGACCTCATCCACCACCTTGACGCTATCGCCCAAGGCAGCCATCAATTGGGTCGCCAGCTCGAAACACAGGTCCATCTGCTCGGCGCGGATATGCAGGAGGATATCGCCCGGGGTCGACACCGCCTTGCGCCCTTCTACACCGAATTCGCGGAACGGATGCAGCGACGCCGGGCGAGGCGCGCCGAACAGCCGGTCCCACGCATCCGAGCCAAAGCCGCAGACGCAGGTCAGGTTGCCCGACGGCACGCGCTTGCCCACCGAGCGCACAAGGCCTGCGATGTCGGCGCACCAGGCACGCACGTTTTCAACTGCATCGGGGGCCAGGGTGGCGACCATGAAAATCGCGCTGCTGGTGATCGGGTGGCACACGGACTGCGGTTCGAGAGGTGGCTGGACAGGGCAGGTTTTCATCAGGCAGATCCATAGGCTAAGGTCGGTTTGAACCGACGCAGGTTAGCAGATCAGCCGTGACAACTGGCCCACACCTGGCGAATCAGCGCCTTCATCTTGAGCGCCTCGGCCCAGCGATCAGTGAGTTCTCGCCCCATTGCATCGGTGATCGCATAGGGTGGCGGGCCCAGTTCGCAGGTGAAGGGCAGGCTCTGGGGCGCGTCGGCACGGGTCAGCCAGTCGTCGATCCCATAGCGCCACCAGCCGGTAAAGCGCTCGACCCAAGGCTGGTGCTGAGGAAAATCCAGGCCAACCTGCACCTGCTCACTGCTGGCGACGCGGCCATGAAAGCCCCAGCTATGGCGCAGGATCGTGCGTATCTGCTCGTCGTCTTCCACACTGCCGGGCTCGGGCAACTCGCGGCCAACCGCGTAGTGGGACAGGTCCGCGAGCAGTTTCAGGTCGGGCATTTGCGCCAGCAGGTCGAGGGTGAACAACAGGTCGTTGGTCAGTCGATAACGGTGGGTTTCCAGCAGGATCGGGAAGTCCACCTGTTCGGCCAGGCGCTGCCAGCCTTCGATCAGCCTGACCGCCTCGGCCTGGGTACGCGGGCGCACATCGGCTTGCAGGGTGAGGTGGTGACAACCGTAGCGGCCGATCACTTCCAATGCCCTGGCCAGATCATCCACCGATTGCGGGAACAGTTGACCTTCGATCTGCAAGCCTCTGGCCGTGGCGGCAGCGTACAAGCGCGAGACTGCGGCCGGCGTCCAGTAATGGTCGGTGATGCCGTCAAAACCGGCGGCGACGATGCGGTCCAGTTGCGCTTCTTGGCTGCCGGGCTCGGTTTGCATGGCCCATAGTGATTGGAATACCAGGAGTTGGTGCATCTCAACCTCGCAGCAGGTGTTTGAGGGACGTATCGGCATCTGCCAGGCTCGCCACGTCAAGCGCAATGCTTGCAGTGATCAAGCGCTCGCACAGCTTGATGTCCCTGGCGGCGCGGTTGCCCGGAGCCCAGCCGAAAGCGCCTTGCAATCGGGCGTTGGTGTCTAGGCAAAACAGCAGCAGGCCACCGTCGGGCAACGCACGGCTGACCGACCGCGCAGTCATCGCCCCGACGGAATGCAAACCCCAGTCGAATTGGTCGGACCAGAAACCCGGGACCCTCTCGAACGGCAGTTCTTTGCCCAACAGATTCAACGCAGCGTGACGCCCCTGGGCCTCGGCGTTGCGCCAGGTTTCCTGACGCTGATAGACGCCGCCGAGACGAAACTCACAGACATCCCCCGCCGCGTAAATATCCGGTGCGCTGGTACGCAGGCACGCGTCGACCCGAATGCCCTGCCCTACTTCCAGCCCTCCCGCCGCTGCCAGCTCAATGTTGGGTTGCATACCAATACCGACCGCCACCAGGTCACAGGGCACCCGTTGCCCATCGACCAGTTGCACGGCGTCGGCGTGGACGCACTCCAGGGCAACGTTCAAGTGCACGTCCACACCCTGCTGACGATGCAGCGCCAACAGCGCTTCACTGATCATTGGCGGCAGCGCCCGGGCGGCCAGCCGCGGCCCCGCTTCCAGCACCGTGACCTCGCAGCCCAGGCCCCGCGCCGTAGCGGCCACCTCCAGGCCGATAAAGCCCCCGCCGACCACCACCAACCTGGCGCCTGGCTTTAATTCATTGCGCAAGGCCAACGCTTCATCATGGGTGCGCAGGTAGAACACGTTGGCCTGCTCCTGGGGCAAGCGTCGCGCCCGGCCTCCGGTGGCCAGCAGCAGGCCGGCATAGGTCAACCATTGGCCGTCAGCCAGTTGCAGCCGATGATGCTGCGGCTCCAAACGGCTGGCGGGGTTGCCGGCGATATGCTCAATGCCAAGCGCAGCCAACCGTGCACTGTCGCACAGGCTGCATTCCGCCAGGTCCGTCGAGCCTTGCAGCACGCCTTTGGACAACGGTGGGCGTTCGTAGGGCAAGTGCGCTTCATCGCCGATCAGGATCAGGCGCCCGCTGTAACCTTCTTCACGCAAGGTCAGTGCCGCACGTCCACCGGCATGACCAGCGCCGACGATGATCAGGGTCTGGTTCATCATCCGGCCGTGACAGCGAGCAGTACCCGCCCCGCTTCGACCCGCACCGGGTAGGTCTTGAGGTTGACGCACACCGGCGCGCCCAGGGCTTGGCCGGAACGGTAATCGAAGCGCCCGTTGTGCTTTGGGCACTCGATCACATGGTCCATCACCAGGCCGTCCGCCAGGTGGATTTTCTCGTGGGTGCACAGGCCGGCGGTGGCGAAGAATTCATCCTCGGCCGAGCGGTACACCGCGTAGGTGTGAATACCGTGGTCGAAGCGCAGCACGTCTTCTGCTTCCATTTCGCCCACGGCGCAGACGTCGATCCATTGATCGTTCATGCATTTATCTCCAATGACTGGCTTTTACTGTGGGGCGAGCAAGCTCCCTCGCCACGGGTCGGGCGTTGGACGAAATAGCTGGGGTCGCTGCGCTGGCGCCAAATAGTCGGAATGATTTCCTGGTAGGCCTCCCACAGGTTGACATACGGCGGTGGGCAGTCGCTGCGGATCTCTTCGTGCAGTTGACTGAGCGCGTGGTAAGGCACCATCGGGTACATGTGGTGTTCGAGGTGGTAGTTCATGTTCATGTAGATAAAGCGCAGCACCCGGTTCATGTAGATGGTGCGGCAGTTGCTGCGGTGGTCGAGCACATCTTCGGCCAGGCCCACATGCTGGCTGAGGCCGAACAGGTAGCCGAGCCAGGCACCATAGAGACTGGGCAAGCCCACCAGCATCAGCGGTAGCCAGCTGTGCAGGTACAACGCGGCGCCGATGATCAGCGCATAAATCCCAATCCATATACGTGCGGCACGGAATACCTTGGGCCATTCGGATTCAGGGATGAAGTCTTGCTCCTGGGCACTCATGCGCCCGAGCGCATGGCGGGCTACGCCGCTGAAGGTCTTCCAGGCCAGGGGCAGATTGAACAGGCTGAGGGCCATCATCCACAGGCTCGGCGGGCGCGGCTCGACGATCTCCGGGTCGCGGCCGACGACGATGGTGTCGGTGTGATGACGGGCATGGCTCCAGCGCCACACGTGAGGTTCGAACAGGCACATGAAGCTCGCCACCTGGTACAACGCATCGTTCATCCAGCGGGTCTTGAACGCAGTGCCGTGGCCGGTTTCGTGCCAGCGCGGGTTGGACGCCGTTCCGTAGAGCACACCATAGGCGAGAAAAAACGGTACGCAGGCCCAGGAGCCCCAGAACCAATAGCCGCCAAAGCCTGTGGCCAACAGCGTCGCAGCCCAGATGGCCGTGTCGAGCAAGGCCGGGCCATCGCGGCGTTGCATCAGTTCTTTCATGCGTTTGCGCGAGATGGGTGACTGGTACCAGTTGGCCGAGACCAGACCCTTTTCGGCGGCACGGGCCGCTTCGGGCCCGGTGAGGCTGTAGTCGCGTCGGGCGCGGTGAGCGGTGGGTTCAGGCATTGTTATTGTTCTCCGCAAGCGTAGGGTTTCAGGTGCTTTGCGGAACCAACCATAGAGCGCAGCCAAATCACCCTCAAGGCCTTGAATCCATTCCCTATCAAGCTATCATCCAGGCCCAGCGGAGCTTGATAGTTTTCTATCAAGACGCTCAAGGGGCCTGCCAATGCACAACCATAAACGCCCAACCATCGCCACCGTTGCCGCCCATGCGGGGCTCAGCGTAGCCACCGTCGACCGCGTGTTGAACGCCCGCGCTCCGGTCAACCCCGGCACGGCCGAACAGGTGTTCCAGGCTGCCGAAGCGGTGGGCTATTTTGCTGCGCGCCTGATCGGCCAGCGCATCCGCGAACGGCGGCCCACCTACCGTTTCGGCGTGCTGTTGCTGGGCACCGCCCAGGCCTTCTATGCCAACCTCGCCCAGTCAATAAGCGATGCAGCGCAGCATCACGCCACCGCCAACCTGAGCTGCCAGTTCGACTACATCAACGACCGTTCACCGAATGCCATCGTCGCGCAGATCGAGCAACTGGCGGTGCAGTGCGACGCCCTGGCGGTGGTCAGCTTCGCCCATCCGCTGATCAACGCCTGCCTGGCGCAGATTCGTGAAGCCGGCGTACCAGTGGTTGCGCTGCTGTCGAATATCCATGAGCAGGCCCTCGAACCCTATGTGGGCCAGGACAACCACGTGGTCGGGCGCACCATGGGCTGGCTGCTGGCACACACCTGCGGCGCACGCAAAGGCAGCGTGGGCATCCTGTTGGGCGGCCATCGTTTTCTCGGGCATCAAGCACGGGTCGAAGGCTTGCACAGCTACCTGGCCGAACACGCGCCGGGGCTCAAGCCATTGGAGCCGCTGATCAACCTGGACAACTGCGACATCACCGAGGAAGCCACCCTGGACCTGCTCAGCCGCCATACCGATTTGCGTGGATTATGCGTGGTAGGCGGTGGTGGCGACGGCGTGATCAACGCCCTGGCCCAACTGCCCAAGCGCCCGGCGCTGTGCTGCATTCTGCAGGAGTCGACCGAACTGTCACGCCAGGCGTTGAGCCGCGGCTTGATCGATGTGGTAATGGACTCGCAGCCGCGGCAGACGGCGGCGGCGCTGGTGCAACTGCTGGTGCAGTTGCTGAATGACGAAGGCTTCGATCCTGTGCGGCATCGGGTGCATATACCACCGCAGATAGTGACCCCGGAAAACATGGGCACCTGAGACAAAAAGAACACAATGTGGGAGGGGCGGTGCAACGATTCGACCTCGATGGCAATGAACCCGTCAAAAATTCAGAGGCTGAAACACCGCTATCGCGGCATGGGTATCTACGCAACTTTGTAGCTGCCGACCGTAACCACGATGCGAAGCGAGCCGCTCTTGAT